>JBBINW010000062.1:0-28733 GCA_037443665.1 Betaproteobacteria bacterium
TTGCCAGCGTTGAAGAAAACGGCCAAGGCGCAGGTTCAACTGCCGAACTTAGGTTGAATCGACGATGGCCGCGGTCGCCGCGGTGTTGATGCCCACGTCGACGGAGCACACCCTGTGTGCGCCATCAGCTCAGAGATGCTGCAGAGGCTGCAACGCATCTTCGCGGACGTGAGCAAGTCGTGGCGCTGCAGGCTGGTGGCGTTCGGCGGGCAGGCCGATCATGTGCACCTGCCGGTCGGGGCTCATCCGTCAATGAACTTGGCGCGTTTCGTTGGCAACCTGAAGGCCGTCAGCTCTGGCTCCATTCGCCAGGAATATGCGAAGCACCTGAGGAGGTTCTGCTGGAAGACCGGCTTCTGGAACAACGCCTGCGGCGTTGTAGGCGCCGGGGGTCATGCGGGCATCGAGCAGCTTTCCGGAGTCCATCCAGGATCAGGAGACCCCACCGTAACCGGCTGGGGGAGCGCCTCGTAGGGAGCGAGGCACTCGTGCCGCTTGAGCCGCGACCAAGCGGGACGGCTCTGCCTGCAGGCACTTCGTGCCAGCCCGGCTGTCGTCGGGGGTTGCGCGGCACCTTTGCTCAACTGTCCGTCGCGGCTGTGGCGCCGTCCACCACGAGGGCGCTTCGCACTGGTGCACGCCCGCTGCACGCGTACAGGCACCGAAAGCTCAATGCCCCGCTGCGGCCGATCGCTCGCGCGGCGAGACTGCGAACAACGGGGTCATCGTCACGACCCCGGCCTTCTCGTCAGCGGCATGGCCTAGGTATTCATTGATCCCGAAAAGCGCCTCCGTCGTGCGCAGCAGCGAATAGTGGTTGTAGGGCGTGGCGTCGCTGACGCCGCGCGGACCGTGATTGGTGATCACGACGGTCGGAATGCGCCCGCCGCCAAAATTGGCGGCGCTCTTCGGAGCGTAGCCACAGCAGCCTTGCGGGCCACTGTTGCGTTCGGCCTTGCCGTTCTCGTCGAACGTGATGACGATCGCGACGTTCTCCGGCTTCGACCAGATGGACGAGTGCATGATCTTGTCGACCAGCCGCGCGACCATCGCGTCGCCGCGCCTGATCAGACCTTCGGAATTCGAGCTCCTGCAGTCGTCCGGGATGTCAGGGCCCTCGTCGCGGCCATGCATCTCGTTGCACTGGTTGGGAACGATCTGCGCGTAGTTCGGCATATTGCCGCTCGCCAGATCCTGATCGAGCACGTCGAAGCCAACGATCTTCTGCGCGAGCTGCGGATCGTCCTGGACCGACTTGAAGTTCATGAAGCCGTTGTGCTTGACCGCGTACAGCTCGGCCGGCACGCCCTTGACCGGATGCTCCAAGGTCGGCCAGCGAACCGCTCGCGAACCCGGCGCCGGGATGCTCTCCATGTAGCCCTTCCAGGTCAGGCCCCGGTCGGCGAGCTGATCCATGAGGCTGCGCGCAGTGATCGTGTGATCCGCATAGCCTGTCCGTCCCGACTTCTCGCACCAAGCGTCGCGCAGACCCGGTTTGCAATAGAACGCATCGTCGTCGTGGATGCCGAAGGTATCCCCGCCCAGCATCGCGATGTAGTTGGCCTCGCTTGGATGCACCTCGGCATAGAACTGCGTCGCGGTGCCATAAGTCTTGGCCAGGCGGTTGATAGTCGGCGCGATCGACGCGTCGCCGATGATCTGGTTGTAGCTCTTGTTCTCCTCGACGATCACGAAGATATGGCGGTACGGCGCCGGTTCCTGCGCAACGACCACGGTCGATGCGGCACCGAGCCATGCTGCAACGACAAGGGTCGCCGCGGAAACGCGCTTGTCTTTACACAACACTGGCGGTACTCCTGAAAGCCAGTCGATGACGAGGCCGTGTCCAGGTATGCGGGAGGAGCCCGCGTACCGCGCAGCGCTGTGATGCGCGGCAGTCGGTCATGCGAAAACGGGTTGCAGGCGCTCGACTTCTGGCTGATCCGTGGCCGCTAACGCGTAGGCGCGGCGACAACAACCTCGAAAACCCCGCCGACCACGGTCGGCAAGTACACCTTGCCGTCGACCTCGTCCATGGCCATCGTCCTTGCTCCCGGCGCGGTCGCCAGATTCTGCTGCACGACGAAGTGCTCGGGCGTGATCTCGCGGGCGACATTGAGCGTGCCCGTTCCGCCGCCGCAGGGGGTCAGGACCGATCCGGTCTTCGGATCGAACACGACCGCATCCGGATGCTCACCGATCGGGTACGAGCCGACGCTGTGGCCGTCGGCGGCACTCACGACGACCAGCCGGCCGTTGTGGCAGGCCGAAAAAAGTCGATCGTGGCGACTGTCGATGGCCAGGCCGGTCGGACCCTCGCAGCCGGTCATCGGCCAGACCGCGACGAGTTTGTCGGTGGCGCTGTCGATGACGTCGATGGAGCCATGATCTTCGTCGTTGAAGAAGACGCGGCCGCGCCCGTCGGCGACGGCGAACTCCGGTCCGCCGCTTGCCTTGATCGAGGCCACGACCTTCAGCGTGGCCGTGTCGATCACCTCGACGCTGGCACTGGCCCCTTCGAAGACGTAGAGCTTGCCCGAGCGAGGTTCGACCAGGATGGCGTCGGGCTTGTTGCCCGTCAGCGCGATCTCGGTGCGTGGTTGCAGCGTGGCGAGGTCGAACACAGTGATCGAATTGCTCTTGCCGTTGCTCGTGAACCCGAGACCCAGCGCGGGTGCGAAGGCCACGCCATGGACCCCGTCGGTGTGGGCGATGGAACCGACGGGGCTTCCGGCCGGCAGTTGGAGCACATCGACGTGATCGCCGCGCGTGACGAAGAGGCGACGGTGAGTGGGGTCGATGGCCGTGTAGTCCCAGTGCGTGGCCGGGCCGAGTACCAGATGCCGAGCCACGGCATAGGACACGGGCTCCGTCGCGCCGAAGGCCGAAGACAATGCCGACAGGATCCCGAGGGCAGCGAACGTGTGCTTGAAGTTCATGGGGGATTGTTGCTCAGAAGCTGAGGTTCACGCCGGCCTGGTAAGTCTGGCGGTAGAACTCGCGCTGGATCACCCGCTGTGATTCGCCTTCGGCGAAGGTCAGCGGCGTGTTCGTCAGGTTCTTCGCGTTGAAATAGACGGAAACCTGGGGACTGATCGCGTATGACGAGCCAAAGTCCACCGACAGGCGCGGCTCGGAGAACACGTCGGTGCCGGCACTGCCGCCAATCGCCCAGAGGTTGCGCGACAGGTAGTAGGCACCGAGCCGGAGGTTCCAGCCATGGTTCTCGTAGAAAACCGAGGCGTTGACCGTATTCTTGGAGGTCGAGGGCAGCGTGGACTTCTCTCCCGGACGGATTGCGAAGTTGGAGTCGACGAAGGTGTAGTTCAGACCGAAGCCGAGGCCAGCCAGAGCATCGGGCAGCGATGGCAGCTTCTGCTCGTAGTTGAACTCCAGCCCGCGCGCGTAGCTCTTGTCGATGTTGCTGAAGGTCGTGACGTGGGCCACGCCTACGAAGCCGGCGAACAGGCCGTTGTTCGGATAGGTCTGGTCGGTCTGGCGGTTCGCGATATAGTTCTTGAACTCCTTGTCGAACAGGCCAAGCGACAGGATCCCTGCCTGCGGCAGGTACTTCTCGAGCGACAGGTCGAACGAGTTCGCCGTGATCGGCTTGAGGTCGGGGTTGCCCGAGGTCACGGTATTTGCGGCCGGATTGACCACCAGCGAGGGCGTGACCTGGTTGAAGCCCGGGCGGGCGATCGTCGACGAATAGGCGGCGCGCGCGATCAGCGAGGGTTCGACCTCGTACCGGGCCTGGGCGCTCGGGAAGAAGTTCGTGTAAGTCCGGCCAGCCTCCACCGGGCTGGTGTACGCGTTGCCGCTGGCATCCACGCTCTTGCCGAAGGCCGAGTAGCGGGTGTGCGTCGATTCCACCCGCGCCCCGGCGGTCACGCCCAGCGGACCGCGGTCCAGGTGATACTGGCCGTAGCCGGCGATGACATCTTCCTTGTCGGTCTGCGTCTGCAGCGCGGCATTGATCGCATCATTGGGGCCGATCGTCTGCAGGCTCGCCAGCGTGTTCTGCAGCAGACCCGGGGTCATCGCCGGGCCGTTGTCGTAGGCCCCGTTGTAGAAGTTGACGTTGCCGCCAGACGAGGCGCTGGTGAGCGAAATCGCCGGCACGCCAGGGTAGGAATACGGCTGGCCAGCAGCGTTGCGCTTGCGCCAGCGTCCGCTCACGCCGACTTTCAGCGACTCGACATCGAAGCCGCCCCAGGCCACGGGCAGGCTCAGGTTCGCGGTGGCCGAGGCTTCCCTGTCCTTGATGTTCTGGGTCGAGTTCTGGAACTTCACCAGCGTGTAGTTGGCGGGATTCAGGTAGTCGGCGCCGATGACCGTGAAGCGCGGCGTATGCCCATCGCCCGAGTTGTCGTAGGTGATGGTGCCGCTGGCCGGTGTGTAATTGAAGTCAGAGTTGTAGTCGTACAGTTTGTCGTAGGAACCCTGGGTGTAGCCCAGCCGGTAGTCCAGCAGGTTGACGCCGATGCGGTTCTTGCCGCCGATGGCGAACACTTTGTTGTCGATGCGCTCCTTTTCGTCGCGCAGCGTCTTGTCGAAGCCGTTGGCGGTCAGGCCGTCGGTGAAGATGCCGTTGGCCAGGGTCGGGTTGCCGTCGGGCGTCACGGTGAGGCGGTTGCGCAGCACGGTCTCGGTATAGCCTGCATCGAAGGCCCGCACGTAGTAGTGGTTGTCTGCATCGGGGTCGAATCCGAGGTCGATGCCAAGTCCATGCCGCTTCCGGTGGTACTGGTAGTAGCGCTGGTCCCAGCCGGCGTAGGCCAGCGAGGGCGCGTCATAGGGCGCCGAATCGATGAATGCAGGCTCGACATCGTCGATGCCGCGCTTGTCCTCGTAGTAGGAGGCGGTCAGCACGACCGAGAAGGGCTTGTCGGAGTAGCTCTCGGCCTGACCCGGCGCGCTGGTGCCAGGCCCGAAGCGGCCTCCCGCCGAGACCGATACGTCGGCGATGCCGGTGCCGCGCAGGGGCTCGTAGCCGGTACCGATGCGCGCATCGAGAAAGGGCTTGCCGCTGCGCGGCGCGGTCTTGGGGGTGATCTCGATCGTGCCGCCCAGCGCTTCCGCGTCCTGTTCTGGCAAGTTGGTCTTGGTCACCGTGATCGCGCCCACGAGACCGGTCGGGATCGCGTCGAGGGCCACGGCGCGGCCGCCGCCGAACGGCGACGCGTTGTTCGAGGGTGGCAGGCGCAGGCCGCCGAAAGTGGTGCTGTTCAGGTCGGAGTCGATGCCCCGGATGTTGATGAACCGGCCTTCGCCCGTGTCAGTCTCCAGCGAGATGCCGGGCACACGTCGCACCGACTCGGCGATGTTGACGTCGGGCAGCTTGCGCATCTCCTCGACGGTCATCAGGTTGACGAGATTGGGCGCTTCCTTCTGCGCCAACCGGGCCTGGGCATTGAGCGTGCGCTGCGCGCTGATGACGACCTGGTCCATCGCCGACTCGGCCGGCTGCGCCTGCTTCGCATTGGCGGCGGGCTTGGCAGGCGGCGCGTCTGGCGCCTGCTGCGACCAGGCGGTCGCGGCGTAGATGTTCAGGATCAGCAGGGAGAGAACGGACCGCTTGTACTTCGACTTCACGTTGTGGCCTCTTTGGCGTGGGGTTGCGGGGGCAACCGCGCACGATGCAGGCCGTCGATGAAAGAGCGATGACGGTTCTATGTTAGGTGCGTATCGACAACAGCTCGAGGCGGTAGCGGCTCAGCGCAGATTGCCCGGGCCGCTGTTCGAGGTAAGGTGTTTGCGCCAACCTCACGATGTGACCAACCCAGCCTTGCGGTGCAGTACGGTGAACAGCGCCGGCATCACGATCAACACCAGCGGCAGCTGCACCATCAGTCCGGAGACGATGGCCACGGCCAGGGGCTGCTGCATCGCCGAGCCCTGACCGATGGCGAAGGCCAGCGGCAACAGCGTCAGGATGGCCGCGAAGGTGGTCATCGCGATCGGCCGCATGCGGTTCTTGCCGGCCTCGATCAGGGCTTCGCGCAGCGGCCATTCCGCCGCCAGGTCACGGAACTCCGAGAAGTAGAAGATCGCGACTTCGGTGACGATGCCTATGATCATCGTCATGCCCATCATCGCCGAGATGTTCAACTCAATGCCTGCGGTCCAGAGCCCGACGAACACAGCCGACACGGCGATCAGCGGAATCGTCAGGATCGCGATTG
This sequence comes from Betaproteobacteria bacterium, assembly GCA_037443665.1. Classification (GTDB taxonomy): domain Bacteria; phylum Pseudomonadota; class Gammaproteobacteria; order Burkholderiales; family Burkholderiaceae_C; genus Rubrivivax. The sequence goes on from JBBINW010000062.1 coordinate 6,186, forward strand.
CCATCAGGAAGCTCTCGTAGAGGAACAGCATTAGCAGGAACACAAGCCCGACGGCGGCCGCGAACACCGCCATAAGGCCGTGGAATGCGATCTGCTGCTGCTGGTACAGGCCGCCGAGTTCGAAGTACATGCCCTGGGGCAGCAGGCCAGGCTCCTGCAGGACCTGCTGCAAGTCGGCGATCACCGGTCCCAGCGAGCGGCCGCTGATGCGGCCGGTCACCGCCACCATGCGCTTGAGGTTCTCGCGCGTGATCTGCGGCTGCCCGCTCACCGGCTCGATCGTCGCCACACGCTTGAGCGGGAAGGCGTGGCCGTCGGGCGCGCGGATCAGCAGCCGGCCGACGTCGGGAACGATGGCGCGCTGGTCGGCAGGCGTCCAGACGCGCACGCCGACCAGCTTGGCCCCGCTCTGCATTTGCGTCGTGACCACGCCCGCGAGGGCGCCGCCGACGATCTGCGTCACGCTGTCCGGGTTCATGCCCTCCAGTGCTGCCTTGACGCGGTCGACCCGGATCACCAGGGCGTCGCCGGCCGGCGTAATGCCGTCGCGCGTGTCCACGACACCGGGCACCTTGTCGATCGCCGCCTGCACCTTGTTCGCCGTGGCCTGTAGCTGCTCGGCGTTGTCCGAGAACAATTTGATCTCGATCGGCTGCGGCACCGAAGTCAGATCGCCGATCACGTCCTCCATCAGCTGAGCAAGCTCGATCTTCAGCCCCGGCACCCGGGTCTCGACCTGGCCGCGGATGTCGTCCATTACGGCGTCGATCGGTGGGCGTGGGCCCGGCTTCAGGCGGATGAAGAAATCGCCCTCATTGGCTTCGGTGACGCCGCCGCCGAGCTGGGTGCCGGTGCGACGCGAATAGGTCTGCACCGAGGGGTTGGCCTTGACGATAGCCTCCACCTGGCGCAGCAGCCGGTCGGATTCGGTCAGCGAGGTGCCGGCCGGCGCGCGGTAGTCGAGGATGAAGCCGCCTTCGTCCATCGCCGGCATGAAGCCCGAGCCGACCTGGTTGAAGGCAAAGGCGCCCAGCGCCAGCAGTGGCAGCACCCCCAGCAGCACCCAGGCCGGCCGCGCCAACACGCGCTGCATCAGGCACTCGTACCGACGGTGCAGCCATTGGGTGATGCGCCCGCCTTCCTCCTGCTGCGCGTCCTTCTCATTCAACCAGTGGTCGGCCAGCAAGGGCACAGCCAGCCAGGTGACGAGGAACGAAATCACTAGACCTGCAGCCATCGTCAGCGACAGCGCCTTGAAGAACGCGCCAGTGACGCCGGTCAGGAAGGCCAACGGCAGGAAGATCACGATCGTCGACGCCGACGATCCGGCCAGCGGGCGCATGAATTCCATCGCCGCGTCCATCACGCGGCCGTGATGCTCGGCCGGCGCTCCGCGCAGCCGGCGCACGATGTGCTCGATCATCACGATTGCATCGTCGATGATCAGCCCCACCGCCGCGGCCATGCCGCCCAGCGTCATGATGTTGAAGCTCATGCCCAGCGCGTACAGCAGCACGATCGTTGCAGACAGCACGGTGGGCACGACGACCGCGGCGATCACTGTGATCTTCAAATTGCGCAGGAAGGCGAACAGCACCAGCACGGCCAGCCCGGTGCCGATCAGGATCGCGTCGCGCACACTGGCCGCCGAGTCGACGACGAGCACGCTCTGGTCGTACCAGTTGGCGAGCGTCAAGCCGGTCGGCAGCTGCGGCCGGTAGGCGGCCAGCCGGGCCTGCACCTCGCGGGCGATCTGTACGCTGTTGCTGCCGGGCTGCTGGTAGACCTGAAGCAGCACCGCCGGCTGTCCGTCCGCATTGACCTTGATCCACTGCGGCTCTACGCCGTCGCTGACCCGGGCCACGTCGTCCAGGCGCACGACGCCGTTGCTGCCGCTCTTGACCACCGTCTGCCCGATCTGCCGCAGATCCTTGAGCCGGGTGTCGGCGATCGCCAGGTAGAGCTTGTAGTGGTCCTCCAGCCGGCCGACCGCCGTGACCACGTTGGCCGCCGACAGCGACTGCGCCACGTCGGCCAGCGTCAAGCCGTAGGCCAGCAGCCGTGCCGGGTCGACGGTGACCTGATATTCCTCGTGCGCGCCGCCGATGACCTGGATGCGTGCGACGCCGTTCACGCTCGACAGCAGCGGGCGCAGCTGGTACGTGGCCAGGTCGTTCAATTCGGTCTGCGACTGCGTGCCCGAAGTCAGGCTGTAAGCCAGGATCGGGAACACTGTCGGATCCATGCGCTTGGTCGACAGCTGCGTGCCAGCCGGCAGCTGCGGCAGGATCTGCGTGATCGCCTGGTTGACCTGCGAGGTCGCCAGCCCCATGTCGATGCCCCAGTCGAAGCTGACCGAGACCTCGGCTGAGCCGCGGCTGGTCGTCGAACGCACATCGCGCACGCCGAGCACGCGGCGCACGGCCTCCTCGACCGGCTGCGTCACCGCCAGCATCATCAGGTCGGCCGGGCGGTCGCCGGCATCGAGCGAGACGACGACGCGCGGAAAGTCGACGTTTGGGAAAAGCGTCACCGGCAGCCTGAACGCGGCCAGCGCACCGGCCAGCGACAACAGCGCCAGCAGGAAGAGGATCGAGCGCCTATGCCCCTGCATCCATTGGCTGAAGCTCACTTTTCGCCCCGGCGCACCGCCATGCCGTCTTGCAACTCATAGTTGCCCAGGCTGACGACCGGTAGCGCCGGGTTCAGCGGGGTAGCCGGCGCGGCGGACTGCACGGCCACCTCTCCGCCCTCCTCGATTCCCGTGCGCACGTCGACCCGGTGTGCCTTGTTCCCCTGGACGACCTGAAAGACGTAAGCCCCGCGTTGGTCGCGCAATACGGCCGCGCGCGGCACGACCCAGCCGGTGAGCCGCGCGGTCTCGATCCGAGCACTCACGCGAGTGCCGGCCAGCAAGGAGCTGCGCGCGAGCTCGACGCTCACGTCGACCAACTGGGTCTGCGGGTTGACCATGCCGAACACCTGCGTTACACGGCCCCGTACCGGCTGCGTCGGGTCGATCACGGCGCTGATGGTCACCGGCATACCCGCGCGCACCCTGCGGGCGTCGCCCGGCTCCACACCCATCAGCAGATGCTGCCGGCCGCTGCGGGCCAATTGCAGCAGCGGTGCACCGGCCGCCAGGCGGTCACCCTGGGCCACCGACACCGTCGCCACCAGGCCGTCGAAGGGCGCCACGACCACTTGGTGCGACCGGTCGGCACCGATGCCCTGCTGCATCCGCAGCGCGGCCTGCGCGTCGGCCACGGCCTTGTCGGCGGCTGCCAGCTGCGAGCGGGTGGTGAGCTGCTGCGCGAGCAGCACCGCGACACGGTCGCGCTCGCCGCGCGCGTAGTCCAGCGCCTGCTGCGCTTGGCGGAAGGCGAGCTCGGCATCGGCGCTGCTGCCGAATTCGAGCAGTGCCTGGCCCTTGTGCACCAGCTCGCCGACGGCGACGCGCAGCCGCAGCACCTGACCTGCGCGTGGCATGCTCAATGTCTGCACGCTGTCGGTGTCCGGCGTGATTACGCCGTAGCCCGAAGCCACGTCGGGCAGCGCCTGCTGCACCAGCGGCACGGTCTCGATGCGTACGCTGGGGCTTTCGTCGGCCAGGGCCGGGCCGGCCAGAGAGTTCCATGTGAGGGCCAGCACCAGGCCGGCAGTCGACAGCTTCATCGGGTGGTCTCTTCGTCGAGAGAGGAGATATCGGGAAGATCGGGGCCGAGCAGGGTCTGCAGTGCGATGTCCTGCTCGATCAGCGCCTCGCGCAGTTGCAGCGCCTCGGCCTGCTTGTCGATCCAGGCTGTGGTCATGCGGGTGTGGTCGGCCGCCGTGAGGTTGCCGGCGCGGAATGCCTCGTCGGCGCGCTGGGCCAGTCGGCCGAGCTCGGCCACGCCGGTGTCGATGCGCGCCCGCTGCGCCTGCAGGAGCGGGATGTTGGCCAGCGCCACCTCGACCTCGTTGTGCGCAGCATCCAGCCGTTGCTGGTACTCGTCGTAGAGCCTGGCGCGCGTGGCCTGCTCGATGGCGATGTTGCCGCGGTTGGCGTTGAGGATCGGCAGACTGAGGCTCAGGCCGAAGCCCAGCGTGTACAGGCCACTGGTATCGCGGGCGCGGGTGATGCCGACGTTCAGCGCCGGGAACTGGGCCAGCACCGCGCCGCGGTAGCTCGCCTCCTGCGAGCGGTAGCCGGCCTGCAGCGCCAGCAGGTCGGGCCGGCGCGCAAGCCGCTGCGCCCGCCCGGCGCGCAGGGTCTGCAGATCCGGTTGTGCCGGCTCGGGGTCGCCGACGAGCTCGAGCCGCACGTCGGGCGCCAGTCCCAGCAGGCCATCGAGCGCGATCGCGTCCTGCCGATGGGTGCGCTGCAGCTCGTCGATCTGCTTCTCGACGCCCTGCAGCGCGGCCAGATCGCTGGTCGAGGTGTCGAGTGTGACGTTGCCCGCAACCAATGCCTGCCGGGTGCGTGCCGCCATGGCCGAGAGCACGTCGCGCGACCGCTGCAGCACGGCCAGCAGGCTATCCTGCGAACGCAGCCGCGTGAACAGCAGCCGCGCTTGGCTGACCACCTGCCACTCCTGCCACAGCAGTTCGAGGTTGACGCGATCGACCTCGGCACCGGCGCCGGCCGAACGCGACGAACGCGCGAGCAGCGAGCTCACGTCGAAGCCCAGGTTCAGGTTGAAGGCGTTGGTGTTGCCGGCGACTCCGTTCGTCGGGTGGTCGCTGCTGATCGCCAGGCTCGGGTCCGGCAGCAGCCCCGCAGCGAAGGCCTGCGCGCGCGCAACACCGAGACCGTCGCGCGCCGCCTTCAGCTGCGGGTTGTTGGCTACCGCGAGCATCGCCACCTCGTCGATGTCGAGACCGTCGCTGGGGTCGAAGCGGTGTGCCGCCATTGATCGGAACGGCATATGTGCCGCGCTCACGCTCAACGTCCGGACGTCGCGCGACGCCGATGCCGCCTGCGGCAGCGGCCGCGGCGCGTAGGTGGCACAGCCGGCCAGTACCGACAGCAGCAGGGCGCCGGCAATGACACCATGCAGGCGGATGACTTCAGTTCTCGGGTTCATCGTTTGCGCTGAACGGTCACCGTGCCACGGGGGGAGGGGGCGGGGGGTCCGCTCGAAACAAGGGATGGGCCTCATCGTTTTCGTCCAATCCAGCTCGGAAGCATGGACGGGAGCACGCCATCGTTGAGGACGTAGTGATGGAACAGCCCGGCAGCCGCGTGTGCTCCCGCGAGCCAGAGAATGGCATCACCGAGCCAAGTGTGGACTTCTGCAATCGTGGCGCCAAACGCGTGTGATTCGGCCCATGGAGGGGGAACGGATACGCCTGCCAGCAGGGTGAGTGCATGACCCTCCAGCCACGCGCCGCTGATGGCGGTGAGCGGTACCGCGAAGAGAAGCACGTAGAGAGCTGCCTGGACCACGCTGGCCGAGACTCTCATCCAGCGTGAAAGCGGCGGAGGCTCGGGGCGCTTGTCGACTGCGCGCCACAGGATCCGCAGCACGGTCAAAGCCAGGACGCAAAGACCGAGCGTCTCGTGCAGCTGCCGCTCGAAGTCGCGGGCGGCTGAGTAGACCCGCTCTTCCAAGCCACCCTGCCCGTAGACGAAGGCCGCCAGCACCAGGATGGCCGTCAGCCAATGCAGGACTTGGGCAGCGGCGCCGTATCGAGTAGGGACTTTGTGTTCCATGGATCCTTATCCTGAATCGGCCGAAGCGCTGCGGGCGTGAGGCCCAACGATACGTTCTGCTGCAACGCAGACTATCGTGTTCGCAGCGCCTCCAGGTCGGGACGTGAAGACAGCCGCTGCATCAGCACCAGCGCAAGTGCCGCGCACGCCACCGCCGTGGCGACGGTCGACCCAAGGTAAAGCCAGGGAACGACCAGCGCCTCGGGCGGTGGGTCGAAGGCGCCGGCGAGGATCGCGACCAGCGATTTCGCCAGCACCAAGCCCGTGGCGCAGCCCATCAGCATGCCGCCGCCGACCGTGAAGGCGCCCTCGGCGCGCAGGAAGGTGCTGATCTGCCGTGGCGTGGCGCCCAGCGCAGCCAGCACGGCGAAGCTGCGACGCCGCTCGGCCAGGTTCAGCCCCAGCACGATGCCTGCGATGACGGCCACCAGCAGCACCGAGAAGCCGAGTTCCAGCCGCGTCAGCTGCCTCAGGTCGACCGCGCTCAGGCTGGAGCTGATGATCGCCTGGGTCTCGCCGAGCGTGCTGACCTTGGCGCCCGGCAACTCGTGCGCCAGCGAGAGTGCCGCCTGCGCCAGCAGCTGCGCGTCACCCGCGGTGCGCAGCAGCACGACCTCTGGAGCGGGGGCGCCAGTGGCCTGCGCCAGGTAGGGCGCGTTGGCGACCAGGAACGAGTCTTTCGGTGCGGTCGGGAACTCCTTGACGATGCCGACGAAGTGGAAGCGCACGAGGTGGAACTGGTGGTCGGCCGCGCCCTGCAGCCGCAGGTTCAGTTCGTCACCGACCTTCAGCTGGAAGTCGCGCACCGTCTCCTCGGCCACGAGCACGCCGTCGGGCACGCGCTTGAGCGCGGCCAGCGTCGCGGCGGCGTCATGGTTGCCGAAGAAGGCGTCGGACAGCGTCGTCACGGTGCCGATGCGCTTCGGGTCGATGCCGAAGAGATCCTGCAGGTCGGCACCGACATAGGCCATGCGATGCATCAGGGGCTCGGCCGCGACCACGCCCGGCAGCGCGCGCAGACGCTCGAACAGCGGGCCCGCCGGTGCCGTGATGCTGCCGGTGACGGTGACGTCGGCGCCGTTCGTCAGCAAGGCATCGACGCGCGACTGCGCGTCGTAGGTGGTGTTGAAGATCGCGGTGGCGGTGGCGAAGGCAAAGGCCAGTGCCACCAGCGCGGTGGCGCCGGCGACGCGGCGCCGCTGGCGCACAAGCGACGCGGCAACCAGCGGCGCCAGGCCTCGGGTGTCGAATGCCTTGGCTGCCAAGCGAGCCGCGCCGCGCTTCAGTGCCAGCCGGCCGATTCGGATCCACAGCAGCCCGGCGCCCATCCACAGGCAGGCTGGCGCCAGGAAAGCCTCATAGTGAACGGCGGTCTGCGCCACGCCCTCGGTCGCCAGCACGATGCTGTAGCCGGTCTGCGCGAAGCGCCAGAACACCGCGGCGCCGACGACGATCAGCACACCATCCAGGCCCAGCCGCTGCCACAGCGGCGTGGCTGCGGACGCGGCCTGCGAGCGCGCTGCTGCCACCGTCGAGCCGGTGGCGTCGCGCCAGGCTGGTAACACGAAGGCGGCGCCTGCGAGCCCGAATCCCAGCAGCGCGGCCAGCGCCAACCAAGGCCCCGCCAGCCGGAAGTCGTCCAAGCCCCAGGCCCCGTGCAAGGTAGCGGCGGCAACGAGCAGGCCCGCCGCCACGCCGGCACTGCCCAGCGCGGCCGATTCCCACGCCGCCAGCCGCACCAGCAGCCCGACCGAGGCGCCACGGATGCGCAGCAAGGCCTGCTCGCGGCGCCGGCGCTCGCCGCCCGATGCGGCGATGCCCAGCGTGACAAGCACCGCCAGTACCGCGCCCGGCGCACCGAGAAAGAGGAACAGCACGCGCGCGTACAGCGCGTCGGCGCGCACGCCGTCGAGCCGCGCCGCCAGGTTGTTGGCGACGGCGGCGCTGCCGGCCACGCGCGCCTCGAAGTTGTTCGCGAGGTTCGACGCCTGCACATAGGCGGCGCCCGGGTCCGCGGGCAGGCGCGCCAGGTCCAGCCTCACATGCAGCTGGCGGTGCACGCTGTCGGGGCGTATGGCGGCCTGAGGATCGAACAGCGCGTGCCAGGTCGCGGCCGGCAGCACCAGCACGTTGTCCGGCGGCGCCTGCGGCGCCGTGCCCACCGGCACGCCGATGGCCTGGAACATCGCATCGGCATTCGGCAGGTTCGCGATGCCGGCGACCTTCAGGTCGACCGGTGCCAGTCCCTGGCGCCGGACCGTGAAGGTGTCGCCCACGCCGACGTGCAGGTTGGCGGCGGTCTGCGTGGCGACGAGCACGCCGTCGGCCGAACCCAACGCGACCGTGATCTGTTGCGGGAACCGCGCGGCGTAGTCGGCGTCGACGCCCAGCGCGACCCCGGCACCGGTGGTCTGCGTCGTGGCGCCGGTGGTTGCGCTGAGCGCGTCGACCTCGGCGTAGCCGACGCTGCGCACGGCCATGGGCGAGGCCGCCTTGCGCACGGCTTCCATCACCGTTGCCGCGTCGGCGCCCGGCGCCAGCAAGACCTGCCAATGGACCGGCACGTTGGCCAGCGCGCGCCGCGCCATCGTCTGCGCCGACGACCCGACAAAGCTGCCCAGCGTGGCCAGCAGCGCGACCGTCAGCGCCATGCCGATGACGGTGCCCAGCACCCGCCCGCCGCGCCCGACGACGGCACCCCGAAGCCACAGGCCGATCAAGACGGGGCCTCCCCGAGCGGCAGCGCGAGCCGGCCGTGGTCCATGCGCCAGCGGGTGGCCAGGCGTGCGGCGACGGTCTCGTCGTGCGTCGCGAGCACGAGCGCCGCGTCGCCGTCGCCCAGCGCGGCGTGCAGCGCGTCGACGACCGACTGCGCGGTGACGTGGTCGAGCTGTCCCGTGGGTTCATCCGCCAGCACCAGCCGCGGCCGCAGCACGATCGCGCGCGCCACGCCCACGCGCTGCGCCTGGCCGCCGGAAAGCTCGTCGGGCAGCTTGTCGGCCACGTCGGCAAGACCGACGCGCGCCAGCGCGTCCATGGCGGCTTCGCGGGGTCGGGGATGCTCGCCGAGCAGGCGCAGCGGCACCTCGACGTTCTCAACTGCGCTGAGCGAGGGCAACAGGTTCGGCGCCTGGAAGACGACGCCGACGTGACGCGGTCGCAGCTGCTCACGCGGCGCCAGTCCCGGCCAGTCGAGCTGGCCCGAGGTCGGCAGGTCGAGCCCGGCCATCAACTGCAGCAGCGTGGACTTGCCGCTGCCCGATGGACCGACGACGGCGATGCGGTCGCCGGCGCGAACGCTGAAATGGGCGGGCTGAAGGGCTTCGAATGGAGCTCCGTGCGCAACGAAGCGCCGTCCAACGCCGTCGCCGGTCAACAGCAGGTCAGGCCTCATCGATCCGCCCGTCCTGCATGCGCAGCACGCGATCGGCCTGTGCGGCCAATGCCTCGCTGTGGGTCGCCACCAGGATCGCGGTGCCGGCTGCGCGCTGGGTGCGCAGGACCTCGAAGACCTGCTGCTCGGTCGCGGCGTCGACCTCGCCGGTGGGTTCGTCGGCCAGCAGCACCGGCGGCGATGCGACCAAAGCCACCGCGAGCGCGGCGCGCGCGACCTCGCCGCCCGACAGCTGCGCCGGTCGCGAATGGGTGTGATCGCCCAGGCCCAGCTGATCGAGCAACCGCTGGGCATGGTGCCGGTCGCCCCGGCCGGCAAGCTCGGAGGCCAACCGCAGGTTGTCGATCAGGCTCAGTGAAGGCAGCAGGTTGTGCGATTGCATCAGGATGCCGACGCCGGCCGCGCGCTGACGCGCCCGCTCGGCCTCGGGCCGCCGCGACAGGCGCCGGCCGAGCAGGTCGACGTGTCCGCCGTCTGGCTCGTCGAGCCCGGCCAGGCAGTTCAGCAGCGTGGACTTGCCGCTGCCCGACGCGCCGAGCAGCGCCACCCATTCGCCGGCCGCGACCTGCACGCTGACGCCGCGCAGCGCCAGCGTCTCGGCGTCGCCATCGTGGAAGAAGCGGTACAGGTCGACGCCGCGCAAGGCGATGTCGGGGTCGGGCTTTGCGCCAGCACCCATTGGCCTTCGGGTCGCTACCGGGCCCACGCGAAGCTCCGTGCGACAAGCCGCCATTGGTCGGCGTTGTCCGCGCCGGCCGGCGCAGACAGCGTGATTGTCGCCAGCCGGCCGGCGCGCCACAGGTAGACGGCCTCGTTGTCCAGTCGGATCGCCTTGTTGGTGACCGGGTTGGGTTCCGAATTGGCACGAAAGCGGACGACGACCGCCGGTCCGGCCGGCAGCGTGACCGCCTTCACGTCGACAACCTCGACCGCCTTGGGCAGCCGCTGCAGCGCCGCGACCTCGTTCGCGCGCACGCTGGCCACACTGAGGGCGGTTGCACTCGGCGAGATCGTCACACTGATCGCGTTGTACTTGTCGTTGAACTGCGAGCCGTCGGCCAGATCGCGGCGCGCCCAGCCCTCGGGGACCTGCATCGAGAAGCCGAGTGGCGACCGCCAAGCCACGAAAACCTGGTTGTCGGGGATGTCGCCGGGCGGGTTCTTCTCGACCGGGATCGGCGCCACGTTGGTCATGGCGCCGGCCCGTACCTGCGCAGACGCCGGCGCGACGGCGACCCATACCGCGCTGGCCAGCGCAAGGCCGGCCCAAACAACACCGCGGCGTCGGCCGTAGGGGCTCGTCAGGCAGGCCCTCACGACTCGATCCCCTCGGCCATGCGCACGGCGCGCAGCTTCATCCGTTGGTTCCAGGTGGCGCCAGCGACGAGGGCCAAGATCATCGACAGGAAGGCCGCACTGGTGCCGACAGTCCCCAACCCCAGACCGCCGTTGGCTGCAGGCTGCGACAGCAGGTCTCCGAAGGAGGCGCCGAGGGGCCGCGTCAGGATGTAGGCGATCCAGAACGCCAGCACCGGATTGAGACCCAGCCGGTAGTGGGCCAGCGCCACCAGGCCGATCGCGGTGCCGAAGGCCAGCGCCGACAGCAGGTAGCCCAGTTGCAGCGTCTCGGCGACCCAGTCGCCTGCGGCGGTGCCGAGCGCGAAGGTCAGCAGGATCGCGGCCCAGTAGAACAGCTCGCGGCGCAACGTGTAGACGGTTTGGATCGACAGCGTCCGCTCGCTGGCGTACCAGAACGCGAAGCAGGCCGCCAGCGCGAGCGCGAAGACGGACGTGGTCAACGCCAGCGGCACGCCCAGCATGTCGGTGATGTTGTCGGTGATCAGCGTGCCGACGACGCTGACGAAGACCACCGCCAGCCAGTAGGTCCAAGGCACCAGTCGCCGCGTGGCGACCTGGCCGACGAGCGCGATCACCAGCAGCGCAGCCATCACCGCCGAGGTCCGCGACAGGCCCAGGTTCAGGTTGATGTTGAGGAAGTCAGCCGCGGTCTCGCCCACGGTCGTGGCCATGATCTTGATGATCCAGAACGAGAGGGTGACTTCGGGGACCTTGTTGAGCAGGGACGCGAGGCCCACGCGGGAAACCATATCCATCTTGTTGTACTCCGGGAAGGTTCAATGGCCAGCGGCTCAGGCCATCCAGCGCTGGCCGCAAGCTGACCGGGTTCGATCAATCGTGGTCGGCTTCTCCGCCACGCTCCCCATGTTCCCCATGCTCGCCCTTGTCGGCGTGGCTTGAGAGCACCTTGCCCAGCACCGCGTCGACCTTGACGTCGATGATCTTGTTGTCGGCGGCCGCGACCTGGATTTCGAAGATCGGTGCTCCGTTCTCGTTGCCGAGTTCTGCGCGTGTCGCGCGGCCGGTGGTCTGGGTTTGGGCGATGTCGACGGCCTGCACCAGGCTCAACTTGGCCTGGGCCAGCGAGGCGATGGCGTCATCGTCCTCGTCCTGGCCCACGCTGTGGGCTGCGAATGCCACCCCGGCTGTTGCGATCGCGCCAACGGCGAGGAGGGACGTGGTAATTCTTGCGTTGCGGTTCATGGCGAGTCCTTTGCGTATCAGCTGCGTACCAATGCAGGCGCCATCGCCTGCCCATACCTGGGACTGTGCCAAGACGCGGCTTATCGCCGACTTAACAGCGCACCGGGAGCGCCAAGCTCACGCCGCGGGCAAGGTGAATTCGACCCGAACCTCGAGTCCACGCCCACTCGGCGCAGTGCGCAGGCTGACGCGCGCGGCGTGCCGTTCGGCAATCGCGCGCACGATTGCCAGGCCCAGGCCGCTGCCGCCACCGTCACGAGACTGCGCCTGTGCCGACTGCCCGCGATGAAAGCGTTCGAAGACCTGCTCGCGCTCGTCAATGGGAATGCCCGGCCCGTCGTCCGTCACGCGCAGCTGCGTCCGGCCGTCCTCGACCAGGACCGCCACGTCGACGGCGCCGCCGGCCAGCGTGTACCGCAGCGCGTTCTCGATCAGGTTGTCGAGCAGGACCGTGAGCTGTTGCTCGTCGCCCTGGATGACGTTGGCACCCGGGGCCTGCGCGCCGAGGTCGATGCCCGCATGTGCCGCCTTCAGGCTGAAGCGCCCGACGGTCGACCGCGCGACCTCCGCCAGGTCCACCGGCGCGAGCGTCAGGGCCTGCCCGTCGGGTTCAGCCCTGGCGAAGCGGAGCAACTGCTCGACGAGACGCTGCGAGCGTGCGATGCCGCCTTCGAGGTCGCGCAGGGCCTCGTCGCGAGTATCACTGTCGCCGCTACGCTGCAACCACTGCAGTTGCAGCCGCAGCGCCGCAATGGGCGTGCGCAGTTCGTGCGCGGCATCGGCGACGAAGCGCCGCTGGGATGCCAGTGCGGCCGATAGGCGCGCTATCAGGCCGTTGATCGCGCTCACGAGCGGCAGGATCTCGCGCGGCACATCGGCGGTCGCGATAGGGTCGAGGGCATCGGCGTCGCGTGCCGAGACCCCTGCCGCCGCCACGTCGAGCGGTCGCAGCCCTCGTCGCAGGCCGTACACAAGCAACCCACCGGCGGCGACCATCAGCACCACCATGACCGGCACGAGCTTGGCGGCCGAGCCGGCGGCGATCGCCATGCGCGAAGCCACGCGCTGGGCGGCCTGCACGATGCCTTGGCGCTGCACATGGGTGTAGACGACCCATTGCTCCGTGCCCACGGCCGGTCGCGAAAAGCCTTCGACGGCGCTGAAGGGCAGCGCCACCGCAGCGTCGGATGCGTAGAGCCGCCGGCCGTCGAGCGTCCAGCTCAGCGTGACGATGCCGGCTTCGACGGCCGTTTCGGCCGCCTCGGTGGCCTCGGCGCCCGATGCCGCACTCGCCACAGGCGGGGGCTGTCCCGCGCGCTGATACGCTGCCAGGCTCAGCGCCACGTTGCGCAGGTCGGTGTCGAAGACCTCGCCCATCTCCTGCAGCATCAGCAGGTAGATCGCCAGCGTGATCAGGAGCGCCCCGAGCGACAGCGCGCCGAGGATCCAGGCCAGCAGGGTGCGCTCGATCGAGCGCATTCAGTCCTCGCTGACGCGGTAGCCCACGCCGCGCACGTTGACGATGCGGTCGGCGCCGAGCTTGCGCCGCAGGTGATGCAGGTGGACCTCGATCGCGTTGCTGCCGACCTCCTCGCCCCAGCCGTAGACCTTCTCTTCCAGCGCCTCGCGCGACAGCACGTCGCCGGGCCGCTGCAGCAGCGCCTCGAGCACCGCGAACTCGCGCGCCGAGAGCGCGACGGCGGCACCGTTCAGCGTGACGGTCTTGCGAGCGGGGTCGAGGGCGAGCGGCCCGCACGCGAGCACGGGCGAGCCGCTGCCCGCGTGGCGGCGCAGCAGGGCGCGGACACGGGCGACAAGTTCGTCGAGGTCGAAGGGCTTGAGCAAGTAGTCGTCGGCCCCGGCCTCCAGGCCGGCGATGCGGTCGGGCACCGCGTCGCGCGCCGTGGCGATGAGAACCGGCAGCGTGCTGCCGCCGGCGCGCAGCGCGTGCAGCACCGCCATGCCGTCCTTCTTCGGCAGCCCGAGGTCGAGCACGGCCAGGTCGTAGACCGCATTGGCCAGTGCGAGTTCGGCCGCGCGGCCGTCTGTCGCCCAGTCGACAGCGAAGCCGGCAGCCGACAGGCCGTGGCGAACCACCTTGCCGATCATCGGATCGTCTTCGACGAGCAGGATTCGCATCGGGTGTTCAGGGCCATCGGGTTCAGTGCCTGAGCGATCGCAGTCTTGCGTCGCCGGGGCACCGCACGAGCCGATCGTAGCCGTGCAGGACCGCGTCGAAGGCTGGCGCCAGTGGTCGCTGCAGCGCCGTGGCCAGTGCAGCAGCAGCCGCAGCGACCGGCAGCGCGGCCAGCACGTCGTAGGCAAAGTGCACGCCAAGATAAATCCGGCACCAGCCGACCAGCACGCCGATGGCGAGCAGCGGAAAGCACAGCACGGCGTATTGCCGTGTCGGCAGCGACGCCAGTGCAAGTGTCCAGAACACGGTCACATGGTCGCTGGGCAAGCCAGGGTCGGCGACGTGCGATAGGAACTGAGGCCCCAGGTGCAGCGCCGCCGGTCGCGGCTGCGGCCAGACGACGCCGCCGACCTGGCCGATGCCCGGCGCGATCAGGACCGCCAGCAACATGCGCAGCCAATCCAGCGGCCCGATGCATCGGCGCGTAGCCAGGCCAGAACGATGGCCGGCGGTAGCGCCCAGATCAGCCAGCGTGCGAGCAGGATCGCAATGGCCAGATGCGAAGCATTGGCGTTGGCGGGCGCGTTGATCAGCTCGAACAGCTCGAAATTGGTCATCATCACGCGCTCCTATCGCTATCGCGCGCTGGTACGCGCCTGCGCGAGCAACGGTAGCGAACGAGGAGTAGTGCAGCCTGAGGAACTGCGGAGCGACGGCGAGATCCTCCACTGCAGCCCGGGATAGCCGGACCCGACCGGCCGGCCGTCGGCCAGCGCCCGACCGATTTCGAGGGCGCCGCAACGACGCAGCAGGTCGCGGTCGACCCAGGGGCTGATGTCGAAACGGCCATCAATGAGCACGAGCGGCCGCTCTGGCAGTTGCAGCGCCAGCGCGCCCGCAATGGCTCCGTCGCCCGCGACGATTTGGATCGGCCCGCCCAGCCGGGCGCGCGCGGCGGCGGCGATATCCCGGGCCAGACCCCGCGAATCGAAGCGGCTCCAACCACGCACGCGATCGGCCAGGGGCCCGCTCGGGGAACTGATCTGCAGAGTCACCAGGAGGAGGCTCTGGATCACCAGGAACGCACCGATGACCGAGGCTGGGTCACTGCGCCGACAGAGGTCCCGTGGCATCAACTCAATCGACGCGGGCACGACGAACAGAAGGAACGGCAGGCCCCAGTGCAAGGGCAGCCGTGCACCGAAGAGCAGGGCCGTGGCTGCGGTGAAGGCGAGCGGAACGATGCCCCAGATCAGCAGGAAGGCCCGCGATCCGTCGCCGGTCACGCTGAAGGCCTCCGCGTGCAAGGGTTCCGATGCGCGCCCTCTAGCCGTCACGGCGGCGACGCCGAGCAACAGGAATGCCGGCAGGGCGCGATTCAGCAACTGGTCGGCCAGCCAATGCGCCGCCTCGATGATCCTCTGCGGCGGCGACAGCCGGGCGTCCAGCGACGAATCGAGGGCATAACGCGCGGGCAGGAAGTCGTGACGGACGACCCAGACCAGATGGGGGGCGACAACCGCGAGCGCGATCACGCCGGACAACAGGAGTCCGCGCCACTGGGCGGGGTTGCGCCAGGCGCGGCGGTGGACTGCGAACGCGAGAACGCAGGCGGCGCTCACCGCCATCTGGTACTTGGCGAGTGCGCCCAGACCGAGCGCCATTCCGAGCGCGAGCCAGCCCCGATGGCCGGGATTGCCGAAGGCCCGCCACGCGATCGCCGCGCAGGCGGCCGACAGCAGCATCAGGACGACGTCGTGGTCGTAGTAGTTCAGCCGCCGGCTGTAGTACGTGATGCACAGCATCGCCAGCAGGGTGAGCCCGGCGTGCGCGCGGCCGCGCAAGGTCGTCAGGAGACGCCAGACGATGGTCAGGGCACCCAGCGTGCAGACGGCGCCCAGGACATCGGTGACTCCGGCCGACAACCCAAAGACGCGCACGGGCAGCCAAAGCAGCCACGTCGGCAGCGGCGGGTGCTTGTAGTAGCCCCACTCCAGCGAGCGTACCCAGGTTAGCTGCTCGATGTTGTCGTCCGGTGGCGACAGCGAAGGCAATGCGAGCAGGGGCAGCCAGACGGACGCGAAGACGATGAGGCCGGTCGCCATCGCGCGGCCCGAGGGCCAGCGGCGCTCGCCCCCGGCATCTGCCCCGGCTGCGGACGCCGCACCGGGCCAGGATCCCAGGATCGAGGTCGGCGCGGCGAACGCTCTGCCGGCGGACGGCGTGTCTGACATCGAATCTCCGGTGAGAGCGGCAAGCCGCCTGCCGCAACCTGCGGGCGCAGCAGTCTCGAAGCCAGCGGCTTAAGTGCGCCTTATGAGCATCCCAGGCCCCTGTCGGCGCGCGGCGTTCGCGGAGAGTCGGTCTTGCGCTACAAGGTGAACGGCAGCGCCGATATGAGCGACAACGCATTGGTGCGCGCCCGCTTGTCAGCATGGTCCGGGGAGAAGTGGCCGCGCAAATCTGTACACCGCGATAGGTGGTAACTCCAGGCGTCGAGCCGGGCCGAGGGTGGCCCGGCAAGAAGGAGTCTTCGATGGTGAAGAAGCCAGCGCGCCGTACACGGCGCATCCACAGCCCGGCGTTCAATGCGCAGGTGGCTCTGGCAGCCTTTCGTGACGACAAGACGATGGCCGAGCTGTGCAAGGAGGTCGAGCTGCATGCCAGCCAGATCATCGAGTGGAAGCGCCAGTTGCTCGAAGGTGCCGCCGGCGCCTTCGGCAGCGGCCCGGTCACACCGTCGGTGGACCTGGCGCCGCTGCACGCCAAGATAGGCCAGCTGGCCCTGGAGAACGATTTTTAGACCGCGCGCTCACCAAGGCGGGATTGCTGAGCGCAAAGCCATGATCAACCGAGACCACGCCCCGCCGATCACGCACCAGGCCGGCTTGCTGGGCATGAGCCGAGGCTCGGTGTACTGCCTGCCGCGGCCGACCAGTGCGCCCGATCTGGCGCTCATGCGCCGCATCGACGAGTTGCATCTGGAGCACCCCTTCATGGGTGCACGCATGTTGCGCCGGCAACTGCAGCGCAAAGGCATGGCCCTGGGCCGGCGCCACATCGCCACGCTGATGAAGCGCATGGGCATCGAGGCACTGGCGCCGCAGCCCGGCACCAGCAAGCGCGCGCCAGGGCACAAGATCTACCCGTACCTGCTGTGCAAGCTGGCCGTTGAGCGGTCCAACCAGATCTGGGCGCTGGACACGACGTACATCCCGATGGCGCGCGGCTTCGTCTACCTCACCGCGGTGATGGACGTGGCCAGCCGCCGAGTGTTGGCACACAAGGGGGCCATCACGCTGGAAGCCTGCCACGCCCGCGACGTCATCGAGACGGCATTGGCCCGCTGGGGCACACCCGAGATCGTCAATACGGACCAGGGCAGCCAGTTCACGACCACCGAAGTCACCGAGGTCGTCCTGGGCAAGGGTTGCAAGCTCAGCATGGGCGGGCGCGGCGCCTGGCGCGACAACGTCTTCGTCGAGCGGCTGTGGCGCAGCGTGAAGTACGAGCGTATCTACCTCAAGGCCTACGACAGCGTCAGCGCCGCGCGCGCCGACATTGCCGGGTACCTGGCTTGGCACAACGCCGCCCGGGCGCGCTCCAGCTTGGCCGACCTCACGACTGACGAGCGCTGCTTCGCCCGGCTGCCAGCCGTGGCTTTGGCGCTCACGCGAATTGACCCACTTCTGCTCACGAAAACTGACCCACGAGGAGTTGGTTCGCGCGCGCGTTCGGCAGTCCATGGCTGTAGGCACTCAAATGCCGCGCCTACAGCCAAATTCCAGCGTACTTGCCTCTACGCGGCGTCAAGGGTTCGCTTCGCCAGGCTGCGCAAGGCAGCCTGCCCTTGACCCCGCTCCTAGGCGGTTGGCGCGCGCCAACGGTGGGTCAGGTTTTGGTGAGCACACCCGGGTCGGTTTCGATGAGTGTCAAGGCCGTGGCGTTGGCCGCATAAGATGAAGTCCCAGGTGCGCCCCGAGTTGCCCACTGCGTCGGTCGGTTCGTCGCAAGCGCCGAACGCCGCCTTGGACAACTCTGCACCGTTCAGCAACCCGCCCGCAGTCCACTTAAAGGTCGGGGAAAGCTGTTCAGACAAGCGGGGCCACTTC
This sequence comes from Betaproteobacteria bacterium, assembly GCA_037443665.1. GTDB lineage: Bacteria > Pseudomonadota > Gammaproteobacteria > Burkholderiales > Burkholderiaceae_C > Rubrivivax. The sequence continues at coordinate 24,086 of JBBINW010000062.1, forward strand.
TGTCTCGACGGGAATCGGCGGCAACGCGCTCATCGCCGCCGGCGTGGTGGCGGAGATCGCGCTGGTGCCGCCGTTCGTCTACACGCCTTGGGGCAATGCGATCCTGGCGACGGCGCCGCTGGCGCCGCACGTCTGGCTGTTCATCCTGCCTTGCGCAGCGGCGATGCGGGCGCTCGAAGAGCTGCGCAAGGCAGCGGTCCGGCGACGTCGCCGCCAGCGGCGGCCTGACATCGAGTCTGCGGGTCGAACAGCTTGATGGCAGGCACGGCGGTCGGGTCGCGGCAACTCGCCATGGGCAGCGGCTTCAGCCAGGTGCATCAGCCGGTGGCGGGGCACTGTCAAAGTCACCGCTTGCCGCCCCGGCAGCCCCGTCCAGCCAACTGAGCATGGTCGAATACAAGGAATGGACGTCGATGGGCTTGACGATGAAATCGTTCATCCCGGCCACCTTGCAGGCCAGGCGGTTCTCGTCGAATGCATTGGCCGTTAAGGCCAGGATGGGGCGCGCTTGCCACTGAGGCAGCGCACGGATCGCCCGCGTGGCATCCAGGCCGCCCATCACGGGCATCTGCATGTCCATGAGGATCATGCGGTAGTCGTTCGCCATCGCCATCGTCACTGCCTGTCGGCCGTCGGCGGCGACGTCCGCGCTCAGGCCGACACCATGCAGCATGGCCAGCAGGACTTCCTGGTTCACCTCGTTGTCCTCGGCCACCAGAATCCGCGCACCGCGGTGGCGCTGTCGCAGGAGTTCCTCGGCGCCTGAGGTTCGGTCGATCTCTGCCGCCGGCAAGATGCCGTGGCCTCGCTGCAGGTGAGCCGTGAACCAGAACGTGCTGCCCACGCCGGGTTCGCTCTCGACACCGCAATCGCCACCCATCAGCACTGTCAGTCGCTTGGTGATGGCCAGCCCCAGGCCCGTGCCGCCGAATTTGCGCGTGATCGATGCGTCGGCCTGCTCGAAGGCCCGGAACAGACGTGGGATGCTCTCGGCCGCGATCCCGACACCCGTGTCTTCCACCGAGAACCGCACGAGCAGTTCGTCGCCTCGACTCTCGAGCAGCTTCGCGCGCAGCGCGATGGTGCCGCGCTCGGTGAACTTGACGGCGTTGCCCGCAAAGTTCAGCAAGGCTTGCCGCAACCGCGTCGGGTCGCCGCGCAGCCACGAGGGCACGGCGTTGGCGTCGGTCTCGACGGTCAAGCCCTTGGCGCGCGAGGATTCGGCAATGATCGAAGCGACGGAGTCGAGCACGGCCGACAAGTGGAAGTTCGAGGCCTCGAGCTGCACTTGCCCAGCCTCGATCTTGGACAGGTCCAGGATGTCGTTGATGAGGGACAGCAGGTGATTGCTGGCACCGTCGAGCTTGTCCAGTCGGGCGGATTGCGCCGGCGTCACGCCATCGCGCCGCATCAGGTAGTTGAGGCCGACGATCGCGTTCAGGGGCGTGCGGATCTCGTGGCTCATGTTGGCCAGGAACTCGCTCTTGGCCCGGTTCGCACCTTCGGCCAGATCGCGCTGCCGCCGGGTCCGCAAGGTCTCCAGAGCCACCGAGATGTGGCGTGCCAGCTCTTCCAGCGGAGGCACTTCCTCGGAGTCGAAGGCTTCGACCTCGCAGGCGTAAAGCGAGAGCACGCCGATGACTTCGTCCGCGGCCGTCAGGGGCAGCGCGATGCTCGACTGGAAGCCATGACGCAAGGCCTGTTCGCGCCACGGGGCCATCGCGGCACTGGTGCGCCAGTCCTGATTCACCTGGGTGCGCCCGGTGCGCACGGCGATCCCGAACGGGCCCCGCCCGGCCGGCAGGTCGCCGTCCCAGGAAAGCTGGATCGAGTCGAGGTAGGCCACCGCAGGCCCGGCGCGGGCCACGATCCGGGCAGACTTCTCGTGGTCACGGTTCGCGAAGAACACGCAGGCCAGGGGCAGACCGCCCGCCGCGGCCACCGCCTCACACACCTGGCCGAGGTAAGCCGATTCGTCGCTCGCGTTCAGCACCCCGACATGGCCGCTGCTCAGCATCCGCAGCGAGCGGTTCAGGCGCCGGGCTCGATCTTCGGCGAGCTTGAGTTCCGTGATGTCGGCGAAGGTCACGACGATCTGGCTGATGTTTCCCTGTCCGTCGCGAAAGGGGTAGGCATCGACCTGCACCCAGACCGGGCGCGGCAGATCAGGGCGGCGCACACCCAGCACGAATTTGTTCACGGCGCTGCCGCGGGCAAGGACCTGCGGCACCGGGAATCGTTCGAGGGCCATCACCGAGCCGTCCTCTTCCAGAAAGCTCCAGTACGGGTCGACCGCGACCTTGCCGCGCATCTGTTCGAGTGTCAGACCAACGATGCGGCAGGCCGCAGGATTGGCGTCGATGATGTGGGTGTCCGGGCCGTGAACGATGACCCCGCTGCTGATGTTGTCGAGCAAGGCCTGCAGGCGTTGCTCGTTGTCGTTCAGCACCTCGTCGGCCCGCTTGCGCTCGGTCACGTCGAGGATGAAGCTGTCCCAGAGGACGCTGCCATCCGGCTCGCGTCGCGGCCGCCCGATGCCTTGCAGCCACTTGCGGCGTCCCGACGGGGTGGTGATGCGCCACTCCCAGCGCCAGGGCTCCAGTGTCTCTGCGGATTGCATGACGGAGCCCTGCATTCCGGGCAGGTGCTCTGGGTCCACCATCTCCCACAGCACCGTCGCGTCCTCCTGGATCCTCTGGGGAGGCAGTTCCCAGAGGTCGACGCAGCGCGGGCTCATGTATCGCACCGAGTAGCGCCCGTCCGGATGCATCACGTAGCGGAACAGGGCGCCGGGAACGTTCTCGGCCATCGCTCGAAAGCTGGCTGCCGAGGCGACCAGTTCAGCTTCGAGACTCGCGTTGCCATGGGTTTCAGCCATAACTGCACTTCCCCTTGCGCGACTGACGACTGCAGCGTCGCGACTCTCGCGACACTGGCCTCAGAATCTTCGCACGGCCAGCCGCCGCGCGGCAGCCGCCTGAACGGGAATCGCTTCGGGCCCGCCTCTGCTGGCGATGATCGGGCTCGACAAATAGCCGAGTCTTGTCCCTGACACCGTAAGCTGAGCGTCCTCTGGCCATGACGTGGCCGACGCCCGGAGCGTCGGTCGCCGCCGCTCCATCGGGGTCGACGGCTGCCGTCTAACTTCGCGGAATGAGCGGCCGGTGTCAACCAGGCTGCTGTCATTCACCTCGCGCTCGGCGCCCAAACTCCCGTAAGGTTCGCAGCGATCGAAGCTGCAAAGCCGACCGTGGCCCTCCTCACGACGCCACAGGTGCGGCGCTCAACCCAGCCGGCGTCACCGCCCACGTCAGTGACCGCGGCACAGAGGCGGCTATGTCGCCAGACCTCATTGCCACAACCCAGCCTGTCGGCGTCCCTCGACTCGGGGCCTCAAGCCCCGCGCAGGTCGTTCTGTTCCTCTGCGACCAAACGCTCGAGAATGCGCCGAGCCTCGAACCCGCCCATGTCGACGTTGAGCCGCATCAGATGGCGGTTAGGCTGTTCGGTGAGATTCCTCTGCTGGGCCTCCAGGATGCCGACATCCTCACGGAAGATCGCCGCCTGGCCGTCCCGGATGGTCGCCGTGAGGGTCGCGTCCCCGACGTTGAAGTTTCGCGCCATGCCCCAGAAGTACCAAATCGAGGTCTCGGTCTCGGGAGTGATGAAGTCGACGACGATGCTCGAGGCCTTCTTGTCGGCCGGAGCCTCGTTGCCGCCGTGCCCGGCGTGGGCGACGCCGACCTCGATCATTACGTGACTGGGTGGGGTGAAGCGGCAGATTTGCCAGCGGTCGACCGGCACGTTGTCGGCGAGGTGATTACCGCGCAGCGCGGCGCGCCAGAACGGCGGCGCGGAGATGTTCGACATGAAGCGGCTCGTGATCGCTGTGTTGCCCTCGACGCGGGTCGCTGGTGCCGCTTCCTCGATCTCGGGTTGGCCGATGCTGGTGGCGTGCACGTAAGTCTCATGCGTCAGGTCCATGAGGTTGTCGATCATCAGCCGGTAGTCGCAGGCGACGTGGTAAAGACCGCCCGCGTACGTCCACTCCGGGCTCTCGGCCCAAGGCAGATGATGCAGGTGCGCCGGATCGGCCAGGCTCTTGTCGCCGGGCCAGACCCAGACAAATCCGTAGCGCTCGATCGCTGGATAGACGCGGATCGTCGGCCGCACGCGCTGGCCTGGCATGCCAACGCAACGACCGTCACCGCCCATCACCAAGCCGTGGTAACCACAGACGATCGCACCATCATCACGAACGCGGCCGAGCGAAAGCGGCGCGCCGCGATGCGGACAGAAGTCCTCGAGCACCGAGACAGCGCCGCCGGCACCGCGGAAGGCGACCATGCGCTGTCCGCAGATGGTCCGGCCAAGCGGTGCAGCACCGATCTCATCGGAGGCTGCGGCGACATACCAAGCATTGCGAACGTACACAGCGACCTCTATCGCGTCATGAGCAACTCCACCACACTTATACATCCACATCCGGCGTTCCCAATGCCATCTCGGCTAAGGTGAATACTCCCGCGACCAAACGCCGGACGGCGCAGTAGTTGGGGCGTCTGGGCATGAGGCGAAGCTCATGCCCAGACGCCCGCCGGCGGAGCCGGACGGTTAGGGGCCCCGCGAGAGGTTGGGGCGAAGGCCC
>JBBINW010000063.1:0-27063 GCA_037443665.1 Betaproteobacteria bacterium
TGGTTCTGCACCCGGCCTTCGGGCCGCTTAAGGAACCAACGTCTACCAATGCCCTTCGTCCACCTCCGCGTCCACACCGAGTACTCGGTGGTCGATGGCACGCTGCGCATTGCGGATGCCGCCGCCGCCGCCCGCGCCGACGGCCAGCCCGCGCTGGCAATCACCGACCTCAACAACCTGTTCGGCGCCGTCAAGTTTTACCGTGCCTGCCGCGACGCGGGGGTCAAGCCGCTGCTCGGCGTCGATGCGCTGATGGAGCCCGCGCCGGGCACCACCGGCCCCGAGCGGCAGCCCAGCCGGCTGTTGCTGCTGGTGCAGGACAGGCAGGGCTGGCTGAACCTGTGCGAGCTGTTGGCGCGAGCCTGGGTGACGAACGCGCAGCGCTCGCAGGCCTGGCTGAAGTGGGAGTGGCTGCACGAGCTGGGCGGCGGGCTGATCGCGTTGTCGGGCGCCGACCTCGGGTCGGTGGGGCTGGCCCTGCTAGCCGGCGACGGCGAACGCGCCGAGGCCGGTGCACGCGAGCTCGCGGCGCTGTTCCCGGGCCGCTTTTACCTCGAGCTGCACCGCGCAGGGCAGGCCACGAACGAGGCGCACGTGCGTGCCGCGGTGGCGCTGGCCGCGCGGCTGGAGCTACCGGTGGTGGCCACGCACCCGGTGCAGTTCCTGCAGGCCGACGACTTCGACGCCCACGAGGCGCGCGTGTGTATCGCCGAGGGCGAGCTGCTGGCCAACCCTCGACGCGTCAAGCGCTTCACGCGAGAGCAGTACTTCAAGACCGGTGCCGAGATGGCGGCGCTTTTCGACGACCTGCCTTCCGCGCTCGAGAACGCGATCGAGATCGCGCGCCGCTGCAGCCTCAGCCTGGTGCTGGACAAGCCGCAGCTGCCCGACTTCCCGACGCCCGAGGTGGATGGCGTGCGGATGCCGCTCGAGGCCTACTTCCGCCAGGCCTCGCACGCCGGGCTCCAGAAGCGGCTGGCCGCGCTGTACCCCGATGCGGCGCAGCGCGAGCAGCAGCGGCCGCGGTATCTCGAGCGGCTCGAGTTCGAGCTCGACACGATCGTGCAGATGGGGTTCCCCGGCTACTTCCTGATCGTCTCCGACTTCATCGTCTGGGCCAAGGACCACGCCTGCCCGGTGGGGCCGGGGCGCGGCTCGGGCGCCGGCTCGCTGGTCGCCTACGCCCTCTTCATCACCGACCTCGACCCGCTGCGCTACAAGCTGCTGTTCGAGCGCTTCCTGAACCCCGAGCGGGTGTCGATGCCCGACTTCGACATCGACTTCTGCCAGGCCAACCGCGACCGCGTGATCGAGTACGTGAAGGCCAAGTACGGCCGCGACGCGGTGAGCCAGATCGCGACCTTCGGCACGCTCGCCAGCAAGGCCGCGCTGCGCGACGTCGGCCGTGTGCTGGGGATGGGCTACGGCCAGGTGGACAGCGTGGCCAAGCTGGTGCCGGGCCTGCCGGGCAAGACCTACACGCTGGCGCCGGTGCCAGACAAGCCGGACCCGGGCCTGATCTATGTGCGCAAGGAGGTGCCCGAGCTCGAGCAGCGCGAGGCCGCCGAAGAAGAGGTGGCCGAGCTACTGTCGCTGGCCACGCGGGTCGAGGGCCTGGTGCGCAACGTCGGCATGCATGCCGGCGGCGTGCTCATCGCGCCGGGCAAGATCACCGACTTCTGCCCGCTGTACCAGCAGCCGGGCAGCGACAGTGCGGTGAGCCAGTTCGACAAGGACGACGTCGAGGCCATCGGCCTGGTCAAGTTCGACTTCCTGGGCCTGGCGACGCTGACCATCCTGGAGCTGGCCAAGGACTTCGTCCGTGCCCGCCGCCCCGACCGTCGCGACTTCAGCTACGAGGCTCTGCCGCTGGACGCCCCCAGGGTCTACAAGCTCTTCGCCGACGGCCTGACCGAAGCCGTGTTCCAGTTCGAAAGCCGCGGCATGCAGGGCATGCTGCGCGAAGCGCGGCCGGCGCGGCTGGAGGATCTGATCGCGCTGAACGCGATGTTCCGCCCGGGGCCGATGGAGAACATCCCTTCGTTCTGCGCGCGCAAGAACGGCAAGGAGGAGATCACCTATCCGCATCCGCTGTTGGCACCGGTGCTCGAGGAGACCTACGGCATCTTCGTCTATCAGGAACAGGTGATGCAGGCGGCGCAGTTGCTGGGCGGCTACAGCCTGGGCGGTGCCGACCTGCTGCGCCGCGCGATGGGCAAGAAGAAGGCCGACGAGATGGCCAAGCACCGTGCGAGCTTCCGCGATGGTGCAGCCAGGAAGGGCATCGCGGCCGCGAAGGCCGACGAGGTCTTCGACTTGATGGAGAAGTTCGCGGGCTACGGCTTCAACAAGAGCCATGCCGCCGCCTACTCCCTGCTCGCGTATCACACGGCGTGGATCAAGGTCCATTGCACGGCGGAGTTCTACGCCGCGAACATGACCGTCGAAGCCGACAACACCGACAAGTTGAAGGTGCTGCTGGCCGACGCCAAGCTGTTCGGCATCCGCTTCGAGCCGCCGGACATCAACCGCGGCACAGCGCGCTTCGAACCGATCGACGACACGACGGTGCGCTACGGCCTGGCCGCGGTGAAGGGGACGGGTCAGGGCGCGATCGAGGCCATCGTCGCCGCGCGCGAAGGCCGCGGTCCGGCCGAGGGCAGCGGCGGCGGACCGTTTCGCAGCCTGTTCGACTTCTTTGCCCGCGTCGATCGCAAGGCGGTCAACAAGCGCGCGGTGGAAGCGCTGGTGAAGGCCGGCGCCTTCGATACGCTGCACCCCGACCGCGCCGCCCTGCTCGCCAGCGTGGGGCTGGCCTGCGACTGGGCCGAGACGCAGGACGCCAACGCGCTGCAGGGTGGCCTGTTCGACGACGCCTTGTTCGGCGACGGCCATGGCAGCAGCACGCAGGAACCGGCGCTGATTCACACCCACGCCTGGGACGTGCACGAGCGGCTGGTGCAGGAGAAGTCGGCGCTGGGCTTCTACCTTTCGGGCCATCTCTTCGACGCTTGGCGCGACGAGGTGCGCCGCTTCGTGCCGCGTGCCATCGCCGACCTGCTGGACAGCCGCGAGCCGCAGCTGCTGGCCGGCATCGTCACCGATCCGCGCACCGTCAACGGCCAGCGCGGACGGGTGGTGATTTTCAAGCTCGACGATGGCAGCGAGGCGATCGAGGCGGTCGCGGCCGACGAGGTCTTCGAATCGCGGCGCGATCTGATGCAGGAGGACCAGCTCGTCGTCGCGCAGGGCAAGTTGCAGCCCGACCGCTTCTCGGGCGGGCTGCGGCTGAACGTGATGCAGGTCTGGGACCTGGCCGCGGCGCGGGCGCGCTTCGGCCGCTACCTGGCGGTGGACGTCAACGGAACTCCGCCGCCGGTGGCCGACGTGCTGCGGCTGTGGCCGGCACGGCGGGTGGAGACCGAACAGGGCGCGCTGCAGCAGGGCCTGGCAATCCGCCTGCGCCTGCTGCGCCCTGCGGTGACGGCGGAGATCGACCTCGGCGACGAGGTCCGCTTCTGGCCGTGCGACGAGGCGCTGGGCCGCTGGCGAAGCATCGCGCAGGGCGGTGCTGCAACGATTGTGTATGAATGAAAAGGCGGCCCGCCGCGGCCATCCCACGACCGTCCCCGTGCGTTACAAGAGTGTCATCCACTCAGCGAGGACTTCCATGAACAAGCTGCTCATCGCCGCCGCCCTGGCGGCTCCGCTGCTGGCCGGGATGCCGGCCCATGCCGCCGATGTCGGCGTCTCGATCTCGATCAGCCAGCCCGGCGTCTATGGGCGCATCGACATCGGGCAGTTCCCGCAGCCCGGGCTGATCGGGCCTCGGCCCGTCATCATCGGACGCCCGGCCGTCGTGGCGCCGCAGCCGATCTACATGTGGGTGCCGCCCGAGCACCGGCTGAACTGGGCACGCTATTGCGCCCGCTACCATGCCTGCGACGCGCCGGTCTATTTCGTGCGGGACGACTGGTACGGCAGCCACGTCCGGCCGCACGCGCATGACCACGACCGCGGGCGGGGGTATGAACGCGACGACCGCGGCCGCGACCGCGGCCGCGGCCACGACGACCACGACGACCACGACCACAACAGACGCTGATCCGGCGTCCTGCCCCGACGCTACAGTCGGGGCATGTACGAGATGCCGCTCACCGCCCTGGTCCTGAGCGGCGGCGGTGCGCGCGCCGCCTACCAGGTCGGCGTGTTGCGCGCGCTGGCCCGGCTGCGGCGCGAAGCGCTGGGAGCGACGGCGCGGCTGCGCAACCCGTTCGGTGTCATCTGCGGCACCTCGGCCGGCGCCATCAACGCCGCGGCGCTGGCCGGCCATGCCGACCGCTTCGAGGCCGCCGTCGAGGTCATAGCCAAAGTCTGGCAGGATTTCAGCGCCGAGCAGGTCTATCGCGCCGATTCGCTGGGCGTCATCCGCAGCGGTGCGCAGTGGCTAACAATGCTTTCGGTGGGCTGGGTCATCGCGCGCTGGCGCCGCGCGCGGCCGCGTTCCCTGCTCGACAACGCCCCGCTGGCCGAATTGCTGCAGCGCATGGTGCCCATCGAGCGGCTGCCGATGATGTTCAGGCAGGGCCACTTGCACGCGGTGGCCGTCACGGCGTCGAGCTACACGAGTGGCGAGCATTTCACCTTCTACGACTCGGCCAGCCGCATCGACCCCTGGCAGCGTTCGCAGCGCGTGGCAACCCCGGGGGCGCTGACGCACCGGCACCTGCTGGCGTCGTCGGCCATCCCGTTCGTCTTTCCGGCCACCTCGCTCACCGTGCCGGCCGAAGGTGGCGAGCCCGCCTGGTTCGGCGACGGCTCGATGCGCCAGACGGCGCCGCTGTCGCCTGCGGTGCACCTGGGGGCCCAGCGCATGCTGATCATCGGTGCCGGCCGCATGCACGAGCCGGCCGGACGCGTGGTCGCCGCGGGCGGCTATCCGAACCTGGCGCAGATCGCCGGCCACGCGATGTCGAGCATCTTCCTCGACGCGCTGGCGGTAGACATCGAGCGCATGCGGCGGATCAATCGCACGCTGGCGCTGCTGCCCGATTCGGCGCTCGCCGACACGCCGCTGCGACCGCTGGAAGCGCTGGTGATCTCGCCCACCCAGCGCATCGACGACATCGCCGCGCGCCACCTCCACGCCTTGCCGGCTCCGGTGCGCGCGCTGCTGCGTGGCGTCGGGGTCGGCGGGCAGGGCACCGAGGCGCGCGGCTCGGCACTGGCCAGCTACCTGTTGTTCGAGGCGCCGTTCACGCGCGAGCTGATGGCGCTCGGCGACGCCGACGCCGAATCGCGGCGCGACGAGGTGCTGCGTTTCTTCGGCTGGGACCGCGCCGGTGCGGCGCATCGTGGCGGCGTCTCGGCACTGCCCGACATTGCGCTGCCTTGAGCGACGGCGTACGGGCAAGGACGGGCCTGCACGCCGGGCCAGGGCCGCACCGGGACGTCTCAGGTCGTCGGCGCGAGCCACTCTGCGGCAGGCGTTGTCAGTCGCCGTTCATCGTGCCGACGGCGGCCTTGACGGCCTTGACGATCTTGGCCGACCGACCGGAGCCGATGCCCTTGACCGTCTCGAGGCCGGCGCGGCTGGCTCGGTCGGCATCGACCGCCGCAAAGGCGTTGAGTGCGAGGACGGCGAACTGGGTGGCCAAGAAGTTGCGGATCATGGTGAATCTACTGGTTTCGGGTGGGTCGGTGCCCGAAGGCCTCGAGCTGTCGGTGCAGCCCCGGGGTGATCGGCTGCGGTGAATTCTGTGGAGCGCGGCCGTGCCTGACATTCCCCGGCGGAGGTGCTCGAGGAGGGCACTGGGCCGGGGGCCGCATCGGGGCGAGACGGTGGCGGCCGGCGACTCGCGCTGCAGGTGCCGCGCTGCAGCCGCGCCGCCGTCGGCGTTTCAGCGCGGCGGCGCCGCCAGCAGTTCGCGTGCGCGCGCCAGGCCCTCTTCTGCGCTTGGCCAGGCCACGGCGGCCTCGGTCTGCGGACGCTGCAGCACGCTGACCTGTGGCCCCCAGGGGGCCCAGCGCTCGGCCACCGTCGATCCGAGCACGCTGATCACGCGGCTGCCCACCGCGGCGGCCATGTGGCCCGGCCCGGTGTCGTTGGCCACCACCAGCGCTGCGCGCTGCAGCAGCGCGGCATACACGCCGAGGTCGGCGCCGTCGATGACGTGCGCCGCGGGGTACAGCTCGCGCGCGAGCGCATGCTCGCCCGGACCGGGATAGACGACCAGCGGCAGACCGATCTCGGCCGCCGCCAGGGCCACGAAGCGGCCGAACCCGGGCCAGGTCTTGGTCGGCTTACGCGGGATCGCGACGCGGCCACCGGCGAACGGGCAGATCGCGATGAAGCGGCCGGTGATGCCCTGCGCGGCGAGCAGCGCCTGGGCTTCGGCGGCCTTCTCCGGCGCCAAGCGCAAGCCGATGTCCGGTGGCGGCGTCGCGGTCATGCCGAGGAAGGCACAGGCCAGGCCGAAGTAGCGCGTGAGCTCGTGGCCGTGGTGGATCATCGGCACGCCGCGCGCCATCAGCGGCGTGCGGCCTTCCTTGGCGAAGCCGACCGCACGCAGCCCGGCCAGGCGCATTTCCAGCGCGCTCGAGATCGAGGTCGCCAGCAGGCAGGCGTTCTCGCGCCGATCGAAGCGAGCATCGGTGCGCCGGCACTCGGCGCGTATCTCGCGCAGCTGCCTGACCTTCTCGCCCAGGCTGGCCGGCTGCACGTGCACCGGCCAGCCTTCACCGGCCAGCAGCGCAGGCGCCCACTTGCCGCGGGCGACGATGTGCAGCGCGTAGCCGTGGGATTCGAGTAGCCGCAGAGCCGGCAGCCCGACGACGACGTCGCCGACCCAGTTGCGGATGCGCACGATCAGCGGCCTGGCAGTGGCCGGCGGCGTGTCGAGGGGGGTCATCGAATCGAGTGTCGTCGATGCGCGGCGGGCACGGTCGGCGACGCGGTGAAGGCTGGGTGCGACAGCTCAGCGCGTAGTGGCGCCGTCGCCGCGGGCGATCGCCTGCACCAGCCGCGTCGTCGAGTAGCCGTCGATGAACGGCAGCGCCAGCGCGCGCCCGCCCCAGCCACGCACCAGGGTGGTCTCGGCCAGGGTCTCGATGTCGTAGTCGCCGCCCTTGACGTAGAGGTCGGGCCGGCAGCGCGCGAGCAGGGCCAGCGGCGCCGGCTCGTCGAACAACAGCACCGCATCGACCACGGCCAGTGCGCCGATCACGCAGGCGCGGTCGAGTTCGCCATTCAGTGGCCGGCCCGGGCCCTTGCCGAGCCCCCGTGCCGAGGCGTCGCTGTTGAGCGCGACAACCAGGCTGGCCCCCAGCGAACGAGCGGCCGTCAGGCAGCTCACGTGGCCGCGGTGCAGTATGTCGAACACGCCGTTGGTGAAGACCATCGGCCGCGGCAGGCGCGCCAGTGCCGCGGCCTCGCCGTCGCCGCGCAGCAGCTTGCGCAGCAGGTCGTCGTTGGGGGCGCTTCGGCGGGCTTCAGGCATCGCGCACCTCCTCAAGCGGCAGCCAGCTCGGCATGGCTGACGGCGGCGGTGCCGAAGCGCGAGACGACGATGCCCGCGGCGCGGTTGGCCAGCACTGCGGCTTCGCGCAGCGGCATGCCGCAGGCGAGCAGCGCGGCCAGGGTGCCGATCACGGTGTCGCCGGCGCCGGTGACGTCGAAGACCTCGCGTGCTGCCGTCGGCAGCCGCAGGTGGCCGTGGTCGTCGAACAGGCTGATGCCTTCCTCGGATCGCGTCAGCAGCAGGCCCTGCACGTCGAGCCGGCGGCGCAGCGCATCGGCGCGCGTCAGCAGGTCCTCTTCGCCCGACCAGGCACCGACCACCTGCGACAGCTCCGAGCGGTTGGGGGTGATCGCAGTGGCACCGGCATAGCGGCTGAAGTCGCTGCCCTTGGGGTCCACCAGCACCGGTTTGCCGGCCGCGCGAGCGAGCTCGATCATGCGCGCCACGTGCGCCAGCCCTCCCTTGCCGTAGTCCGACATCAGCACCAGGTCGTGCTCGGGCAGCGCCCGGGCATAGTCGGCCAGCAGGAGGTCGAGCACCTCGTGGTCGGGGGTATTCTCGAAGTCGATGCGCAGCAACTGCTGCGAGCGGCCGATGACGCGCAGCTTGACCACCGTGCGCAGCTGCGGGTCGGTGCCGATGACGGTCTGCACGCCCTGTTTCGCCAGCAGCTCGCGCAGGCGCCGGCCGGCGTCGTCGTCGCCGACCACGGTCAGCAGCGTGCAGCCCGCGCCCAGTACCTTGACGTTCATCGCCACGTTGGCCGCACCTCCCAGACGTTCCTCCTCGCGTGCCACACGCACGACGGGCACCGGGGCTTCGGGCGAGATGCGCTCGACCGCGCCGAACCAGTAGCGGTCGAGCATCGCGTCGCCCACCACGAGCACGCGGCGGCGGGCAAGCGCGGCCGGCGTGGGCAGGGCCGGATTCATGGATTCGGCGCCCGCGCGAACTCGAGCCAGCCGCGTTCGATTGCTGTGGAACTGCGCCCGCGCAAGCGGCGGCACGGAACTGGTGCCATCGGCTCGTAGCCTTCTGGTTATGGCGAATAATCGAGTGGATTCTGCCATTGCCACCGGCGGCCGCCGCGGCCCGGTCCCAGCGGTCACCGCATTGCCCATGCATCCCGACCTCCAGCGCCTTGCCGACGAGTTGATCCCGCAGCACGACGCGTGGTTGGGTGCGCCGGGATGGCCCGGGCGGGCCCCGCCGGTCGATGAGGACCTCTGGCACTGGGTGCAGGCCAACCACCGCTGCAACAGCCTGCTGTGGGAGCAGGAGGACCTGGCCCGCCGCACCCGCGTGTCCGACAGCGAGATCGCGGCCAACAAGCGCGCCATCGATGGCCACAACCAGGCCCGCAACGACGCCATCGAACGCCTCGACGAACTGCTGCTGTTGCGCCTGGGTCTGGTCGATGCCGAGTCGGCACGCAGCGACGCGCCGCGCTCGCTCGCGCCGCCCGGCGCGCGGCTGAGCAGCGAGACCGCCGGCAGCATGATCGACCGCCTATCGATCCTGGCGCTGAAGGTCCAGGCGATGCGCGCGCAGACTCTGCGCCACGATGTCGATGTCGCGCACCGCGCCGCCAGCGCGACCAGGCTCGATCGCCTGCAGCAGCAGCGCGGCGACCTCGCAGGCTGCCTGCGCTCGCTGCTGGCCGACGCGGCCGCCGGGCGCGCCTACTTCAAGGTCTATCGCCAGTTCAAGATGTACAACGATCCGCGCTTCAACCCGGTTCTCGTCGCGGAACGGACCGGCAAGCCGCGGAACCCATGACCGGCCCGCGCCTGCTCATCGTCAAGACCTCGTCGATGGGCGACATCGTGCACGCATTGCCGGTCGTGTCCGACATCCTGCGCCATCACCCCGGCGCGGTCATCGACTGGCTCGTCGAGGCGCCCTTCGCCGCCATCCCGCAGTTGCATCCATCGATTCACCGGGTGCTGCCGATGGCGTGGCGGAAGTGGCGCGGGCAGCTGCTCAGTGCGTCCACCTGGCGCGCGATGCGCGAGTTGCGGCGGTCGCTGCGCGACGGCCGCTACGACCTCGTGCTGGACCTGCAGGGATTGCTGAAGAGCGCACTGTGGGCGCGCCAGACCGGCGCGCCGGTGGTCGGGTACGACCGCTGTGGCGCGCGCGAGCCGCTGGCCGCGTGGGCCTACCAGCGCACGGCCGCCGTGCCCTGGACCCTGCATGCCGTGCAGCGCTGCCGGCTCCTGGCCGCGGCTCACCTGGGCTATGCGGCGCCGACCGACGCGCCCGATTTCGGCATCCGTGCGCCGACGCCGACCTGGATGCCGCGAGCGACCTACGCCGTCCTGATTCCCAACGCCAGCCGGCGCGAGAAACTCTGGCCCGAGCGGAACTGGGTCGCGGTGGGGCGGCGCTTCCAGTCCCTGGGCTGGATGCCGGTCGTCCTTTGGGGCCGCGACGACGAGCAGACCTTGGCCGAGCGCATCGCCGCCAGCTGCGAGGGTGACGTGCCGCCCTTTCTGAGCGTGGGCGAGATGGCGGCGATGCTCGCCGGGGCGCGCCACGTGGTCGGTCTGGACACCGGGTTCACGCACCTGGCCGCGGCGCTCGGTAGGCCGACGCTGGGGATCTACTGCGACCACGAGCCGGGGCAGGCCGGCGTCACCGGATCGGGGCCGGTGGCGAGCATCGGCGGCAAGGGCCAAGTGCCCTCACGCGCCGACGTGCTGGCCTTGTTCGAGAGCCAGTTGGTCGCCTGAGTTGAGACGGCCTCGAGCCGGACCGCCGACCGGCCGCATCGTCTTGCGCGGCCGGCGGCGCTACATCGCATCGATTCGATGCGGCGGGTAACTGTCCCAGCTCAGACAGCCGGGGCATTGCCAGAAGTAGTGCTGGGCCTCGAAGCCGCAGGTCGCACAGCGGTAGCGCTGCAGGGGCCCGGCGCTGCGGGCGACGGCGTCGCGCAGCGCGGTCCAGGCCTCGGGTGTCCAGGCCTCGGGCGGCAGCGCCAGCAGGCCCTGTGCGGCCGACAGCGTGGGATGCTGGCGGATATGCGCCAGCAGGCGTGGCAGGCGTTGCGGCGCGTCGTCGGGCTCCAGACTCTCGATGGCGCGCAGCAGTTCCATCGCCGGCTGCTGCGCCAGCGCCGCCGACAGGGCAGCGTGGGCGGCCTGCGCCTGGCCGCAGTCGCGGGCGGTGGCGGCATACTCGGCCGCGACGAGCAGGAAGCTGCCGGGATGCTGCTGGCGCAGCGCGTCCCAGGCTGCCAGCGCGGCCGGTGCATCGCCGCGGTGCAGGGCGCGTCGCCCGGCCAGCAGCATCGGCCGCGGCGCTTTCGGGTCGGCTCGGCGGGCGCGCGCCAGCGCGGCGTCGGCCTCCTCGGCGTGACCCTGCGCGTCGGCGGCTTCGGCCAACTCGCACTCGTAGTGCGCGATCCGCGACGAGAACGACCCGCCGGCCTGCGCCAGCGTGCGCGCCACGGTGACGGCGCGCGGCCAGTCGCGAGTACGCTCGTACAACGACAGCAGCGCGAGCCGCGCCTCGCCGTCGAAGGGGGTGCCTTCCAGCGCCTGCCAGGCCGACTCGGCACGGTCGAACAGGCCGGCCTTCATGAAGTCCTGCGCCAAGGCGCGCTGCGCGCGGTCGCGCTCGGCGGCCTTGAGGTCGGAGCGCCCGAGCAGGTGCTGGTGTACGCGCACCGCGCGCTCGAACTCGCCGCGGCGGCGGAACAGGTTGCCCAGGGCGAAGTGCAGCTCGCTCGTGTCGGGGTCGTTCTGCACCGCCTCGATGAAGGCATCGATCGCCTTGTCCTGCTGTTCGTCGAGCAGCAGGTTCAGGCCCTTGAAGTAGGCACGAGGCGAGTCCTGCCGCTCGCGCCGCAACTGGCGCAGGTCGAAGCGCGAGGCGACCCAGCCCAGCGCGAAGGCCACCGGCAGGCCGATCAGCAGCCACTGGATGTCGAAGTCCATTCCCGAGCGGCCCGCTACAGGCCTTCGCGCGGCGGATGCTCGGGGCCGAATTCCGAGGGCAGCACCGAGCTCGGCGGCGCCGCCGGTGCCTTCGGGGGCGGCGGCGCGTGGCGTTTGGCCACCCGCCGGTGGCGCCACCAGCTGGGCACCATCGCCAGCACGCCAATCGCACAGCCGACGCTGAAGGCCACGAGCACGACGATGACCATCGGCGCGTGGCCTTCGACGCCGAAGAACCAGTGCACCGTGGCGGTCTGCAGGTTGTTCAGCGCGAACGCGAACAGGGTGAAGAAGAGGAACGCTCGGAAGAGCCAGACGAGGACTCGCATGCGGGCCCGATTCTAGGCACCGCGGGCGCTGCGCCAGCGCTAGAACGTGCCGGTGTCCGCCGGCACGTGGGCATCGACGGCTTCGCGCAGGGCCTTGCCGGGCTTGAAGTGCGGCACCAGTTTCTCGGGGATCACCACCTGCTCGCCGCTGCGCGGGTTGCGGCCCAGCCGCGGCGGCCGGCGGTTGATCGAGAAGCTTCCGAACCCGCGGATCTCGATGCGGTGCCCACGCGCCAGCGCGTCGGACATCGCGTCGAGGATGGTCTTGACCGCGAATTCGGTGTCGCGCTGCGTGAGCTGCGCGAAGCGGTCCGCCAGGCGGGTGACAAGATCGGAGCGGGTCATGGCGTGGCTTGGAGGATGCCGGCCCTGCGCTCGCGGGCGCAGGGCCGTGATCACGGCCCGCTGGTCCGCAGGGACCGGCGGGTCCCGACCGCTTCCCTACTCGGGGCGGTTGTCGAGCTTGGCGCGCAGCAGCGCACCCAGGCTGGTGGTGCCGGCGTTCTCGCGTTCGCTGGTCTGGCTCAGACGCTGCATGGCTTGCTGCTCGTCGGCGTTGTCCTTGGCCTTGATGCTGAGCTGGATCGAACGCATCTTGCGATCGACGTTGATCACCATCACGCTGACCTCGTCGCCTTCCTTGAGCACATTGCGCGCATCCTCGACACGGTCGCGGCTGATCTCGCTGGCACGCAGGTAGCCGGTCACGTCGTCGTTGAGCTGGATCTCGGCGCCGCGCGGATCGACCGACTTGACCTTGCCGGTGACGACGGCACCGCGGTCGTTGAGCGTGGTGAAGCTGGTGAACGGATCGACGTCGAGCTGCTTGATGCCCAGGCTGATGCGCTCGCGTTCGACGTCGATCGCCAGCACGACGGCCTCGACCTCCTGGCCCTTCTTGTAGTTGCGCACCGCGCTCTCGCCGGGCTCGTGCCAGGACAGGTCCGACAGGTGCACGAGGCCGTCGATGCCGGCGGTGAGGCCGACGAAGACGCCGAAGTCGGTGATCGACTTGACCGGGCCCTTGACCTTGTCGCCGCGCTTGACGGTGGCGCTGAACTCTTCCCAGGGGTTGGCCTTGCACTGCTTCATGCCCAGGCTGATGCGGCGCTTGTCCTCGTCGATCTCGAGGACCATGACCTCGACCTCTTCGCCGAGCGTGACGACCTTGGCCGGGGCGACGTTCTTGTTCGTCCAGTCCATCTCCGAGACGTGGACCAGGCCCTCGATGCCGGGCTCGATCTCGACGAACGCGCCGTAGTCGGCGATGTTCGTGATCTTGCCGAACAGGCGGGTGCCGTTCGGATAGCGGCGCGAGACGCCGTGCCATGGGTCGTCGCCGAGCTGCTTCAGGCCCAGGCTGACGCGATTCTTCTCGGCGTCGAACTTCAGCACCTTGGCGGTGAGCTCCTGGCCGACCTGCACCACCTCGCTGGGGTGGCGAACGCGGCGCCAGGCCATGTCGGTGATGTGCAGCAGGCCATCGATGCCGCCGAGGTCGACGAACGCGCCGTACTCCGTGATGTTCTTGACCACGCCGTGGACGATCGCGCCTTCGCTCAGGGTCTCGAGCAGCTTGGCGCGTTCTTCGCCCATCGAGGCTTCGACCACCGCGCGACGCGACAACACGACGTTGTTGCGCTTGCGGTCGAGCTTGATGACCTTAAACTCCATCGTCTTGCCCTCGAAGGGCGTCATGTCCTTCACCGGGCGCGTGTCGAGCAGCGAGCCGGGCAGGAAGGCGCGGATGCCGTTGACGAGCACCGTCAGGCCGCCCTTGACCTTGCCGCTGACCGTGCCGGTGACGAATTCGCCCGACTCCAGCGAGTTTTCGAGCGACATCCAGGATGCGAGGCGCTTGGCCTTGTCGCGCGACAGGATGGTGTCGCCGTAGCCGTTCTCGACGGCGTCGATGGCGACCGAGACGAAGTCGCCGACCTGGACCTCGAGTTCGCCCTTGTCGTTCTTGAATTCCTCGATCGGGACATAGCTCTCGCTCTTCAGGCCGGCGTTGACGACGACATGGTTGAACTCGATGCGCACGACCTCGGCCGAGATGACCTCGCCGACGCGCATGTCGTTGCTCTTGAGCGATTCCTCGAAGAGGGCGGCGAAATTGGCAGCGCCACCGGGGGCGGTGACGGTAGTGGAGACAGACATGGATTTCCTGGCTTGCCCGGGGGGAGTTGATTGCAGAGCCGGGCGTGCTTGCGGCGGATGCCGCGGGGTTGAGGTTGAACACACCGACGCGCCTGGAGCCCGGGCGTGCATGGCACCGGACTCGGGGCCTGCCGGCCACTGGAGGGCGTCGCGTCGATCCCTTTGTCGAAAACCGCGAAAAGACTGCTACCGCGCAGCAGGCAACTGCCCGCCGAACGGCCTGCGCTGCTCCCACCAAGCCAAGACCTGCTGCACCGATTGCTCGATGCCCAGCTCCGAGTTGTCCAGCAGCAGCGCATCCCGCGCCGGAATGCAAGGCGCGACGCTGCGATTCTGGTCGCGCGCGTCGCGCGCTTCCAAGGCGCCGCGAAGACTGTCAATGTTAGCCGAAATACCTTTTGAAATCAACTGCTTATATCGCCGCTCCGCGCGCTGCGCTGCACTCGCGGTGAGGAACACCTTGAGCCCCGCGTCGGGGAAGACCACGGTGCCCATGTCGCGTCCGTCGGCCACCAGTCCCGGTACGCGCCGGAACGCCAGTTGCAGTCCGTGCAGCGCCGTGCGCACGCCCGGCATCGCCGACACGCGCGAGGCCAGCAGCCCGGTGCCTTCCAGTCGCAGATCCTCGCTGATCTCGCGCCCGCGCAGCCAGATGCGGCCGGCTTCGGCGCCATCGCCGAAGCGCAGCTCGAGCAGGCGGGCGGTGTGCGCCACCGCGGCCTCGTCGTCCGGCGAGATGCCGTCCCACTGCGCCGCCAGTCCAGCGGCCCGGTAGAGCGCGCCGGAGTCCAGCAACCGCCAGCCGAGTGCCGCGGCGACGGCAGCGGCCAGGGTGCCCTTGCCGGAGGCGGTCGGGCCGTCGATGGTGATCACCGGCACGTCCTGCGGCGCTGCACCGGCGACGTCGAACAAGTCTTCGAAGTAGTCCGGGAAGGTCTTGGCCACGCATTGCGGGTCGAGGACGCGCACCGGACAGCCGCGCCCGGCGCCGCCCGAGGCCAGCGGGTTGAACGCTGCCAGCGACGCGCACATCGCCATCCGGTGGTCGTCGTAGGTGGCGAGCGCCGCGGGTCGCCAGCGGCCCGGTGGCGGTGGCGTGATCTCGATGAAATCCGACCCCTCGACGACCCCGGCACCGAGCTTTCGCAGTTCGGTGGCCATCGCTGCGATGCGGTCGGTCTCCTTGACGCGCCAGCTTGCGATGCCGGTCAGACGCGATGGCCCGTCGGCATACAGCGCCATCATCGCCAGCGTCATCGCGGCGTCGGGGATGGCCTGGCAGTCGAGTGCGATCGGGGCCAGCGGCCAGCGGCCGCGGTGGACCTCGATCCAGCCCGGGCCGCTGCGGACCTGCGCGCCCATCGCCTGCGCGGCGTCGACGAAGCGGATGTCGCCCTGGATCGAATCGCTGCCGACGCCGTCGATGCGCAGCGGCGCGCCGCCCTGGGCGGCGATCGCGCCGGCGGCGACGAAGTAGGAGGCCGACGAGGCGTCGCTCTCGACGTGGATCGTTCCCGGGCTGCGGTAGGCGCTGCCAGCGGGAATCGTGAAGCGCTGCCAACCGTCGCGACGGACCGCGACGCCGAAGCGTGCCAGCAGGTTCAGCGTGATTTCCACGTAGGGCTTGGAGATCAGCTCGCCCTCGACCTCGATCGTCACGGACCGTTCGCCGCTGACCATCGGCAGCGCCAGCAGCAGCGCGGTGAGGAACTGGCTCGACACGTCACCGCGCACACGGATCGGCGCGTCGATGGCGAGCACGCCGCCGGCCGTGCCGATCAGGCGCAGCGGCGGGTAGCCCGGGGTGCCCATCTCGTCGATCCGGCAGCCCAGCGGTCGCAGCGCCTCGACGAGGTCGCCGATGGGCCGCTCGTGCATGCGCGGCACGCCACTCAGCTCGAAGCGCCCGCCCTGCGTGGCGGCGAGCACGGCGAGCGTGGCCGCCAGCGGCCGCATCGCGGTGCCGGCGTTCCCCAGGAACAGTTTGGCCTCGTGCACCGCCAGCCGCCCGGCGAGCCCGGTCACCTGCAGCACGCTGCCCTCGTGCCGCAGGCCGCAGCCCAACGCCGCAAGCGCGTCCAGCATCACGCGCGTGTCGTCGCTGGTGAGCAGGTCGTGCACGGTGGTCGTGCCGGCGGCCAGGCCGGCGAGCAGCAGTACGCGGTTGGAGATGCTCTTGGATCCGGGCAGCCTCACGCGCCCCGAGACGGTGATCAGCGGCGGAAGGTCGAGGAAGGGGATGCGGTACATCGCGTTTGCAGGTTCATCGGGCCGGGGTCGTCCGGACGAGCGGCGGCCCCCGGCGTTGCCGCCGGCCTTCGGTCATTCAGCTCCTGCCCGCGCCGGGGGCGCGCGGCGCACCCATCTGCCAGGCGGCGCGGCCTTCGGCGGGCGCACGGATCAGGTCTTCCAGCGCCTCGGCGTTGCCCTCGCGCATGACGCGCTCGAGTGCATCGAGCGCGTGCCGGAAGCGCAGCGACTGCTTGAGCACCTCTTCGCGGTTGGCCACCAGGATGTCGCGCCAAGTCTGGGGATTGCTCGCGGCGATGCGCGTGAAGTCGCGGAAGCCCGGGCCGGCCAGCGAGAGGAAGTCGCGCCCCGCGGGCTGGTTGACGACGGCGCTGAAGTAGGCAAAGGCCAGCAGGTGCGGCAGGTGGCTGACGGCGGCGAAGGCGGCGTCGTGGTTCTCGGCCGTCATCTTCAGCACCTGGGCGCCGATCGCCGACCAGACGTCGGTGGCCTTCTGCACCATCTCGGGCGCGGTCTGCGCCAGCGGCGTGATGATCACCTGGCGGCCGGTGTACAGCGCCGCGTCGGCGTTCTGGATGCCCGAGACCTCCTTGCCGGCAATCGGGTGCGCCGGCACGAACGAGCCGATGCGCTCGCGCAGCACGCGCCGTGCCGCATCGACGACATCGCGCTTCGTGCTGCCCACGTCCATTACCAGCACCCCCGGCTCAACCAGGTGGCGGATCGCCTTGAGCGTGGTCTCGGTGGCGGCCACGGGCACCGCGACGAGGACGATGTCCGAGCCGGAGACCGCCAGCAGCGCCGACTCGGCGACGACGTCGATCGCGCCGAGCCGGCGCGCGAGCTCCGTGGTCGAGGGCGACTTGCTGTAGCCGATGACGCGCCTGACGAGGCCGCCGCGCTTGAGCGCGAGCGCGAAGCTGCCGCCCATCAAACCGCAACCTATGAGGCCGAGCTGGTTGAACATGGACGCTCGCTCAGTGGGTGTCGATGGGATAGGTGCCCAGGATCTTGAAGAAGGCGCAGGCGTCGCGCAACTCCTTGAGCGCACTGGCGACGCGCGGCTCGTCGGGATGGCCCTGGATGTCGATGTAGAAGTAGTACTCCCACTGCCCCGATCGTGCCGGGCGCGACTCGAAGCGGCTCATCGAGACGCCATGGTTCTTCAGCGGCACCAGCATGTCGTGCACCGCGCCCGGTCGGTTGGTGACCGAGACGACGAGGCTGGTGCAGTCGTGGCCCGACGCCTTGGGCTGCGGATGGCGTTGCGGGTGCGTGACGATCGCGAAGCGCGTGCGGTTGTGCGGGTCGTCCTGGATCGCGGGCGCGACCACGTGCAGCCCGTATTCGCCGGCCGCACGCTGGCTGGCAATGGCGGCCAGGCCGGCGTCCTCGCGTGCCAGCCGGGCGCCTTCGGCATTGCTGGCCACCGGCCGGCGCTCGATCTCGGGCAGGTGGTGGCTGAGCCAGCGGTGGCACTGGGCCAGTGCCTGGGGGTGGGCGCAGACGGCGCGCAGGCCGATCAGCGAATCGTCGCGCCGCAACAGGTTCTGGCGCACGACCAGGCTGGTTTCCCCGATGATGAACAGCGGCGTCGTCAGGAACAGGTCGAGCGATCGCGCGACGACGCCTTCGGTCGAATTCTCGACCGGCACGACCCCGAAGTCGGCCGCGCCCGAGGTCGCCGCGTGCATGACTTCGTCGATGCTGGCACAGGGCACGCGAACGATCGAGGCACCGAAGTAGCCCAGCGCCGCCTCCTCGCTGAAGGTGCCGGCGGGGCCCAGGTAGGCCACGCGCGTGGGCGTCTCCAGCGCTCGGCAGGCCGACATGATCTCGCGCCAGATCGGCGCCACGCTCTCGCTTTGCAGGGGCCCGGTGTTGGCCGCCTTCAGACCGTCGATGACCTGCGCTTCGCGCTCGGGGCGGAAGACCACCGCGCCGGCCTTCTTCTTGGCTTCGCCGACCTGCAGCGCCAACGCGGCGCGCTGGTTGAGCAGGGCCAGCAACTCGCGATCGACGCTATCGATGCGCTGGCGCAGCGGCGCCAGCTCGGGATCGGGAGCGGACGGATCGGCCATCGCAGCGCGGTTCGCCCGGGGCCTACTTCTTCGCGCCCGACGCGCCGCCCTGGGGTGAGGAGGCGGCGGCCGGCGGCGCCAGGCGCTTGGCCATCGCCTGTTCGAGCGCGCGCACCTTGGCGCCCACGTCGTCGCGCGTCTCGGGCACCAGCTTTTCGGTGATCGCGCGCTGCATCTGGGGCGCCATGCTCTGGAACTTGCGATTCACCGGCGATTCAAGCAGGGCGATGATCTGGCGCAGCTCGTCCTCGCTGAAGTTCTGCTCGAGCACGGGGCCGATCGTCGAGGGCGCAAGCTTGATCGCGCGGTCGCGGACGATGGGCGTGGCCTCCTCGACGTACTTGCGGACGTCGCCCTCGATGTCGCGCACGACCGCCTGGCGCTGCTCGGCCGGCAGGCGCTGCAGCGCGATGTTGGCCTGCTGCATCAGCTGGATCGCGGGCTGCTGCACCATGCCGCTGGCCATCGCCTCGATGCCACCCTGCTGCAGCTTGAGCACACGCGCCACCAGTTGCTTCTTGGCCGCGCTGACGGCGGCAGGCGCACTGGCGGGCGCCGACGCTACGACCGGCGTCGCTGCCCCGGCGCCGGCAACGGCAGCGCTGAACGCCGCGACAAGCGCGAAATGCTTGAACATCAGGATCCTTCCGTGCCGGCGCCGCCGGTGTTGTCTTGGCCCTCTTCGCCTTCGGGCGGGGTGTCGTTCTCGACGATGCGCTGCAGGCCCGACAGCTTGGCGCCGTCGTCCAGCGCGATCAGGGTCACGCCCTGCGTGGCGCGCCCGAGTTCGCGGATCTCGCTGACACGGGTGCGCACGAGCACACCCTTGTCGGTGATGAGCATGATCTCGTCCGCCGGCCGCACCAGCGTCGCGGCGACAACGCGGCCGTTGCGCTCGGTCTGCTGGATCGCGATCATGCCCTTGGTGCCCCGACCGTGGCGCGTGTACTCGAGGATGCTCGTGCGCTTGCCATAACCGTTCTCGGTCGCGGTGAGCACGCTCTGCGTCTCGTCCTCGGCCACCAGCATCGCGATCACGGTCTGGCCGGGCTCGAGCGCCATGCCGCGGACGCCGCGCGCCTGGCGGCCCAGCGGTCGCACTTCGTCCTCGGCGAAGCGCACGGCCTTGCCGCCGTCGCTGAACAGCATCACGTCGTGCTGGCCGTCGGTGAGCGCGGCGCCGATCAGGTGGTCGCCTTCGTCGAGGTCCACGGCGATGATGCCGGCCTTGCGCGGGTTGCTGAATTCGTCGAGCGCGGTCTTCTTCACCGTGCCCAGCGCCGTGGCCATGAAGATGAAGTGGTCGGCCGGGAAGATGCGGAAGTCGCCGGTCAGCGGCAGCACCACGGTGATCTTCTCGCCCGCCTGCAGCGGGAACATGTTGACGATGGGCCGGCCGCGCGAAGCCCGCGAACCCTGCGGCACTTCCCAGACCTTGAGCCAGTAGACGCGGCCGCGGTCGCTGAAGCACAGCATCCAGTCGTGCGTGTTGGCGATGAAGAGCTGGTCGATCCAGTCGTCTTCCTTGGTCTGGGTGGCCTGCTTGCCGCGGCCGCCGCGCCGCTGTGCGCGATATTCGGCCAGCGGCTGGCTCTTCACGTAGCCGCCGTGGCTGAGCGTGACGACCATGTCGGTCGGCGTGATCAGGTCCTCGGTGCCGAGTTCCTGTGCGTTGCGCTCGATCACGCTGCGCCGCGCCCCGAGCTTGGTCTGGCCGAACTCCTGTTTCAGTTCGGCCAGTTCGCCGGCGATGATGGCGGTCACGCGTTCGGGCTTGGCCAGGATGTCGAGTAGATCGGCGATCTGCGCCATCACCTCGCGGTACTCGCCGATGATCTTGTCCTGCTCCAGCCCCGTGAGCCTCTGCAGCCGCATCTGCAAGATTTCCTGCGCCTGCTCGTCGGAGAGGCGATACAGACCGTCGACCTGCAGGCCATAGCTCCCGGGCAGGCCCTCGGGGCGGTAGGCTGCACGCCCGCCGGGCGTGGACTCTTCGGCGCGGGCCAGCATCTCGCGCACCATCGAGCTGTCCCAGGCCTTTGCCATCAATGCCGCCTTGGCCATCGGCGGCGTCGGGCTGGTCTTGATCGTCTCGATGAACTCGTCGATGTTGGCCAGCGCGACCGCAAGGCCCTCGAGCACGTGGCCGCGCTCTCGCGCCTTCTTCAGTGCGTACACCGTGCGCCGGGTGACGACCTCGCGCCGGTGCTCGAGGAAGATCTCGATCAGCTGGCGCAGGTTGCACAGCTTGGGCTGGCCGTCGATCAGCGCGACCATGTTGATGCCGAACGTGTCCTGCAGCTGGGTCTGCTTGTACAGGTTGTTGAGCACCACCTCGGGCACTTCGCCGCGCTTCAACTCGATCACCACCCGCATGCCGGACTTGTCGCTCTCGTCCTGGATGTGGCTGATGCCGTCGATCTTCTTCTCGTGGACGAGCTCGGCGATGCGCTCGAGCAGCGTCTTCTTGTTCACCTGGTACGGGATCTCGTCGACGATGATCGCCTGGCGCTGGCCGCGGTCGATGTCTTCGAAATGGCACTTGGCGCGCATCACCACCTTGCCGCGCCCGGTGCGGTAGCCCTCGCGCACGCCGCTCAGGCCGTAGATGATCCCGGCCGTGGGAAAGTCGGGCGCCGGCACGATCTCCATCAGCTCGTCGATCGTCGCCTCGGGGTTCTTCAGCAGATGCAGGCAGGCATCGACGACTTCGTTCAGGTTGTGCGGCGGGATGTTGGTCGCCATGCCCACCGCGATGCCGGCCGAGCCGTTGACGAGCAGATTCGGCAGCCGGGTGGGCAGCACCGTCGGCTCTTTCTCCGAGCCGTCGTAGTTGGGGGCGAAATCGACCGTTTCCTTGTCGATGTCCTCCAGCATCTCGTGCGCAATCTTCGCCAGCCGGATCTCGGTGTAGCGCATCGCCGCGGCGTTATCGCCGTCGACCGAGCCGAAGTTGCCCTGGCCGTCGACCAACATGTGGCGCAGGCTGAAGTCCTGCGCCATGCGAACGATCGTGTCGTAGACCGCGGTGTCGCCGTGCGGGTGGTACTTGCCGATCACGTCGCCGACGATGCGCGCGCTCTTCTTGTACGGCCGGTTCCAGTGGTTGGCGAGTTCGTGCATCGCGAACAGCACGCGTCTGTGCACCGGCTTCAGGCCATCGCGCGCATCGGGCAGTGCACGCCCGACGATCACGCTCATCGCGTAGTCGAGGTACGACCGCCGCATCTCCTCTTCGAGGCTGACGGCGAGGGTTTCCTTGGCGAACGAGGTCATGCGGCAGCGGGTTGGAATGCGCCTCCGGGCCGGGTTTGCCACGGAGTGAAGCCCGCGATTCTACGGGGCCAATCATGTCGCGGATGCGCAACATCGAGCGCAGACCGCCTCGGCGCAGCTCCGAAAACTCGGCCCGACAGAAGGCCTATGGCACAATGATCTGTGGCTGGCAGGTGCTCCCGAATGTGGGGATTTGCCCGGTATTTTGCTAGTCGTTTTGGACGTTTCGCAGCCCACCTGCGGCTTTCCTCGAGAGGAGAATCATGAAGAAATTGAACAAGGTGGCGGTGCTTTTCGCATCTGTCGCACTTGCCGCCCCGATCGGCGCATTCGCGCAGGCGAAGTCGATCGACAACTGGCGTGCGACCGACGGCACTGTCTGGAAGAACGGCACCAACGAACTCTGCTGGCGTGATGCCGGCTGGACCCCGGCCACGGCTGCCGAGAATTGCGACGGCGCGATCAAGCCCCCGCCGCCTCCGCCGGCGCCCCAGGAGGTGCCGCCCCCGCCGCCGCCGGTGGTCGCGCCATCGCCCCCGCCTCCGCCGCCCCCGCCGCCGCCCGCAGCGGTGGTGAAGGAAAAGGTCACCTACGCCGCTGACGCGTACTTCGACTTCGACAAGTCGGTCCTGAAGCCCGAAGCGCAAGCCAAGCTGACCGACCTGGTGGACAAGACCAAGGGCGTCAACCTCGAGGTGATTATCGCCACGGGTCACACCGACTCGGTGGGCACATCCACCTACAACCAGAAGCTGTCGGTTCGCCGCGCCGAGGCGGTGAAGCAGTATCTGGTGAGCAAGGGCATTGAGCCGAATCGCGTGTACACCGAAGGCAAGGGTGAAAAGGACCCGGTGGCCGACAACAAGACCGCCGCCGGCCGGGCCAAGAACCGCCGCGTGGAGGTCGAGGTCGTGGGCACGCGCGACAAGCAGTGACGGCTGCGGCCCGTAGCGGCCGCGCTCGTTCACCGAACCCCGCTGCGGCGGGGTTTTTGCTTGTGCGCCCAGCATGGGCGCGATCTTCGGGGTGCGAGTCCCCGGCCGAGCTGGCCACAGCGAGGCAAGCGAAGCGCAACTGCGTGAGGGCGACCGAGCGTGGGGAGGAAGCGTGGAGCGTAAACCGTGAGCCGAGGTACACGAACCGCATGCGAGGCGGCGCCGGCCAGGGCGAGCAGGCAAGGGACTGCAAAGCTCTCGTGGCCAAGGGCCAGGCGACGTAAATGCGGCGGTTGTGCGGTGAAGGATCGCGTTCTTACCTGGGGAGATCTCGCCTTGGGCCTGAAAGGGCGACGGTGCTGAACCGGAGCGAGAAGTCAGCAGAGGCCGTAGTAGCCGGAGCAAGCCGCAGGGCTGGAAAAGCACGGCGAAGGGCCGAACGAGAAGGACAGTCACGAGACATGTCGCTTGGCGGTGCAATGCATCAGAAGCCCGGGAAACCGGGGCGCACGGGGGCGGGACGCGGTGAAGCCGAGTCTGAAGCCGTGAGCGATGAAGCCACGCTGGCGCGGCAAGCACAAACGGACTGCGGGGTCGGTGACCTGCTGGGGCAGGCGCTGGCCAGAGAGAACATGGCCCGCGCGTGGAAACGCGTGAAGGCCAACAAGGGCAGCGCCGGCGTCGATGGACGTACGGTGCAAGACACGGGCGAACATCTCAAGCAAGGGTGGCCCGCCATCCGTGCGAGGTTGCTCGACGGCAGCTACCGGCCCGAACCGGTGCGCCGCGTGGGCATACCCAAGCCGGGAGGCGGGACGCGCGAGCTGGGGATATCGATGGGGGCTTCATAAAGCACTCCTTGCAGTTGGGTTTGGGAATCGTGTCGGCATGCGACCGGGTTTGTTACGCCACGCCGATGCCAAGGCCAGTGTGATCCGTAGGTTCTCAGCCGGCAAGAGACTGAGATTGAGGTCGAGGTGGAGTTGCCGCGTTGACCGTCACGTGACTGGTCCCGTGCCCGCATGAAGATCGCGGCCGGTATGGTGGCAGCGACGGCCTCGAGACGGCCCCTGGGGCGCCTGTAGAAGGCCTACAGGCGCGGCGTCGCCAGGGGTGGTCTTGGTGTTGTGTCGGCAGCGGGCCGCAGACAGGGGTCAGCGGCGGTCCTGGAAGTGGCCTGATGTGGCCACGCGATGGTGGAGCTGCTTCTCCTGCTCGGCGGTGAGCGTGATCCACCAGGGGCCGCGGTCGTCGTTCTGACGAGCCTGGATCAGGCCTTGCTGGATCCAGTAGTGGACGAAGTGGATGCTGACCCCGAGGCGATTCGCAAGTTCACGCACGGTGATTTCGCCCGGTCGAACGTTGCTGACCGCCGGCACGCCGTATCGGAAGCGGATCCATTGGACTATCGACGCCGTGAAAGGCAGTCCTCGCGAACTGCGAAGTTCCTGTCGATTCAGTTCATGGGCGATCTGTGCATCGGACAGTTGTCGTGCCAGGGCTCGCACCTTGCTGACGATCTCTGGTGTGTACCGGAGCCGGTCTGCGATGGGGCGTCGCAGATCGACCGTCGTGTCGGTGCAAGAGCCTCCCCGCCAGCGGATGTGCATGACGATCTGCCTCGCATCGGTCAGCCTCTGGACTGTGATGTCGTCGATGAGCAGTCGCAGCATGCGCTTGCGGTCCTTGGACTGGGTGGTCGAGGCTCGCCACACCCGAGGCAGGTCCTGCGCCAAGTTCATGATCTTGGCTCTCTGCTCAGGCGTCACGATCCGCGCCCGCCTCAAGGCGATTCGACAGGCGCTGACGCGTCGCATGCATGAGCCGATCCCCGTGGTCGGCCGCTGGCTGCGGCGCGTGGTTCAGGGCTACTTCAACTACCACGCCGTACCGGGCAATGTTGACCGCTTGGACGCCTTCCGCAAGGATGTGTCCCGGGCGTGGCTGCATTCGCTTCGACGGCGAGGTCAGCGTGGACGGATGCCCTGGTCCAGGTTCGCAGTGCTGGTTGATCGCTACCTTCCGCGGGCTCGGGTACTCCACCCCTCCCCGCATCAACGCTTCGCGTCATGACTCAAGGCAGGAGCCGTATGCGGTAGTGCCGCATGTACGGATCTGTGCGGGGGGCGGGGAGCAATCCCCGTCCCTACCGCGACCCCTGGACACGCTACGCGAGCGCATCCGGCAACTGACACGCCGCACACGGGGCCGAAGCCTCGAACAGATCGCCGAGGACCTGAGGGGATACGTGCCGGGCTGGAAGGCCTACTTCCGGCTGGCACAGACGCCCAAGGTCATGCGCGAACTCGACGAGTGCTTACGGCACCGGCTGCGGGCAGTGCAACTCAAGCAGTGGCGGCGAGGACCAACGATGTTCCGCGAACTGCGCAGGCTGGGCGCCAGCGTGGACCTGGCTGCGCGCATTGCCGGCAACGCAAGCCGCTGGTGGCGCAACAGCCGCATGGGGCTGAACATGTTGCTGCCCATCGCCTACTTCGACCGCCTGGGAGTCCCGCGATTCTCCTGACCTCAACTTCTCGAACCGCCCGGTGCGGACCCGCATGCCGGGTGGTGCGGGAGGGGCCCGGTCAGCGATGATCGGCCCCTATCCCGATTTTCGTCGCTACCATCCACCGCATGAGCAACGTCGACGCCCAGGAGCTCGCCAAGTTCAGCGAGCTGGCCCACCACTGGTGGGACCCCGACAGCGAGTTCCGCCCGCTGCACCAGATCAACCCGCTGCGCCTCGCATGGATCGAAGAGACGGCCGGCCTCGGCGGCAAGACGGCGCTGGACGTCGGCTGCGGAGGTGGCATCCTGGCCGAGGCGATGGCGCGCCGGGCGGCGCACGTCACCGGCATCGACCTGGCCGCCAAGCCGCTGGGCGTGGCCCGCCTGCATGCGCTGGATGCGGGGGTCGGCAACCTCGACTACCGCGAGATCGCCACCGAGGCGCTGGCAGCGGAAAAGCCTGGCGCCTTCGACGTCGTCACCTGCATGGAGATGCTCGAGCATGTGCCCGACCCGGCAGCCGTGGTGCGGGGCTGCGCGACGCTTGCCAGGCCCGGCGGGTGGGTGTTCTTCTCCACCCTCAACCGCAATCCGAAGGCGTTCCTGTTCGCGATCGTCGGCGCCGAGTACCTGCTGCGCCTGCTGCCGCGTGGCACGCATGAATACGCGCGCTTCATCCGCCCGAGCGAACTAGCGCGCTGGGTGCGGGATGCCGGACTCGACCTGCAGGCCAGCCGCGGCCTTCAGTACAACCCGCTGACGCGGCGCTACTGGATGTCGGGCGACACCAGCGTCAACTACCTCGTGGCGTGCCGCAAGCCGGGTGAAGCCTGAGGTCGCCGCTGTCCTGTTCGACCTGGACGGGACCTTGATCGACAGCGCACCCGACCTCGCGGCGGCCGGCAACGAGATGCGCGTCTCGCACGGGCTGCAGGCGCTGCCCTACGAGGTGCTGCGGCCGCACGCCGGCTCGGGAGCGCGCGGCATGCTCGGCGCCGCGCTCGGCATGGCGCCGGGGGACGCGGACTACGAGGTCCTGCGCGAGGAGTTCCTGGCGCGCTACGAGGCGCGGATGCTGGTACTCACGAGACCTTTCATCGCCGCGCTGGCGCTGCTCGATGCGCTCGATCGTCATGCCGTGCCCTGGGGGATCGTCACCAACAAGGCGATGCGCTTCGCCGCGCCGATGGCGCGAGCCCTGGGCCTACTGCCGCGGGCCGGCGCGCTGGTCGGCGGCGACAGCACGCCGCGTACCAAACCCCACCCCGAGCCGCTGCTCGAGGGCGCGCGGCAACTGCGGCAGCCGCCGCAAGCCTGCATCTACGTCGGCGACGACCCGCGCGACATGCGCGCCGCCCGGGCGGCCGGCATGGGCGGGCTGGCCGCAGGCTGGGGCTATCTGGGACCGGACGAGCCGATCCACGCCTGGGGCGCCGATTTCGTCCTCGACCACCCCGAGCAACTCTTGAATTGGCTCGAACTGGCCTAAACTCAGCCCCTTGGGACCGACTTGGCTTCGACGTGGGTACGGAGTCGGCGCGGGGCATGCCGAGCACCAGTTCGCTCGTAAATCCACTGGAAACAAAGTAACTGCGAACGATCAAACGTACGCACTCGCCGCTTAAAACCGGTGAGCCTCGCAACAGCTGGCCCATGGGCTGGGCCTGAGGTCACAAGACCGAAGGCTGCGAGGTCATTCACATGGGCTCGTCCTGCAGCGTGTCATTCGTTGCGGGCCTAAAACCAAATGACTCGGTGCTTGGGTAGCGTGCTGCTGCGCGACCTCGGCGCCTAAATCCAAATCAGACAGCTACGCATGTAGAACCGTCCGGCGATGGCTTGCGGACGGGGGTTCGATTCCCCCCGGTTCCACCAGTCAAGGCTCCACAAGGGGCCGGAAGTGAGCAAGGCGCTAAGTAAATCAACGACTTAGGGGCTTTTTCACGGCCGCATGAGGCCGGACAGGGCCCCTTGCACCGGGATAACAACCGGATAACAAACCCCTGGATCCGTGACGACTGAGAACGTCGGCGGCGCCAAGTGTCTGATTTGACGGG
>JBBINW010000064.1:0-27035 GCA_037443665.1 Betaproteobacteria bacterium
GCCTAGTGCGTTCCTGGTGATGGGCGTCCGGTTCGGTGACGTCGGCATGATTGCGTTCGTACCCGCGGCGGCCATGTACCTCGCCGCGATGGTTGCCGGGCGCGCGGCGTACCGTGCGCGCCTGGCCTGGCAGGTGGATCGAGCGATCGACTTGGAGGCCTGGCGCACCAGTCCCACGAAGTCGACCCAGCATTGATTCGATGGCTGCTTGGAATGGGTGCAAATGGGCGTCGAAATGGCGTACCATGCCGCACGATGATCCAGTCGGCCACCTTTCAGATCACCCCTGAGATTCTGGGCCTCGTTGCCAGCATCGACGAGTTCAAGGGTGCCTGGAGAGCGCTGGGCACGCTGGCGCCGGATCGGCTGTCCGCACTGCTGCGGGTGGCCACCATTGAGAGTATCGGCTCATCCACCCGCATCGAGGGTAGCAGGCTGTCCGACCGCGACGTCGAGCGCCTGCTGTCCAACCTGCAGATCCACAAGTTCAGCACCCGCGACGAGCAGGAGGTGGCGGGCTACGCCAAGGTCATGAAGATGGTGTTCACGTCATGGCAAGACATCGCCCTGACCGAGAACCACATCAAGCAACTGCACCGCGACCTGCTGATCCACAGCGAGAAGGACGCCTGGCACCGCGGCAACTACAAGACCTCGACCAATAGCGTGGTCGCGGTCGACGAGAACGGCAAGCAGCTCGGCGTTGTCTTCGAAACGGCTAGTCCGTTCGACACGCCGCGGCTGATGACCGAACTGGTGACGTGGTTCGTCGAAGAGCGCAGTGCCGGGCGTGTGCATCCGTTGTTGCTGATCGGACTGTGGGTGGTGGTGTTCCTGGAGATCCACCCGTTCCAAGATGGCAACGGGCGCCTGAGCCGCGTGCTGACCACGTTGCTGCTGCTGCAGGCCGGTTATGCCTACGTGCCCTACAGCTCGTTGGAAAGCGTGGTGGAACAGAGCAAGGAGGCCTATTACCTCGCATTGCGGCAGACCCAGGGCTCCATCCGCAGCGAAGCGCCGAACTGGCAGCCGTGGCTGCTGTTCTTCCTGCGGTCGCTGGCCGAGCAGGTCAAACGATTGAATCGGAAGATCGAGCGCGAGAAGCTGGTGCTGGCGGCGCTGCCTGAGTTGTCGCTGCAGATCGTCGAGTTCGCGCGTGAGCAGGGCCGCGTCACCATGGCCGATGCCATCCGGCTCACCGGCTGCAGCCGCAATACGCTGAAGCAGCACTTTCGGGCGCTGGTGAAGCGTGGGCAGTTGGGGGCTCATGGTGCAGGGCGAGGAGCCTGGTACGAGATTCAATAGTCGGCCCTGCAAATCTCCGCGAACCCGCATGAACACTCGCTTTCCGGCGTGAATCTTGCATCCGATATCCCCCGAGAACGATATTCCAGTGGTCTGATTTCTGGGGGATTTGACGATGAGCACGCCGGACTTTTTTCGCTCGCGGCTGGACCAGATGATCGATCTGCGGCACCCGCTGGCGGTGCTTGCCACGCGGCTGCCCTGGACCTCGATCGAAGCGGCGGTCGCGCCCAAGTTGACTCACCAGGCGAAGCCGGCCACCCGCGTGGCGGGCGTTGACCTTGCCGGTGCATTTGACGGCGAATTCGGCGGCGGCGTCAGCCCGGCCGGCCGCCCGCGGTTGGCGGTGCGGTTGATGGTCAGCCTGCTGTACTTGAAGAACAGCTTCAACCTCAGCGACGAAGAGTTGGTCGAGCGCTGGGCCGAGAACGTTCAGTGGCAGCACTTCAGCGGCATGGACTACTACGAGCCGCGCCTGCCGTGCGACGCCACGCAGATCGGCCGCTTTCGGCGCCTGCTCGGGGAGGACGGCCTGGAGCAGTTGTTCAAAGCCACGATCGAATGCGCGGTCGAGATCAAGGCGGTGCGGCCCGCCGATCTTGAGCGCGTGATCGTCGACAGCACGGTGCAATCGAAGGCCATCGCCCACCCGGTGGACAGCCGGCTGCTGGAGATCGCGCGCCACAAGGTGATTGGCGCTGCCAAGCGTGCCGGCATCGCGTGCAAGCAGACCTACGCCAAGGAAGGCAAGACGCTGCGCCGCAAGGCCGGCGGCTACGCGCATGCGAAGCAGTTCAAGCGCCTGCGCAAGAC
The DNA here is from genome assembly GCA_037443665.1 of Betaproteobacteria bacterium. Classification (GTDB taxonomy): domain Bacteria; phylum Pseudomonadota; class Gammaproteobacteria; order Burkholderiales; family Burkholderiaceae_C; genus Rubrivivax. The sequence goes on from JBBINW010000064.1 coordinate 2,119, forward strand.
CGTCAAGCGCCAGCGCACGATCCTCGGCGTGGTGATGCGCGAGGTGCAGCGCAAGCTGGGTGAGGATCAGGCCGCGGTGGCCGCAGGCGGCGCCCCGGCGAACGAGCCCGGGAGCCCGAAGGCCCTCAGCGATCTGGCAATGTGGCTCGCGCGCGCCGAGCGCATCCGAACTCAGCAGCGCAACACGAAGAACAAGCTCTACGCGCTGCATGCCCCAGAGGTGGAGTGCATCTCAAAAGGCAAGGCCCGTAACCCCTACGAGTTCGGCGTGAAAGTCAGCTTGGTGGTCACGCACAAGCAGGGCCTGATGGTGGGCGCGCGAAGCTTCCCCGGCAACCCATACGACGGCCACGTCCTCAGCGCCCAGTTGGAGCAAACGAGCAACCTGCTGCAGGACCTGGGGCGAAGCCCCAAGCAGGTGATCGTCGATCTCGGTTACCGCGGCGTAGACGCAGACAACCCGGGCGTGCAGATCATCCACCGCGGCAAGTACCAGTCGCTCACCGATCACGAGAAGCGCTTGCTCAAGCGGCGCCAGGCTATCGAGCCGCTGATCGGCCACACGAAGGCCGATCACCGGATGGATCGGTGCTGGCTTCAAGGTGCAATGGGTGATGCGCTGCATGCGCTGAGCTGTGCGGCGGGCTACAACATCCGTTGGTTGCTGCGGGCGATTGCCCGTCTCGGTTTGAGAGGGCTTTTTTACGCCTTCTCGGCTGTAGTCGCGTGCCTCGCCTGCTTGCTGCAAGCTATGGCAGCGCCGACAAAAGAGATGGCGTCCGCTCGATCTCCGCAGCGCCGACCGACGCCTCGTCTTCCCTTGGCGTCACTTGCCGCGCCTGGATGAATTCTGCAGGGCCGACGATGTAGCGGCACAGTTGCTCCAGCGCCTGGCGGTCGTCGGCGCCGCAGCGTACGGCGGCGTGCAAGCTGAAGCCGTCGATGTCGGCGCACAGCGTTTGCTTGAAGTCTGTGTCGCGGGGCATGGCGCCCTGCAAGGTCAGCACCTTCTGCCCGGCGCGCGGGCCGAAGGCGATGCGGTAAGTGCAGGCCGCGGCCTGCAACGGCCTGAGCACACGCGCCTCGTCCGAATCGGCGTCGTCGTCGGCCATGTAGGTCGAACCCTGCTCTTCGACGAGCACCCCCTTGCGGGTGAGCAGCTTCATCAGTCGGGTGATGATTTTGTGCAACACCGTCTGCACCGCGTCGTCGGTCGGCGCCGGCACTTCCATGAAGACCGGCGCGCCGTCGGCGTTGCGGCGGTACACGCCGTCAAGCACGAGGCAGTGCAGATGTATGTTGAGATTGGCGGCTGAACCAAAGCGCTGGATCAGCGTGACCGCGCCGCTGTCGGCTTCGTCTGCCTTCACCCCAGCCTGCCCGAGCAAGTGGCGCGTGATGACGCGGTGCACCACCTGCAGCACCGGCGTCACCAGCCTGGGCTGTGCGGCCAGCAGCAGGCGAAGCGGGATGGGCGGTTCACCCTGCCGCCGCGGACGGTGGTGGTTTATGTGATGCGGTGAGGGCGGGCAAGATAGTGCCGGGGCGAGCACGGTGGCGGCCTGGCACCGGGACGCCGTCATCCGGCAGCCACGATCAAACGCGCCCGAGATTTCCGACGCCCCGATGGTCTGGCCGCTCACTAGCGTCGCTGCTGAAAAAGGCCTCTTATGGCAGATCGCCACTTTGGATAAAGTGTCGGACTATTTAACACTTGCGAGCCGTCACGGCGACGGCGCTTGACGTAAGTCATTGACGTCATTTGATTTCACTCGCATGGGCGTGAAACTTGCGTGTGAACGCCAGCGGGCGCATAAACGTGCCTGCTGGCTGAGGTTGGTCGGCGCAGCTGGTGCGCGAAGGGGAGAGAGATGAGGTCGAGGGCTCTACGATGGATCGCTTTGGCGTTGGTTGCTGGGCCGGTCGCTGCCTGGGCGAGCGTGACGACCTACGACTTTAGTTATCAGTTTGCGGCCGATCCGGCAGTGACTGTTACTGGATCTTTTGACGGTACCGCCAACGGTAACTTAATCACTGGGCTGTCCAATATAAGTGTGTTCGTCAATGGAGTTGAGTTCGCGGGTAGTCCTGGGCTATACGACAGCGGCCATGTATCGTTGCTTTATGCGCTCGATGCTGCACAGGTCTCGTTCGATGGGACGCAGAACAATTTCATATTTGCGGATTGCCCCTTTGTAGCAGGCAATTGCGAGTCGGGCAGCCTTACAAACGCCTTTAGGAGCGAGTCCCCGCAATACTCGCGCGGCGGCCAAACCTGGCTGGCAGAGATCTATTCACCTTCAACGGCGGTGCTAGCGTCCTCAGCCGGGGATCTAGTCAATGGTTCTTATGTCTCCCTGCCTGGTGTGTGGACAGTTGCGGCAGTGCCGGAGCCGTCGACCTTGTGGTTGCTCGGGCTCGGGCTGGTGGGAGCTGGTTTCGTCCGACGCCGCAAGCGAGCGGAAATCCTTCTTGGTTTGACTCCCCCGTGCCCCACTGCGCCCAGCGCAGGCTGATGTCCCAGGAAGTGGTGTAAGTCTTTCGCTGCGCGGCAAAGCGCGGAGGGCGTAGCCCGAAGCGGTTTGCCGCGCAGCGGCGGCGAGCGTCCCGATCGGGGTGGTCATCGTGAGTCCGGATAAGGTTGAGGTGCGATCCATCCACCTTGATCTGAAGGAAACCACGATGACCAACGCAACTATGGCACTGGCCGAGCTCGCCGAGAAGGGAGCCGACATCGACGTGCTGCGCCAGATGGTGCAGTTCATGGCCCAGCGCCTGATGGAGATCGACGTCGAGGGGCGCTGCGGCGCCGGCTACGACGAGAAGACACCGGAGCGGCTGAACAGCCGCAATGGCTACCGTGACCGGACCTGGGAGACGCGCAGCGGGACGCTCGAGCTGAAGATCCCCAAGCTGCGCCAGGGCAGCTACTTTCCCGAGTTTCTGGAGCCGCGGCGCACGGCCGAGAAGGCGCTGACTGCGGTCATCCAGGAGGCCTACATCCAGGGCGTGTCGACCCGCTCAGTGGACGACCTGGTCAAGGCGCTCGGGATGAGCGGCGTGTCCAAGAGCCAGGTGTCACGCCTGTGCGGCGAACTCGACGAGCGCGTGGGTGCGTTCCTGAACCGCCAGATCGAGGGCGACTGGCCCTACCTGTGGATCGACGCGACCTACGTCAAGACGCGGGAGGCCGGGCGCATCGTGAGCGTGGCGGTGATAGTGGCGGTGGGCGTCAATACCGAGGGCCAGCGCGAGGTGCTCGGGCTGAAGGTCGGGCACTCCGAGGCCGAGCCGTTCTGGACAGAGTTCCTGCGCAGCCTGAACCGGCGGGGGCTACGCGGCGTCAAGCTCGTCATCAGCGACAGCCACGAGGGCATCAAGGCCGCCCTGGCCAAGGTCTTCAAAGCCACCACCTGGCAGCGCTGCCGCGTGCACTTCATGCGCAACGCCCTGGCGCACGCGGCCAAGACGCAGCGGCGCATGGTCTCGGCGGCCATCGGCACGGTGTTCGTGCAAGACTCGGCCGACGCGGCGCGAGCGCAATGGCGATCCGTAGCCGATCAGCTGCGTGGCAAGTTCCCCAAGCTCGGCAGCCTGATGGACGAGGCCGAGAACGACGTGCTCGCGTTCATGACGTTCCCTCGGGCGCACTGGACGCAAATCTACTCGACCAATCCGCTCGAACGCCTCAATGCCGAGATCAAGCGGCGAACCAACGTCGTTGGCATCTTCCCCAACGACGCATCGATCACCAGGCTCGTCGGCGCCATGATGCTCGAGCAGAACGACGAATGGTCGCTCAACAGGCGCTACATGCAGCTTGAGGGCCTGCAGATCCTCCGTCGCCGGCGGTGCCGGATACTGTCGGGCTGGTCCCGGCCCGGCTGGGCCCAAGGCCGGGCTTGACAGCGAAACGCCCGGCGCGCCTCGCGGGAATGCGAATCCATGAACGAATTGCTCGCGAGCCGCACGGCACTGACGACCGCGCTGATGCGCGCTCGTCACACGCGCCTGGATCCGTCGCCGTTGATCGATGACGCCTGGGGCGATCGCCTCGTCCCGGAATCGTTTCGGGAGGCGTTGCGCGACAGAGTGCTTCAAGGATTGAACGAGGACGAGCCTGCCGGGGCGTCGGCTTCGCCAACGGCCGTTCTCGACGACTACCTGCGCCGCATTCCGGCCTACGCCAACGTCATCCTTCGTTCGCGCTACGCGGAAGATGCGCTCCAGGACGCGGTTGCGAATGGGGTCCGGCAGTACGTCATGATCGGCGCCGGATTCGACAGCTTCTCGCTGCGCAAGCCTGCTTTCGCGCAGGACCTCGTCGTCTACGAAGTCGACCACCCGGCAACGCAGTCGCTCAAGCTGGCGCGTCTGCAGGAATGCGGCATCGCCCGCCCGGCGGCCAGCCACTTCGTGGCCGCCGATCTCGGCGCCGAGAGCCTGGAGTCGGCCTTGTCGCGCGCGCCGTATCGCCGCGACCAGCCGAGCTTCTCTTCCTGGCTGGGCGTGACGCCGTACCTGACGCGGCAGGCCAATCTCGCCACGCTGCGCGCCATCGCGGCCTGCGGCGCGCCGGGCAGCGAGCTGGTCTTCACCTACATGGACCAGCGCCTGCTTGATCCAGGTCAGCAGACCGACAGTTTCCGCAAGATGCAGCAGGCGGTGGCGGCGATCGGCGAGCCGTTCGTCTCGGGATTCGATCCGGCCGCGCTGGCCGGCGATCTGGAAGCCCTCGGGCTCGCGCTGGTCGAGGATCTGGATGGCGAGCAAGCCGTGCAGCGCTACGACGCCGCGGGCGCGAACGGCCTGCGCTCGTCGACCTACTCGCACCTGGCGCTGGTTCGCGTCGGCTATTGAGCGCCCCAAGGCCGGCTGCAGCCGGCCGTCCCCCCGGGGGGATCAAGGAAAGTGGCAAAGCCACATTTCCTTGAGAGCGCTCCAAGGCCTGCAGCGGGTTCGTCGCTCGTTCGCTAGAGCCGCGGGTGGGCCGTGTTGGTTATGCCTCGTGCACTTCGCCGACCGATCAGCCACTGGCGTTGGCGGGGGAGTCCATATACGCAGGGTCAGGCATCGCTGTCGCCGCTTGCACTGCACTACGCGGCTTGGAGCAGGAACTCGACTTTGACGGCTTCGTAGGGGAAGACGACTCCTCCACCTTCCGCGCGGTCGAGAACCCCGGCACTGAGCAATGCTGTGATATCGCTGTGCACGGCCTTGACATCCCGGTTGACACGGCGCGCCGCCTCGCGGATAGACACTGGGCCAGCGCCACACAAAACCTTCAGCAGTTCCCACCGCTTGGCGGTAAGAACCTTCCACAGAAGCTCGGGCGACGCAAAGCTGATGCGAGCGGCCTTCCCTGCCTTACCGGACCGCCAGGCACTGGCGAAGGCGGCCATGGATTCTTTGGGCTCGCGGACCTCAAGGGTGACTGTTTTCACGATTCCACCTCGCAATGTCTCGCTCGAATGCCGCAAGGAGCGCTTCGGGCGTGCTGAAGGAGTACATGGACTCGGCGTTTCCGAAGTGACGATGGTCTCCCTTGCCGACCTCGTTGTCGTAGCGAACCACACAGACGCCATCAACGACGTATGCCAAGCGGTACTTGAACCTGTGCGCCGACCCTGCCACGGGAGCGGGCACCTTCCACAGAACCAGCTCGGCGAAGGCGTTCTCTGCGTAGACGATGCGGTTCCGGGCGAGGAGACCCGCTTTCATGTTGGACATGATGCCAACAACCGCGCCTGTTGTCAATTACAACAACACAGCTGACACCTTTGCGATGCCTACCAAGGCGAGGCGGGACCGACGGCAATGCGCCAAGCCCGCCGGAGGGAGGATGGGGTTGGCGATCTAATCGGTCCGACCCGCCCGCAAATCGTCCCGAAGAAACACCTGGCGAGATTTGCGCGTGCATGGCAAGGTGGACCGTGGCGCCGGGGAAGACCGATACGGCAATGGTGCACACTGCCCGCGGGTTAGCGTGGTCTTGGGCTGCGTCATCGACATTGGTGAACCGACTGGCCGACTGGCTGAGTGCGTGCGGCGTGGACACCGTGGCGATGGAATCGACCGGGGTCTGCTGGATCCCGCTTTTCGAGTTGCTCGGTGCGCGCGGCTTCAACGTGCTGCCGGTCGACGCCCGGCACTTCAAGAACGTCTCGGGCCGCGAGAGCGATGTACTGGACTGCCAATGATCGCGGCAGTTGATGAGCTACGGCCTGCTGCGTGGCGCCTTCCGGCACGACGACCCGGTGTGTGTGCTGCGCCCTTGCTCGCCAGCGCGCCACGCTGCTGAAGACCCAGGCGCGCAGCGTGCAGCACATGCAAAAGGCGCTGGTGCAGATGAACATCCAGTTGGCCAACGTGATCGCCGAAGTGGCCGGCACCAGCGGGCAGGCGATCCTGCGTGCCATCGTGGCTGGCGAGCGCAACCCGTACGTGTTGGCGGGCCTGAAGAACAGCCGCGTGCGTGCCAGTGACGACGAGATCGGGCGCAGCCTTCAAGGCACCTGGCGCGCCGAGCACCTGTTCGCGCTGCGCCTGGCGCTGGACGCGTTCGACTTCTGCGGCCAACAGTTGCAGCAGTGTGACCAGGAAATCGAGGTGCAGTTGCAGCGTCTGCACATCACGACGGTCGAGCCAGACAATGGCAAGAAGCGCGGCAAGGCGCTATGCGCCGAAGTTCGATCTGCGCACGCGCTTGTACCAGATGTGCGGCGTGGACCTCACGCGCATCGATGGCATCGACGTGACGACCGCGCTGGTGGTCGTCAGCGAGATCGGCACGGACATGGGCCGATTCCCGACGGACAAGCACTTCGCCTCCTGGCTGGGGTTGTGCCCAGGAACGAAGATCACTGGCTGTGCCCGGCGTCAACTATCCTGAGCCGCGTGTTGCCTCACGAAGGAATGTTACCGGCGGCGAGGTTGTCGTTTTTCCCCGGCTGTCTTCAATTTCATTCGTTGTCGAGGGCTGTGGGCATGTGGGCGAAGGCGGCGGCGGTGGGCAACGCAGACGCGCAGCGGCGCGTTGTCCACGGACGCTGCCGGTGCGCCGCCAGGCGCATCGCCCATATGTCCATAGCCCCGCCGGGCGCGCAGCGCCCGGCCTCCCAGTTGCAGTCGAACATGCAGCGCACAGGCTATTGATGTTCAGCGGATTTCGCGCTGGCTTTGCGCAAACTCCCAAGCACCAGTTCCTTGGCACGCTCTGAACGCCATTCCCCGACGCGGCGTTGAAGCGTTCGAAGCTGTGCCTTGCTGCCTTCAGCCGCTTGCCGCAGACGCGGTCCGCCGCCTCCCACAGAACGATGAGGGCCTGTCGTGTGGCTTCATCGTAGACACGGTTGCGCGCCCTCTCGACGGCATTGGCTACGCGCTCCGCGCTCAGGACCCTGATGGCGTGCTTGCGGTGGCAGCCAGTCAGCGCTACGAATTCGTCGAGGATCTTCTGCTTCTCGCTCCTCGAAGCGCCTCGATATCTCGCGCCGATGGCCTCGATCAACTCCCTGCGGGTGGTCATGCTGATTTGCCCTTGCTTCGTCACCTCGTACCCCTGCCGGACCGTCCGGCGGGTAGCAAACTACATGAGGCAACGGGGCATCAGCGGTAACAAAACTGATGAGTCAATGCGGCCGCCGCCGCTCAAGATAATTGTCGGCCGCCATGCAAGGCGCGCACACCTTACGAGTTTGGTGTCAAGGTCAGCCTGGCAGTCACCCACAAGCAGGGGCTGATGGTGGGCGCACGCAGCTTACCCGGCAACCCGTACGACGGCCACGTTCTCAATGCCCAACTCAAGCAGACCACCAACTTGCTGCAGGACCTGGGGCGCGCACCCAAGCAGGTCATCGTCGATCTGGGCTACCGGGGCGTGGACGCCGACAACCCCGGCGTGCAGATCATCCACCGCGGCAAGTTCAAATCCCTCAGCGAACACGACAAGCGCTTGCTCAAACGCCGCTAGGCCATCGAGCCGCTGATCGGGCACACCAAGGCCGACCATCGCATGGACCGGTGCTGGCTGCAGGGGGCGCTGGGCGATGCACTGCACGCGCTGAGTTGCGCGGCGGGCTACAACATCCGGTGGCTGCTGCGGGCCATCGTGCGTCTGGGACTGGGGGCTCTTTTTTGCGCCCTGTCCGCGCTGATCAGCTATGCCGTAGCCGCGCTCAACCGGCTCGCCGCAGGACCAGGTGCGGCAGTCTCGGCGTCAAGGCTGAGGCAGCCGGCAGCGTTGGCGTTCACGCCACCGGCCATCGGTGGCGCTGGATGAATTTTGCAGGGCCGACTCAATAGAAGGTCATCGCCGCAGGTGCGCAAACGAGACTACGACCCAGGGGAGAGAACCAGAGATGGCAATACGCGGAAAGACCAGTCCCGCCGAGGACGTCATGGACCTCGTGGCAATGCTGCCGTGGTGGATCGGCGTCATGCTGGCGCTGGTGAGCTACCTGCTGCTGCACAGCGTCGCGTCCCAGCAGGTGGTCGCTTCCGCACAGCCTGGGCAAGTGGCCGCGTTGCTCACGCAGACACTTTGGAAGACGCTGGCCAGCGTCGGCCAGTACATCCTCCCCATCCTCTGCCTGGGCGGGGCCGGGATGTCGGCCTGGCGACGCAGGGCCAGGCAGAACCTCGTCATCGACGTCGCGCAAAACAAGGCGACCGATGCACTCGATGGCATGAGCTGGCGCGAGTTCGAGATGCTCGTGGGCGAGGGCTTCCGGTTGCAGGGCTACCAGGTTGTCGAAACCGGTGGTGGTGGCGCCGACGGCGGCGTCGATCTCGTGCTCACGAAGCCTGGCAAGAAGGGCGGCGAGAAGTTTCTCGTGCAGTGCAAGCAGTGGCGCGCCTTCAAGGTCGGCGTGGATGTGGTACGGGAGCTGTACGCCGTCATGGCCGCCCGGGGCGCCACAGGTGGTTTCGTGGTGACCTCGGGCCGGTTCACCGACGACGCCATCAGCTTTGCAAGCGGTCGCAATGTGAGCCTGATCGACGGGCCGAAGCTTCATGGGCTCATTCGACAGGCCAAGGCCGGCATAGGCCGTTCGTCGGACCGCTCTGCGTCAGATTCTTCGGTTGCGGCTGCCCCAGCAGCGGTGTCGCCCATTCCGGCGCCGAGACAGGCGGCAAGCTGCCCCCTGTGCTCGAAGGTGATGGTGCGGCGGACGGCCAAGCGCGGTGGCAATGCCGGCAGCGAGTTCTGGGGCTGTACGGGCTACCCGGCATGTCGTGGCACGCGGCCGATCGCCTGAAGCCAAAGACCGTCATGGCATTACCCGACGGCCTCTATGACCTGTTGCTGACCGAGGGTCTGGCCCGATCGCTCGCAGCGCTCGACCCGATCAGCGCCGACGTGCAGGCGCTCAAGGGCGACGCCGCCGAGTTGCTTGCTGAGGTCATCACCCGGCAACTCGGGACCATCCTCGACGATGTGACCGGAGACGACGCCGACAAACCCAGGCGCCAGCTCGAACTGGTCAACGACCTGCTGGTGATGCTGCGCCAGCGGCTCAGCACGGGCGGCAGCTCGGCTGCGTCGACGGCGTCTGCCGACATTGTTGATCTGGTGGCATCGCCGCTGCGTGTGCTCCGGGCCGTCAAGCGTGATCAGCAGTTCCCGGCGTCGCCCGAGATCGGCCTGGCCGTTCCTTGGCTCTTCACGGCCGGCAAGGGCTCGCCTTCGCTGTTGCAGGAGATCCGCCGCGAGCTGGCCTCAAGCGACCAGGTAGACATCCTGGTCAGCTTCATCACGATGTCCGGCGTCCGCAAGCTGCAGGACGTGCTGCAACAGATCACCGCCACGGGTGCGAAGGGCCAAAGTGCCACGAGCCTGCGCATCCTCACGACCACCTACACCGGCGCGACAGAGGCGCGCGCGCTGGACGAGCTGGCGCAAATGCCAGGGTGCGAAGTGCGCGTGTCGTTGGACGGCAGGCGCACGCGCCTGCATGCCAAGGCCTGGCTTTTCCAGCGCAAGTCCGGCTTTGGCTCCGCCTATGTCGGCAGCGCCAACCTGTCGGGTGCGGCGCTGACCGGCGGGCTGGAGTGGACCGTCAAGCTCACCCAGCGCGCGCAAGAGGCGCTGTTCGCTCGGGCCGTGGCCCACTTCGAGACGTTGTGGGCCGACAGCGAGTTCCAGCGCTATGACCCGGACAACGTCGATCATCGGCAGGCGCTGGCCGCCGCGCTCGGCCGCGAGTCCTTCGGCGGTCAGCCCAACGGCACGATCAGCTTCTTCGACCTGCAGCCCAAGACCTATCAGCAGGAGATGCTGGAGCAGTTGGCCGCCGAGCGTGCCCACGGTCGCAGCCGCAATCTGCTGGTGGCGGCAACCGGCACCGGCAAGACGGTGGTGGCGGCGTTCGACTATCGGAACACCTGTCGCATCGAAGGAGGGCGCCCGCGCCTGCTTTTCGTGGCCCACCGCGAGGAGATTCTGCGTCAGGCCATGGGCACCTATCGCGAGGTGCTGCGTGACCCTGAGTTTGGCGATTTGCTCACCGGCGGCCACCAGCCCGAACGATGGGACCACCTCTTCGCCACCATCGACAGCGTGACCAGCCGCGACCTGGTGGCCACCGTGGGCGCCGATCACTGGCACACCGTGGTGGTGGATGAATGCCACCGGCTGGCTGCCGACCGCTTCGATGCCTTCGTCAAGTCCGTTCGCCCCAGTGTTCTGCTCGGCCTGACGGCGACGCCCGAGCGCAGCGACGGTCAACCCATCGCGCAGTACTTCGATGCGCGCCCGGATGGCAGCCCGGCGGTTGAGCTGCGGTTGTGGCATGCACTGGACCTGCAACTGCTGGCGCCCTTCGAGTACTACGCCTGCGACGACGCCACCGACTTTTCGGCCGTGCCCTGGGACAAATCGGGTGAACGTGAGGCAGTGGACAAGCTGGTCACGGGCAATGACGTGCGCGCCCGGCTCGTGGTCAATGAATGGCGCCGGTTGGCATCCGACGCGGAGCGGTCGCGTGCCATCGTCTTCTGCGTGTCGGTTGCGCACGCCGAGTTCATGACGGCTTGGCTCAACCGCGCCGGCCTACCGGCCGCCTGCGTGGTCGGCACGACGGTGGGCGACGAGCGCCGCCGTGCACCACAACGTCTGCTCAGTGGCGAGTTGTGCGCGCTGGTGACGGTCGATCTCTACAACGAAGGCATCGACCTACCCATGCTTGACACGCTGTTGCTGCTGCGGCCCACGCAGAGCCCGGTGCTGTTCCAGCAGCAGATCGGCCGCGGCCTGCGCCTGGCGCCCGGCAAGGAGAGCTGCCTGGTGCTCGACTTCGTCGGCCAGCACCGCACCGAATTCCGGTTCGACCGCCTGTTGTCGAGCCTGACCGGCCTGTCGCGCCGTGAGCTGGTGGACGGCGTCGAGAACGGTTTCGGCAGCTTGCCGCCAGGCTGCCACATCCACCTGCAACGCCAGACACGAGAGCAGGTGTTGCTGGGCCTGCGCGCATTGACGACCCAGAACTGGCGCCGCCTGAAGACCGAGCTACAGACGTATGCAGCCCTACGCGGCCGTGCCTCGGTGCGGCTGGCCGACTTCCTGCACGACCAGGCGCTGGAGCTCGAAGACGTCTACCGGGCAGGCACGGGCCAGGGCCGCAGCGGCTGGACGGCACTGAAGCGCGACGCAGGTCTAATCGTCGCGGAGCCGGGCCCCGAAGAGGACTACTTCAGCCGGCGGTTCGGTGACCTGCTGCATGTTGACGATCCGCAGAGGCTCGACTTGATGGCCGCGGTCGGTGCGCGCCAGGGCCAGCCGCCGGCGCTCGATTCGAATAATGCGTTGGGCGTGCAGATGCTGGCTTACCAGATCGATGGCCGGCACGAGCAGGCCGCAGGCCCCGACGCTTTCATTGAACGCATCGAACGTCACCCTGCCATCGCCGCCGAGCTGGTCGAGCTGTCGGGCCTGCTGCAGGCCCGCAGCACGTTGGGCGCCAAGGCCGTGCCTGGGCTCGAAGACACGCCACTGTGCCTACACGCCGCCTACGGCGCGCGCGAGGTGCTCACGGCGGTAGGCTGGCTGACGGCGGCGCGCCGCGCGCCATTCCAGGCCGGTGTGCTGCCGCTGACCAGCCGCAAGACCGAGTTGCTGTTCGTCACGCTCGACAAGAGCGAGGGCTACCACGACCGCATCTCGTACCACGACTACGCGATCAGCGCCGAGCGCTTCCACTGGCAGTCGCAGAACAGCGCTGGCCCTGATACACCCGGTGGCCGGCGCTATCTCGAGAGTCCGACCAACGGTTGGCAGTTCCAGCTGTTCGTGCGGCCGCGCAAGGGTGATGCGTACCGTGCCTGCGGGTGCGTGACGCTGGACTCGGCCGAAGGCGACCGACCCATGAGCATCGTCTGGCAACTGCAAACGCCGCTGCCGGCGCGGCTGTTCAGGGAGTTCAGCGTGCTGCGCGGGGTGTAGCCCCAGCCAGCACAACCTGCCGTGCCGGCGTCTTGAACACGTTCTTCGTGTTCCAAGCCAGAAACTCAGGCGCTGGCCGTAGATCGGCATGCTGCGGCGCATGGATCGCGCGCCCGTGGAACTGGAGCTCGCCTTCCATGCCTCGGCCGCCGCTGATCGCGTGCTGGCTGAAAACAACGCGGTGCTCGGCTGGCTCGACAGTGAACACGCCCAGGTCAAAGAGCTTGTGGTGCAGCGCGCACAGCGACAGGCCATTGGGCTCGATGTCCGGCCCGCCCACGTGATGCCACTGGATGTGCGCGGCCTCCAGGCCGGCAGGCGTGTGCCCGATGCGCAGGTCGAAGCCGCAGACGCAGCAACGGTACTCGTAGGCGCGCAACACCCGTTCCCGAAAACCGGGGTCGCGCGTGCGCCGTTCCGCGGTGGTGTAGTTGGTAGGGGCCGGCGCGCCATCGCGCAACTCGCTGGCACCATCCAGGTCCAGGCCCAGCGTGGCCACGATGTCGGCGTGCAGGGTCGCCGGGAAGTAGGTGTCGAGCACCCGCGACGCCACCGCCTGGAGCAGGCCGGGAATATGGCGCAAGGCCTCATCGACGTCGGTGGGGAAGCCCGCCTTGATGTGATGCTCCCGCAGTTCGCCCAGACTGGGCGTGGCGCCGGCGGGGCGCTTCAAGACCTCGCGCGGGCCGCTCAGGTCCCACAGCGCGCCGTGGCCATCGGTGGCCAGGTGCCAGAACGGGTAGTGGCGTGACTTGGCGGCGCTGCTCGGGCCGAACTCAGCCAGCAGCTGTTTCAGCAGCGCATCGATGGCCGTGAATTCGACCATTCTCGGTTCGCCACGCTGCACCCGTGCTAGTGCCAGCAGGATCAGCAGTGGCTTGTGCGGTGCGTAGACGCCCGCCCGTTGCGCGCGGCGGATGTTCTCGAAGGCGTCCAGGACCTCGATCGCGGTCTTCATGTCGGCTGCGCGCGGTCCGGTTCAGTCCAGTAGGCGGCCTTGCCTGGAATGACCCAGCGCACGCCGCCGCGCGGGTCGGGCCTGTCTCCGGGATACCGGGGGATCAGGTGCATGTGCAGGTGGCCTATGGTCTGCCCGGCGGCCGCGCCGTCGTTGATGCCTATGTTGTAGCCCGCGGGGCCGTACTCGGATTGAAGTTGATGCTTCGCCGTGTCCAGTAGCGCCAGCATCGCCTCGCGCTCCGACAGCGTCGCATCGAAGAACGATGCGACGTGGCGCAGGGGAATCACCAGCGTATGCCCTGGCGTCACTGGGTGGGCATCCCGCACGGCCACCGCGGCATCGTTCCGGAACAGCACCCGTCCAGCGGGCAACTCGCAGAAGGGGCACGCGTCCTTCATCGTCATGCCGGAGCTGCGCCCGCTGCCGCCAGCACCATCAGCATCTCGGCGACGACTGAGAATCCTTCGTCGCCCTCTCCCACTTTGATGACCAGAGGTTCGAACCCGGGCCGATCCGAGTCGGGGTGCAGCGTGATGCGTTGGTGCCGCCAGCCATCGTCCTCGGTGGGCACCTTTTCGCTCGCGTAGAGCTTGACGGTGTACCGCCCTCCGGTCTCAGGGTCCGAGATGCTGTGGTGCTGGACCACCACCACCTTGCCCTCGCGGGTGCCGGCCGGGTTGGCGCGGAACAGGCACCACGAACCGCTCGGAATGCGGCGGTTCATCGACTCACCTACGACCTGCGCGACGAACAGGCCAGGCTGAGGGCGCACCCAGTCGGGCAGAGCGACCCAGTCGGCGGCGCCTTCTTCCATCGCCTGCGGGTCGGAGAACGCACCGGCCGCGAAGCGCAAGTCGATCACTGGCGCGGCGGGCATACCGGCAGCGCGCTCTGCGATCGAGACGCGGCACAGAGGGATCACCTTCGAGTCTGACGATCGCGGCACCAGCGCTGAGGCCGGGTTCCGGGCAAGGTGGTCGGCAGCCTTGACGGCGGCGATGGTCGTCTGCAGTCGGCTTCGCAGGTACGCCGCCAGCGGCGCGTCGGTGCAGTAGACGTAGCAGCCCTTCATGCCCCGCGTCATCAGCGTGCGGTAGGTGTTCTTGACGATCGCGTCAGCCAGGGCGCGAGCGCTCTCAGGGTCAGTCATCAACATCTGGTTCAGGCCCCTGACGGATTGGTCCGACGACGCGCGCTTCCTCGCGTCTGCGACGATGCGCCCGTCGCGGTAGACGAGGTCGGGGCCGATGATCACGCCCACGTAGTCCAGCTCCAACCCTTGGCAGGTGTGGATGCAACCCACCTGCTCGACAGAGCCCGGCGTCACAATCCACAGGCTGCCGTCCTTGTCCAGGTTCCAGCGGCGTCGGTAGTTGAACTGGGGTAGCTCGATGTCCCAGGCTTCTGGATTGCGCTTGCTCGGCCACTTCCAGCAATAGCCCGCGACGACGCGCGACCGGTTGTTGGGACGGTTCTTCAACTCGACGAGCGCATGCAGGTCTGCCGGATTGTCGAAGACGCGAAAGTCGTACTCGCTGGTGTCGAGGATTGGGTTCGCGGTCTCGCGAATGTCCAGCGTGTCGTCGAGCCACGCGAGGTATCCGTCGGCCCCATTGCACCTGAACTGCGACGACAGTTCGAGCTCGGTCACCTCGGCGTCGAACGCACGCGCGTGGCGTCGAAGCTCTTCGGTGTGCCCGATGTCGAGCAGCGTGACCCGCTGGTCGTCGTCGACGAAGAACACTGTGCAGCGAGCCGACCGGATCAGCTCCTTCACCTGGTTGTCGCCGAGGTTGCGGTACAGACCGCTCTTTTCATTGAGCCGGTGCGCCTCGTCGACGATCAGGGTGTCGTAGGCATCGGCGGCGTCGTTCACGAACGCGCCGGAGCCGCTGAACAGATTGCTGATTCGCGTCTTGGTGAACGTGCCGGCCAGTCGGGCTTCGTAGACGGCGCGCGGCGCCGCGTTCTTGGAGACGTAACGCGCGTTGCGCCCACGTCCGATGAGAGCGCCGAGCAAGTTGATGGCGATGACCGACTTGCCGGTCCCGGGCCCGCCCTGAACGATCACCACCTGCTTGCGATGTGCGGCACGAGAATCGACTTCGAGGATGGTCTCGTGCACCACCTTCTGGTCGTCGATCAGCACGAACTCAGGCTTACCTTGCAGCAGCCCGGCCACGCTGTCGATCAGCATCTTCGACGGCCGGATGCGCCCGTTCTCGATTGCGTAGAGCGCGCCCCGCCGGTCGCCATGGTGCACGTGCTCGCGGATGAAGGCCTGTAGTTTGGCGCGTTCTCGCGCCAGGAAGAGCGGTGCCCGCGCCAGGTGTTCGCGGTAGTGGGGGTGGTCGATTTCGCCGTTGCGCGGGTGGTTGTGCAGGTACGCGCAGGGCTGCAGCGCCATCGCGCCTTCCTGCACCGCGGCGTTGAAGTCTTCCAGGTATGCGGCGTAGGACCACGCCTGGTACGACGGGTGCGTCCCTTCACTCTCGCCGGTGCGGCCGCCGCGGCGCGCCCAGACGATCGCGTCCTTCTCGCTACGGCGCGAGTCGGACCATTGCTTGAGCTCGACAATCACCACTTTCGTCTGCGCAGCCGCGTCTTGGCCGGTGATCACGAAGTCGATGCGTTTAGAGCTTTGGGGCAGCTGGTACTCGATCGCGACCCCCGCGTCCGCGGGAATTTCGTCGTCCTGCAGCACTTTGGCCATCTCGAGCAGAGAGTACTTCCACGATTGGATCTCCGACGGGCCGACGCCATGGCCCATCACGCTGCGAAACTGGCGCGACACGATGTCTTCGATGTCGTCGCGCAGCGCGTGCTGAAGGAATTGGCTCTTGCTGGCCTGGTAGATGATCACTGCCGTGTTGCGCTCACAGTTCGTCGTACTTCTTGCTGTTACCACGCGCGCGGTTGACCGGGTATTTCAGCTCGTTGAGCTTCAGCTTCGTCTGAGCTGCCGCGACGGGGTCGATGCTTAGAGCCGTGGCAAGCTGAATCAGGTAAAGCAGCACGTCCGCCAACTCGGCGCCGATGGCGTCTCGCTTGTCGGGCGCAAGCTCACGGCTCTGCGCTTCTGTCATCCACTGGAAGTGCTCAAGCAGTTCTCCGGCCTCCACAACGAGTGCCGACGCAAGGTTCTTCGGCGAGTGGAACTGCCGCCAGTCGCGGTCCTCTGCGAATTGGTCGAGTTCCTGTGCCAGGGCGCGGAGGGAGTCAGTCATGGCTCGTGAGGCAGTTCAATGGGAAGCGATCAGGTCGTCCTGTTCGATGGTGGCGCCAGTCTTGAACTGTGTCTCCATATCGAGCGCCCCGATCAGGCTTCACAGCATAAGGCCGCTCGCGGCAAGGTCCGCAACGAAGTCATGGGCTTGCGGGGGGCGATTGGCCCATGCGGTCAGGCCGTGATCGAGCCTCAAGGCCTCGACACGGCGCGCGCGCACGCAGCCGGTCGGTTTGCTAAAGTAATGAATCCTTACTTTCCGACCCGAGGCCGCCATGCTCGCCAAGATCACCTCGAAGAACCAGCTCACGCTGCCCAAGAGCGTGACGCAGGCCGTCGGTCCCGCCGAGTATTTCGACGTGCAGACGCGCAACGGGCAGATCGTGTTGACGCCCGTGCGCATCCAGCGCGGCGACGCCGTGCGGGCCAAGCTGGCTGAACTGGACCTGACCGAGGCCGACATCGGCGACGCCGTGACGTGGGCGCGCGCCTCATCGAGCCCGAAGGCTCCTGCCAAGGCCGCAACCAGCCCCCGTGCCAAGGTGCAGCGCAAGGCATGAGCGCTCGCAGGCGCAGTGGGCTATCGGCCGACCAAGGTCCCCCGCGCGTCGTGATCGACACCAACGTCGCGCTCTCGGCGCTGGTGTTCGGCAAGGGCACTACCGCTCGCCTGCGTGCCGCCTGGCAGGGCGGCCATTGCCTGCCGCTGGTCAGCACCGCCACCGCGCAGGAGCTCGTGCGTGTCCTGGCCTATCCGAAGTTCCGCCTCGACGCGCAAGAGCAGCAGGAGTTGCTGGCCGACTACCTGCCCTACGCCGAGGCCGTTCGCATTCCTCAGCCACCGCCGACCGTACCGCTCTGTCGAGATCCGTTCGACATGCCGTTCCTTCACCTGGCAGCCGCCGGCCGAGCCGACGCCCTGGTCACCGGAGACGCCGACCTGCTGACGTTGGCCCGCATGTGGCGCTGTCCGATCATGACCCCCGAAGCCTTCGTGAGCGGCCTGCCCCCGGCCGTGCCACCCCATGCATGACAAAGTTGCCGTTGGCGCCCGAATCGGCGCCGATGGCACGCGTGATGGCAGGCGTGGGTCGCTGCCTGATACGCGATGGCGTTTGTTTTACGAAGTGGTCTCATCCTAAAATAGCGTCCACCGCTAATTTAAGTACGTGCTCCGATGAAACGCTCGCTGCAGGGCCGATACGTCAAGGTCGCCACGGCCGGAGCGTCGTTCAAGGCCTTCGTCCCGGCGCCTTTGCCGCCGCGTCCGGCCATCAAGTGGTCGCCTGCACTGCGCGGTCGTTTCGACGCTGCGCTACTCGCTCTTGGACGGCTCGACGCGGTCACCGACCTGCTGCCGAACGCAGCGCTGCTGCTCTACAGCTTCGTGCGCAAGGAGGCGGTGCTGTCGTCGATGATCGAAGGTACGCAGTCCTCGCTCGCCGACCTGATGCTGTTCGAACTGGACGAACAGCCGGGCGTGCCGATGGAAGACGCGCGCGAGGTGAGTCGCTACGTCGCGGCTCTGGAGCACGGACTGGAGCGGGTGCGCGGGGGCTTCCCGCTGTCGCTGCGGCTGATCCGCGAGGTGCACCAGGTGTTGATGGGCCGCGAGGGGCGTGGTGCCAAGCTCACGCCCGGCGAGTTTCGCTCGAGCCAGGTCTGGATCGGCGGCACGCGCCCGGGCAACGCGGTGTTCGTGCCGCCGCCGGTCAATGAGCTTGATGAGTGCCTGAAGCTCTTCGAGCGCTTCCTGCACGACGTCCCTGAGCCGACGTCGCCGCTGGTCAAGGCGGCGTTGGCCCACGTGCAGTTCGAGACCATCCACCCGTTCCTTGACGGCAACGGTCGGGTGGGCCGCCTGCTGATCGCGCTGCAACTCGCAGTCGATGGGCTGATGCGCGAACCGATGCTGTGCCTGAGCCTGCACTTCAAGGAACACCGACAGACCTACTACGAGCTGCTGAATGCGGTGCGCCTGTCGGGCGATTGGGAGGCGTGGCTGGAGTTCTTCGCCGATGCCGTGGTGGCCAGCGCCACGCAGGCTGCCACATCGGCCAAACGACTTCTGGAACTGGCCTCGGCCGACAGCCAGCGCATTGCGGGCCTCGGCCGTGCTGCAGCCTCGGCAGCGGCGATTCACCAGGCCCTGCAGCGGCAGCCCATCGCCACTGCCACGTCACTGGTTGCCGCCACCGGCCTCACACCGGCCACAGTGAACAAGGCGCTGGTGCACCTGGAGCGCATCGGTGTGGTTGTCGAACTCACGCGCAAGCAGCGCGGCCGCGTGTTCAGCTATGCGCGCTATGGCGAGATCCTGAACGAAGGAATGGGCTTGCCGGGCCGGGGGCGGTGAGCCCAATTTGCAGCATGGGAGCAACCTCTGGAGTCGGACGAATGGCGCTAAGGAGATGAAAAATTACGGCCTCCTGTGCGTTCTATATGCAAGAATGGATGAAATATTTGCATAGCAGCCGGCCATGTTGCTCGAGTTCCGAGTCCGCAACTTCCGTTCGATCCGCGACGAGCAGGCGTTGAGCTTGGTGGCCGCACCGTCCGACAAGGAACTGGTCGCCACGCACTTAGCGCCTACCGGCCTGAAGGCGCTGCCACATGCGGTTCGCTCGGCCGTGGTCTACGGGCCCAACGCGAGCGGCAAGAGCACGCTGCTCTCCGCGCTGAACTACCTGCGCGCGATGGTGGCGGAGTCCGCCACGGTGGTGCAGCCGGGGCAGACCTACAACGTGCAGCCGTTCCGCCTGGATTCGCGCACTGTGGACCAGCCAACCGAGTTCGAGATCAGCTTTCTGGTGGACGGCGTGCGCCACCAGTACAGCTTTGCCATGACGGCACGGCGCATCGTCAGCGAGCAGTTGATCGTGTGGCGCACCAGCAAGCCGACGCAGTGGTTCAGCCGGCGGCTGGACGAGAGCGGGGAGGGCTACGACTACGAGTTCAGTGCCTATCTCACGGGCCCGCGCAAGCTGTGGCAGGAGAGCACGCGGCCCAACGCGCTGTTCCTGTCCACAGCGGCGCAACTCAACAGTGAGTTGCTTGGGCCGGTGGCGCGCTGGCTGGTGCAAAGCCTGGTCTATCTGCCGGCGGGTGCGGGGGTCGATATCGCCCACACGACCGCGTTGTTAGGATCGCCAGAGGGGCGGACGGCAATAGGGGACTTCTTGGGCACGGCCGACATTTCGATCGCAGAGGTGTCGGCGGTTCCCCGGAAGGGCTTTCGTGCGCAGTTCCTGCTGCAGCCCGGCGGTGTGGCGCAAGCCCGACAGGAAGAAGGGGAAGTGATGTTCCCGATCTTCGAGCACCGTTCCGAGCAGGGCAGCGCGACATTCGAGCTGCACGAGGAGTCCGATGGGACGCAGCGCCTTTTCAGCCTGGCTGCCCCGGTGCTCGACGTGCTCAAGCATGGCCGTGTGCTGGTGGTGGACGAGCTCGACCGCAGCCTGCACACCTTGCTGGTCCGGCGTCTGGTCGGCATGTTCCATGACCCGGCGCTCAACCCGCGCGGTGCCCAGCTGATCTTCAGCACGCACGACACCTCGCTGCTGGACCACACGCTGTTCCGTCGCGATCAGGTGTGGTTTGCCGAGAAAGACGCATCGCAGGCCACCAGGATCTTCCCGCTGTCCGACTTCAGTCCGCGCAAGCACGAAGCCTGGGAGCGTGGGTACCTGATGGGCCGCTATGGTGCGGTGCCGATGTTCCGTAACCTGCCGGAGTCGGCGGCCTCGGTGGTCGCCCCGTCGGCAGCCACGGCTCCCGGTTCGACGGTGACGGTCTGAGCGCCGAGGTCATCGGATGAGGCATTGGCCGTGGCCGGGCAGGAAGTGCGTGCGGTTCATGCGGCGCGTCGCAAGGCTTGACCGCGCAGGGTCGCCTCTTGGCCAGCGCGGTCATGCAGGCACGCGGGGTCGCGTGACATCGCCGCAGGCATCTGTCGACGCCCACTGAACCCGGACCACCCAACGCATGCGCCTGCTGCAGTACAAGGACCTGAACCTCCGCCGCGTCAAGGCCGCGTTCGACAAGGTCAAGTCCGCCATCGAAGCCGGCGACTTCCGCTCGGCCGACGTGAAGAAGCTGCACGCCGGGTCGTACTACCGCGCCAAGCTCGACTATGCCAACCGGCTGCTGCTGCAGTTCGCGCGCATCGACCGGCCCGACAGCGAAGGCGGCACCGAGACCGTGTGCCTGGCTCTGGAGGTGATCGAGAACCACGCCTACGAACGCTCCCGCTTCCTGCGCGGCGCCGTGGTGGACGAATCGCGCATCGAACGCGAGCCACTCGCCGATGCCAAGGCACCCGCACTGTCCGCCGAGGCCACGCCACTGCGCTGGCTGGGCCCGGACCGCACGCAGTTCGAGTTGCTGGACAAGCCCATCGTGTTCGACGACGCGCAGGACGAGGCCTACCGACACCCGGCGCCGCTGGTGGTGATCGGCTCCGCCGGCTCGGGCAAGACCGCGGTCACGCTGGCGCGGCTGCGCGAGGCCGAGGGCCGGGTGCTCTACGTCACGCTGTCGGGCTACCTGGCGCAGAGCGCCCGCGCGCTGCATGCCGCGCATGGCTTCGAGAACCCGAAGCAGGAGGTCGACTTCCTCAGCTACCGCGAGCTGTTGGAGACCCTGCGCGTACCGTCGGGCCGCGAGGTGACGCTGCCTGCGTTCGCGGCCTGGTGCGAACGCCATCACACAAGTCTGCGGCTGCTGGGCGACATCGATGCGCAGGCCCTGTTCGAGGAGTTCCGCGGCGTCATCGGCGCGCAGCCGCACGGGCCGCTGTCGCTGGCTGACTACCTGGCCTTGGGCACGCGGCAGAGCCTGCTCAATACCGCGCAGCGCGAGCTGGCGCACGGCCTGTTCCAGCGCTACCGCACCTGGCTGGCCGAGGCGGGCCTGCACGACAGCAACCTGGTTGCGCACGCTTGGCGGACCGAGATCGCACAGAGGCAGCCGCCAGTGTATGACTTCGTTGTCATCGACGAAGTTCAGGACCTCACCCCCGTGCAACTGGCGCTGGTGCTGGCGCTGCTGAAAGCACCGGGCCAGTTCATCCTGTGCGGCGACAGCCACCAGATCGTGCACCCCAACTTCTTCAGCTGGGCGGCGCTGAAGAGCCTGTTCTGGCAGGGCCTGGCCGGCGACGCTGCACAACGCCAGCCGCTGAAGCTGCTGCGGGCCAACTTCCGCAACACCCGCGCCGTCACCGTGCTGGCCAATCGGCTGCTGAAGATCAAGCAGGCGCGCTTCGGTTCGGTGGACCGCGAGAGCAACTTCCTCGTGCGCAGCACCTCTGCCGTGGCCGGCGAGGTGCGGCTGCTCGATGCCAAGGACAAAGCGCTGGCGCAGCTGGATGCGGCCACCCGGCAATCGGCACGGCACGCCGTGATCGTGCTGCGCGACGACGACAAGCCCGCCGCGCGCGAGGCCTTCCACACGCCGCTGGTGTTCTCGGTGCACGAGGCCAAGGGCCTGGAGTACCCGCACGTGCTGCTGTTCAAGCTCGTGTCGGGCCAGCGGCAGGCCTATGCCGAGGTGTGCGAGGGCGTGACGCAAGCCGACCTGCAAGGCGACGATCTCGAGTTCCGTCGCGCGCGCGACAAGGCCGACAAGTCGCTGGAGCTGTACAAGTTCCAGGTCAACGCGCTGTACGTGGCGATGACGCGTGCGGTGGAGACGCTGACGCTGGTGGAGCAGGACACCAGCCATCCGCTGCTGGGGCTGCTGGGCCTGCAACTGGGCGAAGCGCTGGCGCAGCCGGTGGCCAAGTCCAGCCAGGACGAGTGGGCGCAAGAGGCGCGCCGGCTCGAGCTGCAGGGCAAGACCGAGCAGGCGCAGGCGATCCGCGATGCTTTCCTGCAGCACAAGCCCGTGCCCTGGGTGCCGTGGAGCCGGGCGTTGATCGAGGACCTGTTCCCCAAGGCCCTGGACGCGCAGAACCCGAGCAGCAAGCCGCGCCAGACCGTGTTCGACTATGCGATGTGGCACGGCCAGCATTCCTGGATCGAGTCACTGGCGCATGGCGGATTCGCTCCGGCCCGTGGGTTGATGGAGGAGCGCGAGTTCGCCGGCGCGGGCACGCTGCTGCCCCCGCGCTACGGCATCGACGGCCCCTGGCTGGCGCGTCAGCAGCTGGTCCGCCGCACCTTGGCCGCCGTGCACCTAAGGCACCTGCAGCCCTACCAGGCGAAGAGCTTCAAAGACGTGCTTCGGCTGGCCGACCTGCACGGCCCCGACCACGCCACGCCGGTGGGCGCCACACCGCTGATGCTGGCCGCGATGGCCGGAAACGCACCGCTCGTGGAAGCGTTGCTGGCCAAGGGTGCCGACCCGGAACGGCGCGACGAGTTTGGCCACAGCGCCTGGGACCACGCCGTTGGCCGTGCGATGCGCGAGGCCGCTTTCGCGGGCAGCGGGCTGCCAGCGCTTTTCGACCTGCTCGCGCCGCCGGCGCTGGACGTGCAGACCGATGCTCGCCTGGTGCGGCTGGAACGGCACCAGGGCGAGTACTGGGTGCTGACGCTGATGCTGGCGGGGCTGAAGACGCAGTGGTCGCAGTGCGTCACGCGACGGCAGGAGCCTTACAAGGTCCTGGCCGGCTTCTTCGCCGATCAGCTCTACGACGTGCTGCAGGAGCTGCCGGCGTGGTTGTGGCCCGAGCAGCGCCGCAAGCGCACCTACGTCAACCAGGTGCTGGCCCGCGCCGCGGTACACAGCAGCTACCAGCCGGCGCGCCGGCTGTGGGTGCGCACGAAGAACGGGCACTACTTCCCCAACCCGCAGATGCAGCTGCGCGCGGGCGACGACTGGCAACCGGTCTACGAACGGCTCGCTCTGCACTGGATCGACCGCGGCTGCGGCCGCGAGATCGACCACCGGCCGCGGCCGGTCGAGTCGATCCAGTGGGTGCGCGAGGCGCTGGAGCGAGCTTCGGAGCCCGAGCCACCGCCGGTAGATGCGGACGGACAGCAACGGCTTTTCTGAGCTGGCATCTCGATGCGGAATGGGCGACGATTGACGCCTTCCTTGCATCAGTTCCCGAACGCGAGAGGCGTGCTGGTCAGTCAAGAACGGCACGGTGTCTGCCGCTGGCTCAGGAGAGTAGATACACAGTATCTATATTTGCTAGAATGGCGAGGTTTCCTTCCGTTCTGGGGTCACATGCCTGCAGCCAAGCTCTTCATCCATGGCGGAAGCCAAGCGGTGCGTCTGCCCAAGGAGTTCCGCTTCGAAGGCTCCGAGGTCCACGTGCGCCGTGTCGGCAGCGAGGTCGTCCTGAGCGCGGTTGCGCCGGCCGGCCCCGACGCGCTGATCGACGCGCTGATGGCGTTCGAACCCGGCACAGTGCTGCAGCGCGAGCAGCCCGTTGAACAGCAGCGGCGAGCGCCGCTTCGCACCGCACGTTGATCTGACGCGGGCTGCACGATGCGCTACATGCTCGACACCGACATCTGCATCTACGCCATCAACGAGCGTCCGCCTAAAGTCGTGCAGGCCTTGCGCGAACACTACGCGGAGGGGCTGGGTGTATCGGCGATCACCGCGTCCGAACTCTTCTACGGCATCGCGCGCACCGGTTCGGCGCGCAACGCCGAGGTGTTGCGGCGGTTCCTGGCCGGGCTCGAGGTCACTGAATTCGACGCGTCCGCCGCCGAGGTGGCAGGCCAGGTGAGGTCGTGGCTCGCCAGCCAGGGCACGCCGATCGGTCCCTACGACAGCTTGATCGCTGCGCACGCCCAGGCCCTGGGTGTGACACTGGTCACCAACAACACGCGCGAGTTCGAGCGCGTGCCGGGGCTGAGGCTCGCGAATTGGGCGGCGTGATGGAATCGACCCGCTTGGCGGCAGAAGGTGAGAAGGCTGTGTCGCCCATGACCCGTGCCAAGGTGCTTCAACAACTGTCGGCGTGCAAGGCCGACCTTGGTGCCCGCTTCGGCGTCACGGGTCTCGCGCTCTTCGGATCGGTGGCAAGGGATCTTGCCCGCGAGGACAGCGACGTGGACGTTCTGGTCTCATTCGATGGGCCGGCCATTTCAGCGCGCTTCTTTGGGGTCCAGTTCTATCTCGAAGATCTCCTTGGCCGGTCGGTCGACCTGGTCACGGACAAAGGCCTACGTCCGGAGCTGAGGCATTGCATCGAGCGCGAGGCGGTGCGTGTTTGATTTGGCCCGTAGGATGCGAACTGCCGAGGCTTCGACGCACGCCGGCCCACGGCACTCCGCGAAAGCCCATGCCATGAGGGTAGCCAGACGGGTAGCTCGAATCGACACAAG
>JBBINW010000065.1:0-26489 GCA_037443665.1 Betaproteobacteria bacterium
CAGCCCCCACCAAGCGGTGCCCAGCGCTGCCGCGAGCACGAGCGCCGCGCCGCCGGCCAGCCACCAACCCCGGCGCCAGGCCGCAGCGGCCGGCACCGGCTCACCGAACACCTCGCGCGCGGCCTGCTCCACGATCGTCCGGTCGGCGTGGGGCCTGCCCTGCGCGTAGGCGCCCAGCAGCGCGCGGTCGGCCAGCAGGTTGATGCGCCGCGGCACCCCGCCCGTGAGGGCGTGGATGCGGGCCAGCGCCGCGGCGTCGAAGGGCAGCGCCGCCGCCGGTCCTGCCACTGCCAGCCGGTGGCGGATGTACTGCGGCGTCTCGGCGGCGTTCAACGCGCCGAGATGGTAGCGCGCGATCACGCGCTGAGCGAGCTGCTCGAGCTCGGGCCGCGCGAGCATCCCGCGCAGCTCGGGCTGGCCGATGAGCACGATCTGCAGCAGCTTGCGCTCGGCCGTTTCCAGGTTGGTCAGCAGGCGCAGCTGCTCGAGCACGTCGGCCGCCAAGCTCTGCGCCTCGTCGATCACCAGCACGGCCTGCCGGCCCTGGGCGTGGGCGGCAAGCAGGAAGGCGTTGAGCGCATCGACATACGCCTTCACGCTGCCGGCATCGGCGGGTGCGGCGATGCCGAACTCGGCGCACACCGTCTGCAGCAGTTCGGTGGCGGTGAGCTTGGGATTGAAGACATAGGCCAGCGTGCAATGCGCCGGGACCTGCTCGAGGAAGCAGCGGCACACGGTGGTCTTGCCGGCGCCGATCTCGCCCGTCAGCAGCACGAAGCCGCCGCCGCCATCCAGGCCGTAGAGCAAGTGCGCCAGCGCCTCGCGGTGCTGCCCGCTCATGAACAGGAAGCGCGGATCGGGTGCGATCGAAAACGGCTCCTTGCTCAACCCGAAGAACGGCGCGTACATGGCGCGAGGATAACGAGGGCGGGGCCCGCAACTGCCCGCGGCGCGGGAAGGGCGCCGGGCGGCCCGGCGCAAGAACGCTCAGGTGCGCCAGATGCGCGGCGGCTCGGCGGCCAAGTCCCAGGCGGCGGCGCGCCAGGCCGCGCGTACGGCGGCAAGCAGCCGCATCGCCGGTTCGACCTGTGCGGCGAGCACGCGCAGCACGACCACGGCGGCCTGCGGCGATGTGGCCCCGGCGGTGGCGGCCAGCGCGGCCGAGGTGGCGGCGGCGCGCGCAGCGTCGAGCAGGACCTGGCGCCGTGCCGCAGCCAGATCGCTGCCGGCTGCGAACCACACCGTCCCGAGCACGGTGTGGCCGGCCCAGCCTGCCGGCGCGTCGAGCAACGCGCGGTCGGCGGCGGCGACGCGACCGCGCTCGAGCCAGCGCGCGGGCAGCTCGAGGTGCTGCCGGACCCAGCCGTCGGCGAACGGCTCGCCGGCCGCCGCCAGACCCAGCACGAGCAGATCCCAGCCGATCATCTCGGCGCCCGGCGCCAGTACGGCGACGACGGCGTTGTCGGCCCGGCAGCCCGAATAGGCGATCGTCTCCATCGGCAGCCACTCCAGCCGTGCGCCGTCGGCCACCTGCAGCGATGCCCTCTGCGACGCCGTCGGTCCGTCGCTGCGGTAGAAGCGCGCCGCTCCCGGCGTCGTGACGAGGGCATGGGCGCCGGGTTCGAGCCGCACGTCGATGCGCAGCTCGTCGCCGCCGACGATGCCGCCCGGCGGATGCACGACCACGTGGTGGCAGATGGCCGGCCCTTCCGGGTACAGCGGTTGCAGCACCCGCAAGGGGCCGGCGTGCCGGTCATGCGCCACGGTGCGGGCGCCGCCGGGGCGGTCCTCGCGTCGGTAGGCCAGTTCGAGATGCCCGCGCCAGCCGCCTGCCGTCATGGGTGGGTGCGCCAGAAGCCGCGGTGCAGTTCGGCGATCTCGTCCTCGACCTCGGCCACCGGGCCGATCACCTGCATCGCCTTCTGGCCGGCGGCGAAGACCGTACGGCAGGGCAGGTCCAGGGTCGGGTTCTCGGGGTGATTGCCGGTGAGCTCGAGCAGCCGGTGCTCGCTCAGGCCGTAGAGCAGGCGGCCGATGTGGGCCCAGTACTGCGTCGCGGCGCACATCGCGCAGGGCTCGACCGTCGTCACCAGCGTGCAATCCCACAGCAGCGCGGGCTCGAAGCGGCGCGCCGCGATGCGCGCCATCACCGCCTCGGCGTGGTTGACGCCATCGACGTTGCCCTGCGTGAGCAGCACCTGCTCGCCGTCGGGCGCCACCAGCAGCGCGCCGAAGGGGTGACGGCCGCGCGCGAGCGCCTGGCGCGCAACCTCGTTGGCCTGGCGCAGCAGCGCGATCTGTCTCTTGATGTCCATCTCGGTTCAGTCTGCGTGAGGGCCGCGATGGGCCGGAATGTCGAAGAGGGCGTTCTGCAGGGGCACGAGCCGGCGGATCACCGGACACCCGCGCTTGCGGCCGACGCGGCCGCGGACACGGATCCCGCGGCGGCGTCGATGCGCGCGACGAGGTCGCGGAAGGTCTGCTGGTAGAGCGGCAGCGCCGCGCTCTGCAGGTCGCTGTGCCCACCGCCGGGGATCTCGACCCAGCGCACGCCGGGCCGCGCCGCGTCGCGCAGGCGGCGGCCGAGTTCGACCGGCACCGTCCTGTCGGCCTCGCCGTGCAGCATCAGCAATGGTGCATCGACCTGGTTGATGCGCGCGATCGAGTTGAAGCGCAGTGTCGTCAACGCTGCCGCCACGCGGCCCCAGAAGCCCGCGGTGGCAGCGACGTCGGGCAGCGTGGTGAAGGCGGACTCGATGACCAGCGCGCCGTAGTCGGCCCGGTAGTGTAGGCGCGAGGCCAGCGTGATCGCCACCGCGCTGCCCATCGAGTGGCCGTAGATCACGCGCTTGAGCGCCACCGGCTGGCGCCGCTGCAGCTCGGCCCAGGCCGCGGCGGCGTCGGCGTCGATCGTGGCCTCCGAAGGCACGATCGCGGCGCTGTCGCCCCAGCCGCGGTAGTCCACCGCAACGATCGCAAAACCGGCCTCGCGCAGGGCGTCGATCTTGGGCAGGTTCTGGTACAGGTTGCGGAAGGTGCCGTGCAGGTACAGCAGCGTCGGCGCCTGCGGGTCCGGCTGTGGAAGCCACCACAGCGCGAGCCGGTCCTGGCCACCATGCAACCCCGGCACGTTCACGGTCCAGCGCTGGTCGCCGGGCCGGAAGTTCGACGCCAGGGACGGCGCGCCGCGCGCGAAGCCGGCCGGCCGGCCCGGGGTGGGCCGCAGGGCCAGGGTGCGCTGCTCGACGTCGAGCCAGGCGCAGCCGGCCAGGCCGACCGCCGCCGCGAGCGTGCAGGCGCCCCATCGCAGCATCCGCGCCCAGCCTTGCGCGCGAGACGGCAGCACGCGCCCGGGCGACGCTGCGACAATCCCGACCATGCAGTCCCCTTTCCAGCGGCCCTTCGGGGCCGTTTTCGTATCTTGCGCGGCCCTGCTCGCGGCCGCCGGCGTGGCCCGGGCCCAAAGCCCCGCGGTGGGCGTGCCCGGCGTCGCTGCGACGACGGCCGAGGCCGCATCGCCCTACTGGCGGGTCTATCTGTCGCCGTACACCTACCATTGGCAATACAACCCGGAACACAGGCCCGTGTGGGCGATCGGTGCCGAACGCCAGCGCCCGGACGGATGGCTGCTGGGGGCATCGTACTTCCGCAACTCGTTCGACCAGCCCAGCGCCTATCTCTACGGCGGCAAGCGATGGGAAGGCCTGCTCGGTCAGCCGCAGCTCTACACCCAGCTCACCGGCGGCCTGATGTATGGGTACCGGGGCCAGTTCGCGAGCAAGGTGCCGTTCAACCACAACGGTTACTCCCCTGGCGCGGTGGTGACGCTCGGCTGGCGCCTGGACCAGCACGGCGCGATCAGCATCGACCTGCTCGGGGCGGCGGCGGTGATGTTCCAGTACTCGTACGACCTGCGCTGATCGCCGGCCGCGGTGTGGCGGGTGTCGTTCCTTGAGATCCTCCCCGGCCTTCGGGCCTTGTCATTCCCCATTTCTGCGACCATTTTCGTAGGGCATTGTTCCAGGCGAGGATCCAGTGCTCGAGTTCGATGAGTCCTTGCCTGAGGGTTTTTCAGCCCGGGTCTCCATCACGGGTACGCGCGATGAATCCGCCGATCCGTGCGACCTGGCGTCAGTCGCCGCGCGCCGTGGGGGTTGCCGGGTCGAGCTTGCGCATCGCACATAGGACTGTGAGGTACGTCGGCTCGATATGCTTGGAGGCTGGTTCTTCGGGTTGCAGCCGAGCCAGCCGCGCCAGCGCAAGCAGCCGCACTGGGACGATGCTGCAAAACCCCAGCAGCAGGTCTGCGGCCTTGGCCTGCTTGAGCTGCGAACGCTCCATTCGGCAACCGGACTTGAGGCACTTGTGGAATTCCTCAATGCTCCAGTGCTGGCCGTACCACTGCACGCATTGGGCGGCGTCGTCCAAGCTGTTGACCGGCCACGTGGCTGGCAGCAGCCCTTCGAGCTTGTGTTGATCGTCCCAGCAGCGCACGACGCTGACGTCCAGCGCGGGGTGCTTGTTCAGCGTCGGATTGTTGCGAGGCGGCGGCACCTGCGCCGTATCCCAGGCCAGCTTCAGCTGCAGTGTGCGCGCCGGCGCAGCACCTGCTGCTCGGGGTGCACGGGGCAGTGGCGCCAGCCGGTGAGCCACTTGCCCATGTCCGCATGCATGTCCGCATGGCTGGCGTGCTTCTCGCCGCGCGCGTGGCGCGACCGCTGCTCTGCCGGCGCTGGGTTCCATTGCCAGCGTAGCTGGCCTGCCCAGCGCCGCAACGGGCGCTGCTGCGCGGGCTTGCAGCGCAGCACCCAGCGACAGGCACAGAGGCTGGACATCCATGGCTCTGTTCATCTATCTCTATCGTTTCGATTGACAGAGCAAGGGCGGCCAGGGCGGCAGTGGGAATGAGGGCTACAATGTAGCTACATTGCGGTACTATCTAGCACTGCTGAAGGAGCGCCCATGCTGACCGTTGATGTTCGTTCCCGAGTTGAGCCCGAGCTCAAGCGAGAGGCGGCCGCCGTCCTCAAGGCTGCCGGCCTCGACGTGAGCACGGCCATTCGCCTGTTCCTGCGCAGCGTCGTCGACAAGGGCGGCCTGCCGATGGAGTTGCCTCGCGCCAATCCCACCGCGATGGCGGCTATCCGCGATGCCAAGGCGGGCAAGACGACCCGCACGACGCTTGAGGACTCTGAGCGTGGCGCGAGCGCTTGAAGAGACCAGCCAGTTCAAGCGGGACAATAAGCGCATCAATTCGAAGTAGAAACAGAGCCACATCCATACAGTCTCCTTCGCAGGACCACCGAGTTCCAAATGCACGCCGCTCTGCCGAGCGGCGGTGCTGTCCTTCCCCGCCCTGAAGGGCGAGGTTTGTCGCGCAGATGGGTCAGCGCGCGCCGAGCAGATCGAACAGCGTGCGGGCGACGACCTTCGTCGCCCGCCGCAGGTCTTCCAGCACCAGGTGCTCGTCGGCACGCTTGGCGTTGCTCTCGAGCACCGTGCGCGGCCCGGCGCCGTAGATGACCGCGGGCACGCCGGCAGCGCCGTAAAGCCGCACGTCGGTGTACAGCGGCGTGCCCGATTCGGGGATCGGCACCCCGAAGACGGCCTGGCCGTGGCGCTGGATGGCCGCCACCAGCGGCGCGTTGCCCGCCAGCGGCTTGAGCGAGTGCGCGAGCAGCAGGCGCCGCAGCTCCAGCCGCACGCCGGGGCTGGCCGCCACCGCCTGCTCGATCAGCGCGCGCACCTCGCTCTCGACCGCGGCGGCGTCTTCCTCGGGGATCAAGCGGCGGTCGAGCTTGAGCAGCACCTTGCCGGGCACGACGTTCGTGTTGCTGCCGCCTTCGATGCGGCCGACGTTGAGATACGGGTGCGTGATGCCGGGCACCGCCGAACGGCGCGTTCGCAGCACGTCGTTGTAGGCGTAGAGCGCGCCGAGCAGCTTGGTGGCGGCCTGCAGGGCATCGACGCCGGTCTCGGGGTAGGCCGCGTGCGAGGCCAGCCCGTGCACGGTGACCTCGAACTGCAGGCAACCGTTGTGCGCGGTGACGACCTGGTAGCTGAAGCCGGCGGCGATCAGCAGGTCGGGCCGGGTCAAGCCCTGCGCCAGCAGCCAGCCGGGCCCGAGTTCGCCGCCGAACTCCTCGTCGTAGGTGAAGTGCAGCTCGACGCCGCCGCGGCCCGGCGGCCCGACGGCTGCCAAGGCCCGCAGCGCGAAGGTGTAGGTCGCGAAGTCGCTCTTGCTGACCGCGGACGCGCGGCCGTAGAGCCTGCCGTCCACGATCTCGCCGCCGTAGGGATCGTGGGTCCAGCCTTCGCCGGGCGGCACGACATCGCCGTGCGCGTTCAGCGCGATCGTCGGACCGCCGGCGCCGAAGCGCCGACGGACGACCAGATTGGTGATCGACTGCAGGCCGTAGGCCTGCACCTGCTCGGCCGGCACCGGGTGCTTCTCGGCCTGCAGCCCCATCGCCGCCAGGAGTTCGGCGGTGCGCTCGGCGTGCGGCGCGTTGTGGCCCGGCGGCGTGTCGGTGGGCACGCGAACCAGGGCCTGCAGGAAGCGCACCTCCTCGTCGAAATGGGCATCGATCCAGGCGTCGATCGTCTCGTAGGAATTCATTCGGCAGCCAGCCCTTCGAGCAGGTTCATGAACGCCGCCACGCAAAGCTCGGCGTCGTCGGCAGTGATGGTTTCCAGCGGGTTGTGGCTGATGCCGCCGTTGCCGCCGCGCACGAAGAGCATCGCCTGCGGCATCACCTCGTGCAGCTTCATCGCGTCGTGCCCGGCGCCGCTGGGCATGCGGTGCACCGGCAGCCCCAGCCGCTGCACCGCCGCTTCCCAGCGCCGCTGCCAGGCCGGCGCGCTGGGCGCGGCCGCGGCCGCCAGCGTGCGCTCGAGCCGGTGTTGCAGGCCGCGCGCGCCGCAGACGCGCTCGAGTTCGGCGACGACGTCGGCACCGATCGCGTCGCGCGCGGCGTCGGTGGTCGCGCGCAGGTCGAGGCTGAACTGGCAGCGGCCCGGCACGACGTTGATCGAGCCCTGCGGGACCTGCAGCATGCCGACGGTGCCGACCACATCGGGCACGGCCCCGGCGCGTTGCTCGACGAACAGCGCCAGTTCGGCCGCCGCGCAGGCGGCATCGCGGCGCTGCCCCATCGGCGTGGTGCCCGCGTGGCTGGCCTGGCCGACGACCTCGCCCACGTAGCGCAGGCTGCCGTTGATCGAGGTCACGACGCCCAGCGGCAGGTCGAGCGCGTCGAGCACCGGCCCCTGCTCGATGTGGACCTCGACGAAGCCGAGGTAGCGCGCGGGGTCGCGCCTGCAGGCCGCGATCGCCTCCAGCGTCGCCGGCAGGCCGGCGGCACGCATCGCCTCGCGCATCGTCACGCCGTCGGCGTCGGGCTGGTCCAGCCACGCGGGGTCGAAGTCGCCGGTAAGCGCGCCCGAGCCGAGGAAGGTGGCCTTGTAGCGCTGGCCTTCCTCCTCGGCGAAGCCAACCACCTCGAGCCCGAACGGCAGCCGCCGCCCGGCGCGGTGCAGCTCGCGCACGACGACCAGCGGCGCCAGGATGCCGAGCCGGCCGTCGTACCTGCCGCCGTTGCGCACGGTGTCGTAGTGGCTGCCGGTGAGCAGCCGCCGCGCCGACGGGTCGCTGCCGTGGAAGACGCCGACCACGTTGCCCACCGCATCGACATGGACCTCGTCGAAGCCGGCCTCGCTCATCCACGCCCGCAGCTGACCCGCGCAGGCCCGGTGGGCCGCGGTGAGGTAGGTCACGGTGAGCTG
Source organism: Betaproteobacteria bacterium (assembly GCA_037443665.1). Classification (GTDB taxonomy): domain Bacteria; phylum Pseudomonadota; class Gammaproteobacteria; order Burkholderiales; family Burkholderiaceae_C; genus Rubrivivax. The sequence continues at coordinate 7,786 of JBBINW010000065.1, forward strand.
GCCCGCCTCGGCAAACCCCGGGTCGCTGTGCGCGGCCAGCGCCTCGGCCCAGTCCCAGACCTGCGCGCCCCGGGTCGGCGCGATGCCGAACTTGTCGTTCAGGCGAATCTCGGCGATGCGGTGGATGTTGCGCAGTGCCTCGGCGAACTCGAAGTCGGGATGACCTGCCAGCCTGCGCTCGAAGGTCGCAATGATCTCGGTGCGGGACAGGCCGAGACCTCGCGGCCCGCGCACCGCGAGGATGAACGGCCAGCCGAACTTTGCGTTGTACTCGGCGTTGAGCTGCTGGATGCGTGCGAACTCGGCCGGCGTGCAGTCGGTCAGGCCTGCCCGGCCCTGTTCGTGGGTGCTCTCCGCCGTCAGGCTCTTGCCGACCATCGCCTTGCCGGCGAGCTCGGGGTGGGCGCGGATCAGCGCGAGCTGCCGCTCGCGGCCGGCCTCGCGCACGGCGTTCGCCAGCGCGTGCTTGAGCGCCCCCAGGCTGGCGAACGGGCGCCTCGTCCACGCCGCCTCGGCAACCCAGGGGGAATGTTCGTAGGTGCCGTCGAGCAGGGCCACGCAGGCGGCGTTGTCGGCGGCGTTGATCTGGTCGAGCGTCAGCATGGCCGGGTCCTCAGCGCCAGACGAAAGCCGTTGCGGCATCGAACGGGTGCACGGCCTTCCAGTGGCGCGCGATATCGATGCGACGGCAGATCCAGACCTTGTCGTGCCCCTGCACGTGGTCCAGAAAACGCCGCAGCGCACCGATGCGCCCCGGCTTGCCGAGCAGCCGGCAATGCATGCCGACGCTCATCATCCTCGGCCGATCCTCGCCGGCCGGGTCGCCTTCGGCGTACAGGGCGTCGAAGGCGTCGCGCAGGTACTGGAAGAAATGCTCGCCGGTGTTGAAGCCCTGCGCCTGCACGAAGCGCATGTCGTTGGTGTCGAGCGCGTACGGCACCACGAGGTGCGGCGCCAGGCTGCCGTCGGTGCGTTGCACCTGCAGCCAGAACGGCAGGTCGTCGCCGTAGTAGTCGCTGTCGTACTCGTAGCCACCCTGGTCGGCGATCAGGCGCCGCGTGTTGGGGCTGTCGCGGCCGGTGTACCAGCCCAGCGGCCACTGGCCGCCGGTCATCTCGCGCAGCAGATGGGTGGCCACGCCGACATGCTTGCGCTCGGTCGCCTCGGGTGCGTGCTGGTAGTGGATCCAGCGCAAGCCGTGGCTGGCGATCTCGTCGCCGCGTGCCATGAAGGTGGCGACCAGTTCTGGGTAGCGCTCGAGCGCCGAGGCGACGCCGAACACGGTCAGCGGCAGGCCGCGGCGGTCGAACTCGCGCAGCACGCGCCAGACGCCGGCGCGCGAGCCGTACTCGTACATCGACTCCATCGTCATGTGCCGGTTCTCATAGGCCTGCGCCGTGACCAGTTCCGACAGGAAGGTCTCCGAGGTCGGGTCGCCGTGCAGCGGGTTGTTCTCGCCGCCCTCCTCGTAGTTCAGCACGAACTGCACGGCGATGCGGGCCGCGCCCGGCCATCGGGCGTGCGGCGGGTTGCGGCCATAGCCGCGAAGGTCGCGGGGATAGGAAGCGTTCGTCATGGCGGATTCAGCAGTTCGGCAAGATGACCCACCCGCGGGTGGCGCTGCAGGTTGCGTTCGACGTTGCCCAGGTGGGCCTCCATCAGCCGCGCCGCGGCGCGGCCGTCGCGGCGCTCGATGGCGTCGACGATGGCCACGTGCTCGTCGGCCGAATGCTCAGCCGAGTGCGCGCTCTGGTACATCAGCGCGATCAGCGAACAGCGGCTGAGCAGGTCGGCCAGCAACTGCGCCAGCACCTCGTTGCCGAGCAGGCGCGCGAGCACGACGTGGAAGTCGGCGAGCAGCCGCGTGCGGCCGCTGACGTCGGTGCGTGCGACCGCGTCGGCCTCGGTCTTCAGGTGGGCACGCAGCGCGGCCACCTGCGCATCCGTGACCTGCTGGCAAAACTGCTTGACCAATTGCGATTCGATCATCCGCCGCACCTCGAAGACCTGGCGCGCCTCTTCGACGCTGGGCTGGGCGACGAAGGCCCCACGTGCCGGCTCCAGCGTCACCAGATGGTCGCGGCTCAACTGGTTGAGCGCCTGGCGCACCAGCGTGCGCGAGACCTCGAAAATGTCGGCGATCTGCTGCTCGGCAAGCTTGGTGCCGGGCATCAGGCGCCGCTCGACGATGGCCGTCGTGATCGCGTCGACGATGCGCTGCGTAGCGCCGGGGATGGCGCCTTGCTTTGCCGTACGCGCCGCTGCGGCGGCCTTGCGTGGCCGCGTGGCAGGCAACGCCATGCCGGGCCGGATGATTTGGAGAGGGGCATGCGAGCGGGTCATGGGAGCGTCGGATTCGAGGCGGTGGGGTTCGCCGGGGCTTGACGTGTATTCGAAAGTGTATACAGTTTGCAGCCATTCGCAAGCGCTCGACGACCCGGATCGACAGCCGCCGGCCGCCGCGCCAACCCGCCCGACAGCAGGACTCCCCACCGGACGCAGGCAAGCCATGGGCCACCTCAGCACCCACGTTCTCGACACCGCCCACGGCTGCCCCGCCGCCGGCCTGCGCGTCACGCTGCAGCGGCTGGACGCCACCGGCCCGGTGACGCTGAAGCAGCTCGCGCTCGACGCCGACGGCCGCGCGGGCGGGCCGCTGCTCGACGGGCCCGCCATGGCCGCCGGCCGCTACCGGCTGCTGTTCGAGGTCGCGCCCTATTTCCGTGCCCGCGGCGTCGCGCTCCCCGAGCCGCCGTTCATCGACACGGTGCAGCTCGACTTCGGCATCGCCGACGCCGCCGGCCACTACCACGTGCCGCTGCTCGTCAGCCCGTGGAGCTACGGCACTTACCGCGGCTCGTGACCGCCGCACCGGCACGCCGCTTGCAACACGAAGGGCCGACGACCACCGCCCGTGGCCGCGCCGGCTGAGAGGATCCCCTGCGCATGGAAAGCTACCTGCTCGACTGGGCCAACCTGCTGCTGCGCTGGACGCACGTGATCGTCGGCATCGCGTGGATCGGCTCGTCGTTCTACTTCGTCTTCCTCGACAACAGCCTGACCAAGCCGGAAGACCCGGCGCTCAAGGCCAAGGGCGTCGACGGCGAGCTTTGGGCGGTGCATGGCGGCGGTTTCTACCACCCGCAGAAGTACATGGTGGCGCCGAAGACGCTGCCCGAGCACCTGCACTGGTTCTTCTGGGAGAGCTACTCGACCTGGCTCAGCGGCTCCGCTCTGTTCGCGGTGCTGTACCTGTTCAACGCCAACACCTTCCTCGTCGATCCGCGGGTGCACGCCTGGTCGGGGGGTGCCGCAGTCGCCGCCGCTCTGGCCTTCCTGGTGCTGTTCTGGGTCGTCTATGACGGCATCTGCCGCCTCGTGGGCGAGCGTCGGGGCGCGGTCGGCGGCGACGCCGTCGTCGGCGCGCTGGTGCTGCTCTATGTCGTCGCCGCGGCCTGGGCGGCGTGCCAGCTGTTCGCCGGCCGCGCGGCGTTCCTGATGGTCGGCGCGATGCTGGCCACCGCGATGAGCGCCAACGTCTTCTTCTGGATCATCCCGGGCCAGCGCAAGGTGATCGCGCAGATGAAGGCCGGCCAGCCGGTCGACGCCATCCACGGCCAGCGCGCCAAGCAGCGCAGCGTGCACAACACCTACTTCACGCTGCCGGTGCTGGTGGCGATGCTGTCCAACCACTACGGCTGGCTGTACGAGGGCGCACACAACTGGCTCGCGCTGGTCGGGTTGATGCTGGCCGGCGCGCTGATCCGCCACAGCTTCGTCGCCCGCCACAAGGCACTGGTGCAGGGCCGGCGCGTGCCGTGGGAGTATGCCGCGCTGGGCACGGCCCTGATCATCGGCCTGGCGGTGGGGCTCGCACCGGCGCCCAATGCGGCGCTGGCCAGCGTCCCGGCGCATGTCAGCCTGGCCGACGTGCAGGCGATCGCCAACAAGCGCTGCGTGCTCTGCCACAACACGGTCGTCCAGAACAAGGGCGTGGCGCTGAACTCCGCCGTCCTGATCGCGCAGCACGCGCAGCAGATGTACCAGCAGGCGGTCGTGCTCAGGGCGATGCCGCTGAACAACGCCACCGGCATCACCGACGTCGAGCGCGCGACCATCCAGCGCTGGTACGAGAGCGGTGCCCCCGAGCATTGATCGCCTGCATCGCCTCGATCGCGCAGGCAGCCACGACACCCAGACCGACGGGAAGACCTCGATGACCGAAAACACCGTCCACCCGGTCGATGAACGATTGCCCGCACCTCGCCTGGCGGCGCTCGGCCTGCAGCACGTGCTGGTGATGTACGCCGGCGCGGTCGCGGTGCCGCTGATCATTGGCCGCGCGCTCAAGCTTGCACCCGAGCAGGTCGCGATGCTGATCTCGGCCGACCTGTTCTGCTGCGGCCTGGTCACACTGATCCAGTCGCTGGGGCTGACGCCCTTCTTCGGCATCCGCATGCCGGTGATGATGGGCGTGACCTTCGCCGCCGTCGGCCCGCTGGCCGCGATGGCCGGCGCCGGCGGGCCCGAACCGGCGCGCACGATGTTCGGCGCCATCATCGGCGCCGGTCTGCTCGCGATCCTGATCGCACCGCTGATGAGCCGGCTGCTGCGCTTCTTTCCACCGGTGGTCACCGGCACCATCATCGCGATCATCGGCATCAGCCTGATGCGGGTGGGCATCGGCTGGGCGATGGGCGGCCCGGCGCCGGCAGCACAGCACGTCGACGTGGCCAGGCTGGTCGAGATGGTCGACGACGCCAAGGCCGCGGCGCTGTCCTCGAACTTCGCCGGCGCGGCCGGCGTGGCAGCGTCGGCACCGGTGATCAAGCTCGGCCCGGTGCCGATGCAGGACAACGCCGGCTATGGCGCGCTCGACAACATGGCCATCGCAGGGTTCGTGCTGGTCGTGATCCTTCTGATCTCGCGCTACGGCCGCGGCTTCGTCGCCAACATCGCGGTGCTGCTGGGCATCGTCGCCGGCTGCATCGTGGCCGCGGCAATGGGCAAGATGGGCTTCGACAAGGTCGCGCACGCGGCCTGGTTCGACGTCGTCACGCCACTGGCCTTCGGCGTGCCGCGCTTCGACCCGGTGATGGTGCTGACGATGACGCTGGTGATGGTCGTCGTGATGATCGAGTCCACCGGCATGTTTCTGGCGCTGTCGGAGATCACCGGCAAGAAGCTCACGCCGAAGGACCTCGCCGCCGGCCTGCGCACCGACGGCCTGGGCACGATCATCGGCGGCCTGTTCAACACCTTCCCGTACACCAGCTTCTCGCAGAACGTCGGGCTGGTCGGTGTGACCGGCGTGAAGAGCCGCTGGGTCTGCGCCGCCGCGGGAATCATCATGATCGTCCTCGGCCTGCTGCCCAAGATGGGCGCGCTGGTCGAATCGGTGCCGCAGTTCGTGCTCGGCGGCGCCGGGCTGGTGATGTTCGGGATGGTCGCGGCCACCGGCATCCGCATCCTTGCCAACGTCGATTTCAAGACCGGCCGCAACAACCTCTACGTGGTCGCGATCAGCATCGGTGCCGGCATGATCCCGCTCGTCGCGCCGCGCTGGTCGCAGCAGATGCCGCTCGCGCTCCACCCCTTGCTCGAATCGGGCATCCTGCTGACGGCGGTCGCCGCGGTGCTTCTCAACCTGTACTTCAATGGCAGCCGCGCCGACGAAGCGGCCGCCATCGCTGCGGCCAGGGCAGCGGAGGCGCATTGAGCACGCTGCTGCTGCGCAACGCGCACCTGCTTGTCACGATGGACGGGCAGCGACGCGAGATCGAAGGCGGTGGCCTGTTCGCGCGCGACGGCGTGATCGAGGCGGTGGGGCCGACGGCCGAGTTGCCCGCCGACGCCGACGAGGTGATCGACGCCAGCGACCAGATCGTCATCCCCGGCCTCGTCAACACGCACCACCACATGTACCAGACGCTGACCCGCGCCGTGCCGGCGGCGCAGGACAACACGCTGTTCGGGTGGCTGCAGGCGCTGTACCCTCTGTGGGCCCGGCTCACACCGGAGATGGCGCAGGTCTCGACCCAGGTCGCGTGCGCCGAGTTGCTGCTGTCGGGCTGCACCACCAGCAGCGACCACCTTTACCTGTTCCCGAACGGCTGCAGGCTCGACGACACGCTGCAGGCCGCGGCCGAGATCGGCATCCGCTTCCACGCCGCGCGCGGCGCGATGAGCGTCGGCCAGAGCCTGGGTGGCCTGCCGCCCGACGAGGTGGTCGAGGACGAGGGCGCGATCCTGGACGACACCCAGCGCCTGATCGAGACCTTCCACGACCCCCGACGCTTCGCGATGCAGCGCATCGTGGTCGCACCCTGCAGCCCGTTCTCGGTCAGCCGCGGCCTGATGCTCGACGCCGCGCTGCTGGCCCGCGAACATCGCGTGAGCCTGCACACCCACCTGGCCGAGAACGACAGCGACATCGCCTACACGCGAGAGAAGTTCGGCTGCACGCCGGCCGAATACGCCGAACAGCTGGGTTGGGTCGGCCCCGACGTCTGGCATGCGCACTGCGTCAAGCTCGACGCCGCCGGGATCGGTACGTTCGCCAGGACCGGCACCGGCATCGCCCATTGCCCGGGCAGCAACATGCGCTTGGGCTCGGGCATCGCTCCGATCCGTGCGCTGCGCGACGCCGGCGTGCCGGTGAGCCTGGCCGTCGACGGCTCGGCCAGCAACGACAGCGGCCACCTGCTGGCCGAGGCGCGGCTGGCGCTGCTGCTGCAGCGCGTGGGTCTCGGCGCCGGCGCGATGCCAGCGCGCGAGATGCTCGAGATCGCGACCCTGGGCGGCGCCCGCGTGCTCGGCCGCGACGACATCGGCGCGCTGGCCCCCGGCATGGCGGCCGACGTCGTGACGTTACCGCTGTCCGAGATCGGCCTGGCCGGGGCGCTGCACGACCCGCTGGCCGCGCTGCTGCTGTGCCAGGTGCCGCGCGTGCGGCACAGCGTGGTCGCGGGCCGCGTGGTCGTGCGCGACGGCGAACTGGCCACGCTGGAACTGCCGCCGCTGCTGCATCGGCACCGGCAGATGGCCGCACGCATGGTCCAGGGCACTTAGAGCGGAACCGGTCCTGCTTCCTCGCCGACCCCGCCCGCACGCGGGGGGCGGCCCCGGGGTGCCCGCCGCGCCGGTTTGCCGCAGAATCGGCAGCCGGTGGCCGCCGCATGTCGCACCGGCCCGGAGAAGACCTCAAGGAGACCCATGAACGGCCAGATGATGCAGCAGCCGCTGCTGATTTCCTCCCTCATCGTGCACGCCGAGCGCCACCACGGCGACCGCGAAATCGTCTCGCGCCGGGTCGAGGGCGACATCCACCGCACCACGTACAAGGAGATCGCCGCGCGCTCGCGCCGCATGGCCAAGGCACTGGGCGCGCTGGGCGTCCGGCAGTCCGACCGCGTGGCCACGCTGGCCTGGAACGGCTACCGTCACATGGAGCTGTACTACGCGGTCAGCGGCTCCGGCGCGGTGCTGCACACGCTCAACCCGCGCCTGCACCCGGACCAGGTCGTCTACATCGCCGACCACGCCGAAGACCTGGTGCTGTTCTTCGACCTCACCTTCCTGCCGCTGATCCAAGCCGTGGCCGGTCGTACGAAGACGGTCAAGCACTGGGTGGCGATGACCGACCGCGCGCACATGCCCACCGGCGAGGCGGCCGCGAAGATCCCCAACCTGCTGTGTTACGAGGAGCTGGTCGAGGCCCAGGACGACCGTTACCACTGGCCGAGTTTCGACGAGAACCTGGCCAGCTCGCTGTGCTACACCTCGGGCACCACCGGCAACCCCAAGGGCGTGCTCTACAGCCACCGCAGCACGGTGCTGCACACCTACGCCGCGGCGCTGCCCGACGCACTGAACTGCTCCGAGCGCGACGTGATCCTGCCGGTGGTGCCGATGTTCCACGTCAACGCCTGGGGCCTGCCCTACGTCGGCTGCATGACCGGGGCCAAGCTCGTGTTTCCGGGTGCGGGCCTGGACGGCAAGAGCCTGTACGAGCTGTTCGAGAGCGAGAAGGTCACGCTGTCGGCCGGCGTGCCCACCGTCTGGCAGGGGCTGCTGGCCTACGTCGACGCGAACGGCCTGCAGTTCAGCACGATGAAGCGCACCGTCATCGGCGGCTCGGCCTGCCCGCCGGCGATGATCCGCACCTTCGGCGACAAGTACGGCGTGCACGTGCTGCATGCCTGGGGCATGACCGAGATGAGCCCGCTGGGCACGGCGTGCACGTTCAAGGCCAAGCACCTGGAGATGAGCCAGGAGGAACGCTACGCCGTGATGGCGTACCAGGGCCGCGCGCTGTACGGCGTGGACATGAGGATCGTCGACGAAGCCGGCAAGGAACTGCCCTGGGATGGCGAAGCCTCGGGCGACCTGCTGGTGCGCGGGCCGTGGATCATCTCGAGCTACTTCAAGGGCGAGGGCGGCGACCCGCTGCGATACGAGGGCGAAGAAGGCTGGTTCCCGACCGGCGACGTGGCCAAGATCAGCCCGGACGGCTACATGATCATCACCGACCGGAGCAAGGACGTGATCAAGAGCGGCGGCGAGTGGATCGGCTCGATCGACCTCGAGAACATCGCGATGGCCCACCCGGCGGTGGCGATGGCCGCCTGCATCGCCGCCAAGCACCCCAAGTGGGACGAGCGGCCGCTACTGGTGGTGGTGAAGAAGCCAGGCGCCGAGCTCAGCAAGGAACAGCTGCTGGCGTTCTTCGAGGGCAAGATCGCGAAGTGGTGGACGCCCGACGACGTCGTCTTCGTCGATGCGATCCCCCTCGGCGCCACCGGCAAGATGCAGAAGAACAAGCTGCGCGACCAGTTCAGGGACTACAAGCTGCCGACCGCCTGAGCACCGCCGCGGCGGGTCCACCAGCCATCGCCGACCTGCCCCTGCAGCCAGGCGACGAAGCCTGCGACCTTGGTCGGCAGCAGGCGCGGCGAAGGGAACACCGCGTGCATCTCCTGCGCCGGCAGCGTCCAGTCCTGCAGCAGGGCCACCGCGGTGCCGGCGCTTACCGCCTCATGCGCCACGTACCAGGGCAGCACCGCCAGCCCCATGCCGGCGCGGGTAGCCGCCAGCAGCGCCGACAGGTTGTTGCTGCGCAGCGGCCCCCTGACCGGTACGGCGAGGGTGCGGCCATCGGCGCCGGTGAAGTGCCAGCGCTCGTCGCCCTGCACGCTGCTGTAGATCAGGCAGGCATGCCGCGCCAGCGCGGCCGGCTCTTGCGGGGCGCCGTGGCGCGCCAGGTAGGACGGCGCGGCCACCAGCGTCCAGGGGTTGAGGCCGAGGTAGCGCGCACCCAGCGAAGAATCGGCCAGCCGGCCCATCCGGATCGCCACGTCGATGCCCTGCTCGACCAGGTTGACGTAGCGGTCCTCGAACGACAGGTCCACCTGCAGCGCCGGGTGCTCGGCCATGTAGCGCAGGATCAGCGGCGTGAGCACGCGGCGGCCGAAGGCCACCGAGGTGTTGATGCGCAGGGTTCCACCGACGCCCGACTGCATCAGCGCGGCCAGATTGTCGGCGTCCTCCAGTTCGCGCGCGATCAGCTTGCATTTGTCGTAGTAGGCCGCGCCGACCTCGGTCGGGCTGACCCCGCGCGTGCTGCGGTGAAGCAGCCGCGCGCCCAGCCGCGCTTCCAGCGCCGCGACATGCTTGGTCGCGGTGGGCTGGGTGATGCCCAGGTCGCCGCTCGCCTTGCTGAAGCTGCCGGTCTCGACGACTCGGATGAAGAGGCGAATGCCGGCCACGGTGTCCATGCCGGGACTGTAGCGGTGCGGGTGGCCGCCGCGGCCCGCATTCCACCGGCGAATAGCTGATATCCGCCGGCTTCGCTTCCGCCGCCGGGTGACCCGCGCGAGCATCGCTTCATCGGAATCGACAACCCACCGGAGACGAACGATGGCGAAGATGAAAGCCGCGATGGCGGCAGTGCTGGTGATGGAGAAGGAAGGCGTCGCGCAGGCCTTCGGCGTGCCCGGCGCGGCGATCAACCCGCTGTACGCGGCGCTGCGCGAGCGCCAGAGCATCGCCCACATCCTGGCTCGCCATGTCGAGGCGGCCTCGCACATGGCCGAGGGCTACACGCGGGCCAAGGCCGGTAACATCGGCGTGTGCATCGGCACCAGTGGCCCGGCCGGCACCGACATGATCACGGGGCTCTATTCGGCCGGCGCCGACAGCATCCCCATCCTGTGCATCACCGGACAAGCGCCGCGCGCCCGGCTGTACAAGGAAGACTTCCAGGCCGTCGACATCGAAAGTATTGCCAAGCCGGTGACCAAGTGGGCGGTGACGGTGCGCGAGCCGGCGCAGGTGCCCCGCGCCTTCCAGCAGGCCTTCCACCTGATGCGCTCGGGCCGCCCGGGGCCGGTGCTGATCGACCTGCCCTTCGACGTGCAGATGGCCGAGATCGAGTTCGACATCGACACCTACGAGCCGCTGCCCGCCTACAAGCCCGCGGCCAGCCGCAAGCAGGTCGAGAAGGCGCTGGACATGCTGATGGCTTCGGCCAAGCCCTTGATCGTCGCCGGCGGCGGCATCATCAACGCCGACGCCGCCGACCTGCTGGTCGAGTTCGCCGAGCTCACCGGCGTGCCGGTGATCCCGACCCTGATGGGCTGGGGCGCGATCGCCGACGAGCACCCGCTGATGGCCGGCATGTGCGGCCTGCAGACCAGCCACCGCTATGGCAACGCGACAATGCTGGCCAGCGACTTCGTGCTCGGCATCGGCAACCGCTGGGCGAACCGCCACACGGGCAGCACCGAGGTCTACTGCAAGGGTCGGACCTTCGTCCACGTCGACATCGAGCCGACCCAGATCGGCCGCGTCTTCATGCCCGACTATGGCATCGTCAGCGACGCGAAGGCCGCGCTCGAGCTGTTCGTGCAGGTGGCGCGCGAGCGCAGGGCGGCGGCCAAGCTCAAGGACTTCTCCGACTGGGCCTTCCGCTGCGCCGAGCGCAAGAAGCTGATGCACCGCAAGTCGCATTTCACCGAGACGCCGATCAAGCCGATGCGCGTCTACGAGGAGATGAACAAGGTCTTCCCGCGCGACACCATCTACGTCACGACGATTGGCCTGAGCCAGATCGCCGGCGCCCAGTTCCTCAACGTGTTCGGCCCGCGGCAATGGATCAACTGCGGCCAGGCCGGCCCGCTGGGCTGGACGATCCCGGCCGCGCTCGGCGTCGTCGCCGCCGACCCGACGCGCACGGTGGTCGGCCTGTCGGGCGACTACGACTTCCAGTTCCTGATCGAGGAGCTCGCGGTCGGCGCCCAGTTCCGCCTGCCCTACGTGCAAGTGCTCGTCAACAACAGCTACCTGGGTCTGATCCGCCAGAGCCAGCGCGGCTTCGAGATGGACTACTGCGTGCAGCTCGCGTTCGAGAACCAGAACGTCGACGATGCGACGCTGAAGAGCTATGGCGTCGACCACCAGGCGGTGGTCCAGGGGCTGGGCTGCAAGAGCCTGCGCGTGACCGACCCGGAGAAGATCTCGCAAGCAATGGTCGAGGCCCAGGCCCTGGCGCGCAGGCACAGCGTGCCGGTGGTGGTCGAGGTGATCTTGGAGAAGGTGACCAACATCGCGATGGGCACCGAGATCGACAAGGTCAACGAGTTCGAGGACGTCGACTGCCGCCACCCGGAAGGCCGCCAGGGTCTGGAGATGGCCGGGCTGCTGGAGTAGGCTGCCGCCGGACGACCGAGAACCCTGGAGACCACGATGCCCCGATTCGCCGCCAACCTCACGATGCTGTTCAACGAAGTGCCCTTCCTCGAACGTTTCGGCCGCGCCGCGGCAGCCGGGTTCGAGGCGGTGGAGTTCCTCTTCCCGTACGCGTTCGGCGCCGACGAAATCCGGCAGCGGCTCGACACGCACCACCTGCAGCTGGTGCTGCACAACCTGCCGGCCGGCTACTGGGACGGCGGCGAGCGCGGCATCGCCTGCCACCCGGACCGCGTCGCGGAGTTCCGCACCGGCGTGGCTCGCGCCGTCGACTACGCCGCGGTGCTTGGCGTGCCGCAGCTCAACTGCCTGGCCGGCAAGGTGCCGGCCGGCGTCCCCGAGGCCGAGCTGCGCAGCACCTTCGTCGACAACCTGCGCTTCGCCGCCGGGGCGTTGAAGGCCGCCGGGCTGCGGCTGCTGATCGAGCCGATCAACACCTTCGACATCCCGGGCTTCTACCTGAGCCGCACCGCGCAGGCGGTCGACATCCTCGACGAGGTCGGCGCCGACAACGCCTTCGTCCAGTACGACATCTACCATGCCCAGCGCATGGAAGGCGAGCTCGCGGCGACGATGAGCAAGCAGCTGGGGCGCATCGGCCACATCCAGCTCGCCGACAACCCCGGGCGCAACGAACCCGGCACGGGCGAGATCAACTACGGCTTCCTCCTCGCTCATCTCGACCGCATCGGGTACCAGGGCTGGATCGGCTGCGAGTACAAGCCGGCCGCCGGCACCGAAGCCGGCCTGGGCTGGCGCCAGCGCCTGGCGCAGTGAGCGTTCGACACCCTTCAACGGACCCGACGACATGACGACTTCTTCCCTCAAGCTCGGCTTCATCGGCCTGGGCATCATGGGCGCGCCGATGGCCGGCCATCTGCGCGCCGCCGGTCATCGGCTCTTCGTGGCCACGCGCAGCCGCATTCCGCAGGCCTTGCTCGACGCCGGCGCCGAGGCCTGCGGCAACGCGCAGGAAGTGGCCGAGGCGGCCGACATCGTGTTCACGATGGTGCCCGACACGCCCGACGTCGAAGCGGTGCTGTTCGGCGAGCACGGCATGGCGGCGGGCCTGTCGGCGGGCAAGACAGTGGTCGACATGAGCAGCATCTCACCGATGGCGACCAAGGACTTCGCCCGCCAGATCAACGCACTGGGCTGCGACTACCTCGACGCGCCGGTCTCGGGCGGCGAGGTCGGCGCAAAGGCGGCGAGCCTGACGATCATGGTTGGCGGCCCCGAGGCCGCGTTCGAGCGCGTCAGGCCGCTGTTCGCGCTGATGGGCAAGAACATCACCCATGTCGGGGCCAACGGAGACGGACAGACGACCAAGGTCGCCAACCAAATCATCGTGGCGCTGAACATCGCGGCCGTCGGCGAAGCGCTGGTGTTCGCGAGCAAGGCCGGCGCCGACCCCGCCAAGGTGCGCCAGGCGCTGATGGGCGGCTTCGCGGCCAGCCGCATCCTGGAGGTGCACGGCGAGCGGATGATCAAGCGCAGCTTCGCCCCGGGGTTCCGCATCGGGCTGCACCAGAAGGACCTGAACCTGGCGCTGCAGGGCGCGAAGACGCTGGGCGTGAGCCTGCCGCAGACGGCCGGGGCGGCGCAGCTGATGCAGGCCTGCGCGGCCAACGGCATGGCCGACCTCGACCATTCGGCGCTGGTGCGCGCGCTGGAGCTGCTGGCCAACCACGCCGTTGCCGAAGGGCCGTGATGCGCGGCTGATCGCACAATCAGTGCATCGCCTTCCGCGCAAGAGACCCGCATGGCCACCCAGGACCCCATCCGCTGGAAGCACGACGGCGTGCGCGTCGTGCCCGGCGACCGGCTCGACCCCAACACCGCGCAGACGCCGGGCATGGACCGCAAGGCAGCGATCAACTTCGCCCGCGTCGGGGCGCAGAAGCTGTGGGCCGGCACCGTGCACATCCACCCCGATGCCAAGACCGGCGCCCACCACCACGGCCCGCTGGAGAGCGTGATCTTCGTCGTCAAGGGCCGCGCCCGCATGCGCTGGGGCGAACACCTCGAATTCACGGCCGAGGCCGGGCCGGGCGACTTCATCTACGTACCGCCGTACGTGCCGCACCAGGAGATCAACGCCAGCCGCACCGAGACGCTGGAATGCGTGCTCGTGCGCAGCGACGGCGAAGCGGTGGCCGTCAACCTCGACATCGAACCCGCCGAGCCGCCCGAGAGCGTGGCCTGGGTCGACCCCACGCATCCCGAGCCGCGCCGCCGCTGAAGGACCTGCATGCCGCCCATCGAAGACCCGCGAGCCTTCCTGACGATGCTGCTGCAGGCCGCCATCCGGCGCGCCCTGCCCGAGCACTGCATCGCCCCCTTTCTGCCGCCGCCGCCCAAGGGCCACACGCTGGTGCTCGGCGCGGGCAAGGCCGGCGGCGCGATGGCGGCCGCCGTCGACGCGCTGTGGCCGCAGGACGCGCCGCTGTCGGGACTGGTCGTCACGCGCTACGACTACGTGCCGCCCGCCTACCGCGTTCGGCCCGGCCGCATCGAGGTCGTCGAGGCCGCGCACCCGGTGCCCGACGACGCCGGGCTGCGCGCCGCTCGGCGCATCTTCGACCTCGCGCGGGGCCTCACCGCCGACGACCTCGTGCTGTGCCTGATCTCAGGCGGCGGCTCGTCGCTGCTGACGATGCCCGCACCGGGGTTGACGCTGGCCGACAAACAGGCCATCAACAAGGCACTGCTGGCCAGCGGCGCGGCGATCGACGAGATGAACTGTGTGCGCAAGCACCTCTCAGCGATCAAGGGCGGCCGGCTGGGCGCGATGTGCGCGCCGGCGCGGGTCGTCACCCTGCTGATCAGCGACGTGCCCGGCGACGCCCCCGAGGTCATCGCCAGCGGGCCCACCCTGCCCGACCCGACGACCTGCGCCGACGCGCTGGCGATCCTGCGCCGCTACGGCATCGCGATGCCGCCGGCCGTGCGCGCCGGGCTGGAGAGCGGCGCCTTCGAGACACCGAAGCCGGGCGGCGCGGCCTTCGCCGGCCACGAGGTTCGCATCATCGCCACGCCGCAGATGAGCCTGCAGGCGGCGGCGGCGGCGGCGCGCGCGGCCGGCCTGCCGGCGCACGTCCTCAGCGACGACATCGAGGGCGAGAGCCGCGAGGTGGGCAAGGTGCACGCGGCGCTGGCGCGCGCGGTGGCTCGCCGCGGCGAGCCCTTCGAGCGGCCCTGCGTGATCCTGTCCGGTGGCGAGACGACGGTCACCCTCAAGGCCCAGGGCGGCCGTGGCGGCCGGGCCACCGAGTTCCTGCTTGGCTGCGCGGTGGCGCTGCAGAGCGAGCCCGGCGTTCACGTGCTGGCCGCAGACACCGACGGCATCGACGGCGTCGAAGACAACGCCGGCGCCTTCGTGGCCCCGAACACGCTGGCGCGGGCACGCTCACTGGGCCTGAAGCCGGCCGATTTCCTCGACCGCAATGACGCCTACGGCTTCTTCGAGCCGCTTGGCGACCTGCTGCGCACCGGACCGACCTTCACCAACGTCAACGACTTCCGGGCGCTGCTGATCGAATGATGCGCGAGTCGCGGGCGCCGAGGCACGCGAGGCGCTTCGCCGCCGTAACCGGCCGGGAACCCGTGGCGAAGCGACTCGGGTCTAATCGGCGCTGGTGGCGCTGCGCCTGCGCCCCTCGCCGTCCCGATGCGCATGAACCAGCTCGACCACCTCCGCCAGCACACCGTCGTCGTTGCCGACACCGGCAACTTCCATCAACTGGCGCAGTTCGCGCCCCAGGACGCCACGACAAATCCATCGCTGATCCTCAAGGCCGTGCAACAGCCCGACTATGCGCCGCTGCTGGCCGAGACGGTGGCCCGCCACCGCGGTGCGGCGCTGCCCGCGATCGTCGATGAAGTGCTGGTGCGCTTCGGCCGCGAGATCCTGAAGGTCGTTCCGGGCCGCGTCAGCACCGAGGTCGACGCGCGGCTGTCGTTCGACGCCACAGCAACGCTGGCGCGGGCGCGCCACATCATCGGCCTGTACGAAGCCGCCGGCGTGCCCCGCGAGCGCGTGCTCGTGAAGATCGCCTCGACCTGGGAAGGCATCCGCGCCGCCGAGCAGCTCGAACGCGAGGGCATCCGCTGCAACCTGACACTGCTGTTCGCGTTCTGCCAGGCCGTGGCTTGCGGCGACGCCGGCGTGCGCCTGATCTCGCCCTTCGTCGGCCGTATCCACGACTGGCACAGGAAGGCCGCTGGCGAAGCCTGGGACGAGGCCGCCCACGCCGGCGCCGACGACCCCGGCGTCCGCTCGGTGACGGCGATCTACAACCACTACAAGGGCCACGGCATCGCGACCCAGGTGATGGGCGCGAGCTTCCGCAACACCGGGCAGATCCTGGCGCTGGCCGGCTGCGACCTGCTGACGATCAGCCCCGAGCTGCTGGCCGCGCTGCAGGCCAGCGACGCGCCGGTAGCGCGAGTGCTCGGTGCTGAGACCGCGCGCCGGGCCGACCTGCCGGCCGTGCACTTCGACGAGCCCGGTTTCCGCTGGGCGCTCAACGAGGACGCGATGGCAACCGAGAAACTCGCCGAAGGCATCCGCGCCTTCGCCGCCGACGCCCGCAAACTCGACAAGCTGATCAAGGAGCTCCAGCCATGATGATCCGCTGCGACCGTACCGAAGCCTGGGCCGCCCTGCGCGGCCACTACGAGGCCCATGGCCGCGAGTTCGACCTGCGCGAGGCCTTCGCCCGCGACCCGGGCCGCTTCGACGCGTTCAGCCTGCAGGCGGACGAGGTCTTTGCCGACTTCAGCAAGAACCGCATCGACACCGCGGCGCTGCACTTCCTGCTCGACCTGGCGCGCGAATGCGGACTCGAGGCGCAGCGCGACGCGATGCTGCGCGGCGAGATCGCCAACCCCACCGAAGGCCGCGCCGTCCTCCACACCGCGCTTCGGGCGCCGCGCGGCGCGGGCCCTTTGAGCGCAGCTGTCGGCGCGAGCCCATTCAGCGACGAGGTGCACGGCGTGCTCGACGCGATGCTGGCCTACGCCGAGCGGGTGCGGGCCGACGATGGCATCACCGACATCGTCAACATCGGCATCGGCGGAAGCGACCTCGGGCCGCGCATGGCGGTGCAGGCGCTGGATGCCTACGGCGCTGTCGCGCGGCGGCGGCTGCACTTCGTCAGCAACGTCGACGGCCACGACATCGCCCCGCTGCTGGCGCGGCTGGACGCTGCGCGCACGCTGTTCATCGTCGCCAGCAAGACCTTCACGACCCAGGAGACGATGGCCAACGCGCATGCCGCGCGGGCCTGGTTCGTGGCCCAGGGCGGCAGCGACATCGCACGCCACTTCGCCGCCGCCACGACCAACGTCAACGGCGCCGCCGAGTTCGGCATTGCCACCACCTTCGGCTTCTGGGACTGGGTCGGCGGGCGCTATTCGCTGTGGAGCGCGATCGGGCTGCCGATCGCCGTCGCCATCGGCGCCCGCAACTTCCGCGATTTTCTTGCTGGCGCCCACGCGATGGACCGCCATTTCGCGACCGCCCCGCCGGCGCAGAACCTGCCCATGCTGCTGGGGTTGATCGACGTCTGGTACCGCAACTTCCACCGCTTCACGAGCCGCTGCGTGGCGCCCTACCACCAGGGGCTGGAACGGCTGCCGGCCTACCTGCAGCAGCTCGAGATGGAAAGCAACGGCAAGCGCGTGGACGTGGCCGGCGATGCGCTGCCCTTCGGCACCAGCCCGGTGGTCTGGGGCGAGCCGGGTACCAACGGCCAGCACGCGTACTTCCAGATGCTGCACCAGGGCACCGACGTGGTCCCGGTCGAGTTCATCGCCGTCAGGACGCCCGCCACCGAATTGCACGAACAGCACCGCATGCTGCTGGCCAACTGTCTGGCGCAGAGCCAGGCGCTGATGCAAGGCAAGACGGCGGACGAGGCGTCGCGCGAGAAGGCACCGACCGCGGCCGCCGACTTCGACCGTGCCCGGCTCGCGCGGCACCGCAGCTTCCCCGGCAACCGGCCGAGCACGACGCTGGTGCTGGACGCGCTGACGCCGGCATCGCTGGGCGCACTGATCGCGCTGTACGAGCACCGCGTGTTCACCAGCGGCGCGCTGTGGGGCATCAACAGCTTCGACCAGTGGGGCGTGGAGCTGGGCAAGGCGCTGTGCAACCAGCTGCTGCCGCGATTCCTGAGCGGCGACACCAGCGGCCTGGATGCTTCCACCGCCGGCTTGCTGCGCCGCCTCGGCGCCCCGGCCGATTGAAGTTCGTGTTCGACTTCGGCGGCGTGCTGTTCCGCTGGCGGCCGGTCCAACTCGTGCAGCGCACGCTGCCGCAGCGCGCCGCGAGCACCGCCAGCGCCACCCATTGGGCGACGGCGATCTTCCAGGGCTACGGCGGCGACTGGGGAGAATTCGACCGCGGCACCATCGAGCCGGAGGCGCTGGCGCAACGCATCGCCAGGCGCACCGGGCTGGCGGCTGCCGAGGCCAGGCGCGTGATCGAGGCCGTGGCCGACGAACTGCAGCCCTTGCCGGACAGCGTCGCGCTGTTGCGGCGGCTGCGCGCCGCCGGCCACGCGACGTTCTTCCTGTCGAACATGCCGGCGCGGATCGCGACCCAGCTCGAAGCGCGCCACGATTTCGTGCGCGAGTTCGACGATGGCGTGTTCTCGGCCCGCGTCGGGCTGGCCAAACCCGACCCGGCCATCTTCGTGCTGGCCTCACGCCGCTTCGGCACCCTGCCCGCCGGGCTGGTGTTCCTCGACGACCACGAACCCAACGTCAGCGCGGCTCGGGCACTGGGGTGGCAGGCGCTCCAGTTCGTCGACGCCGTGCAGGCCGAGCGCGAGCTGCGCGAGCGCGGCTGGATTTGAAATCCTCGCCACCCAAACGCTGTGCTGTGCATAGCGCCATGGATGGAGATTGCCGGAGGGGCTCAGCTCCGAGACGGTTCCTGCCAACGGCGC
>JBBINW010000066.1:0-25691 GCA_037443665.1 Betaproteobacteria bacterium
AACTCAGCACACCGCGATCGGCGCCGCAAGGGTGTCGTTCGCGGAACGCTTACCTTCCATCGGCAGTCACGACTTGTTCATTGCGTTGCATGCCCGGTCACGCGGCATGACGCTTCTCACGCGCAACCTGCGCGAGTTCCAGCGGGTGCCAGGCTTGACGGTCGAGGACTGGCCCACGGGCTCAGCGTGATCCAGCGAGCCCCAGGGAGAACAACAAGTGAAAGACGTCTTCGACTTCCGCAACCGTCTCATCGACGAGTACGCCGCCTTCTCGCGCAGCTTTTCCAGGATCGCTGCACCGGACCTGGCCGCGCGAGTCGTCGAAGAGTACGGGCTTGGTCGTTACTGGCCCGAACCGCTCATCCAGATCAACCCAAACTACAAGCGCGACAGCACGGTCCAGAAGCTCGTCAAGGACGGCAGCTTGCATCCAGCGTGCGCAGCCCTGTTCCAGACCGGCAAGGTCGAGGGTAAGCCTGCCGATCTGCATCTCTACAAACTGCCTTGCGCAGCCTGGCGAAGCGAACCCTTGACGCCGCAACGTCGACGTAGCCGGCGCCGAAGCGTTGGCGCAGCAAGCGGCCGACGACTCGCAGCACCTGAGTGCGGCTCCTGGGCGCAAGGCCGCGCACGCGGTCCATGTGCGCGTCGAAGCACCGAAGTCACTCATCCACAGGCGTCGTGGCCTTCGCCCGCAATGCGATGACTCCCTGTGCGCGCAGCACGAACAGCAGGTGGCCCAGCGCGGCACGGTGGTCGCCGCGGTCATGGCGGAACGGACCCCCACATTGGCAGCGTGGAAGATGCTCATCGAAGAACTCGGTGACCGCCGCCTCGTCAATCCTGCAAAGGCGCAGACGCTTGCTCCGGCCCCATCGCGCGAAGTGCGCGATGTTGCTCAGAAAACTTGCAATCGTGACCGGCGCATACCCGCCGTTGGCGAAGTGCTGCTTGATCGCATCAGGCAAGCGGTGCGATCGGACCGACGGTCAGCCAGTCGGCGTCCGTGCAATGAGAGCGGCGGACAAGTCCCATGGCGGTCTCCTGAAGTGGGACCACCAGTGCACTCGCACGTCGAAACCATGTCCAGATCGACGGTCACCCTTGGGGCTGATCTCCCCGCCAAGCAAGGCCTGCAGCGCTCCGACCCGAGGCGACTGCACATAGTTGCGATCTCGGCATAGGCAGCGGTTGCTGCCGGTGGTCGCCGGTGGCGGTACTCACGCAGGAGGGAATCAAGCAGTCGTTGGGCGCGGCGGCCATCGCTGGCCCGAATGGCTGCTGTACGACGTACTGCTGCCGTAGCGCTCTCGCGAGGGGGGCTTGGCGCAGCGCCGGCGACCGCTTCCATACCTCTCGAACTCGCAGTCCCGACCCACGGCACGCGTTCAGAGCAGAAGGCAAAGGCGTCAGCTACATGGCACTGAGCCGACCTTGAGCCGCTCCCCGTCTCCAACGGCAGCAGGCCAGTCCCGACCACCGGCGACCGTCAGCGTAGGAGCACATCAACCAGCAAGTTGGCGCCCGCGCGCCCTGCTCAGCTCACGCTGCCCGACGCCGCAACCCGAGACCTCACCCAGGCCACCAGCTCCTCTGCCGTCAGCGGGCGACTGAAAAGGTAGCCCTGGCCCTTGTCGCAACCCAACGAGATGACCATATTGGCCTGCGCCGTGGTCTCGACACCTTCGGCCACCGTGTTCATGCCCAGGCTGTTGGCAACGCGAACGGTGGCTTCGATCAGTACTCGGTGGTGCGGGCTGCTGTCCCCCAGGCTGACGAACGAGCGATCGATCTTCACGGTATCCACAGGCAGTTCGTGCAGGCTGGACAACGAGGAATAGCCGGTGCCGAAGTCGTCGAGGGCCAAGGTCAGCCCCAGCGCCTTCAGCTCGCGTAGACGGGCACTGACTGTCGCGTCCTGGGCCGCCAGGCTCTCCGTCACCTCGAGCTGCAGCTGGGTCGGGTCCATGCCGTGTGCGCGCAGCGTTTCGCGCACGGCGTCGATACAGCCGGGATGACGCAACTGTGCCCGGGATACGTTGACTGCCATCTGCCGCGGCGCATCCTCGCCCAGACTGCGCTGCCAGCCGATGAAGTGGCCGCAGGCGGTGTCGAGCACGAAGTGGCTGAGCTCCTCGATGAGACCGCATTCCTCGGCCACGCCGATGAAGTCCAGTGGCGGCACCAGGCCGTGCACCGGATGCCGCCAGCGCACCAGGGCCTCGACGCTGAGCGACGGCCTGTTCTGCCCGCCCTGCAGGGCCAGCACCGGCTGGTAGACCACGAACAGCTGCCCTTCGCACAGTCCGCGTCGCAGCTCGGACTCGATCTCCGCACGCCGGGCCGCGCGTTCACGCATCGCAGGCTCGAACACGACGTAGCGGGCACCGCCGTCGCGCTTGGCCACGACCATCGCGATACTCGCGTCGCGCAGCATCGCATCAGGGTCTCCGGCTGATTGCGCTCGCAGCACGATGCCCATGCTCGCCGAACACCTGACCTGTTCCGATTCGATGCCGAAGGGCTGCGCCAGCACGTCCAGCGCGCGCTGCGCAACCGCATGCACGTCGTCGGCCCTTGCCAGGTCCTCGAGCAGGATGACGAACTCGTCGCCACCGATGC
Source organism: Betaproteobacteria bacterium (assembly GCA_037443665.1). GTDB lineage: Bacteria > Pseudomonadota > Gammaproteobacteria > Burkholderiales > Burkholderiaceae_C > Rubrivivax. The sequence goes on from JBBINW010000066.1 coordinate 2,623, forward strand.
GCGCCACCACCGAAGCCCTGCCCTCCGGCCGGCGCACGCGGTCTTGCGTGCGCAGCGTGGCGCGCAGTCGGTCGCTCACCAGCCGGAGAACCACGTCGCCGGCGCCGTGCCCGAGCCGATCGTTGATCTGCTTGAAGCGGTCGCAGTTCAGGAATAGCAGCGCGAACTCGTGTCCACCGGGCATCGACGAGCGCGCGCTGGCCTGCTTGATGCTGTCGACCAGGGACACGCGGTTCGGCAGCGTTGTCAAGGCATCCATGCGCGCCGCATCATGCAGGCGACGGTCGAGCCCCCGCTGCTCGCGCCGGGCGTCGGCCGTGACGTCGCTCAGCGCAGCGATCAGGCGCCTGCTATCCAGCTTCATCAGGCTGATCGACAGCACGCGCCGCGTGGCGTCGCAGTCGTCGTCCACGACGAACCGCAACGACTGGCACACGACCCCGCTGGGGGCGTCGAAGGCGGCCACGTTCGCGCGCAATTGGGGCGCTGCGGCGTCAAGCACCGTGAACAGGTTCGCCAGCTCGCCGTCGCGCGCCAGCGGCATCAGCAGCTGGTTCGCGAGCGGATTGATCATGACGACCTCACCGTCCGGCGCGGTCTGCACCAGGCCGATCGGCGCCGTGTAGAGGAACTCGATCAGCGATGCGTACTCGCTCGCTAGGTCTGTCGCCACGACTCGGGCTGGCTCAGCCAAGCCGCTGGACGAGGACATATCGCATTCCGTCGTTCCGACTGCCCCCCGTGCCGGCGAGCAGCCTGAGGCGGACCTTCACCGGCCGCATGCGCAGCGCCAGCACATAGTCCAGCGTCGTGTCGAGCTCGAGCCCGTCTCTCATTGCGGCTTCGAAGCGCCCGGCGACCATCGCGTTGTTCATGCAGGGCGCGATCACGGTGAACAGGCAGCGACCCAGCACGCGCGAAGCGGCCAGGCCCGAGAAGCTCGACTCTAAGGCGTTGTAGCGCTGCACGACGCCGTCGGCATCGATGCCGATCAGGCCGAATTCGAGCTCGTCGAGTGCGCAGGCGTCGAGCGCATCGAGTGCCTGGCGCAGGGCAGCCTGCTGAAAACTGGGTTGCTGCATGGCGCGGGCCTATGCCAGGCGCCGCCGGCTCGGAGCCTGCTGCTTGGCCTGGTAGAGCTCCTGGTCGGCGCGGGCCAGCATCGTGGCCGGCATGGCCACGTCGTCGCTGTATTCGGCAATGCCCACCGACACGCCGACGGCCACCGGCTCGCCGCCGGACAGTTTGACTGGCTGGCGCAGGCTGGCCACGATGCGCTGCGCCAGCGACGCGGCGGCTGCCCGGTTGCCGTGTCGCACGACGATGCCGAACTCGTCGCCGCCCAGACGCGCCAGCACGTCGCCCTCGCGCACCAGCGCCGACAGGCGGCGGGCCACCTCGTACAGCACCTCGTCGCCCGCCTGGTGGCCGTGGGTGTCGTTGACGTCCTTGAAGCCGTCGAGGTCCATCGTCAGCAGCGTGAACACCTCTCCGGTCCGCATCGAATGCTTCAGCTCGGCGGTCAGCGCCCTGTCGAATCTCGCGCGGTTGCCGATGCCCGTCAGGTGGTCGGTCATGGCCAGGTTCTGCAGGTCCATGGCGCGGCGTCGGGCCTGCAGCGCCGTCATCACGAGCGCCGACAGGTCGGTCAGCGCCTAGCGCTGGGCCTTCGAGAAGGGCCGCGCCTGGGCGTCGATGACCGCAATCGTGCCCAGCGCATGGCCGCTGGCGTCGACGATGGGTGCACCTGCGTAGAAGCGCAAGTGCGGCGCTTGCGCGACCAGCGGGTTGGCGACGAAGCGCGTATCGGACTGCAGGTCGGGGATCACCAGCGGCTCGCGCGGGCGGACGATCGCATGGGCGCAGAAGGCCACCTTGCGGTCGAGCTGCGGGATGTCCAGGCCCAGCTTGGACTTGAACCACAGGCGATCGGAGTCCATCATGGCCACGACGGCGATCGGCGCCTGGAAGGTGTGCGCCGCCACACGCGTCAGGGCGTCAAACTCTAGCTCCGGCTCCGTGTCCAGAATTTCATAGGAGCGGACGATACGAAGCCGCTCCGGCTCGTTCGTGGGCATCGGGCATTGGGCAGGCGTCGACATTTCTTCTTCTCCTGTGGCGGTGCGAGGCGGATCGGACGGACCCCGCCCTTGCAGTGCAGTGACTTCAGCTGGTTATCTGCGACATCGGTCGGATCGACACACGCCTTGAGCAATGGACATGGACTGTCGATGCCGACAATGTCACGTCCTCCGCGTGCAGTTCGCGACGCCAGGGTCTGCCGCCTGAGGCGCCGGCCGGGGGCAGGGCGCTTCCGACCAGCGATGCCCTCACCCTGCGGGCTGCATGGCCCCGCTGCCGAGCTCGAGTGGCGACAGGTCGACGTTCGACGCCTCGCTGTTGGGCTATACCTTCCGGCAGACGGCGACTGGCGACTGGCCACACTCTGAAGATCCCTTCCAGCCCGTCGGAACATCCGAGCCGGATGTTATTCGCCCGGGTTGCACGGCGCTGAGGCCACCGTGGATTGCGTGGTTGCGCTCCGGAGCCAGCGGCGAGGCTTGTCGTGCCCAAATTTGAACGCCGGCGTGGCGAGAATCGGATCGCTGCAGTTGTCGATCCCCGAAGGGCAAGTGCGGGTATGTTCGAAACCCATGGCAACGCGAGTCTCGAAGCTGAACTGGTCGCCTCGGCAGCCAGCTTTCGAGCGATGGCCGAGAACGTTCCCGGCGCCCTGTTCCGCTACGTGATGCATCCGGACGGGCGCTACTCGGTGCGATACATGAGCCCGCGCTGCGTCGACCTCTGGGAACTCCAGAGAGCTGGAATGCCCATGCCGCCGGCCTCACCCACTGTGTGCAGCAAGTTGCCTCAACTCGGTCTCAACAGAGAGCGGGATGCGTCTGCGCTCAGTTCTGGAGCTTGAAGACGCCGACCAGCTCGGCCAAGCGCTGCGCCTGATCCTTCAGCGATTCGGCCGCCGCCGCCGACTGCTCCACAAGCGCGGCGTTCTGCTGCGTCATCTGGTCGAGCTGCGTGACCGCGACGCTGACCTGACCGATGCCGTCGGACTGATGCGACGCCGACGAGGCGATCTCGCCGATGATCGCCGTCACGCGCTACACCGAGGCCACAATCTCGCCCATCGTCGCGCCGGCGTCGGCACGGCCTGACGGAACAACCGCCGGCCATGGCTCCAAAACGGAACTGGCTGGAGGTACTTGAGCAGGCGCGGGCGTCTTGGCCGCTGCCGTGAGAGCGCCGCCTCGTTGTCAACGCTGCAGACCGCGCGCAGGGTATGGGCCGTGCCCTACACAGGCAGTGGGGCACACGACAGATACAAAAGTTGGCTTTGAGACTGCCAAGACGAGTAGGCGGATGTCGCGGCTGGGTCTGGTGCCGTCCGCTGACCTCCGCCCTCAAGTGACCGGTGTGCGTTGGTCCGCGGGCACCCGTCGAACGCCGTCCGAACTCACCCTTGTGCCCGCCGGGTTAGGGGCCCTTCCTCAGTGGGTGAGCCATCCCCAGCGCTTGAAGATCGCGGCTCCCTCCGGTCCTTGCAGGAAGGCGATGAACTGCTGCGCATCGGCTCGCTGCTTGCCGCGAGTAGTCACTGCGATGCCCGTGTCGCGGTAGACCCGGTACGGCTCTTCGAGCGGCACGACCTCAGCCAGGCTCGGGTTGGACACCTGCCAGATGTTCCAGATCAGCCAGGCATCGAGATCCGGCCGGTCGATCCACATCTGCTTTGCCAGCGCGCTGTTGCCCGGATAGGCCGCGATGTTCTTGCGCAGCGCCTGAACCGTGCGAATGTCGCCCAGGCGTCCGGCTGCATCCTCCCATGCGCCAGTCTGCCCGGCGCCTTGCACCACCAGCGCCTTGGTGCCCGGCGCGAGCAGATCCTTCAGGCCCGATATGTGGCGCGGATTGCCCGGACGGACCAGGATGGCGAGTGGACGGAGGTACAGCGGCACGACATCGGCGGCGTCGAGCTGACCCTGCATCGCGGTGACGAAGTCAGTCATCATGTTTTCCGCGCCGCTGTAGATCAGGTCGGCATCAGCCCGGGCACCATCGATCCACTTCGGTGTCGGCCCGGCTGTCACCTCCACAGGCACTCCAGTGGCCTTCTGAAATGTGACGGCGGCCTCATGCATGGCCGGCGCGGGGCCGCCAGGTCCGTAGATCTTCAGTGGCGCTGGCGTCTGCCCCACGGCCAGCGAAGCGGATGTGCCCAAGACCAAGCCGGCGGCCAGGGAGCCCGCGCGCAGCAGCAGTCGTCGCAGTCGGCTCTGCGGCACTTGAGGGGTCTCGGCTAGATCTGGGAAGTGTTGCGGCGTCATGGAATGCGCTCCCGGCAGCTGATGGAGATCGCTATCGTCGCATCCCCACAGATAGCCCACGGCCTATAAGGTGATCGTGTCCCGGCGCCGCACGATGGTTCTCTCATGGCCCCCCTCGGGGGGGCCGCAGCGGCAGGTCGCCAACTCCCCCTTGACGCGGGAAGCGGCCAAGGGTCTGCTAAGGTCTGTATGTTTGACGCCGGCGCCGCCGATCCGAACGCGTGCTGTTGGCCGATTCCGGTTCCCACGAGTGCCCGCTTTGGCGACATCTATCGTGTGCCCGGGCAGGCTTGACTACGCATGCCCGAGGGCCGTGTCGTCAATGTGTTGAGCCAATTGATTTGACGGTCGCCACCGGCCACCCTGGGCAATGAAACGCGACGCCGCGTCGAGGACACGGTTGTCGTCGCCGGACACGGCGAAAACACGGTCCAGCGCCGACTCTGCAAGTGCCCACTGGTGATTTGGAACCGCGTTGTGTTCAGACGGCCGGCCTCGTCAAAGCCCACGACGAAGTACACCCGCCGGACCACCTTGATCGGCCGACGGTCCGCAAGCTGAACGAGGATCTCCGCCATCCGCACGCGTTGGCCAGCCAGCGCCGGCATGGTGTGGTGCTGTGGATCGCGCAGCAGCCGCTCAAAAAGGGCGTTCCTCAGCCGGACAAGCCTGCCCTATTCGTCAACGATGAACCTGCGGCATCCGATCCCCACCGATCCCTCTCCCGACCTCAACTCGCCGTGTCCGGCCGCTCGCTGAGGTCCCAAAGCGTGCCTTGCCAGTTCGAGATTCGGCCTTCGGCCTGGCAGCGCGGGCAGCGCCAGACGATGGCGTCGTCCTGGGCCAGTGCGGCCTCGACCGTGCCCTTCTTGCACTTGAAGCATCGCGGCAGGGTAACGCCGCCGTCGTCGAAGTCGGTGGCGTAGGCGATGACCCCCGCATGGAAGTCAGCCATTGCCTTGGCTGGACCGCGCAGCGGGGCAATGGCGCCCTTGTTGTCCAGAAAATGACGTGCGTCGGTGATATACATACGTGCGGTGTGCCCGCGCAACCGGCGCGCGGCGTCGAAGAATCGTACAGGCTCTACGGACGGCAGTCCGCAGACAACCGAGGCTCCTTCTCCCAATCCAGGAAACGACCCAAGAACGGAGCGTCGCGCACCTGCAGGCCGACCCGCGAGCAACCCGCATCTTGTTGCCACAGTGGCTGGGTTGACGAGATGCAGGCCTGAAAATGCCGCCTCGCCAAGCTGACGAAAACCGGGCGCATAAGCCACACCGGCACGACCAAGGCGGGGCGCCGGAACGTTCTGGCCTGATGCTGCCGTCGGCGCCATCCCGTTCCATGTGCACAGTCCGATGACCACGAGCACTCTCGCCCTCACTCCGCACGGCCGACTCACCGTGGCGTCCGTGCCGGACGACGTGCCGCTGCCGTTCGAACTGGCCAAGCAGCTGGTGATGAACAGCGTCCTGGGTTCGGGCCAGGTCCTGCTGGGGCTTGGCGCTGAACACGTCGGCGCGGCCTTGCCGCCGGTGATCGCGTGGTGGCGGGATCTGGCCGTGCGCTACCTGACCGCGCTGTGCACGCTGCCCGAGGTGGCGGAGCACCTGCCTGGGCGTGTGCCGTCGCCGGATGCTGGCGAGCTGCAGGCGCTGGCGTGGTCGGCGCCGCCGATGGACGGGGCGGAATACCTGTCGGCCGGGGTGCTGGAGCGGTTGTGGCAGGAACTCGACGCCGCGCTGCACACCAAACTGCAGGCCTCGGGGCAGCCGCTCGGCATCTTCCTGAAGGCGTGCAACCCGGCCTGGAATCTCGTCGGCCGCGTTCACGTCCATCTGGCCGAGAACCGCAAGGACGAGCAGTTTCCCTTCGCCTTCCTCGCCACCTACACCACCCGGCTGTCGGCGCAGGGGAAGGCGCAGCACCGGCCACTGGGCGAGGCCCTGCGCCAATACGCTGCCGCTGCCGACAAGGAGCGCCTCCTCGCCCTGCTGGCGCCGCTGCAACGCGCCGGCGAGGGCTGCGCCTGGTTGAAGGGTCTCATCGACGGTCGCGAGATCTTCCAGCCGCTGCGCTGGAGCGCCGGCGAGGCGCTGACCTTCCTGCACGATGTGCCGAAGCTGGAGCGCGCCGGCGTGGTGGTGCGCATGCCAGCGCAGTGGCGGGCCAACCGGCCCTCGCGCGCCACGGTCAGCGCCACGGTCGGTGGGCGCCAGCCGTCGCTGGTCGGACAGGACGCGCTGCTCGACTTCCGAGTGTCGGTGGCCATAGACGGCGAGCCGCTGACCGCCGCCGAGGTGAAGAATCTGCTGGCCGACAGCCGTGGGCTGGTGTTCATCCGCGGCAAATGGGTCGAGGTCGACCAGGAGCGGCTGCAGCAAACCCTGACGCAGTTCCAGCAGGTCGAGCGCCTGGCAAGCGAGCAGGGGCTGGGCTTCCACGACGCCATGCGCCTGCTGTCCGGGGCCGGTGCAGCCATCGGCGGCATGCAGGTGACGGTCTCGCCCGAGTGGGCGCAGGTGAACGCCGGGCCATGGCTGGCCGAGACCCTGGCGGGACTGCGCGGGCCGCAGGGTTTGGCGGCCGTTGACGCCGGCGCCGATCTGCACGCCACGCTGCGGCCGTATCAGCAGATCGGCCTGCGCTGGCTGCACCTGCTTTCGCGTCTGCGCCTGGGCGCATGCCTGGCCGACGACATGGGTCTGGGCAAGACCATCCAGGTGCTGGCTCTGCTGCTGGTACGCAAACGCGCCGAAGGCCCGGCCCCGAGCGTGCTGATAGCGCCGGCCTCGCTGCTCGCCAACTGGGCGCAGGAGGCGGCGCGGTTCGCGCCGGGCCTGCGCTTGCTGGTGGCACACACCTCGGAGATGCCGGCCGAGGCGCTGCGTGGACTGCCGGCCGAGCGACTCGCCGGGGTCGATCTGGTGATCACCAGCTATGGCTCGTTGCACCGCTTCGCCTGGGTCCAAGCCACCACCTGGCGGCTGGCGATCCTCGACGAGGCGCAGGCGATCAAGAATCCCGGCACCCGGCAAACCAAGGCGGCGAAGACGCTGAAGGCGGGCTCACGCCTGGCCCTGACCGGTACGCCGATCGAGAATCGGCTCGGCGACCTGTGGAGCATCTTCGACTTCGTGAATCCGGGTCTGCTCGGTGGCGCAAAGCCCTTCACCAGTTTCGCCAAGCGCTTGGCCGACAGCCCCGGCGGCTACGCGCCGCTGCGCCGGCTGGTGCAGCCCTACATCCTGCGCCGGCTCAAGACCGACAAGGCGGTGATCAGCGATCTGCCGGACAAGATCGAGCAGAACGCCTACTGCGGCCTGTCACGCAAGCAGGCGGCGCTCTACCAGCAGGCGGTGGGCGATCTGACCCAAGCGCTCGACGAGGGACTGGAGGGCGTGGAACGCAAAGGGCTGGTGCTAGCCTTCCTCACCCGCTTCAAGCAGATCTGCAACCACCCCTCGCAATGGCTGGGCGACGGCGGCTGGGCCGAGGCCGACAGCGGCAAGCTGGCCCGCCTGCGCGAGTTGGCCGAGGTCATTGCCGCCAAGCAGGAGAAGATGCTGGTGTTCAGCCAGTATGCCGAGGCAACCGAACCGCTCGCCGCCTTCCTGGGTTCCATCTTCGGGCGCGACGGTTGCGTGCTGACCGGCGCCACCGCGGTGAAGGGCCGCCAGGATCTGGTCGCCCGCTTCCAGGAGGACGAGACGGTGCCCTTCTTCGTCCTCTCGCTGAAGGCCGGCGGATCGGGCCTCAACCTCACCGCTGCCTCGCATGTCGTGCATTTCGATCGCTGGTGGAATCCCGCAGTGGAAAGTCAGGCCACCGACCGCGCCTTCCGCATCGGCCAAAAGCGCAACGTCCTGGTCCACAAGTTCGTCTGCCGCGGCACCATCGAGGAGAGAATCGACGCCATGATGAGCGACAAGAAGCGGCTGGCCGCCGACCTCCTGGATGCCGGTGGCGGCGAGGTGAGGCTGACCGAGCTGAGCGATGCCGAACTCTTGCGTCTGGTCAGTCTCGACCTGAAATCCGCCACCAGCGAGGGATAGTCATGTTCTACGACTGGGCGCCCTATGTCCCCGTCGCCGAGCGCCGCCGCAAGGCCGCTGGCGAGATGGCCAAGTTGGCGAAGAAGGGGCAGCCCATTTCGCCGGTCGTCGTCCAGGGCCGTGCCATCGCCGCCACGGCCTGGGGCAAGGCCTGGTGCGCCAACATCGAGAGCTACAGCGACTACTCCAACCGTCTGCCGCGCGGCCGCAGCTACGTGCGCAACGGATCGGTGGTCGACCTGCAGATCACTCCCGGCACGGTTGCGGCGCGCGTCAGCGGGTCGTCGGTCTACCGCGCGACCATCACCGTGAAGCCGGTGCCGAAGGCGAAGTGGCAGCAGATCTGCGCCGACTGCGCCGGCGGCATCGACTCGCTGATGGAACTGCTGCAAGGGCGCTTCTCCAAGGGCGTCATGGACCGCCTGTGCCGTCAGGGCGATGGACTGTTCCCCGTGCCCAAGGACATCCGCTTCGATTGCTCGTGCCCAGACGGCGCCTACATGTGCAAGCATGTCGCCGCCGTCCTCTACGGCATTGGCGCCCGCTTCGACAGCAAGCCGGAACTGCTGTTCACCCTGCGCCAGGTCGATCCCGTCGAACTGCTGAGCAAGGCCGGCAGCGGCGTGGTCACCGCCCCTGCGGCTGGCGAGCGCGCCCTGGCCGGCGACGATGTCGGCGCCCTCTTCGGGCTGGAGATGGATGTATCCACGGCTGCGGCCAAGGCAGCCCCGATACAGCCGCAAGCGGCGGCCAAGTCGGTCCGCGCGGCGCGTGCAACCGCCAAGCCGACGCGGGCGCGCGACCCGGCCTCCCGCCTGCTGGCTGCCTTGCGCCAGGCAGGTTCGCTGGACAACGCCGCCGCCCGCGCTGCCACCGGCCTCGACGCCGAGGCGGTGCGGCCACTGCTCAGGCAATTGGTGGTGGACGGACATGCCCAGGTGCAGGGGCAGAGGCGCGGCACGCGTTATGTGGCGGTCGGGAAAGTGCTGAAGGCATGAGCTTCCTCGCTGCTGGCGAGATTCTGGGGAATGCGGCGCGGGTCAGCACGCTTGCCATCGCACACCATCCTGAGCTGCCCGATGGCGCCTATGCGATGGTGGACACCTACTGCACCGACCCCGGCTGCGATTGCTGCAAAACGATGATCCTGGTGCATCTCGATCACCGTCAGGTGTCGACCATCAACTTCGGCTGGGAAAGCTCGGAGCTCTACGCGCGCTGGTACGGCGCGCCGCCGGCCGATCGCACGCTGGCCGAGTTGCAGGGCTTCTTCTCCGCGCTGCTGGACGCGCATTACGTCGAACAATTACGCTCGCAGTACACCCGTTTCCGTGCCGCGCTTGCCACACCAGCCGGCGCGCAGCGGCTGGTGCGGTGCTCGGGCGGTGGCGGCGATCCCCAGCGCAACCGGCCCTGCCCCTGCGGCAGCGGTCGAAAGCTCGAGGTCTACTGCGGCCGGAGCCGGTGATCTCGAGCCACCACGTCGGCAGCACCTCGGCCTCCCTGGTGACCTGCCCCCGCTCGACGCGCTCGTCGCTGCGTTCCGGGCCGCGGATGCCGATAAAGATGAGGACGACGGTATAGCCCCGGGACTGGGCATCGCTGAACACGCACAGCTTGGCGCCGACCGGATCGGAGAACACCGTCCTGTCCCAGTGATGAAGCTCTGTTGGTGAAGGTGGAGTCCGGCACCACCTGATCGCCCAGTGGCTTGAAGAATTTGTAGGCGTCGTTGCGGTCCAGGTGGTCGGCCGCTTCAGACCCAGCGCCCGAGCCAGTGGCGGCGGTGAACAGCGCATCGGATTCCTTGGTCGCCGAGCTGACTCACGGATAATCCCTGCCAGGCAGCTGGCCGTGCGTATCGCCATTCGCCCCGGCGCCCGGTGGCCACATCGCGCATCGCTCGCGAGCCCGGTTCCATGCCGCTGACTTGTGTTGCCCATATTCTGTTGCCCATAAATCGACGCGTAGGCGAATCGGCGCCCGCACGGTCTGGAGCGCGCCCGATGAAGGACAATTTGAAGGTCGACGTACGCCGCAGCGGCCGCCGCTTCGAAGCCGAGGCGGTGCTCGACCTCGCTGCCGATGCGAAAACCGTGTGGGACACGATCACCGACTACGACGCGTTGTCGAGCTTCATGCCGGGCATCCACGCCTGCCGTGTGATCGAACGTCGGACGCTGGCGAAGGAGGCCGAGCATCTGGTGGTCGAGCAGCAAGGCGAGTTCCGTTTCCTCCTGTTCGCCCAGTCGATGACGGTGCGGCTGAACATCGAGCATCAGCTGCTTCGCGTGGCAGAGGCGAAAGCCGTGAGCTTCGACCTCGGACTGTTCAAGCGCCGAGCGATCGACGTGTTCGAGGGTCGCTACGAGTTGATACCGCAGGGCGGGCGCCGCGGTGCACCGCGGACGCAGCTGCGCTACACGGCGGTGATCGGCCTTCGCCTGCCGCCGCCGCCCGCCGTCGGCAGCGTCGCGGTTCGGCAAAACCTTTCGGCCCAGCTCGAGGCGGTGGCCCAGGAGGTGACCCGCCGCAGCGGCCGGACGGAATCGATGTCGATCGGACGTTAGCGCAAATCTCTCGCCTGCCGTGATGCCGATTTCTCCGTCACCCCCGGCGCTGTCCACTGGTACCGCAAGCCTCGATCAGGGGGCACGGGTCCTGGTATTCGGCGCCACGGGCTATATCGGTGCGCATCTGGTGCCGCGTTTGCTGCGCGAAGGTTGTGCGGTACGCGCCAGCGGGCGCAATCGCAAGGTGCTCGAGGCACGCGATTGGCCGGGAGTCGAATTGGTCGAAGCGGACGCGCTGATGCCCGACTCGCTGCAAGCCGCGCTGGCAGGCGTGGACACCGCCTACTACCTCGTGCACTCGATGGCGGCCGGGCAAGCGTTCGGGCGCCTGGACTTGCAGGCGGCCAAGAACTTCGCCGCGGCGGCGGACCAGGCCGGCGTGCGTCGCATCGTCTATCTCGGAGGTCTGGTACCTGAGGACGCCGATTCCGAGCACCTGGTGTCGCGACGCGAAACCGGCAAGCGGCTCCGATCGGGCCGTGTTCCGGTAACCGAGATACGTGCCGGCATCATCGTCGGTCCCGGTTCAGCGGCGTACGAGGTGGTCCGCGATCTCGTCAACCACTTGCCGCTGATGCTGACGCCGAAGTGGGTGCGTTCGAAGTCGTCGCCGATCGCGCTCGACAACCTGCTTGAGTATCTGGTGCGCGTCGCCCACCTGGAAGAAGCCGCCGGCAGGGTGCTCGACGCGGCCGGGCCCGACTACATCAGTTACGAGGACGTGATGCGCCAGTACGGCGAAGTCGTCGGCAAGCGGCCCCTCATCATTCGTGTTCCCGTGCTGACGCCGGAGCTTTCGGCGCGCTGGCTGAGCCTGATCACCGCGGTGCCGGCCAACATTGCACGCGCCCTGATCGGCGGCCTGAAGCATGACCTCCCGGCTGACGACGCGGAATTGCGCCGCCTGGTACCGCAGAAGCTCTTGAGCTTTCGCGAGTCGGTGGCTGCCGCGCTGCAGGCAGAACGAACGCATACCGTGGCCGCGCGCTGGAGCGAAGGCCTGCTGATGTTCCGCGGTTTCCGGCTCGACAACGCGTTCTACGCCAAGCGCGCGAGCGGCACCGCCGTCGGCAGCGCATCGACCTCGGCGGTGTGGCACACCGTTGCGACCATCGGCGGCGACAACGGTTACTACACCATGGGCTGGCTGTGGTGGATGCGCAGCTTCTTGGACTGGCTTGCCCGCGGTCCGGGCCTGACCCGCGGCCGGCGCCACCCGACCGAGTTGCGGATCGGCGACCGCATCGACTACTGGACCGTTCTCGCGCTCGAGCCCGAGCGCCGGCTGACGCTGCACTTCGGCATGCGCGCGCCGGGCTCGGGCGTTCTCGAGTTCGAGGTCGATCCAGAACCTGCCCCGAGTCCCGGCCATCGCACCCGGTTGACGATCACGGCCTACTGGCATCCGCAGGGGGTCTGGGGTTTGCTCTACTGGTACGCGCTTGCACCGGCACACCTGTTCATATTCCGCAGGATGACGCGGGCGATGTTGCGCCGCGCCGAACACTTCGATGCTGAGCGGAACGTGGGCGGCGGCGTCGAAGGCTGACGGGCTTCAAGGTCCGTGAGGGCGCCTGGCGGGAACACCGAGGTCTCCCGCCGTGGACAATGCCGTCGTCCCTGGCGAGCTGTTCCGCTTCGACACGGCCGCGTCGGTGGCCGACTTCTCGCCGATCGACGACCGGGTGATGGGCGGCCGCTCCTCGAGCCGGCTACGCCACGATCCTGCTGGCAACGCGGTCTTCGAGGTGAGGTCTCGCTCGCAGACGGCGGCGGTTTCGCGTCCGTTCGTTCACGCCCGCTTCCGTTGGGTGACGCGCCGGCAGTCACCTGCCGCATCGAGGCGCTCGGCGATGGCAAGCGCTACAAGCTCAACCTGCGCGTCGACGACCTTTTCGACGGCGTGACATAGCAGGCGATGTTCGAGCCGGTGCCGGGTGAATGGACCGTGCTGCGCCTGCCACTGACCTCTTTCGTGCCGACCTGGCGCGGTCGCCCGGTCGAGGGTGTGTCCGCAATTTGGCCGCAGAGCCTGCGCCAGCGGGGCCTCACGATTGGCGATCGTCAGGCTGGCGCGTTCGCGCTGGCGCTGCGTTCGATCGCGCTGGAGTGATCGACCAGGCGCACTGCCAAGCGCGAACCTGCCAGACGGGCGCGGGTGGTGTGACCGCGAAGTTGGCTTCGCACGAGTTGCAGTCGCCAATACGGGCGACCAGGAACTTGCCCGCCTGCAGACGAGGCCGGGCGTGCTGCGCGAGATCAAGCCCCCGCTCGGCTCGCTGCGCTAGGCTTCAACTGTTTGTGGGGCGCCGCCGTGCCCCTTCCCCCGGTACCTACCCCATGTCCTCAACCCGCCCCTGGCTGCGCCGTTCGCTGCTTGCCCTCGCTGTTGTGGCCGTGCTGGCGGGTCTGGGCTGGTGGATCGGCCGGCCGCGGCCGGTCGCCGTCGTCGCCATCGAAGTCGGTCGCGGGCGGGTCGAGTCGACGATCGCCAACACGCGCGCCGGCATGGTCGACGCCTGCCTGCGCACCAAGCTCTCGACCATCCTCGGTGGCCGCATCGAGGTGCTCGCCGTCAAGGAGGGCGACAAGGTCAAGAAGGGCGAGTTGCTGATGCGGCTGTGGAACGACGACATCCTGGCCCAGGCGACGCTGGCCCGCACGCAGGTCGACAGCGCGCGCAAGCATGTCGTCGAGGCCTGCACGCTCGCCGCCAGCGCCGAGCGCGAGGTCAAGCGGCAGGAGGACCTGAACGCCCACGGCTTCGTTTCCACCAACGCGATCGACAACGCCCGCGCCGCGGCGGATGCGAAGACGGCCTCGTGCGAGGCCGCGAAGGCCGACGTCGCGCAGGCCCAGGCCAGCGTGCGGCTGGCGGAAGTGCAGCTCGCGCGCACCGTGCTCGTCGCGCCCTTCGACGGCACGGTGGCGAAGATCGTCGGCGAGGTCGGCGAGTACTCGACGCCGTCGCCGCCGGGCGTGCCGACGCCGCCGGCGATCGACCTCATCGACGAGTCGTGCCTGTACGTGACGGCACCGATGGACGAGGTCGACGCGCCCAAGGTCCACGCCGGGCAGCGCGTGCGGATTTCGCTAGACGCGCTGCCCAAGCAGTCGTTCCCGGGCAAGGTGCGGCGCGTCGCGCCCTACGTCACGGCGGTGGAGAAGCAGTCGCGCACGGTCGACATCGAGGCGGTGTTCGACGACCCGTCCAAGGCCGGACGGCTGCTCGTCGGCTACAGCGCCGACGTCGAGGTCATCCTCGACGCGCGCGACGACGCGCTGCGCGTGCCGACCTCGGCGCTGCTGGAGGGCAACCGCGTGCTGGTGGTCGGCGACGACGGCCGGCTCATCGAGCGCAAGGTGAAGGCAGGCCTCGCGAACTGGGAGTACACGGAGGTACAGGGCGGCGTTCGCGCCGGCGAGAAGATCGTCACCTCGCTCGAACGGCCTGGCGTGAAGGCCGGCTCGCTGGTCACGGTCGAGGACGCGGCGGCGAAGTGAACCTTTCCTGCACCTGCCGCTCGCCGCGACGATGACGTCGCCAGCGCATCCACCGACGACTCCTCGATGCGAGACACGCTGATCGAGCTCGCCGCGGTCGAGCGCATCTTCCACCTCGGCGACAGTGAGGTGCACGCGCTGCGCGCCATCGACCTGCGCGTGGCCGCGGGCGAATATGTCGCGGTGATGGGGCCCTCGGGCTCGGGCAAGTCGACGCTGCTGAACATCCTCGGCCTGCTCGATCGGCCCGACGCCGGCACCTACCGGCTCGAGGGGCGCGACGTCACGACGCTGTCGCCGGCCGAGCAGGCGCGGGTGCGCAGCCACCGCATCGGCTTCGTGTTCCAGAGCTTCCACCTCGTCCCGAGGCTATCGGCGGCGGAGAACGTCGCGCTGCCGATGATGCTGGCCGGCGTCGCGCCACGCGAGCGCGCCGAACGCGTCGAGCGCGCGCTTGCCGACTACGGCATCGCCGACCGCGCCGAGCACCGGCCGGACCAGCTCTCCGGCGGGCAGCGCCAGCGCGTGGCGATCGCGCGCGCGACGATCATGCAGCCTGCGCTGATCCTCGCCGACGAGCCGACCGGCAACCTCGACCGCGCGACCGGCGAGGAAGTCGTGCACCTGCTCGAGCAGCTCAATGCCGGTGGCGTGACGCTCGTCGTCGTCACGCACGACCCGGCGCTCGGCGCCAGGGCTCACCGCCGGGTGACGATGGCCGACGGCGCCGTCGCGTCCGACACGGCGCGCGGGCGCGGCGGAGACGACCGTGCGCGCGGCTGACATCCTGCGCTTCGCCCTCGGCGCCGCGGCCGGCAACCGGCTTCGCACCCTGCTGTCGATGCTGGCGATGGCCATCGGGGTCGCGTCCGTGGTCGTGCTCACCGCCCTGGGCGACGGCGCGCGCCGCTACGTCGTCGACCAGTTCTCGTCGCTCGGCACCAACCTGGTCATGGTCCTGCCCGGCCGCACGCAGACCGGCGGCTTCTCGCCCGCCAACGTGGTGACGAGCATCCCGCGCGACCTGACCGTCGACGACGCGCTGGCCGTGAGCCGCGCGCAGGGGGTGGCGCGCGTGGCGCCCGTGTCGGTCGGCAGCGCCGACATCACCGCCGGTGGACGGCTGCGATCGACGGTCGTCGTCGGCACCACGTCCAGCTACCTCGCGCTGCGCCACCTCGAGATGGCGCAGGGGCGCTTCCTGCCCGACGAGGACTGGTCGCACGGCTCGCCGGTGATGGTGCTCGGCGGCAAGGTCAAGCGCGACTTGTTCGGCGCTGCGCCGGCACTGGGCCGGCTCGTTCGCGTCGGCGACCGACGCTTTCGCGTCGTCGGCGTGCTCGCGACCTCGGGCGTCGGGCTCGGGATGAACACCGACGAGATGGCGTTCGTGCCGGTGTCGATCGGGCTGCAGATGCTGAACACGAACTCGCTGTTCCGCGTGCTCGTCGAAGCACGGCACCGCGACGCGCTGGAGACCACCAAGACGCAGGCGCGCGAGATCATCAAGGCGCGCCACGATGGCGAGGACGACGTCACCGTCATCACCCAGGACGCCGTGCTCGCGACCTTCGACCGCGTGCTGGCCACGCTCACGCTCGGCGTGGCGGGCATCGCCGCGATCAGCCTCGCGGTCGCGGGCATCCTGGTGATGAACGTGATGCTCGTCTCGGTCGCGCAGCGCACGCCGGAGATCGGCCTGCTCAAGGCGCTGGGGGCGACCGCCGGCGTGATCCGCGCCGCGTTCCTCGCCGAGGCGGCGCTGCTGTCGGCCGCGGGCGGCGTCGCCGGCTTCGCGATCGGCCACGCCGGCGCGTGGGCGATCCGGCACTTCTATCCCGCCTACCCTGCGTTCCCGCCCGACTGGGCCGTCGTCGCCGGGCTCGGCACGTCGGTGCTGACCGGTCTGGTCTTCGGCGTGCTGCCGGCGCGGCGCGCGGCGGGGCTCGACCCGGTGCAGGCGCTGGCGCGGCGATGATCCTGCGCGACGTGGTCTTCCTCGCCGTGCGCGCCATCACCGCGCACCGGCTGCGCAGCTTCCTCACGCTGCTGGGCATTGCGGTGGGCATCGCGGCGGTGATCCTGCTGACCTCGATCGGCGAGGGCATCCACCGCTTCGTGCTCGCCGAGTTCTCGCAGTTCGGCACGCGCGTGGTCGGCATCACGCCCGGCCGCACCGAGGCCTCGGGCGGGGCGCCGGGGCTGCCCGCGTCGGTGCGTCCGCTGAGCTTCGAGGATGCCGAGGCGCTGCAACGCGTCCCTGGCGTCGACGCAGTCGTGCCGGCAGTCAACGGCAACGCCGAGGTCGCCGGCAACGGCCGCGTGCGGCGCACGACGATCTTCGGCGGCAATGCGGCGATGCTCGATCTGTTCAACGTGCGCGTTCGGATCGGCCAGTTCCTGCCAACCGACGAGGCCGGTGCGGCGCGCAACTTCGCCGTTCTCGGCCCGAAGCTCAAGGAGGAGCTGTTCGGCGCCGCCAACCCGCTCGGCGCCCGCCTGCGCATCGGCGGGTTGCAATTCCGCGTCATCGGCGTGCTGGAATCGAAGGGCCAGTTCCTCGGCATCGACCTCGACGACGCAGCCTACATCCCGGCGGCCCGCGCCACCGAGCTGTTCAACCGCGACGGCGTCACCGAGATCGACCTGTCCTACGCCGAGGGCACGTCGGCGGCCCGCGTCGCCGCCGACGCGAAGAAGCTGCTCACGGCGCGCCACGGACGCGAGGACTTCACGGTCACGACGCAGGAGGAGATGCTGCGCACGCTGGGCAACATTCTCGACGTGCTGACTCTGGCCGTCGGCGGCCTGGGCAGCATCTCGCTGGTCGTCGGCGGCGTGGGTGTCGTCACGATCATGACGATCGCGGTGGCCGAGCGCACGAGCGAGGTCGGGCTGATGCTGGCGCTGGGCGCGCAGCGGCACACGATCCTGGCGCTCTTTCTCGGCGAGGCGGTGGTTCTCGCAGTGCTCGGCGGCGGGATGGGACTGGTGCTCGGTATCGGCGTGGCGCGGATCATCCAGTTTGCCGTGCCCGCGCTGCCGGTTCACACGCCGCTCGCGTATGCGGTGCTCGCGGTCGCCCTGTCGGGCGTGATCGGGCTGGTGGCCGGCGTGCTTCCAGCGCGACGTGCGTCCCGGCTCGACCCGGTCGAGTCGCTGCGCGCCGAGTAGAGGCCGAACCGGCGATGCGCTGTCGCGACGGCCACGGACAAGCGGCCCTCTGGTTCGAGTACTTCGACCCGACTCGAGGTCCCACGTCGGCCAGAACGAGCCCGATGCGAAGGTCTGCATCAGAGCGGGCTGTTCGAATGGGATCTGCCCCCGGGCCGACCGCCCCTTGCGCGCTTCTTCCGCTTCTATGCCATCGATTCCAAATAGCTTTGGAAAACAGCCACATGGACGAGTGCTTGATCGGCCGAGTCTGGCCAGAGTTCGGTCGTGCTGAAACGAACGTCGTAGGTCGGCTCGGCGGCTGCCCCACACCATGTGCGTGGGCGTCAGGAAACGGATAGGCGGGCGATTCGCTGACCACGACGCCCCGCTTGCCGCGAATGTAAGCTGGCATACGTGCATGCCCCGCAACGTACTCGACCCGAACCCTGACTCGGTCGCCGATGTTGAAGCGCTGGCGATCCGCCGAGTTCGATCGACCGGCTGCACTCGGCAGTGACAGCGGAAACGACCCCTTTGCGCTGCGCTCGAGTTCCTCGAGCGTCACAATGCCTTTCTCGACGCAGAGCGTCGCAAGGCTCGTCAGGGTTCGCTCGTAGTAGCTGGCCGACATGTAGTGGCGCGGTTCCATGCGCTCGATCGCGTGTCGGTACTCGTCCATGTTGTAGATCCCGAGCTTGACCGCGAGGGAATTCAGCGCGAAGGCCCGCCTCTCCCTAGGCTCGTGGAATGCTTGAGCGACCAGCGAATGGCGCACACGGCCAAAGCCCTGCTTGCCGCCAAGATCGTGTATGCCGTCCACGTCTGCCCCAGGCCCCGCTTCTACAGGCGCGCCACGCCGACCATCGAATCCCTGGTCACGATCCCGGCCAGCCGTTCCTCCGACCAGCCGAGAGTTTCGGGCGGCTGCACAGGCAGCACGATGTAGCGCGTATCCGCCGTCGTATCCCATACCCGGATCTCGATTTCCGGTGGCAGGTCAAGACCCATTTCCTTGAGGACGGTTCGCGATTCGCGGACCATGCGAGCGCGGTATTCAAGGTCCTTGTACCAATCCGGTCGTAGACCGATGATCGTCTACGCGGAGCACGAGCACAAGGTGCAGCAGATGACGTTGTGCACCGTCGTCGTGTTCTCCAGCACCACGAGATGCCGATGGTGGCGCGGCATGCCAATGCCCAGTTCGACCACGGCGTCGCGGCCATTCACGAACAGTCGCCGGCGAAAGGCCGAGTCGGTCCACGCCTTGGCGACCACCCGCGCGCCGTTCTGAGCGACCCACCATTCTTCGACGAGGCGCCCTTGTTCCTCGATGAACTCCTTGGGCTTCATCCCCTGATCTTCAAACGCAGATTCGATCGCGGCGACCCGCTGCTCGACGGTTGCGTCGGGCTGCTGCACAGGGTTGAGTCCTGACATGACGGCCACTCCCAACTCAAAGGGGGTAATTCAGTATACGAGCCGCGGGACGCAGTCTCGCCTTCTGCTGCAGCGAGTTGATTCTGCGAATTGGAGCGGGGCAGACATCAACCAAATGGATGAGGGGCAATGACCCGGCGCTCGCGCCGGCCGCCGCGATCGGCAGCAACGGGTCCATCAGGATCCTTGACCGTGCCCTATGCGGCGCCCGCGCTGGCAACCCGAGGCGTTCCACGGAGCGTCCGAACACGGGCGCCCCTGGACTCTGGCCGTCGTCGGCTTTGCACCGCACGGCTGCGTGCAGGCCGAAGCCATCCCTGTCCGCGCAAAGCTCCTGATGCGACCGGTCTGCCGGCCAGCCCGGGATCTCACGCCGTGTTCCGGCCGTCAGCGCACGATGGCCAGCCACGGCAGGCCGACGCCCAGGAACACGATGATGAACAGCAGCCCGAAGATGCCGCCCAGGCGCCAGTAGTCCTTGGCCGGCAGGTAGCCCGAGCCGTAGTACACGGGGCTGGGGCCGGTGGCATAAGGCGTCAGCACGCCCATGATGCCCAACGTCAGGCACAGCAGCAGCGCAAACAGGTTCATGTCCAGGCCCGCGATGCCCGAGCCGACGGCCAGCATCACCGGCAGCAGCGCCGTGACGTGGGCCGTCACGCTGGCGAACAGGTAGTGCGTGAAGTAGAAGACCAGCACCAGCGCCACCATGGCGGTGAAGGGCGTGAAGCCGGCCATGTGCGCAGCCACGCTGTTGGCGAACCACTTGACGAAGCCCACCTGGTTCAGGCCGTCGGCCAGCGCCACCAGCGTGGCGAACCAAGCCAGCGTGTTCCAGGCCGTGTGGTTCTTCATCATGTCGTCCCAGGTCACGACGCGGGTCAGCAGCATCAGCGCGATGACCACCAGCGCCGCCGTGGTGGCGTTGATGAAGCTGCCGCCGAAGATCCACAGCAGAAGCGCCAACATCACCAGCACGGCCAGCGTGATCTCGCGACTCGACAGGCTGCCCATGCGGCCCAGTTCACCGGCGGCCCACTTGGGCACCTCGTCGCCCGACTTGATCTCCGGCGGGTAGACCCAGTAGGTGATGAGCGGGATCAGCAGCAGCAGGCTTATGCCCACCGGCGCGAAGGCGACGAACCACTGCGTCCAGCTCAGCGTGATCTTGGCCGTCTTGGTGACCAGTTCCACGGCCAGCAGGTTGGGCGCCAGCGCAGTGAGGAACATCGAGCTCGTCACGCAGGTGCTGGCGATGGCCACCCACATGACGTAGCTGCCAATCTTGCGCGACGAAGGGTCGTCGGGCTTGCTGCCGTACAGCATGGGCAGGTTGCGGATGACCGGATAGATGGTGCCTCCGCTGCGCGCGGTGTTCGACGGGGTGAAGGGCGCGAGGATGGTGTCGGCCACCGTCACGGCGTAGCCCAGGGTCAGCGTGCGCCGGCCCATCAGCTTCACCAGCACCAGCGCGATGCGCTTGCCCAGGCCCGTCTTCTCGTAGCCCAGCGCGAACATGAAGGCGCCGAAGATCAACCAGACGGTGCTGTTCGAAAAGCCCGAGAGCGCCCAGTTCAGCGCCGCGTTGGCAGGCTTGAAGCCGGGCTTGGCCAGCTCTTGCGGCCCGTACAGCACCCACGGCGACAGCACCGTGACCAGCGTGACGCCGATGAGGCCGATGGCGCCGCCGGGCAGCGGCTCCAGCATGAGGCCGACGATGACACCGGCGAAGATGGCGAAGAAGTACCAAGCGTGGGGCGCCAAGCCGTCGGGCGCCGGCATCAGCGCCAGCACGGCAGCCACAGCCACCGGGGTCAGGGCTTTCCAGGGCAGTTTCATGGCGAGGTCTCTCAGCGAATGTGGAAACGGTGGGCCGGGGCCACCTGGGCGTCAGCCCACTGAAGCTGGCGCTCACCGCGGCCTGCGTGGTGCAGCGCGCCGGCCAGGGACAGGACTCATGGGAGCCATGATCGCGCCGGCGGTCAGGGCAATCTTGCGCAAGCGCAAGCTTGGCGCCGCGGGTGCAGACGGGACCATGAGTTGCTTGATCTGCGTCAGCGGGCCTTCACGGGCAGGATCATGGACCTCGGATGGGGGCTGACCGGCGCGTGCCCACGTCCATTCATTGCATCGGCTGCGCGGGACGTTGCCGACTGCGGGTTGTCCTGACCCGCAACTGCGTTTCGCTATCCGCCTACGGCGAGCGCGGTCCCTGGCCCGGGCGGCGCGGCTTCGACTACTCGGTGCAGACCGCGATCGAGCGCGCATCGACGTCGCAACGATGCAGGCGCACCGCGGCAGCCGGGAAGCCCTGCGTCTGGCTGAAAGCCATCGCCTGGTGCCGTCGCCAGATGCCGCCCGGCGCCAGGACGTGCCGTCGTCCGCGCGCTCAGGAAAAGCCGACTACGGCATGCGACACGTAAGGCGCCTCGAGCGCGGCGATGTCCTCGGGCGCCAGCCTCAGGCCCAGCGCCGCCACCGCGTCGTCGAGCTGGGCCAACTTGGTCGCGCCGACGATGGGCGCGCTGATCCCGGGCTTGCCCAGCAGCCAGGCCAGCGCGACCTGGGCCCGCGGCGCGCCCAGGCGCGCCGCCACGGTGGCCAGGGCGCCGGCCACTTGGCGGTCGGCGTCGGCGGTGCGGGCGTACAGGGTGCGGCCGAACTCGTCCGTCTCCATGCGGGCGCTGTTCGCTTCCCAGTCGCGGGTCAGCCGGCCGCGCGCCAGCGGGCTCCAGGGCATCACGCCGATACCCTCGGCCCGGCACAGCGGCAGCATCTCGCGCTCTTCCTCGCGGTACAGCAGGTTGACGTAGTTCTGCATCGTCGCGAAGCGCGTCCAGCCGTGGCGCTCGGCCAGGTGCAGCGCACGCGCGAACTGCCAGGCGTACATCGACGAGGCGCCGATGTAGCGAGCCTTACCAGCCTTCACCACATCGTGCAGCGCTTCCAGCGTCTCTTCGATCGGCGTGCCGTAGTCCCAGCGATGGATCTGGTAAAGGTCGACGTGGTCGGTGCCCAGGCGCCGCAGGCTGGCGTCGATCTCGGCCAGGATCGCCTTGCGCGAGAGCCCGGCGCCGTTGGGCCCGGCTCGCATGCGGCCGTGGACCTTGGTCGCGATCACGAGTTCGTCGCGTGGCGCGTACTCGAGCAGCGCACGTCCGACGATCTCCTCGCTCGTCCCGTCGGAATAGACGTTGGCGGTGTCGAAGAAGTTGATGCCGAGGTCGAGCGCGCGGCGCAGGAACGGCCGGCTCTCGACCTCGCCCAGCGTCCAGGGATGGGAGCCGCGACCGGGCACGCCGTAGCTCATGCAGCCCAGGCAGATGCGCGAGACTTCGAGACCGGTGCGGCCGAGCTTGATCGTTTGCATGACGCGTTTCCGGGCAATGGGCCGTCGCGGCCCGACACCCCATCGTAGGCCCGCCGCACTGGAACGGGCATGACGGGATTTTCTCGCCCCCGATTGGAGATCGAACATGTACCGACGGATCCTGGTCCCGATCGACGGCAGCCCCACCTCCGCGCGCGGGCTGGCCGAGGCGATCCAGCTCGCCCGGCTCACGGGCGCGACGCTGCGCCTGGTACACGTGGTGGAGCTCGCCCACTACGTGACCGGCTTCGAGCCGGCGGCGGTCTACACGGACGAGCTGTTGCCGCTGGCCCGGCGCGCCGGCGAGAACATCCTCGAGCAAGGCAAGGCCCAGGCTTTGGCCGCCGGGGTGACGGCCGAGACCTGCGTGCTCGACAGCTTCGGCGGCCGCGTCTGCGAGCTCGTCATCAACGAGGCCCGGTCCTGCGGCGCCGACCTGATCGTGATCGGCACCCACGGCCGGCGCGGCGTCGGGCGCCTGATGCTGGGCAGTGACGCCGAGCAGATCGTGCGCGGTGCCCCGGTGCCGGTGCTCCTGGTGCGCGCACCCGAAGCCGCCGCGGCGAACGCGCCATCGGGCTAGGAGTGTGGGCGGCAGAAGGGAAGACCCGGACATCGTTTCGTGAGGGTG
>JBBINW010000067.1:0-17123 GCA_037443665.1 Betaproteobacteria bacterium
CAGGCCTAGGCTGCGGCCGTGCTGCGCGAAGCGCTGCGGCCCGAAGATCTCGGCGCGTATCGGCGTGGCCACCACCCCGGCCGCGGGATCGAGCAGGCGTGCGAGCCCCCGCGGCACCTCGGGCAGCAGTCGCTGCAGGGCCGAGGCCGCCAACGGCTAGAACACCAGCCAGGCGATGCCGATCATCACCGCCACCACCACCAGCGCGCTGACGAGCCGGCCGAGCAGCCAGCCCTGCAGCCGTTGCACGCCGCAGCGCATCGCCACCCGGCGCGCGCCGTCGCCATTGCACACCGCCAGATGCTCACCCAGCGCCGACAACTCCGCCGGCGTGGTGTCGGCGGTCTCGCCGTACGAGGACGTGCTCCACAGCGGAGCCTCGGCCATCACCGCGTTCCCTTGACCGTGATCTCGGCGCGACGATCCGGTCTCAGGCTGTGAATCAGCTCCACGGTCGCGCCACCACACTTGCACCCCTCGGGCGCCGTCACCGGGTCCGACTTGCGCAGCCGGAGCGTGCCGACACCGAAACAGCCATCGCTGTCCTGCGCGAATGCGGGCGCGGCGAAGAACGGCGTGCCGCCCTCCGGCACCAGCAGGCTCAGGGCTTTCAATCTTTCCATGACGGGCTTTCAGGACTCGAGCAACCTCGACGCCGAAAAGCACCGATGGCAGGTTGTATGCGCCCTGGCCCGCCACGTCTGTACGCTAGCGAACACCCCGCCAGCGCAAGGGCTGCGCACCCCGAAGAACGGACCCCCAGCCCCTGGGGGGGACGCGCCGCGCCAGGCCGTCGCTTCAGCGGCGAGGCCGTCCCAGGCGCGACGGTTCGAGCACGACGCGCCGTCCACTGCCGCGGTCGCCATCCGCCGGCCAGGCGCTCAGGTTGCCGGTCCAGCCGCAATCGATGCCTTCGCAGCGATAGCGACGCACCGGCCGGACCAAGCTGAACAGGCGGTCGATGACGCGCCGCTGCACGCGTTCCAGTCCGCCCCGCAGAGGGGGCAGGCGAGGGATTTGCGGCCACGGTGAGAAGCGTACACAGATTCAGTTTGCGCCGGCCCACCGCTGCCGTCTGTGCGTTGCCGCACGGACCGACGCCGACGTGCGCCCCTAGGCTTCGGCGACCAGACCGGGCGACCCCGGCTGCGCCGTGGTCTTGTCGTGCGCCCGACCATCCCGGCGCAAGGAACGACCCACCATGCCAGCCACCCGCACCGAGTCCGACAGCTTCGGACCCATCGAAGTGCCCGAGCATGCCTTGTGGGGCGCGCAGACGGCGCGCAGCCTGCGCTTGTTCGCCATCGGCGAGCAGCGCATGCCGATCGAGGTGATCCGCGCCCTGGCCTGGATCAAGTGGGCGGCCGCCGGCGTGAACGGCGAGTTGCAGCGGTTGTCGCCCGACAAGGCCCGGGCCGTCGCTGCCGCCGCCGAGCGCGTGGCCGACGGCGAGCTCGACGCCGAGTTCCCGCTCTCGGTCTGGCAAACCGGTTCGGGCACGCAGACCCACATGAACGTCAACGAGGTGATCGCGCGCGCGGCCACTTCGGCATTGCGGGCTTCGGGCGGCGCGCTGCGGGCCGCCCGCACGGTCGATGCCCACGACGATGTCAACCTCGGGCAGTCGTCCAACGATGTCTTCCCCAGCGCGATGCACGTGGCCGTGGCGCTGCAGGCCAAGTCGAGGCTGCTGCCGGCGCTGCTCGCGCTGCGCCTGGCGCTGGCGGACAAGGCGCTGGCCTTCGCCGACATGCTCAAGGTCGGCCGCACGCACCTGCAGGACGCCACGCCGGTGACGCTGGGCCAGGAGTTCGCGAGCTATGCGGCGCAACTCGCACTGTGCGAGGCCAGCCTGCGCCATGCGTTGCCCGCCTTGCACGGGCTGGCCATCGGCGGCACCGCGGTCGGCAACGGCCTGAACACGCACCCCGAGTTCGGGGCCCGCGTCTGCGCCTGGCTCGGCCGCCGGCTCGACCTGCCGCTGGCACCGGCGGCCAACCTGCTCGCCGCCACTTCCGGACACGAGGCCCTGGTCGCCTGGCACAGCGGGTTGCGCATGCTGGCCATCGCGCTGACCAAGATCGGCAACGACATCCGCTTGATGGGCAGCGGGCCGCGCGCCGGCCTCGGCGAACTGGTCCTGCCGGCCAACGAACCCGGCAGCTCGATCATGCCAGGCAAGGTCAACCCGACGCAGATCGAGGCGCTGGCGATGGTCTGCGCCCAGGTCATGGGCCACGACACGGCGATCGGCTTCGCCGCCAGCCAGGGACAGTTCGAGCTCAATGTATTCAAGCCGCTGATCGTGCTCGACGTGCTCGACAGCGGGCGGCTGCTGGCCGACGCGATGCGCAGCTTCGCCGAGCACTGCGTCGCCGGGCTCGCGGTCGACGCCGCACGGCTGGCGCAACAGCTCCAGGGCTCGCTGATGCTCGCCACCGCGCTGGCGCCGCACATCGGCTACGAGCGCGCCGCGCAGGTGGCCCGGCAGGCCCAGGCCTCGGGCAGCACCTTGCGCGAGGCGGCGCTGGCCCTGGGCGCGGCAAGCGCGGAGGACTTCGACCGCTGGGTCGACCCGCGCGCGATGACCGCCCCCGGCGCGTGAACGCGCGCAGGTTGCGGCCGCCGCCAAATCGACTGCGGCGGGAGCCTGCGGGTGGCGGGTGCGCGCGGCGCGTCGAAGCCGTCGCCTGTGGACCACGGCGTACGGCAGCGCACAGACGCCGGACCCCTCCGAGACCGACAAGGTGTCCTGCGCCCTTTCATCGATCGAGCCTGCCATGACCACCCCTGCCGAGGCCTTGGCTCTGCCCGTGCTGTCCGAGCTGCCGCCCCCGACGCGCCCGGCGGACGCGCTGACGCTTGCCCATCAGAAGGCCGACTTCACCGCCGAAGGTGCGCCGCCGCCGGGCCGGACTGGCAGGACGGTGCCCCGGCGCAGCGGGGCCGAGACGGCACCGGCAGCGCGTGGCCGGCGGGCACGATGAGCGTGCCGTCATGACCACCAACCCGGCACCGTTCGAGGTCGCCCTGCCCCGCGACGGCGACATCGCCGGCGACGAGTGGGATGCCGTGTTCCGCGCCATCGTCGCCCGCCTGCGGCATCTGCTGGCCGCGCAGCCGGAAGTCGGCAGCCTGCGGGGCAGCGCGCCGGATTGCCTGCTCGCGCTGGAGCAACTGCACGACCGCCTGGCCGAGGAGCGTGGCCGCGCCGTGCGAGTGGCCGGCGAACTGGCACGGGCGAACGTCGCGCTTGCCGCAGCGGACAGCGCATTGGGCATCCGCCAGGCCGCAGAAAGGCGCGCGCCTCGGCTCGGGTCACACGAAGCCCCGACCGCGCTGCCCGGCCGCGACCGGTTCCGCCAGCGGCTGGCGCAGGCGCTCGGTCCGGTCGACCGCCGACCGCCGGCACTGGCGGTGTTCGTCCTCGAGCTCGATCGCTTCAAGCCGATCAACGACCAGCACGGCCACGACGCGGGCGACGCGTTGCTGCGCATCGTGGCCGGCCGCCTGGCCGGCGTCGTGCGCGCCGGCGACATGGTCTGCCGACTCGGTGGCGACGAGTTCGCCTTTCTGGTCGGCGACCCGATGGAGCGCGAGCAACTCAGCCACCTGGCCTGCAAGCTGTTCGAAGCCGTCGCGGCGCCGCTGAGGCTCGGTCCGCTGGATCTCAGCGTGCGCCCGAGCATCGGCATCGCCCGATGCCCGACCGACGGCAACACCGCTGCGGCCCTGCTCAAGCACGCCGATGCGGCGATGCTCCGCGCCCGGCGGCACCGGCTGGGCCATGCCTTCTTCGACCGCCGCAGCGACGCCTGACGGGCACGCACTCCACGCCGGCTCCGCACGCTGCGGGCCCGGCCTGCCGGGCCAGCCGCCCCGAGGCCGATGCCGCGCGCCGCTCATCCCGGCAAGCGCCATTCGACGGTCTGCTGGCGATCCGTCACGTGCACCTCGCGCCGCTCGGTCTTGCCTTGCGAGGTCGCTTCGAGGGTGTACTGCCCCGGCGGCAGCTTCATCATCACGATGGGGCCGGCATCCAGCACCGTCAGCAACTCGCCCGCGGGCGTTCTGACCGTGAGCGTGCTGGCGACCACGTAGGCGCCGCCGGAGGTGCTCAGCACGACCTCGAAGGGAAACTCGCTCCGCCGCGCGGCCATCAACGCGCGGTTGCCGGTGCCGGCGCCGCCGCTGATGTACGCGATGCCTGCACGACTGTGTTGCACGACGGGGCCGTCCGCCGAGGCCGAGGCGCCTTGGGCGTGGGCAAGAGGTGCTCCGGCAACGCAGAGGGCGAACGCCGATGCGGAAATCAAGGATCTGTTCATGCTGTCTGCGGGTTGGGATGGATGAGTCCGGTGCAGCGAATAGGCGCGAAGACGCCCTTCACGCGGGCGCGTCCTTGACCGCCTGCCGGGTCAGGTTGACCGACACGCTGGCCTCGAGCCAACTGATGTTCGTGATCGCATCCGACGGGATGTGCACCTCGTGGCCCAGCCACCAGTCACTAGTTTTCACGACCAGGTTGCGGACGACCCAGGTCTGGTCGTCGACCAGCATCCCCTGCACGTGACCGATCTCGCCATCGGTCGCTTCGATGTGGTGGCGGAGGATCGCGCGGCAACTTCTCAGATGTGGGTCGTCGCCACGCTGGCTCCGCAGCGTCGCCTGTTCCTCGACGAACGCCTGCTCGCCGCCCGCGACGCCGGGCCGCTCGAAACTGGCGTTGGCCCCCAGCCCCAGGCCCGCCGGCTTGCCTTCGCCCCAGACGCCGGGCCCGCCAGGTCGTACGGATAGCCGTGATACCCGTACTGCTCCGCTTCGTGCTGTCGCGACGCGGGTTTCCGGGTGTCGACGTCGGGACTCTTCCTCACCTGTTCGAGCGTGACTGCGGCCGGCAGCGATCGTGCGGCCCAGTCCGGGTTGCGGATCGCGATCCGGGCGATGAGCACCTTTCTCCCCGCGAGCCAGCCACCGGTCTGGACGACGAGAAAGCGGAATTGCCCAGGTCCGGTCGTCGAAATAGAAATCCTCGACGCGGCCGATCCGGCCGTCCGTCGCCTCGACGGTGAACCCGCAGAGGTCGTTGACGTTGCGCAGCATGAACTCGAACCTCCAAGCATGTGATCCCGGAACGCCCGCCGGCGCTTGAACCACGCCTGCTGCCTCACGAGCATTTGCCGCAGGAGCGACACCGAGCGATGCGACGCATCCTGCGCCCCGATCCGTGGGCTGTCTGTCTGCCGGCGAACACCGGCAACCCGCAACGATGCCCTGGGGTTCATCCTCGGTGCAGCATGGCAGCCGGGCCCGCCATGGCTCGGTAAGTCAGCGCACCGACGAGCCCACCTGACCGGTATAGCTTGCCGGTTCTTCCCGAGGCGCCCCTGGAGCGCCATGAACGCGACCATGAACATGAATCCCATCACGTCCTTTTTTGGTCTCGGCCTGCGTTCTCGCGACCTTGGCCGCAGGGTTCTGGTTCGACCCGTACCTCGCGCTGCCCTTCCTGGTCGCCGGCCCCATCATCGCCACGTCGCTGAAGATGGCCAATGTCTGGCAGACCTTCGTATCCTGCGCATGGGCAAGCTGCAGAGCGTGAAGGGGGCCGGGCTGTTCGCCATCACCCCCGTCCTCGACAGCGTGACCGCGATCATCGACGGGCGCATCCAGACCACCGCCTTCAATGCCGAGCAGGCGCTCACCCGGGACACCGTCCCGGTCAATGTCGACGCGATCATCTTCTGGCACGTGCACGATGCCGAGAAGGCCGCGCTGCCGATCACCAACTACCGCGAGGCCGTCGACCGCGTCGCGCAGACCTCGCTGCGCGAGATGATCGGCTCTTCGATGCTGGCGGCCTTGCTGTCCGACCGCAAGGACGCCGACGAGCAGCTCAAGGATGAGATCGGCAGGAAGACCACGCCCTGGGGCATCTCGGTCAGCTCGGTGGAGATCCGCGACGTCGCGATCCCGGTGGCGCGGCAGGACGCGATGTCGCGCCAGGCCCAGGCCGAACGGGAGAAGCAGGCACGGGTGATCCTCGGCTCGGCCGAGGCCGCCATCGCCGGCAAGTTCGTCGAGCCCGCCCAGATCCACGCGGGTCATCCAGTGGCGCTGCAGCTGCGAGCGATGAACATCATCTACGAGACGACCAAAGAGCGCGGGGCGACGATCCTGATGCCGAGCTCGATGGTCGACAGCCTGAATCCTTCGGCGGGAACCCTCACGCTGGCGCTCGCAGCGAACGGGGTTTCCGGGACCGAACTCGGCCAGCGGCCCGAGATCG
Organism: Betaproteobacteria bacterium; assembly: GCA_037443665.1. Taxonomy (GTDB): domain Bacteria; phylum Pseudomonadota; class Gammaproteobacteria; order Burkholderiales; family Burkholderiaceae_C; genus Rubrivivax. Next base: position 6,290 of record JBBINW010000067.1, read on the forward strand.
CCGTCGGGCGTGCCGAGAAGCGCCCGGCGCCGCTCCTTCCCGCGCAAGGTCCGCTGTCTTGCGTGCCGGTGTGACCGCGTTCAGTCGGGGGGCCGCGAGCCGGCCTCACGCCCGCCGGTCTTGTCCTGCATGGCCTGCCATTGCGCCGCGGCCTGATCGCAGAATTCCGCCAACGCCTGCAGCGCGTCCCCTACCGCCCGGTTGGCCGCGATGACACCGCCGTACGGGTCGTCGCTGGGAGCCGCCACGGATTCATCGAACTCGCGCGTGGCGAGCACGCGCCGGGTGGCCTCGTCGAGCAAGGTCGCCCGCAGCGTGAAGCGCACCCGGCTCGGTCGGCCCCAGAATTCCTGCTGCGGGCGCACGATCTCGGTGTCGAGCCTGAGCTCGCCTGCCGCTGCGGCGGACGGCGGCACGGCGGCACGGATCAGGCCACCGTCGAGCACCGCATTCGCGATCAGCGGCGTCAGCATGCGCGCCGGGGTATCGACCCACAGGCTGTGGGCGAACCGTTCGGGCTTGTGCGCCTGCCGCAGGTACACGATGTGCGGGCTGTCGAAACCCGCGAAGGCCTGCGGCGGGTTGACGATCAGTGTGAGTCCGGTCGCGGGCGAGATGCGCGCGGGGACCGGCGGCTCGCCGCCCCGCGTCGGTGCGCCGTCGACGGCATAGAAGGTCGACGCTGGCGCGGGCTTCGGCAGCAGCGCGCTGCAGGCGCCGGCGGCCAGTGCCGACCCCAGGGCCGCGCCCAGCCAGACAGCCCGGAGCCTTCGATGGCGGATCATGGCTTCGCCGGGCCTGGGGGGGATTCGCCGGGCCCGTCGGGCGCCGGGCTGCGGCCAAGCAGCAGGCCATTCGGATTGCGTTCCGTCTGCTCGACCAGTCGCCGCAGCGAGGCCGACAGGGCCTGCAATTCGACCAGCAGGGCCTGCACCTGCGGCAGCGCCGCGCCGCTGAAGCGATGCACGTCGGCGCCCACCGAGGCGACCGTCGCGCCGGCCCGGGTGCTGGCCAGCCCGGCCTCGTCGCCCATCTTCTCGAGGGAGTCGGCGGCCCGGCCGATGCGTTCGATGACCGGGCCGAGTTGCGTGCCCAATCGCTGGCCGCGGTCGAAGGTGCGGGCTGCGTCGACGATGCCGGCGTTTATCGTGGCCTTGCGCGCGGCCAGCGTGTGCGCCACCGCAGCGATGTCGGCCAGGGTGGCGGTCAAGGCCAACTGGTTCTTCTCGCTCAGCATCGCGTCGATGCGCGTGGTCGTGCCGTCCAGCTTCACCAGCACGTCGGTGAGCACGTTCTCCAGTCGCGCGCTGAGCGATGGCTTGGTGCGGATCACCGGGAATTCGCCCGCCACCGAGGCGCGCAGCGGCGCCGCGCCCGGCGTGCCGCCACCGAGCTCGACGTAGGCGATGCCGGTCAGACCCTGCGTCTTGAGCACGGCGACGGTATCCACCTTGATCGGCGTGCCCTGGCGGATCGCGAACAGCAGGCGCACGCGGTCCGGGTCGGCGGGGTCGAGCTCGATCTCGCGCACGGTGCCGACATCGACGCCGTTGTACTTGACCGGTGCATTGACATTGAGGCCCGACACCGACTCCTGCTCGATCGCGCGGTAGAGATCGACATGCCGGCTCGTTCCCCCGCCCGACGCGAGCCAGAGCACCGCGGCGATGAGCAGCGCCGCGAGCCCAATGACGAAGGCGCCGACGACAGCGTAGTTCACCTTGGTTTCGATGGCGGCACCCCGTCGGATGAATGACCCTGCCCGCGCGCGACGCCCGGCTGCCTGGCCTGTCGTTCGGCCGCACGCGCCCGCGGACCATCGAAGAACGGGCGCACGGCCGGGTTGTCCATCGCGGCCAACTCGGCCATCGAGCCGGTGCCCTGCACCTTGCCGTCGGCCAGCACCGCGACGCGGTCGGCCACCTGCCACAGCAGGTCGAGGTCGTGGGTGACGATCACGACGGTCAGCCCGTAGCGGTCGCGCAGGCCTCGCACCAGTTCGTCGACGCCGTCGGCGCTCATCGGATCGAGCCCCGCGGTCGGCTCGTCGAGGAACAGCAACTCCGGGTCGAGCGCCAACGCCCGTGCCAGCGAGGCCCGCTTCATCATCCCCCCACTGAGCTCGGCCGGCAGCTGCTCGGCGGCTTGCGCGGGCAGCCCGGTCAGCGCGAGCTTGGCGGTCGCGATCCCGTCGATCAAGCTGTCACCGAGCCGGGTGTGCTCGCGCAGCGGCAGGCCGACGTTCTCCCTGACCGTCAGCGAGGCGAACAGCCCCCCCTGCTGGAACATCACGCCGCAGCGCTGGCGCAAGGCCAGCGCGGCGGCGGCGTCAGGCGCGTGGAGATCGGTGCCGAGCACGCGGATCGAACCCGAGTCGGGGCGATGCAGCAGGATCATCTCGCGCAGCAGCGTCGACTTGCCCGAGCCGCTGCCGCCGACCAGGGCGAAGATCTCCGCGCGCCGGACCTCAAGGCCGAGGTCCGCATGCACGACGTGATCGCCGAAGCGCGTGCACAGACCGCGGATCTCGATGACCGCGTCGCCGCCGATGTGGTCGCCGGACATCTCCGAGATCCAGGGCGCTGAAGACGACCGAGAACACCGCGTCGGCCACGATCACCAGGAAGATCGCCTGGACGACGCTGCGCGTGGTCTGGCGGCCGACGCTGTCGGCGCCGCCCCGCGTGCGAAAGCCCTGGAAGCAGCCGACGACGACGATGATGGCGGCGAAGACCGACGCCTTGCCGATGCCGACCCCGGCGGTGCCGGGGCCCACGGCCTTGACCAGGCGACCGAGGAACTCGCGCGAGCCGACGTCGAGCTGCGAGTGCGCCATAACCATGCCGCCGGTGACGCCGAGCAGATCGGCGAACACGGTCAGCAGCGTCAGCGCGACGGCCAGCGCGATGAGCTTGGGCAGCACCAGCATCTCCTGCGGCGCGATGCCGATCGTGCGCATCGCATCGATCTCCTCGGTGACGGCCATGGTGCCGATCTGCGCGGCGTAAGCCGAGCCCGAGCGGCCGGCGATGATGATGGCCGCGATCAGCGGCGCGAACTCGCGCAGCATCGAGATGCCGACGACATCGGCGATGAAGATGTTGGCACCGTACTGCCGGAGCTGGTCGGCACTCTGGTACGCGACCACGACGCCCAGCAGGAACGACAGCAGGCCGACGATGGGCAGCGCATCGACCCCGGCGCTGCGGATGTTGAACAGGATCGGGCGCCAGCGGATCCTTCGCGGGTGCAGCACCCACCCCCCCAGCGCGAGCGCAGACTCGCCGACGAAGGCCAGCAGCGCCAGCGCTTCGCCCGCGCTCGCGGCCACGCTGCGGCCCAGGCCTTCGAGGATGGAAGGGGCCTTGCCGCGAGCTCCGGCCGCGGTCGCCGCCTGGTCTGCGACCTGTTGCGCCACGCCCGCCATCGTCCGGCCGAACTCCGGCCGCAGGCCCTCCAGGGTCAAGGCAACGCCCGCCCGGGCAAGCCGCAGCAGAAGCGCCTGCAGCGCCCAGGCACCTGCCGTGTCGAGCGCCTCCACGCCGGTCGCGTCGGCCACCGTCTGCGTTCCGCGCACGGTGGGGACCGACTCGAGCCCCCGACCGATGTCGCCCAGATCGAGCGCCGTCCATCGACCCGACAGGACCAGACCCTGCGGGCCCGGCGCGACGGTGGCAGGGGCGCTGATCAAGGCGCGCCTGCGACCGTTTTCAAGGCGTCGCGGGCCATGCGGACACCGGGCCGCCAGTCGACGAAACCGCAGCGCTCACGAATGAGCGCCGACCTCGGTTGGGGGCAGGCCTTGCTGCCTGACGGCGTCGACCTCGAGCAGTTCGTCGAAGAGTGCTCGAAAATGGACCACCGCCTGACGCAACTCCTCGGTGCTGGCTTCACCACGCTGGTCGCGAACCGCAATCGCCTGCGCCGCACGGTAATGCTCGACGACGGCGGCGTGATCGACCGAAATGTCGGCGGCGCGGCGTTCGAAGTCGCCCACGGGGAAGCCCCGCTTGACCATCAACTCGCGCACGAGCTGGTCCGCCTGAGCGACGACTGCCTTGGGGTTGTCGACGAAGCGGCCCTGCAGATCGATCCATGCCTGACGGAATCTGGCGGCGTCGGAGGGCGTCAAGGCGACGATGGTGAGTTGCTGCGCCCGCGCTTCACGCGTCTTGAGTTCCGATTCGGCCTTGCCTCGACTGCCAAGGACGTCGACGGTTCTCGCGTATTCCGATCCGAAGCGCTTCTGGAGTCGATCCGACCGCCGTCCGCGGAGAAACAGCCAAGCTGCGATTGCGATCAGCGCGACCAGCGCGACGGCACCCAGAAGGATCGCCGTTTGTGTGTCCATGAATCCCATCCAAGTCTCCTGGAGCCCTGCCATCCGGATTGCGGACGACTTTCGATGGCGACAGTGGACCGCCGACAGGCGGCAGGGTCTGTTCGCTGGCGCACACGCTGGCCCGTTTGTCGCCGCATCGACCCCGGTGGCGCGTCGCGTGCTGCGTCGGGTCGCTGCCGCACGCGAGTTCGCTGCCGCATGCGAGTTGCATCCCCTGCATCAAGCGACTGCGGCCGGCACCGGCGGCGCGAGCAGGGTTCACCTTCCGTGATCGGTCGGCCCGCCGCGGTCCTTGTCGCGTCCGTCGCCGCGGCCACTCTCGGGCGGGGTTCGCGGCGCCCGCTGCGCCGCGCCGGGGTCGCCGTCGTCTCGCCGCGGCGCGGCACCCGGGTCGGTCCGCGAGCGCCCCTGGCCATGGGCGCGCGGGTCGGCGTCCGGCTGCGGCATGCCGTGGCTCTCGAACTGCTGGCGCACGACGGGGTCGTGCGGCCGATACCGGTAGTTCCTGGCGTGCAGTTCCTGCTGCTGCTCGGCCCGCGGATAGCGCTCGCCGCCGTAGCGGCGCTGGTAGGTGGGCAGGGGCGCCGCGGCCGGCGCGGCGCGGTGATCCCAAAGATCCCAGCCGCGATTTTGCGCCTCCCACTGCGGGCCCCAGTGGTCGGCCCAGCGCGGCGACGCGTCGGCGCGCCAGCCGCGAAAGTAGGACGGCGGCGAGCGGTAGTAGCGCACCGGCACGCGCAGCACGAACAGCGGCACGGATTGCATGCCGACGCTGCGCCAGGGTCCGTTGTACCAGTCGCTGGCGTACCAGCCGTCGTGCTCGAAGACCCAGTAGACGCCATCGTAGAAGAAGTAGTTCGACCGCAGCTGTGGCGCGTAGTACACCGGGTAGCCGGGCACGCGCACGAGACGCGGCAGCAGCGGCAGGTCGATGCCTATGTTCACGCTGACCTGGGCCAGCGCCAGCGCCGGCGCCGCAGCGCCCACCAGCAGCGCGGCGGCAAGGGTCGAAATTCGCATCTTCGTTTCTCCTGGATGAGGGGCCTGCCGCCTGGGTCGCGAGGGCGGCCCGACGGCACTGCGCCTTCGAGGTACTGACCCTAGGAGGCAGCGCCGGCCGCCGGCATCGGCCGACGGCGCGCGCGCCTGTAGGACGTCGCCGCGTCTGCGCCCGGGCAGCCGCGCTGAGTGCGCCAGCGCACGGACGACGCGGCGGCCCGCGCCCAGCCTCGACCATCGGGCTTGGAGACGCTGCGGCCATCCGGCGCCACGTCGATCGCAGGGCCCCGACCTCAGGACAGGAAACCACCATGCACCACATCCCGCACCACGACCATCGGCCGCGCGCCGGCCACCGGCCGGCCACCGTGGCGCTGACGCTGGGCAGCGCCATGCTCGCGGCCGCCTTGACCGCCGCCTGCGCCAGCACGCCGCCGCCGACCACCGAGGTCGCGCTCTCGGCCGCGGCGGTGGCCGATGCCGCCGGCGCCGGCGCCCCGGCTCTGGCACCGCAGGAGATGCGCATGGCGCGCGACAAGCTGGCCGGCGCCAACGCCGCGATGGCCAGCCAGGACTACGACCAGGCGCGCTCGCTGGCCGAGGAAGCCGAGGTCGACGCCCGCCTGGCCGAAGCCCGGGCCGAGGCGATCAAGGCCCACAGGGCGGCCGACGACGCGCTGCAGGCCAACAACGTGCTGCGCGACGAGATGAGCCGCAAGACGCCGAACCCGCAGTGAACGACAGCCCCACGACGCCCACCATGAACCCGCGAGCCCTCCCCATGATCCACCAACCCTCCCCCCCTGCCCTCGTCTCGAGGTTCCACCCGGCCCTGCTGGCCGCCGCCGCACTGGCGGTGATCGCCGGCTGCAGCAGCGTGCCGGTCAGCAACAGCGCGCTCGAGGCGGTGCGCGGCGAGTACCGTGTCGCGCAGGACGACCCGGCAACGCGCGATCTCGCGCCGGTCGAGCTCAAGCAGGCCGACAGTGCGCTCGCACGGGCCGACGAAGCCTGGCGGCACCATGACGGCGACGCGCGGGTCGACCACCTGATCCATCTGGCCCAGGCGCGGATCGCCATCGCCCAGGAGACCGGCCACCGCCGCAGCGACGAACGCGAACTCGGGGGCGCCGCCGCCACGCGCGAGCAGTTGCGCCCGGCCGCGCGCACCGGCGAGGCCGACGCCGCCCGACGCAACGCCGAGACCGCCCGCCAGCGGGCCGAGGCTTCGCAGATGCAGGCCCGGATGTCGCAGATGCAGGCGGCAGGCGCCGAACGCAGCGCCGACGACGCCCGGCGCCAGGCGGAAGAGTCCGAGCGCCAGGCCAGGGCGTCGCAGCAGCAGACCAGCGAGATGCAGGCCCACGCCAGCCAGCTCGAGGCACAGTTGCAGGCGCTGAATGCCAGGAAGACCGATCGCGGCATGGTCGTCACGATCGGCGACCTGCTGTTCGACACAGACCGGTCGCAACTCAAGGCGGGCGGGATGCGCAACATCGAGCGCCTGGGCGGCTTTCTCAGGCAGTACCCGCGGCGCAGGGCCTTGATCGAGGGCTTCACCGACAGCACCGGCAGCGCCGAACACAACCAGACGCTGTCCGGCGAGCGCGCCGATGCGGTTCGCACGGCCCTGGTCGGGATGGGCGTGGACACCGACCGGCTGGCCACGCACGGCTACGGCGAGGCCTACCCTGTTGCGGGCAACGAGAGCGCCGGCGGCCGCCAGTCGAACCGGCGCGTCGAAGTGCTTCTCTCCGACGACAACGGCAGCATCCCGTCGCGTTGAGACCGGGCGCCGCCGTGGCGGGGCGCCCTGTCCGCACGCCGTCGAACAATGGGTCGGCGAGCCCGCCACGCGTTGCGGGCGACCGCCGGCGCGAAGTTCTCGCCGCTGTGTGCGCTGGAGCACAGTGTCCGAGCGCGCTGCGGTCCAGACTGTGCACACCGATCGATTGGGATCCATCCTGGGTCGCAGCGACGGCGCTTCCGACCCGGGCCTGCATGGTCGCCCAGAACCTCATCATCGAAAGACTGCCGCGCACCGATCGGCAGCGTCTGCTTGGCGCTTGCGAACCGGCCCGACTTGCACGCGACGAGGTGCTGGCCAGGCAAGGCCGGCCGTTGCGACACCTGTACTTCCCGGTCGACAGCGCAATCTCGCTGACCGTGCAGACCGATGCACATCCGGGCCTGGAGGTGGGCCTGGTCGGCCGTGAAGGCATGCTCGGCTCGCATTGGCTGCTCGGCGTCGGCGACGCCCCGACGCACGCGATGGTGCACAGCCCCGGTGCCGCCTGGCGCATCAGCAGCGCGGCGATCCAGCGCGAGCTGGCGCGCAGCGCCGCCCTGCGCAGCAGCATGGGCCGCTACCTCGCAGTGCGCATCGAGCAGCTCGCGCTGGCCGTGGCCTGCCTGCGCTTCCATCTGATCGGCCCGCGGCTGGCGCGTTGCCTGCTGATGACCCAGGACCGCGCCGATGCGCCGCGCTTCCACGTCACGCACGAATTCCTGGCCCAAATGCTGGGCGTGCGGCGGGTGGGCATCACCGTCGCCGCCGGTGAGCTGCAACGGCGCGGCCTGATCAGCTACCACCGCGGCGAGCTCGAGGTGCTCGACCGCGCCGCGCTGGAAGCCGTGGCCTGCAGCTGCTATGCGTCGGACTGCCTGTCCTATGCCCGGCGCATGGCCTGATCAACGCCGGTCCACCGTGCCGGCCCATCCCCTCACCGGAGAAAGACCATGCTCTACACCATCGCCCTGATACTCGTCCTGCTCTGGGTTCTCGGTCTCGTGACCTTGTTCACCGCCGGGGGCCTGCTCCACCTCTTGCTCGTGATCGCCGTGATCATGGTGATCTACCAGTTGATCACCGGCCGCCGCGGCCTGTAGCGCGGTGCCGACCCCTCCCTCCGACCCCACAGACAGGACAAGCCCGTGAACATCCACCTCGCCCTCGCACCGGTGATCTCGCTGATTGCCGGGATCCTGATCCTGATCGTGCCGCGCTTGCTGAGCTACATCGTCGCCGTCTACCTGATCGTGATGGGCGTGATCGGTCTGTTCGGCACCGGGCCCTGGCATCTGTCCTGACGCTCAGGGCGGGCAGCCGACGGTGACTGCAGACGGGACTCCCTTGCCCGCCGGCGCGCCCACTGCGCCCGAGCCCGTGGCAGACATCGAGACGCCGGCAGCCCGGCACGAGCCCACGCTGCTGCCGATGCCGGTCGATGTGCGCAGCGCGGCGCTGGCGCTGACCGCGCTGCTGGCCAGCGTCTTCACGCTGCACTGGGCGCGCGAGGTGTTCATTCCGCTGGTCATGGGGCTGATGCTGAGCTACGCGCTTTCGCCGCTGGTCGATCGCCTGCAGCGCTGGCGCGTGCCGCGTGCGCTCGGCGCGGCACTGCTGCTCGTCGCCGCGCTCGGCGGGCTCGGGTCGGCGGCGGTCTCGCTCAGCGACGACGCCGCGGCCTTGATCGCCTCGCTGCCCGACGCGGCGCAGAAGCTGCGCGAGTCCTTGCGCACGGCACGCGGCGCACCCGAGGGTCCGATCGAGACCGTGCAGCGGGCCGCCGCCAAGCTCGAGGAAGCAGCCACCGAGCACGGCTCGGGGGCTGCTCCCGCGAAGCCCGGCGTGACCCGCGTGCAGATCGAGCGTGCGCATTTCGACATCCAGGACTATCTGTGGAGCGGCACCCTCGGCCTGGTGGGCTTCGTCGGCCAGGGGCTGGTGGTCTGCTTCATCACCTATTTCCTGCTCGCCTCGGGCGACGGCTTCCGCCGCAAGATGGTCCGGATCGCAGGCCCGAGGTTCGCGCAGAAGCGGATCACGATCGAGGTGCTGGACGACATCACGCACCAAATCCAGCGCTATCTGCGGGTTCAGATCTTCACCAGTGTGCTCGTCGGCGTGGCCACCGGCATCGCGTTCGCCGCCTTCGGCCTGGCGCATACGGCGGTGTGGGGCGTGGCGGCAGCGGTGCTCAACCTGGTGCCCTACATCGGCTCGATGGTGATCAGCAGCGGCGCGGCGCTGGTGGCCTTTCTCCAGTTCGGCACCCCGGGCATCGCGGCGCTGATCGGTGGCTGCTCGCTGGCCATCCACACGGTCTTCTGCAGTCTGGTGACCCCCTGGCTGACCGGCCGCACCAGCCGCATGAGCCCGGTCGTGATATTCGTCGGCGTGCTGGCCTGGGGCTGGCTGTGGGGCCTGCCGGGTCTGCTGCTGGGCGCCCCCCTGCTGATGGCTGTCAAGGCCGTGTGCGACCGCGTCGACCACTTCAGGGTCGTCGGCGAGTTGCTCAGCGCCTAGGGCGGGGCGGGCCCGCCGTCCGGCGCGCTCGGCGACGCCGCGGGCGGCGCCGGTTCGGACACGGCGGCCGCGGGGGATCCAGGTCGCTCGCCGAGTGCGGCCAGCACGCCGCTCGGGCTCATCGCCTGCTGCAGCGCCACGGCCGCCGAATCGGCACGGTCCCTCACGTTCGGCAGGTCGCGACGCAGCTCCTCGATCAGATCGATCAGCTTGGCCGCCTTCTGCTCGGTCAGCAGGGTCAGCTTCAGATCGAGGTGCTCGCGCTGCCGGGCCAGCCGGGCCAGCCGGTTCTGCTGGATCAGGACCGCCGTGGCCGTCAGCAGCGCGCCCAGGCCGACGATGCCCTGCAGCCAGAAATACGGAGGCGGATCGAAGGGCGCCAGGCGCAGCGCACGCAGGACGGCATTGGCGGCCAGCCACGAGGTGACGAAGGCCAGGATCAGGGCCAGGAAGAGCGGCTGGCCGACGAATCGGCTGACGCCCTCCACGACCCGCTGCGGACCGCCGAGCCCAAGCTCCTCGCGCCGATAGAACTCGTGCACCGCGTCCAGGCTCTCGCCGAACTGGTCGGCATCGGAGACAGCCGCGGTCGAACCCGCCTGCAGGCTCACTCGGGTACCTCCGTGCTTCGCACTGCGGTACGAGCCCCTTCGGTCGGACCGGCGGGGCTCACGCATTCACCCTTCGGAACGCAGCGCGCCGCACGCGGTCTTGTCGGCGCCGCGATGCTGGGCCGCGACCAGGCGATCGACGAACCCCACGACATCGCCGATCGTGTCGAGCCGCACCGACTGGGCCGGCAACGCGAGCCCGAAAGCCTCCTCGACGCTCCACATCAACTCGACCGCGGTCAGCGAATCGATGCCCAGCGCCCGCAGCGACACGTCCGGCGTCAGCATGTCGGAAGGGACATCGTGGTTGGCAACCAGGATCGCGCTCACGCGCTGGAATGTCGTCGTCATGCCATCTCCTCGGATGCGCGGCGCCGAAATGGGCAAAGTGACTGTGGGCGCCAATGCCGATGCCTGTCTGTGCGATGGCGAACACAGGACCTGGCTCGAGCGGGGGGCCGCGGCACCGACGGCCCCCGCATCGCAGGCTGCGTGGCCTATCGCGCGCGGCCGAACGTCCCGACGACCTCGATCGATCCGTCGATGTCGATGTCGATGTCGATGTCGATGTCG
>JBBINW010000067.1:17223-24686 GCA_037443665.1 Betaproteobacteria bacterium
GTCGATGTCGATGTCGATGTCGATGTCGATGTCGGCGAAAGGCATGTTGCTCTCGTTGCCGGCCTGGATGAGGCGCGCCGTCAGGGGCGAGGTCCATCGCGGCGACGCCGGCCACCGCGATGCCGCGGACGATGGCCTACGATCCCGGGCAATGCTTGGCTCTCCAGGCTGGCCGACGATGTCCCTTGCGCCCGCCCGCGGACCGCTTCGCCGAAAACCGCCTACACAATGCCGGCTCCGAGCCCCTACCCTGCCCCGATGACCGCCGAGCTTTCGCCGAGCCGCCCGCCGCCCGCCGGCCCGGCTGCGCATTCGCCGATGATGCAGCAGTACCTGCGCATCAAGGCCGAGTACCCGGACACGCTCGTCTTCTACCGGATGGGCGACTTCTACGAGCTCTTCTACGACGACGCGCGCAAGGCCAACCGGCTGCTCGACATCACGCTGACCACGCGCGGCGCCTCGGCCGGCGAGCCGGTGGTGATGGCCGGCGTGCCCGTGCATTCGGTCGACAGCTACCTCGCGCGGCTGCTCAAGCTCGGCGAGGCGGTCGCCGTGGCCGAGCAGGTCGGCGACGTGGCCACGGCCAAGGGCCCGGTCGAGCGCAAGGTCGTGCGCGTGGTCACGCCGGGCACGGTGACCGACAGCGAGCTGCTGGCCGAGCGCGCGGACACCCTGCTGCTGGCCGTGCATCGCGTCCGCGCCACCTGGGGCCTGGCCTGGCTGGCACTGGCCAGTGGGCAGCTGGGCCTGGCCGAATGCGGCGAGCGCGAGCTGCCGAGCTGGCTCGCGCGGCTGGCGCCGGCCGAGATCCTGCACGACGGCCACCCGCTGCCGGCGGCGATCCTGCAGACGAGCGCGGCCCGCACCGCGCGCCCGGCCTGGCAGTTCGACAGCGACCTGGGCGAGCGCAAGCTGCGCGCGCAGTTGGCGGTGGCCACGCTGGCCGGCTTCAACGCGCAGGACCTGGGCGCCGCCCATGCCGCCGCGGCGGCGCTGCTGAGCTTTGCCGAGCACACGCAGGGCCAGGCGCTGGGGCATGTGCGCAGCCTGCAGGTCGAACGCGCCAGCGATCTGATCGAACTGCCGCCGGCCACGCATCGCAACCTCGAGCTGGTGCAGACGCTGCGCGGCGAGGACAGCCCGACCCTGCTGTCGCTGCTGGACACCTGCCGCAGCGGCATGGGCAGCCGGCTGCTGCGCCACTGGCTGACGCACCCGCCGCGCGACCGCGGCCCGGCCAGCGAACGCCAGGCGGCGATCGCGCGCCTGCTCGAACCCGGCCCGGCACACGCGCCGGCGTTCGAGCCGCTGCGCGAGGCCCTGCGCGGCATCAGCGACGTCGAGCGCATCAGCGCGCGCACGGCACTGCGCCAGGTGCGGCCGCGCGAGCTCGCCGGCCTGCGCCAAACGCTGGCCGCGCTGCCGGCCTTGCGCGCCGTGGCGCCCCGGGGCACGGCCCTGCTCGACCGCCTGCAGTCGGCACTGGACCCCGACGCGACGTTGGCGGCCGCGCTGCGCGCGATCGCCGACGAACCCTCGGTGCTGCTGCGCGACGGCGGCGTGATCGCCACCGGCATCGACGCCGAGCTCGACATGCTGCGTGGCATCCATTCCCATGGCGACGCGTTCCTGCTCGAGCTCGAGGCGCGCGAACGCGCGCGCACGGCAATCGCCAACCTGCGCGTGCAGTTCAACAAGGTGCACGGCTTCTACATCGAGGTCACGGCGTCCAACCTCGACCGCGTGCCCGCCGACTACCAGCGCCGGCAGACGCTGAAGAACGCCGAGCGCTTCATCACGCCCGAGCTGAAGGCCTTCGAGGACAAGGCCCTGTCGGCGCAGGAGCGCGCGCTGGCGCGCGAGAAGTGGCTCTACGAGCAGCTGCTCGATGCGCTGCAATCGCAGCTGCCCACGCTGCAGGCCCTGGCACGGTCGCTGGCCACGCTCGACGCGCTGGCGGCGCTGGCCGAGCGGGCGGCCACGCTGTCGTGGTGCCGGCCCGAGTTCGTGGCCTACCCGTGCATCGAGATCGAGGCCGGCCGCCATCCGGTGGTCGAGTTGCGGCTGGCCGAAACCGGTGCCGGCGCCTTCATCGCCAACCACTGCCGGCTCGACGCGAAGACCCGCATGCTCGTGATCACCGGCCCGAACATGGGCGGCAAGAGCACCTTCATGCGCCAGGTGGCGCTGATCGTGCTGCTGGCGTCTATCGGCTCCTTCGTGCCGGCGCAGGCCTGCCGGCTGGGACCGATCGACGCCATCCACACCCGCATCGGCGCCGCCGACGACCTGGCCAACGCCCAAAGCACGTTCATGCTCGAGATGACCGAGGCGGCGGCGATTGTCCACGGCGCCACCGAGGCGAGCCTGGTGCTGATGGACGAGATCGGCCGCGGCACCAGCACCTTCGACGGCCTGGCGCTGGCCGGCGCGATCGCCAGCCAGCTGCACGACCGCAACCGCGCCTTCACGCTGTTCGCCACCCACTACTTCGAGTTGACCGAATTCCCGGCCCGCCACGAGCGGGCGATCAACCTGCACGTGGGCGCGGTGGAAAGCGGGCACGACATCGTCTTCCTGCACCAGATCGAGCCCGGGCCGGCCAGCCGCAGCTACGGCGTGCAGGTGGCGCGGCTGGCAGGCATGCCGGCGGCGATCATCCGCCAGGCGCGCGCGACGCTGGAAGCACTGGAAGCCAAGGCGCGCAGCGGACTGGTGCAGGTCGATCTGTTCGCGCCGCCGCCGGCCGCGCCGGCACCCGAGCCGTCGCCGGTGGAGCAGGCGCTGGCCGCGATCGACCCCGACAGGCTGTCGCCGCGCGAGGCCCTGGAGGCCGTGTACCGGTTGCGGGCGCTGCTCGCGCCGCCGCTCGGCACGCCGCCTTCGACCACCTCCAGCCGCCGCGGGCCCGCCGGCCACGAATGACGATGCCGAATCCCCACCCGGGCACGATCGCCTTCAGCCATGCCAACGGCTTTCCGGCCGGCACCTACCGCGTGCTGTTCGAGGCCTGGTGCAAGGCCGGCTGGCGCGTCATCACCATCGACAAGTTCGGCCACGACCCGGCGTGGCCGGTGAGCAGCAACTGGCCGCACCTGCGCGACCAGTTGATCGACTTCGTCGAGCGCGAGAGCGCGGGCCAGCCGGTCCACTTCGTCGGCCATTCGATGGGCGGGTACCTGAGCTTGCTGGCAGCTTGCAAGCGCCCCGCACTGGCCTGCAGCGTGGTGCTGCTCGACTCGCCGCTGGTCGCCGGCTGGCGTGCCCACAGCGTGCGCGTGATGAAGGCCAGCGGCCTGTTCAGCCGCCTGTCGCCGGGCCGTGTCTCGTCGCGCCGGCGCTGGCAATGGCCGTCGGCCGAGGCGGCGCACGCGCATTTTGCGGCCAAGGCCACGTTCGCCCGCTGGGCACCCGCGGTGCTGCGCGACTACATCGCCTGCGGCACCGAGCCCGACCCCGAAGCCACCGCCACCGGCGGCGTGCGGCTGGCGTTCCGGCGCGAGGTCGAGACCCGGCTGTACGACACGCTGCCGCACGACATGGGTCGCGTGCTGCGCCGCCATCCGCCGACGGTACCCGTCTCGTACATCGGGGGCACGCGCTCTGCCGAAGGCCACCAGGCCGGCCTGGCCGCCACGCGGGCGCTGGTGCACGACCGCATCGCGTGGATCGAGGGCGGCCACCTGTTCCCGATGGAACGGCCAGCGGAGACCGCGAAGGCGGTGCTCGCCCAGTTGCGCTCCGCGGTCAGCGGCAGCTACTCGCGCACCAGCCTGACGGCGTGACCGCTGTCGAGCTCGCCCGCCAGCGTGCGCGCATCGATGGCCTTGAGCGTGACACGGTGGTTCTTGCAGCCGCGCGCCACCGTCGACGCCTCGATGCTCAGGCGCCAGCCTCCCGCGGCCTGGGCCGCCACCACGACCGGAAACGGATGGCCAACGCAGCCGTCGTGGCCGTCGGAGCCGTTGCGCGCGAGGTTCGTCCATGTGCCCTGCGAGCCCTGGATGACGAGCTCGGCGCTGCCGTCGGGGCTGCCCGGCTTGGTGACGGTCGCACCCCAGGTGCCCTCCAGGCCGGCGCCGACCTGGGCGCCGGCGCCGATGGCGCCGACAGCGGCGGCGAGCAGGACCGCAATCAGCAGGGGGCTTCGCATCGCTTTCATCGACATCTCCAGAGAGAACGGCAAGAAGAGCACGCAGCTCGAGGCGGCGCGAGGCCACTGACCGGATGAGCGCGAGGGGCTGGTAACCTTGATGGCCTTCCACTGCCATCGCCCGCACCATGACCTACTGCGTCGGCATCCGCCTCAACGCCGGCCTCGTCTTCCTGTCCGACTCGCGTACCAACGCCGGGCTGGACGCGATCAGCACCTTCCGCAAGATGATGATCTACGAGCAGCCGGGCGAACGCTTCATGGTCATGCTCTCGGCCGGCAACCTGAGTATCAGCCAGAGCGTGCGCGAGTTGCTGCAGGTAGAGAAGCTGGACCACGGCAGCGCGGAGCCGATCACGATCTGGAACGCGAAAAGCATGTTCGATGCCGCCCGCGTGCTCGGCGCCACCGTGCGCCGCGTCTACGAGCAGGACGGCCCGTCGCTGAAGGCCAGCGGGATCGACTTCAACGCCAGCATGATCTTCGGCGGCCAGATCAAGGGCGAGGCGATGCGCCTGTTCCTCGTCTATTCGGCCGGCAACTTCATCGAGGCCACGCGCGAGACCTGTTTCTTCCAGGTCGGCGAGAGCAAGTACGGCAAGCCGATCCTCGACCGCGTGCTGACGCCGGCGACACAGCTCGACGAGGCTGCCAAGTGCGCCCTGGTCTCGATGGACAGCACGCTGAAGTCCAACCTCAGCGTCGGCCTGCCGCTGGACCTGCTGGTCTATCGAGAGGGCCGCTTCCAGTCCGACGACCATGTCTGCATGGACGACCGCAATCCGTACTTTCAGATGATCCACAGCACCTGGGGCCAGCGCCTGCGCGAGGTCTTCGAGGGCATCGACGACCCGCGCTGGGACGGCGGCGACGCGACCCATCCGCTGATGGTCCGCAGCGACCGCTACGAGCCGATGCGCAAGATCACGAACCCGGGCGAGCGCATCGTCTGACGCCGCGCCCTTGCTCGAGATCGCTCTCACCCGCGATGTCGTCACCGCGCCGCAGGCCCGTGCCCTTCAGCGCTGCATCGGCCCGCCTGCGACGTGATGCCGGTCACGGGATCGGGCCCCCCGAGGCGGTCGGCGCCGGCCCACCCTGCCGGCCGCGACGAGGGCAACCGACACTGGCTGACTTATGTCAAGGGCTGCACGCCGGGGCCTGCTTAGGCTTGCGCGCGGGCCGGCACCCGAGAATTTCCCCTTCAACGCCGAGGGCCGATGTCTAGGAACTTGCGTCTTCATCCGGGTTTTCCGTCGCCGGCGCCACGGGCGCGGCACCCGGCCCGCCGAACTGCCGCCGCGCGGCCGGCGGCGCCGGGCCGGCCGCACCGCGCAGCCCACCGGTCATGAACGCCGCGCTGCTGACCGATTGCAGGCTGCAGTTGTGCTCGGCCGCGGTCGAGGTCGCGCCGCTGCCGCCCGAGCGCCTGCTGACAATGACGGCGGACCCGGCTGCCGCCTTCATCGCTCCTGGCGGCGACGCCTGGCTTGGCCTGGGCGCAGCGCGCTGGCTCGACGGCGGAGCCATCGACGCCTCGGCGCTGTGGGCCGGGCTGCTTGACGACAGCGCCGACGCGCCGGCGCCCGCCGCGCTGGGCGCGCTGCCTTTCCGCGCCGGCGAGACGCCCGACGCGCTGTGGCAAGGGTTGATGCCAGGCGGCGTGATGCTGCCCGAGCGGCTGTACGTGCAGCAGGCGGGTCGCGCCTGGTGGCGGCTGACGCTGCCGCTGGCGGAGGCCGACTCGATGCCGGCGCGGCTGGCGCGCGACCGGGTCGCCTTGGCGGCACTGCAGGCGACCGAAGCCGTGCCGCTGCCCGCCCTGCACGCGCTGGGCGAGGGGGGCGCGCCGGCGCGCTACGCCCAGGCGGTGACGCAGGCCGTCGAGCGCATCCGGCACGGTGAACTGGTCAAGGTCGTGCTGGCGCGCCGCGGCGCGGTGGCCTTCGACGATGCCCCTTCGCCGGCCGCCCTGCTCGCGCATCTGGGCGCCCGCCACCCCGACTGCGTGCGCTACGCCTGGCGTCGCGGCGGCAAGACCTGGCTCGGCGCCACGCCCGAGACCCTGGTGCAGCTCGACGGCCGCCGGCTGCGCACGCAGGCGCTGGCCGGCACCCGCCCTTCGGCGCTGGCCA
The DNA here is from genome assembly GCA_037443665.1 of Betaproteobacteria bacterium. Taxonomy (GTDB): domain Bacteria; phylum Pseudomonadota; class Gammaproteobacteria; order Burkholderiales; family Burkholderiaceae_C; genus Rubrivivax. The sequence goes on from JBBINW010000067.1 coordinate 23,515, forward strand.
CCGAACTGCTCGATTCGGTGAAGGACCGGCACGAGCACGCCATCGTCGTCGAGGCCCTGCGCCGCGCGATCACGCCGCTCGCCGGCCTGCTGCCGCCACCCTCCGAGCCGCTGATCCGCAGACTGCGCGGCCTGGCCCACCTGTACACGCCGATCGAGGCCACGCTGCGCGAGGAGGTCGATTTCCTGCGTCTGGTCCACGCCCTGCATCCGACGCCGGCCGTCTGCGGCCTGCCCACCGATGCCGCCGCCGCGCTGCTCGCGGCGCTGGAACCCGAACCGCGCGGCCTGTACGCCGGGCCTTTCGTGCGCCTGTCGCCGTACGGAGACGGCCACGCCGTGGTGGCGCTGCGCGGCGCGGTGGTCGAGGGCCGCATTGCCGTTGTACCCGCGGGCGCCGGCATCGTCGAAGGCTCGGAGGGCGACGCCGAGCTGGCCGAGACGCGGGTCAAGCAGCGCAGCGTCCTCGACGCCTTCCAGGACCGGCGTTGAGCGCGCCGGCCGACGACCTGCACAGCGCGTGGTCGCAGCTGTTCGCTGCCGCGCTGGCGCAATGCGGCGTGACACACGCCGTGGTCAGCCCGGGCTCGCGATCGACCCCGCTGGCGCTGGCCCTGGCCGCGCAGCTGCCGACGACGGTGCTGCACGACGAGCGCGTGGCCGCCTTCTTCGCCCTCGGCCAGGCGCGGGCCAACGGTCGGCCCAGCGTCGTGCTGGCCACCAGCGGCACCGCGCCCGGCCACTGGCTGCCGGCGGCGATGGAAGCGCGCGAGGCGGGCCTGCCGCTGCTGCTGCTCAGCGCCGACCGGCCCTGGGAGGTGCAGCAGGCACAGGCGTCGCAAACGGTGGACCAGCTGCGCCTGTTCGGCCACCACGCCAACGCGTACTTCGAGCTCGGCCTGCCCGACCCGCACCCGGCGGCGCTGCGTGCCGTGCCGCGCATCGCGGCGCAAGCGGTGCTTGCGGCCCAGTACCCGCTGGCCGGCGCGGTGCAGGTCAATGCCCGCTTCCGCAAGCCGCTGGAACCACAGGCGAGCGACGGCCACGAACCCTGGCGGCCGCGGCTGCAGGCGATCGCCAGCGCAGGCGCGCCGCGGCTGATCGCGCCGCGCGCCACGCCGCACCCGGACGCGGTGGCCCAGCTCGTGGCGCAGGTGCGCGCGGCGCCGCGCG
>JBBINW010000068.1:0-23676 GCA_037443665.1 Betaproteobacteria bacterium
GCTCGGTCGGGAACGGCCCGCCGCCGACCCGCGTCGTGTAGGCCTTGGTGATGCCCAGGATGTAGTGCAGCAGACCCGGGCCGACACCGGCACCGGCCGCGGCATTGCCGGCCACGCAGTTGCTCGAGGTGACGTACGGGTAGGTGCCGTGGTCGATGTCCAGCAGCGTGCCCTGCGCTCCCTCGAACAGCAGGTTCGCACCGGCAAGATGGGCACTGAACAGGCGGTAGCCGACATCGGCCATCAGTGGTTTCAGCTGCTCGGCGGACTGCATGGCGCCTGCCAGCATCGGCTGCCAGTCCAGCGCCGGCGCGCCGAGCACGCCGGTGAGCTCGGCGTTGTGCAGATCGACCAGTTCGCGCAGCTTGGCCTCGAAGCGGCCCGGGTGCTTGAGGTCCTGCACCCGCAGCGCACGGCGCGCGACCTTGTCCTCGTAGGCCGGGCCGATGCCCTTGCCGGTGGTGCCGATCTTGCCGCTGCCGCTGCTCTCGCGCCGGCTTTCGCGGGCGCGGTCAAGCTCGACGTGGAATGGCAGGATCAGCGGACACGATTCGGACAGAAACAGCCGCGAGCGCACCTCGACCCCGAGCTGTTCGATGCGCGCGATCTCGGCCAGCAAGTGCGCCGGATCGACGACCACGCCGTTTCCGATGTAGCAGGCCACGCCCTCGCGCATCACGCCCGAGGGGATCAGCTGCAGCGCCGTCTTCCGGCCGGCAATCACCAGCGTGTGCCCGGCGTTGTGTCCGCCCTGGAAGCGCACCACGCCCTGTGCGTGGTCGGTGAGCCAATCGACGATCTTTCCCTTGCCCTCGTCACCCCACTGGGTGCCGACCACCACCACATTGCGACCCGCAGCGGGCCGGACGGCTGATTGCATCTTGAGGATGTCCTTCAATGGTTCGCGACCTGGGCGTCCGCGCCAAGCGCACGCAGCACCCAGCGGCCGTCGACCTCGATCAGTTCACGGTCACAGGCGAAGGCCTGGGGCTCGGGCTCGTGCCCGGGCAGCATCGACAGCACGGTCTCGCCGGCGTCGCGCAGGCGCCGCACGGCGGCGCGCAGCTCCGGCGCCTCGCCCCAGGGCGCGCGGATCGCGACCGGCGACGGCGACGGGCCCGTGACCTCGGCCAAGGCCTTCAGGTCGAGGCTGAAACCCACGGCGGGCCGGTTGCGGCCGAACACCGCGCCGACTTCGTCGTAGCGCCCTCCGCGCGCCAGCGCGTCGCTGCTACCGGCCCCGTAGACGGCGAAGCGCAGGCCACTGTAGTACGCATAGCCGCTCATGTCCGACAGGTCGAAGCCGATGCGCGACTCGGGAAAGGCCGCGTGCAGGTGCGCGGCCAGCCAGGCCAGCTGATCGAGGGCCTCGCGCACCAGGGCGCGGTTGGGCAAGGCCTGCCGCGCGGCGTCCAGCACCTCCGGCCCGCCGTACAGGCGCGGCAGCGCCCGCAACGCGCCGCTGGCCGCTGCGGGCACGTCCGCGCACAGCGCCGCCAGCGCCGGGGCATCCTTCTCGGACAGCGCCTGCACGACCTCGTGCAATCGCGCCGCCTCCAGCGGCACGCCGGCGAGCACGCCGCGCAGGATCCGCGCATCGGCCAGGTCGATGACCAGCGGGCCGGCGCCGGCCGACCGCAGGCAGTCCAGGGCCAGTTCGACCGCCTCGAGGTCCGCCTCCAGTCCCGCGTGGCCGAAGATCTCGGCGCCGAACTGCAGCGGCTCGCGGCTGGCCGTCAGGCCGGCCGGCCGCGTGTGCACGACGGGGCCGCAATAGCAAAGCCGGGTGACACCTTGGCGGTTGAGCAGATGGGCGTCGATGCGCGCGGCCTGCGGCGTGGTGTCGGCGCGCAGGCCCAGCATGCGGCCGCTGAGCTGATCGACGAGCTTGAAGGTCTTGAGGTCGAGCTCGCGCCCGGTGCCCGACAACAGTGCTTCCAGGTGCTCGAGCAGCGGCGGGATGACCAGCTCGAAGCCATAGCCGCGGGCGCAGTCGAGAAGCGCTCGCCGCAGTTCCTCGACCCGCCGCGCCTGTGGTGGCAGGACATCGGCGACATGCTCCGGCAGCAGCCAAGCAGACAACATGAAATGCACCGCTGTTGAAAGCGGCATTGTAGGCGGCGCACGCGAGGCAATCCGGCTGCCCCATGCCCGCCGGGCGCGCTGCGCCTGCGCCCCGCGGCACCGGGTCAGTTCCAGACCAGCAGCAGCAGCAGCCCCAGGACCATGCTCGTGAGGCCGATGAAGCGGATCTGGCCGTCGGACAGCCGGGTCGCCCGTTCGAACACCGCGCGCCAGGTGCCCGGGCTGAGGAAGGGCAGCAGGCCCTCGAACACCAGCATCAGCGCCAGCGCACCGAGCAGCAGGTCGCTCATCGCGCGCGCCCGCGTTGCCTATTTGTGCGCGCCCGTGGCGGGACCCGGACCGCTGTCGCGCATCGCGCGGAAGAATTCGCTGTTCGGGTCCAGCACCATAACGTCGCTCTTGCTGCGGAAGGTCGAACGGTAGGCTTCCAGGCTGCGGTAGAAGCGCGCGAATTGCGGGTCGCGGCCGAAGGCGTCGGCGTAGATCGCCGAGGCCTTGGCATCGCCCTCGCCCTTGATCTTCTGGGCGTCGCGGTAGGCGTCGGCGATGATGACCTCGCGCTGGCGGTCGGCGTCGGCTCGGATCTTCTCGCCCTCGGCCGCACCCTGCGAGCGCAGTTCGTTGGCGACCTGCTTGCGCTCGGACTCCATGCGCCGGTAGACCGAATCGGTGATGTCAGCAACGAAGTCCACCCGCTTGATGCGCACATCGACGACCTCGATGCCGAAGGCCTTGGCCTCGTTCGCCAGTCGCGTGCGCACGTCGGTCATGACCTTCTCGCGCTCGGTGGCCAGCACGCCGCGCACGTCACGCTTGGTGATCTCCTCGTTGAACGCGGCCTGCACGACGGGCGCCAGCCGGCTCTCGAGGTTGCGGAAGTCGACGCCGTTGTTACGGATGAACTGGCGCGGCTCCGAGATCCGCCACTTGACCAGCCAATCGATGATCAGGCTCTTCTTCTCGGCGGTGAAGATCGGCCGCGGGTCAGGGCTGTCCAGGGTCTGGACGCGCTTGTCGAGGAAGACGACGTTCTGGAACGGCGGCGGCATCTTGAAGTGCAGCCCCGGGTCGCTGACGACCTCCTTGATCTCGCCCAACGCATAGACGACGCCGACCTGGCGCTGATCGACGATGAACATACTGCTGGAAGCCAGCATCAGCGCGATCAAAGCACCGCCGACGAAGAGTGCAATCCGGTTCATGCTCATGGCCCTCTTCTATCGGCCTTCGCGATCGCGCGAGCGCGCGTTGTCGCGCGAGCGGACATCGACGCTCTGGGTGCCCGAGGGATCGATGGACGCGGGCGGCGGTACCACGGTCAGGCCGCCGGACGCGGCGGGCGCCGACGCGGCGCCCTGCTCCTGCAGCAGGCGGTCCAGCGGCAGGTACAACAAGTTCGAGCCGGCGCGGCTGTCGATCATCAGCTTGGTGACGTTGGAATAGACCTGCTGCATGGTGTCGATGTACAGGCGGTCGCGCGTCACGGCCGGGGCCTTCTGGTACTCGGCCAGCACCGAGCGGAAGCGCTGCGCGTCGCCTTCGGCCTGGGCCACCACGCGCGCGCGGTAGCCCTCGGCTTCCTCCGACAGGCGCGCTGCGGTACCGCGGGCCTTCGGGATGACGTCGCTGGCATAGGCCTGGCCTTCGTTCTTGAAGCGGTCGCGGTCGGCGCCGGCCTTCACGGCGTCGTTGAACGCCGACTGCACCGCCTCCGGGACCTGCACGTTCTGCATGTTGACGTTGGCGATCACGAGGCCGGCCTTGAGCCGGTCGAGCTGGGCCTGGATCGACTTGACGAGCTCGGCCGCGATCGCGTCGCGCTGCTCGTACAGCACCTGGTCCACCTGGCTGCGGCCGACGATCTCGCGCACCGCCGACTCGGCCGCCTGCACCACCGCCTCGTCGGGGCGGTTGTTCTCGAACAGGTAGTCGCGCGCGTCGGCGCGGCGGTACTGCACCGTGAAGCGGATGTCGACGATGTTCTCGTCCTCGGTCAGCATCGACGAATCGTGCAGGCCGGTGGCCTGGACCACGCTGTTGCGACCGACATCGACCGACTGCAGCTGCGAGACGGCGACGATCTCGTCGGCCTGGATCGGGAACGGCAGCCGCCACTGGAAACCGGCGTCCTTGGTCTGGCTGTACTTGCCAAAGGTAGTGACCACCGCCTGCTGACCTTCCTGGACGATGAAGAAGCCGCTGCCGAGCCAGATCAGGACGGCCACCCCGGCGACCAGCGCGGTCCCGATGCCGGCGCTCTTCATGTCGGGTTGGAACGGCTCGCCGGCCGGCGGGCCGTCGCCGCTGCCCTTGCCGCCACCTTTGCCACCGAACAGGCCGCTGAGCTTGCGGTTGAAGTCGCGCCACAGCTCGTCGAGGTCGGGCGGGCCGTCGTTGCGGCTGCTGAAGACGAGCGTCTCGCGGCCTGCACTCTGCGCACGCCGGCGCGGCAGCAGCGCTGCCAGCAGCCGGCCCAGCGCTGCGGCCAGAGCCGCGAGCCGGACCGGGAATCGGGAAGCGTCGTTGTCTCGCATTCGGAAGGGGTTGGCAGGCAGGAGGAGGAGGAGGAGGAGGAGGAGGCAGAGAGGCGTCAGGCCGGCGTGACCGGAGCCTGCGGCGGTGCGATCGGCATGCCGTCGGGCAGGGTGGCCGCGGGCGCCGCCGCACCTGCGTTCAAGGCATCGAGAGCGCAGTCGGCGATGGCCCGGCGCAGTTCGTCCAGACCCTGGCCGCTTCGGGCACTGACGAAGACGCGCCGCCGGCGCACGCCCGGATGGACCTCGACCCAGTCGGACGCCTCGCGCGGCTGACGCGACGCCTCGAGCAGGTCGCACTTGTTGAAGACCAGGATCTGCGGTACGTCGGCGGCACCGATGTCGGCCAGGACGCGCTCGACCTCGGCCTGCTGCTCGGCCCACGCTGGGCTGGCGGCATCGATCACGTGCAGCAACAGGTCCGCGTCGGCGGCCTCCTGCAGCGTGGCCTCGAAGGCCTCGACGAGCTTGTGCGGCAGATCGCGGATGAATCCCACAGTGTCCGACAGCGAGACCGAGGCCTGCGCCTGCCCCAGCCACAGCGAGCGGGTGGTGGTGTCGAGCGTCGCGAAGAGCTGGTCGGCGGCGTAGCTGCGCGCCTTGACCAGGGCATTGAAGAGTGTCGACTTGCCGGCGTTGGTGTAGCCGACCAGCGAGACGCGGAAGCTGCCGCGCCGCTCGCGCGCCTTGCGCTGCGTGCCGCGCTGGCGCTTGACCTTCTCCAGCCGCTCTTTGACGGTCTTGATGCGGTCGCCGATCATCCGGCGGTCCAGTTCGATCTGCGCCTCGCCCGGGCCGCCGCGGGTGCCGATGCCGCCGCGCTGACGCTCGAGGTGGCTCCAGCGCTTGACCAGGCGCGTGGCCATGTACTGCAGCCGCGCCAGCTCGACCTGCAGCTTGCCTTCGTGGCTCTGCGCCCGGTCGGCGAAGATATCCAGGATCAGCGAGGTGCGGTCGGCGACCGGCACGCCGAGGTGACGTTCCAGGTTTCGCTGCTGGGCCGGGCTGAGCGCCTGGTCGAAGATGACGCCATGGGCCGAGGTGGCGGCCACGAGGGCCTTGATCTCGTCGGCCTTGCCGCTGCCGACGAACAGTGCCGGATCGGGCGCCTTGCGCCGCGCGACGACGCGATCGACGACCAGGTCGCCGGCAGAGGCCGCCAGCAGCGCCAGTTCGTCGAGCGAGGCATCGAAACGGGTGTTGCCACCGACATCGACGCCCACCAGCACCGCGCGCGTCGGCGCGTCACCGCGCAGCACGGCAATGTCAGGAGCGGAAATCAAGGTGGCAGGGCCTTAGTGCGCGGGCGTTCAGGCCGTCTCGCTGCTCTCGGTGGCGTGGAAATTGACGGCGCGGCTTGGCACGACGGTGGAGATCGCGTGCTTGTAGACCATCTGGGTGACGGTGTTGCGCAGCAGGACCACGTACTGGTCGAAGGATTCGATGTGGCCCTGGAGCTTGATGCCGTTGACGAGGTAGATCGAGACCGGCACGTGCTCCTTGCGCAGCAGGTTCAAAAAGGGGTCCTGCAAAAGTTGGCCTTTGTTGCTCACGATATGCTCCGTGTTGAATACGACGAAGCGCCCACGTTATCACAGGGGCGTGGCCGCCACAGAGTACGGACTTTGGGGTGCGCGCGGGCGATTCAAGTTCCCTTTTCGTCGAAAGGATTCTTCGCCGAGCGCATCTCGATTCGCACCGGCGTGCCCACCAGCTTGAAGTGCTCGCGCAGGCGGCCTTCGAGGTAGCGCTTGTAGCTGTCGGGCACGTGGTCGAGCGAGGTGCCGTGGATCACGACCAGCGGCGGGTTCATGCCGCCCTGGTGGGCATAGCGCATCTTGGGCCGGAAGCGCCCCTCGCGCCGGGGCGCCTGGTGCTCGGCGGCGTCGTGCACCAAGCGCGTCAGCACCGGCGTGCTCATCTTGACGGTGGCCGAGGCATGCGCCTGCAGGATCGCCTTCCACACCGCCTGAAGGCCCTGCCGCCGGACGGCCGAGATCTGCAGCACCGGCGCGAACTTCAGGAACGCCAGCCGGCTCTCAATCGAGCGCTGCAGCGTCTGACGCTGGTAGTCGTCCGTGGCGTCCCACTTGTTGACCGCCAGCACGACCGCGCGGCCTGACTCGAGGATGTAGCCGGCGATGTGTGCGTCCTGGTCGGTCACGCCCTGCGTCGCGTCGAGCAGCAGCAGCACGACGTTGGCGTCGGCGATCGCCTGCAGCGTCTTGACGACCGAGAACTTCTCGATCGCCTCGAACACCCGGCCCTTGCGCCGCAGCCCGGCGGTGTCGATGAGCTCGAACTTGCGGCCGTCGCGCTCGAAGGGCACGCGGATCGCGTCGCGCGTTGTGCCGGGCTGGTCGAACGCGACCAGCCGCTCCTCGCCCAGCCAGGCGTTGATCAGCGTGCTCTTGCCTACGTTCGGCCGCCCGGCCACGGCCAGGCGGATCGGACGGTCGCTGTCGGGACCTTCGCCCCAGGCGTCCTCGTGCGCGGGGAGGCCGTCTAGCGCGGCCTCGAGCAGGCTGCGGATGCCCTGCCCGTGCGCGGCCGAGATCGCGTGCGGCTCGCCGATGCCAAGCTCAAAGAACTCGCCCAGCAGCGGCGATTCCTGCATCCCCTCGGCCTTGTTCGCCGCCAGCAGCACGCGCTTCTGTTGGGTGCGCAGGAAACGGGCGATGTCGTGGTCCTGCGCCGACAGGCCGCCCCGCACATCGACGACGAAGATCACCGCGTCGGCCTCGGCCACCGCCTGCTTCGTCTGCTTGGCCATCTCGGCGACGACGCCGGTGGGCTTGTCGGGCTCAAAGCCCCCGGTGTCGATGACGATGAACTCTCGCGCACCCAACCGCGCGTCGCCGTAATGGCGGTCGCGCGTGAGGCCGGCGTAGTCGGCGACGATGGCGTCGCGACTCTTCGTAATGCGGTTGAACAGCGTCGATTTGCCGACGTTGGCACGGCCGACGATGGCGATGACCGGTTTCATCGCTGGCGTCGCTCAGTTCTGCCGGAACGCGTACAGGCCGCCGTCGCGCGTCGTCACCAGCAGCGTCGTGCCGGCGAGCACCGGCGTGCCGATCACGGCCTTACCGTCGGTGCGCAGGCGCAGCTGGAGTTCCCCCGTGGTTGCGGACAGGAAGTGGACCCAGCCCTCGGCGTCGCCGAAGACCACCGAGCCGCCGACGGCGAGAGCGCCGCTGAGGCCGCGATAGAGCAGCTTCTCGTTGGTCCACATCACGTCGCCTGTGGTGGCGCGCCAGGCCGTGATGCGGTCGCTGGCATCAGCGCCGAAGATGCGTTCGGCGTCGCCGGCCACCGCTTCGAAGCCCCCGGCGTTGCGCGACCACAGCAGGTTGCCACTGGAGGCGTCGGCGCAGGCCACCGCGGCCTGGAACGCTCGCATGCAGACCCGGTCGGCCACCCGCACCGGCGGGCCGATCAGGTCGGCCAGCCGCTCGACCTCGTTGGTGCCGCGCGGCGAGGCCATCGGCACCTCCCACTGCAGCGTCCCGCGCAGCGGATCGAGCGCCGCCAGCTTGGAGCCCTGCCCGACGAGCAGGGTGTTGTGGAAAGGTGTCACGACACCGGCTTGGGACAGCGTGAGCGCGTCGCCGGGGCGGGCGAAGTCCCACAGGCGTCGACCGTCCTGGGCGTCGAACGCATGCACCGCGCGGTCCACGCTCATCACGAAGACGCGCTCGCCGGCAACCAGCGGCGGCGTGACCACCGCCGAGTCCACCCGCTTGCGCCAGATCTCGCGCCCGCCGTCGAAGGTGACGACTTCGTTGCCACGCGTGACGACGCTGGTGTAGCGGCCATCGCTGCCGACACCGGCGGCGATCTTTTCGCCGGCCGGCGCGCGCCAGACGGCGGCCCCGGTGTCGGTCCGCAGCGCCCGCACGTCGCCCCCCGAGGCGACATAGACGACGCCGTCGCGCACCGTCGGCACGAGCGGGAACCCGATCCTGCCGATGTCGGCATGCCAGACCTCGCGGCCGCCGATCTTGGGCGCGTAGTTCTGCAGCGGCGTCGGCTTGGGCTTGTCGCTGGAACAGGCCGCGAGCAGACCCAGGCAGGCGATGATGAGCCAGCCCAGGCGATGGGCGCCGTCGCGACGCCTCGTCACTGCCCGGCCCCGGAAGCGGGAGCCGAGGCCGCAGGCGCCGCGCCCAGCGCCGTCATCTTGGCCTCGACGATGCGCCGATACACCACCTGGTCGTTCAGCCCCTGATAGGCCGCCTGGTAGGCGGCGCGGGCCGCGTCCTTGCGCCCCAGCGCGAGCAGCGCGTCGCCGCGGCGGTCGGCCACCAGCGCGGCGAAATTCGGCGCGGTCGCCGCGTCCAGGGTCTTGAGCGCGTCCTCGTACTGGTGGGCGTCGGCCTGCAGCGCCGCCAGGCGCAGTCGGGCGACGGTGCGCATCTCGTCCTCGAGCGCGTGTTCCGCGACCCAGCTCAGGCTCGCCCTGGCGACATCGAGCTTGCCCTTGGCGGCTTCGACCTTGGCCACCGTCAGCCCGCCCTGCTCTGCGAACGCGGTGTGCGGATAGCGCTGGCGCAGGTCGTCGAAGATGCGGCTGGCCAGTTCCGCGTCGCCCGCCGTGGCGGCACGGTCGATCTGCTCGAACATGCCGGCGGCCTTGGCCGCCTGGTCGCGCTGCCAGTACTGCCAGCCGTTCCAGGCCGCGATCACGCTCAGCACCAGCACCAGGGTCCAGGTGATCAGGTTGCCCTGCTGCTTCCAGAACGCCTTGAGCGCGTCGAGTTGTTCCTGCTCTTGCAGGTCGAGTTGTGTGGCCATGGGTAGGGGGCGGAAAAGTCCGCGATTATGCGGTGCGCAACTCGTGAGCCCAGGCGGCGACGTCGGCGATGCGGCGGGTGGTCTGCACCGCGGCGACGTCGCGAAGCGGCTTGACCGCCACCTCGCCGCGGCCGAGTTCGTCGGCGCCGAAGATCAGCGCCTGCCGCGCGCCGCTGGCGTCGGCTCTCTTGAACTGCGACTTCATGCTGCCCCAGGCGTCCTTGCCCGCCGCGTGCATCAGCACCGCCACGCCGGCGGCGCGCAGCGTCTCGGCCACCTGCATCGCTGCCGGCAATGCCTCCGGTCCCGGCACCACAGCGTAGACGTCGGGCCGCGGCAGCGGTGGCTGGACGCCGCCCTGCGCAACCAGGTCCAGGACGCGCTCGATGCCCATGCCCCAGCCGATGCCCGGCGCCGGCTTGCCGCCCACGAGCTCGGCCAGGCCGTCGTAGCGACCGCCGCCGCAGACCGTGCCTTGCGCGCCAAGGCGGTCTGTGATCCATTCGAAGACGGTGAGTCCGTAATAGTCCATGCCGCGCACCAGCCGGTGGTTGACACGGTACGGCTGGCCGGCGGCGTCGAGCACCGCGCACAGGGCGCCGAAGTGTTTCAGCGAGTCCTCGCCCAGGTACTCGATCAGCTTGGGCGCGGCCTCCACCAGTTCCTGCATCGCCGGGTTCTTGGTATCGAGGATGCGCAGCGGGTTGCTCTGCAGCCGGCGCTGCGCCTCGGCGTCGAGCATCTCGCGGTGGGCCTCGAAGTGCGCGATCAGCGCCGCGCGGTGCGCCTTGCGCTCGTCGCTGCGGCCCAGGCAGTTCAGATCCAACCGCACGTCGGCCAAGCCGAGCTCGCGCCACAGCGTGCGGCACATCAGGATCACCTCGGCATCGACATCGGGCCCGGAGAAGCCCAGCGCCTCGACGCCGACCTGGTGGAACTGCCGGTAGCGCCCGCGCTGCGGCCGCTCGTGGCGGAACATCGGGCCGATGTAGAACAGACGCTTGCCGCCGTCGTAGAGCATCGAGTGCTCGACCGCCGCGCGCACGACGCCGGCGGTGCCCTCGGGGCGCAAGGTCAGCGCGTCGCCATTCATGCTGTCGATGAAGGAATACATCTCTTTCTCGACGATGTCGGTCACCTCGCCCAGGCTGCGCACGAACAGCGGTGTCGGCTCGACAATGGGCGTGCGGATGCCGAGATAGCCGTAACGGCGCATCAGCGCGCGCACGGTCTCCTCGAACCAGTCCCAGCGCGCCGAATCGGGCGGCAGGATGTCGTTCATGCCCTTCACCGCCAGCAGGGGTGAATTCACGGATTTGACGGCTTGGGTGCTTTCGGGCATGGGGCACTTCGAGAAACAGGGCGCGGCGCTGCGGCGGCGCAGCGGGAGGCGGTGAGGGCGAGCGCCGCGTCAATGCGCCGCGGTCGCGGTGCCGAAGCGGCGCTCGATGTAGCGCTCCACCAGCTGGTGGAACTCCTGCGCGATGCCGGGGCCGCGCAGCGTCAGCGCCTTCTCGCCGTCGATGAACACCGGCGCCGCCGGAGCCTCGCCCGTGCCCGGCAGGCTGATGCCGATGTCGGCGTGCTTGCTCTCGCCGGGGCCGTTGACGATGCAGCCCATCACCGCGACCTTGAGGTTCTCGACCCCCGGGTAGCGCTCCTTCCACACCGGCATCTGCTCGCGCAGGAAGTCGTCGATCCGCTTGGCCAGTTCCTGGAACGTTGTGCTGGTGGTGCGGCCGCAGCCGGGGCAGGCCGTCACGCTGGGATTGAAGCTGCGCAGCCCGAGCGACTGAAGGATCTCGAGCGCCACCACCACCTCCTGCGTGCGCGCCTCGCCGGGCTGCGGCGTGAGGCTGACGCGGATTGTGTCGCCGATGCCTTCCTGCAGCAGCACGCCCAGCGCAACCGCGCTGGCCACCGTGCCCTTGGTCCCCATCCCAGCCTCGGTCAGGCCCAGATGCAGTGCGTAGTCGCAGCGGCGGGCCAGCGCACGGTAGACCGAGATCAGGTCCTGCACCCCGCTGACCTTGCAGCTGATGATGATGTTGTCGGGGTCCAGGCCGAGCTCGCGCGCGACCTCGGCCGAGCTGAGCGCCGACTGCACCAGCGCCTGGTACATGACCTGCTTTGCGTCCACCGGCTGCGGTCGGCGCGCGTTCTGGTCCATCAGTTCGACCAGCAGCTCCTGGTCGAGGCTGCCCCAGTTGACGCCGATGCGCACCACCTTGTCGTACTTCGCCGCGGCCTCGACCATCATCGCGAACTGGCGGTCGCGCTTCTCGCCCTTGCCCACGTTGCCGGGGTTGATGCGGTACTTGCTCAGCGAGCGCGCCATCGCCGGGTAGTCGGTGAGCAGGCGGTGGCCGTTATAGTGGAAGTCGCCGATCAGCGGCACGTGCACGTCCATGCGGTCGAGCTGCTCGCGGATGTGCGGCACCGCCTCGGCGGCCTCGGGCGTGTTGACGGTGATGCGCACCATCTCCGAGCCAGCGCGCGCCAGTTCCTTGACCTGGATCGCGGTGCCGATCACGTCCACGGTGTCGGTGTTGGTCATCGCCTGCACGCGCACCGGCGCGTCGCCTCCGACGGTGACGACCTCGCTGCCCCAGACCACGCGCGCCTGGCGCGATCGCCGCGGCGCCGGGGCAGCGGCGTCGATGACGTCAAGCGATTCGGGTGCATTCATCGCGGGCCTCGCTGGCTGGCGCGTCAGTGCAGTTCGACGCGCGAGACATTGTCTCGCGCCTGCGCCATGAGATCGACGGGCCGGCCGTGGAAGACGAGTTGAGTGGCCGACGCGTTGCCGACCACGACCCGGATCGGCGGGCTGCCGTTCAGGCCGACCTGCTCGCCGCCTTGCACGACCCGCGACAGCAGCACCGCACCACGCCCGTCACGCACCTCGATCCACGACGGCGCGCTGGCCCGCAACTGGATCGGCGAATCCGCCGATGCATCCGCCGACGCAGCCGGCGCCGGCGGGTTCGCCGCGGCAACGAGCGCCGCCGCAGGCTTGGATGCAGCCTGCGGCTGCGAGGCAGCGCCTGCCACCGTGAATGCCGATGGGACTGCGGCCGATGGCGCTGGCGCTGGCGCCGGCGGCGGTGCCGACGCGGCCAAGGCTGCGGCCATCTCCTGCACCGAGGCGGCTGCCGATGCTGGCGATGCTGCCGATGCCGCCTGCCCCTCGACCACCGCCGAGGCGGCGGGCGACACCGAAACGACCGTGGTCGACGGCTTCGGGCGCGGCGCCCACAGGCTCGACGGCAGGAAATAGACGACCACGGCGGCAACCATCAGCAGGCCAGCCGCCAAGACCATGGGCCGGATCGCGGACACGGCCATCCCGGTCGCCTCGCGTCCTGGCCGGTCGTGGAATGGCATGTTCAGGCCGCCGCCGGCGGCCTCCAGCGCCGTCGCCCCGGCGGGCGGCAGCAGGCCCAGGATTGGTGCGGCGTCGATCTTCAGCGTCCGGCAGACGGTCTGCGCCAGTGCACGCACGAAGGTGGCGTCGGGCAGTTCGTCCCAGCGATCGTTTTCCAGCGCGTCGAGCTTGCGCGGCGCCACCTTGATCGCCGCCGCCAGCGCGGCAATGTGCAGGCCGCGCTGCTCGCGCGCCGCGCGCAGCAGAGCTCCGGCGCTGCCGGCCCCGGGTTCACTCATCGTAATTCCCGGCCTCGAGTCGCAGCGCCTCGGGCGACTTCGGGAATCGCTCGACCAACTGGCGGCCGAGGTCGCGGGCCGCCGTATCGTTGCCGGCACGGTGCTCGATGCGCGCGGCCAGCCACAGGCTTTGCGCGGTGGACTGGTCGCGGCTGGCGTTGATCCGCGCCACGTAGAAGCGCGCGCGCTCCAACTCGCCACGGTGGAGCAGAACGTCGCTCAGGTTGTACGCGGTGACGGGATTTCCGGGATCGAGCTCGTAGGAATGCGCCAGCGTGTGCTCGGCCTGCGCCCATTGCCCGGCGCGCGCCTGGCACACGCCCTGCGCGAGCAAGGTGCGCTGGGCATCGCGGTAGCTGGGCTCGGCCAGCGCCTTCGCGAACTGCGCATCGGCCTGCGGATAGCGCTTCTGCTGGCACAGGAACCAACCGTAGTTGTGCAGCGTGCTGCCGGCGTTGGGCACCAGTTGCAGCGCATGCCGGAAACTGTCCTCGGCGCTCCCCACGTCACCCTGTGCGGCGTAGATCAGGCCCTGCATGTCGTAGGCCCTGGCCATGTCGGGCTTGACGGCCAGCACCTGCTTGATCTCGTCCAGCGCCGTGCTCGTCTGGCCGCGGCCCAGGTACATGCCGGCGAGTTCCAGATGCACGCCGGCAGCGCGCTCCTTGTCGGCCGCGGTGGGGGGCGTGCGCACGTCGCCGCTGCTGTCGGTCGGCGGCTGCGCGACGCAACCCGCCAGCAGTGCCGCCAGCGTGAGGACACAGGCTGCGAGCGGGCGCGTCGGGTTCAACGGACACCCCGGGCCAATGGTTCCGCGCTCGCAATGGGGATCCACCCGGCCGACCGGCGCGCGAGCCGGTCGCCGACGCGGGTTCGATCCTGCACCTCGCCGGCGAGTTGGCCGCAGGCGGCGTCGATGTCATCGCCGCGCGTCTTGCGCACCGTGGTGACGACGCCGCCCGCCTGCAGCACGCTCGCGAAATCGGCCACGCGCGCCGCCGGCGAGCGACGCAGGCCGGAAGCGGCAAACGGGTTGAACGGGATCAGGTTGAACTTGCAAGACACACGGCCCTGCACCAAGCGCAGCAACGCCTCGGCCTGGGCCGGTGCGTCGTTGACGCCGTCGAGCATGCAGTACTCGAACGTGATGAAGTCGCGCGGCGCCGCGCTCAGGTAACGCTGGCACGCGGCCAGCAGTTCGTCCAGAGGATACTTGCGGTTCAGCGGCACCAGTTCGTCGCGCAGTGCGTCGTCCGGCGCATGGAGCGAGACGGCCAGCGCCACCGGACAGTCGTCGCGCAAACGGTCGATCATCGGCACCACGCCCGAGGTGGACACCGTCACGCGGCGCCGCGACAGGCCGTAGCCATGGTCGTCCAGCATCGTGCGCAGTGCCGGCACCAGCGCCGCGTAGTTCTGCAGCGGCTCGCCCATGCCCATCATCACCACATTGTCGATCGCGCGCGCGCCCTCGGGCAGGTCCAGCGCAGCGCGCAGGCGGTGCTCGGCGAACCATAACTGGGCGACGATCTCACCCGTGCTCAGGTTGCGACTAAAGCCCTGGTGGCCAGTGGAACAAAAGCGGCAGCCGACGGCGCAGCCGGCCTGTGACGAGATGCACAGCGTGCCGCGGTCGGCCTCGGGGATGAACACCGTCTCCACGGCGTTGCCGGCGCCGACGTCGAACAACCACTTGACAGTGCCGTCGGCCGAACGATGCTCGGCAAGCAGCGGCAGGCCGCGCACCTCGGCGGCACGGGCCAACTGGAGCCGCAGCGACTTGGCGAGGTCGGTCATCGACTCGAAGTCGGCCTCCCCGCGCTGATGGATCCAGCGGTGGAGCTGGATCGCACGAAAGCGCTTCTCGCCCAGCCCCTCGCAGAACGAGGCCAGCCCCTCGAGGTCGAAATCGAGAAGATTGGCAGCCATCTCAGTGCCTGCCATGCCACCGCGGGCGCGGTCGCAACCGGTCGAACGGCAACCTCGACAGCGGGGGCGGAGAGTTCATCGACGCTCAGCGCGAATAGATGCTCATGGCGGGGAAGAAGAAAGCGATCTCCACCGCCGCGGTCTCGGGCGCATCGGAGCCGTGCACGGCGTTGGCGTCGATGCTGTCCGCGAAGTCGGCACGGATCGTCCCCTTGTCGGCCTTCTTGGGATCGGTCGCGCCCATCAGCTCGCGGTTCTTGGCAATCGCGCCCGGCCCTTCGAGGACCTGGATCATCACCGGACCCGAGATCATGAACTTGACGAGGTCGTTGAAGAACGGACGCGCCTTGTGTACGGCGTAGAAAGCCTCGGCCTCGCTGCGCGAGAGGTGCGCCATCCGGGCCGCCACGATCTTCAGGCCGGCGGCCTCGAAGCGGCCATAGATCTGTCCGATCACGTTCTTGGCCACGGCGTCGGGCTTGATGATCGAGAGGGTGCGCTCGCGCTGGGATTCTGCGGCCATGAAAAGTTCTCCTGAATCAATGACTTGGCAAAGCTTTCAATTCTAGCGTCAGTGCCACCGGACATGCGGCGCAGTCTGGCCTCGCGGCCTCCGCTCAACGCCCCGGACCGCCGCGCGAGCCGCCCCTCGAACCACCGCGACCGGCACCACCCCCACCCGGACCGCCGCGTCGCGGGCCGCCGCGGCCACCAGCGCCCTTGCGCAGGAAGGCATCCGCGCCGATGTAGCCGATCGAGGTCTGCATCGGATCGGGTACCCGGTTCGGGTCGGCGGCAGCGCCCTTCTTCCCCTTGGCTCGCGCGGGACGCCCGGCACCACGCTTGCCCGGCGTTCCCGGCGTTCCCGACGCGAAGCGCTTGTCATAGGTCTGCTGCAGCGGGTTGGGGATCGGGCCGTCCTCTGGGATCTCGCGCTGCGGCATGCGGTCGCGTTGCAGTGCCCGCTTGTCATAGGTCTGCTGCAGGGGGTTGGGGATCGGGCCGTCCTCTGGGATCTCGCGACGCAGCGCGCGCTCTTGCTGGATCGCGCGCTTGTCGAAGGTCTGCTGCAAGGGGTTGGGGATGGCCCCGCCCTCGCCGGGCTCGGGCCGCGGCGCACGCGGGGGCCGTGGCGGCCGCGGGCCCAGATCGACCCGGTCGGGGCGTTCCGGTCGCGGCGGTCGCTCGACATCATCCGGCCGGCGCTTGCCTCCGCGCCGGTTGCGCCCGCGCTTGGGCGGCGCGTCGGGCTCGCCCGGACGGTCGGCTTTCGGCCCGCTGGCCAGTCGGCGCAGGTTGCGCAGGTCGAAGTCATCGAGATCGACCCACACGCCACGCTTGAGTCCGCGCGGCAGCACCACGGAGCCGTAGCGAATGCGGATCAGCCGGCTGACGGCATGGCCCACGGCTTCGAACAGCCGCCGCACCTCGCGATTGCGACCTTCGGTGATGACGACCCGGTACCAGTGGTTGACGCCTTCGCCGCCGCCGTCCTCGATGCTCTTGAAGGCACAAGTCTGGCCGTCGATGTCCACCCCCTCAAGGAGGCGCGCCTTGACCTCTTCGCCGAGCACGCCGAGCGATCGGACGGCGTATTCGCGCTCGACGCCGAAGCGGGGATGCATCAGCTGGTTGGCCAGTTCGCCCGAGTTGGTGAACAGCAGCAGTCCTTCGGTATTGATGTCGAGCCGGCCCACCGACTGCCACTTGCCCTGTGCCAGGCGCGGCAGGCGGCGGAACACCGTGGGGCGCTGCTGCGGGTCGTCGTGGGTGACTACCTCGCCGGCCGGCTTGTGATAAGCCAGCACCCTCGGCAGCGGCGGCGCGATGCGATAGCGCACCGGTTTGCCATCGACCTGGATGCGGTCGCCGAACGAGATGCGCTGCCCGGTGTGCGCGGGCTCGCCGTTCACCTTCACGCGACCGGCAGTGATCATGTGTTCGAGGTCACGGCGCGAACCGACGCCGGCCTGCGCCAGCACCTTGTGCAGCTTGGGCGCGTCGGGGTCGGGGGCCAGCACGCGCCTGGACTGGATCGCCTGCCCGGCGCTGTCGCCGGCCTCGCCTGCCGCTCCAGCGCCGCCTGCCTCGCCTGTTGCTCCAGCGCCCTCTTCGCCGATCGGCACCTGCTCCGCCGAGGGCTCGGCGGTCGCGGCCGGCTCGGCGTCGAACTCCCCCGAAACGACCTGCGCGAAGACTTCCTCGACCACCGGCGCCTGGGGCCGCGGCAGCGGGGGTGCTGCGTTGCCGCGGTTGTCGACGTCCGCGGCGGAAGGCACCGGCCCGCCTTCGCCCACGAGGCCCTCGCCGCCCTCGCGGCCGCGATCGCCACTACGACGGCCGCGACGGCGATTTCGACCGCGGCGTCCGCCGTTGGATTTGTCCTCGCCCACCGGCGAAGACACGGCGCCGCTGTCCTGATCGCCGGCCTCGACGACCTCTGCCGTGCCTGCCACCGGCAAAGCATCGCTGCCGGTTGCCATCCCGGCCATGGTCTTGGTCTCCGGGCCCGTGGGCCCGGCCGTCGTCCCGTCCGCGGCCTCAGCCTGGCGTGGCCGGCGCCGGGACCGAGGCTTGGCCGCGGGTGCGTCGCCCGTGGTGTCGGCCGCTGCGGCCTCGGTCTGCAAGGGGTCGGCTTCTGATGCATTCATGCGGTGGCGTCGGTGGGAGAAAGGGGGTCGTGCTCGATGTCGGGCACAGAACATGGCTCGGCGGCCGCCGCGATCGTTTCCGGCTCGAGGGGTAACGAGCCCTGGGCTTCGCCAAGCAGTGGGGCTGCCTCGAGCGCCGCCAGTGCCTCCTCGCCGCGCGCGCTGTCGATGGGCGGCAATTGGTCGAGGCTGGCCAGACCCAGGTCGTCGAGAAACTGCCGCGTGGTCGCGTACAGGGCCGGTCGGCCCGGGGCTTCACGGTAGCCGATGGCCTCGATCCAGCCCCGGTCCTCGAGCTGCTTGACGATCTGGCTGCTGACGGTCACGCCGCGAATGTCCTCGATGTCGCCCCGGGTGACCGGCTGACGGTAAGCCACGATGGCCAACGTCTCCATCGCGGCGCGCGAGTAGCGCGGCGGCTTCTCGGGGTGCAGCCGGTCAAGGTACTCGCGCAACTCGGGCCGGCTCTGGAAACGCCAGCCACCGGCCAGCGCCACCAGTTCGACGCCGCGGTTCTGCCAGTCGTCGGCCAACTCGTCGAGCAGGCGGCGCAAGGTGTCGCCGCCCACGGCGCCATCGAACAGCGCCCTCATGTCGGACAGTGGCAAGGGGGCCGGCGCGCAGATCAGCGCGGCCTCGAGGACCTGTTTGGCCTGTGACGTGTTCATGGCCTGCACTTGGGTGCTGCCGCCGCTTGGGCGCCAGACGGAGGATTCATCCGGGGTTCGGGGCCGCGCGCAGCCCTTGGGCCTCGGGCGCGGGAAATTCGCAGGGTGCCGGATTGGGCGGCACGGGTCGGCGTATCGAACAGGCGCGGAGCGCAAGGCCCCTTCAGCACTGTGATTTCGGAGACATTGTAGCGCGTGCGACGAGTCGGCCTTTGGCCGCGCGTTTCGCGGCCCGCCGCGGTCAGGCCGCGACCGCGTCGGCCACCTGCGCCCAGGCGGCAGCGAAGTCGGGCGGCGGTCGGCATTCGAAACGCAGCGGCACACGCGTGACCGGGTGCGCCAGGCGCAGTTCGGCGGCATGCAGGGCCTGCCTGTGCATGCCGAGCAAGGGCTTGCCACCGTACAGCGCATCGGCCACCAACGGATGACCGCGTGACGCCAGATGAACCCGGATCTGGTGCGTGCGACCGGTGTGCAAGGTACAGCTCAGGGCGCTGACGCCACCCTGAGCCGCCAGGCACAGCACGTCGGTGCGTGCCGGCCGGCCTCCGGCGACCACCGCCATGCGCACGCGCGAGACCGGGTCGCGGCCGATCGGTGCCTCGATTTCGAAGGCCCGTTGCTGCGGCACGCCGTGCGCCAGCGCGAGGTAACGTCGGTGCACCGCGCGCGCAGCGATATCGCGCACCAGGGCGGTCACCGCTTCGAGCGACTTGCCGACCATCATCACGCCTGAGGTGTCCTTGTCGAGCCGGTGGACGATGCCGGCGCGCGGCAGCGTCGCCGCAGCGGCGTGACGGGCCAGCAGACCATTGAGCAGGGTGCCGGACCAGTTCCCCGGCGCCGGGTGCACGACCAGCCCGGCCGGCTTGGCGAGAACGAGCAGGTGCGCGTCCTCGAACAGCACGTCAAGGTCCATGGCCTGCGCACGGAAGGCCCGGCTCTCGGCGGTTGGCACGAGTTCGACCTCCACCCGCTGCCCAGCGCGCACGCGCCGCGACGCGGCGGTGGCAACCACGCCGTCGACCCGCGCGTTGCCGCCGGCGATCAGCTGCTGCAAGTGGCTGCGCGAGAACTCGGGAGCCAGGGCCACGAGCACCTTGTCCAGCCGCTCGTGGTGCGAGCCGGCGTCCACAGTGCAGGCGCGGGACTCGGCCGCGGCGTCGCTCTCGGTCTCGGCATCGGCGGCGACGGCCGGCGTGTCGTCCAGGATAGGCTCCCTATAATCCGCGCTCTTCCGCTCGACCGGCACCATCCACGATGACCGTTTCCACGATGTGGCGCGCTGCGCTCGGGGCCCTGCTGGCGATGACGCTGCTGCTGGTGGGCTGCAGCACGACGCCCAAAGACGATGCAACGTCGAACAATGCCGAGCGATTGTACAAAGACGCCCGCGACGACATGGACTCGGGCAGCTACGAGAAGGCGATCAAGTCGTTCGAGCGCGTCGAGGGCCTGGCGGCCGGATCGCTCCTGGCGCAGCAGGCCCAACTCGACATTGCCTTCCTGAACTGGCGCAGCGGCGAGCGCACCGCGGCGCTGACGGCGATCGACCGCTTCATCAAGCTCAACCCCTCGAGCCCGGCGCTGGACTATGCGCTGTACCTGCGCGGGATGATCAACTTCAACGACGACCTGGGCGTCTTGGGCAAGCTCTTCGGGCAGGACCTGTCCGAGCGCGACCAGCACGCCGCGCGCGACGCTTACCAGGCCTTCAAGCAACTCGTCGATCAGTTCCCGAATTCCCGCTACAGCGCCGACGCCCGCAAGCGGATGAACTTCATCGTCAACTCGCTCGCCCGCTACGAGGTCCACGTGGCACGCTACTACTTCCGCCGCGGCGCCTACGTGGCCGCAGCGAGCCGGGCCCAGCAGGCCGTCACCGAATTCCAGCAGTCACCGGTGGTCGAGGAGGCGCTGTCCATCATGGTACAGAGCTACGCCAAACTCGACCTGCCGCTGCTGCGCGACGATGCCGAGCGCGTGCTGCGGAAGAACTTTCCGAACAGCGTCTATCTGAACCAGGACCTGGCCTCCGACGACCATCGCTGGTGGAAGATCTGGTAGCCACCGCACGCGGTGCGCGCAGCCGACGTGCCCCGTGCACTCAATGCGCGGCGGCCAGTTCGGCGAGCCAGTCCAGCGCCTGCGCCTCGTCGGCCAGCACGCCCATCGGTGGCAGGGCCGCCAGCAGCCGGCGCCCGTAGCCCATCTGGCGCAGCCGCGGGTCGCACAGCACGAGCAGGCCGCGGTCCGATTCGGTCCGTATCAGGCGCCCCGCACCCTGCTTCAACGACACCGCGGCTTCGGCGACGAAATAGTCCTCAAAGGGGTTGCGGCCCTGTGCCCGCAGTTGGCGCACGCGCGCCTGCACCAACGGATCGTTCGGCGGCGGGAAGGGAAGCTTGTCGATGAGCACGCATTGCAGCGCGTCGCCGGGCATGTCGATGCCCTCCCAGAAGCTCTGCGAGCCGACCAGCACGCTGCCGCGACCGTCGCCGAAGCGCTGCAGCAGCGCCCTTCGCGGCTCGCTGCCCTGCACGAGTACGCTGAGCGACGCACCCTGCGCCGCGGCCTGCGCGGCGATGACCGTGGCCAGCACGGGCAGCACCCGCAACGTGGTGGTCAGCACAAAGGTGCGGCCACCCAGCGCGACGGCGCAGCGCGCGGCCAGCGCGCCCACCGCGTCCGGATGCCCCGGCGCGTTGGGCAGCGGCAGGCGCGAGGGTACCCAGACGCGCGCATGCGCCCGATAGTCGAACGGGCTGCCCACGCGCAACCGGGCGGCGTCCTCGAGGCCCGTGCTGGCGCTGAACCAGGACAAGGCGTCGTCGTCGCCGAGCGTGGCGGAGGTGAAGATCCAGGCCCGGGCCGCGAGCTGGCGCTGCTGCGTCAGCATCTCGCGGATATCCAGCGGTGCTTCGACCAGGCGCGCCTGCTGCGGGGTGAGGTCGATCCAGCGCACGTGGTCGGCCACCGCCGCTGCGCCGAAGCGCTGCGCCAGCGTCGCCAGCGCGCGCGCGCGCTGCTCGAGCTTGGGGAAGTCCGGCGCCGCCTCGGCAACACCGGCCAGCGCATCGGCGGCGGCCAGCGCCGCCGTGGCCAGGTCCTGCAGGGGCTGCTGCAACGCGTCGGCGCGCTCGTCCCAGGCCAGCTTGAGCAGCGCCCGCACCTCCCGGATCGCGCCGGCGCTGGCCAGCCGCAGCTCGCGCGCCGCCCGCTCGATGCCCGCCTGCAGGTCGTGCCAAGGCTGCAGCCCGCGCGCGTGCTGCAGACCGAGCGCCAGCAGGTCGCGGCCGAGATCCAGCGCCTGGCCGGTGGACAGCAGGGTGCCCAGGAACTGCACGCCGGCTTCGACGAGCTGGTGGGCTTCGTCGAACACCGCGGCATCCACCGTCGGCAGCAGTTCGGCGACGCCGCTGTCGCGCAGCGCGAGGTCGGCGAAGAACAGGTGGTGGTTGACGACCACGAGGTCGGCCGCCATCGCCTCACGCCGGGCCTGCATCACGTGGCAGGCACGGTACTCGGGGCACTCGGCGCCCAGGCAGTTGTCGCGTGTTGAGGTCACCAGCGGGATCACCGGCGAGCGATCGTCCAGACCCTCGATCTCGGCCAGGTCGCCAGTGCGCGTGCCGCGGGACCAGGCCGCGACCCGGTGCAGCGCCCGCACCGCGAAGCGGTCGGCCAGCTGGCCCTCGCTTCGCGCCTGCGCCAGCCGGTGGCGGCACAGGTAGCTGGCCCGGCCCTTGAGCAGGGCCATGCGCAGCGGCACGTTCAGCGCATCGGTCAGGCGCGGCAGATCGCGTAGGAACAACTGGTCCTGCAGGCTCTTCGTCGCCGTGCTGACCAGCGCCCGACGCCCCGACAGCAGCAGCGGCACGAGGTAGGCGAAGGTCTTGCCGACGCCGGTGCCGGCTTCGGCGACCAGGGTCTCGCGGCCTTCCAACGCCTGCGCAATGCGCCCCGCCAGCAGATCCTGCTGCGGGCGAGGGACGAAACCGGGTTCGCTGCGCGCCAATGGGCCGTCAACGGCAAACGCGCGTGCGACCGCGGCGCAAAGCCCGCTGCTCATGCCCGCGCCGCACCTGCACCGCGCGCGCCGGCCGCTGCACGAGCGCAGGCCCGGAAGGCGGCTGCGGCTCTCACGCCGGCTCGGCCGGCTGCAACGAGGTTTCCAGGTGCGCGATCTGGTCGCGCAGGAGCAGGCGGCGCTTCTTCAGCCGTCGCAGCGCCAGCTCGTCGCCGGGGCGGTCGAGCGGATGGCGGTCGATCAGCTCGTCGAGATCGGCGTGTTCCATTCGCAGTTCGATCAGTCGGCGCTGCGGCGAATGCAGGTTCTCGTCCATTGCTGCACGACATCGGGAAAGACCTGCAGTTTATATTCGCGCCGATGGTCGCCGAGTCCCCTTCGTTCCGCTTCAGCGCCGCCACCGGGCTGCACCGTGGCGACCGCGCGTACCAGCAGGACCAGGTCGAGATCGTCGTCCACCCGCGCATCAGCGGCTCGATGCTGGCGATCGTGGCCGACGGCATGGGCGGCAAGAGCGGCGGGCGCAAGGCCGCCGACCAAGTGCTGCTGACGGGCCGCCAGATCTTCGAGCGCTTCGTGCCGGCACACGACGATCCGGCCGAGATGCTGCGCCAGGTGGTGCTCGAGTCGCACCTGATGATCAAGCTCACCGCGATCACGGCCGAAGAAGAGCCGCACAGCACGGTGGCCGCCTTCTGCATCGCGCCGAGCCTGGCCTGCGACATCGTGCATGCCGGCGACTCGCGCGTCTATCACTTCCGCGGCGCCGAGATGATGCGTCGCACGGTGGACCATTCGTTCGTTCAGCGGCTGATCGACGAAGGCAAGCTAACCGAGGAAAGCGCCAATTCGCACCCCCAATCGAACCTCCTCACCGGCTGCCTGGGCACCCATGCCGACCCGCCGGTGGCGCTGTGGCACATCGACCACCTGGACTACGGCGACACGATGCTGGCCTGCAGCGATGGCCTGTGGCACTACTTCACGCCCAAGGAGATCGGCGCCATCGTTCATGCGCTGCCTCCGCGCGAAGCCAGCGAGATGCTGATCAGCAAGGCACGGCAGCGCGCCCGCGGCGGTGGCGACAACCTCTCGCTCGCGCTGGCACGCATCGATTCCCTGCGCTGACGCCGGCGCCGGCGCCGCCTTCGGCGGCGGTCAGCGCCCCTGCACCACCGACGCCGAGGGTGCCGGCAGAGGCTGCGGATGCTTGCCCTGCGCCGCACGCTCGGCCTGGCGCCGCGCCACCCGCGCCTGCGCTTCCCGCGCTGCCTGCAGCCGCGCTGCGTAGTCCTGCGCGCGCTGCGCGGCCCGCA
>JBBINW010000069.1:0-23000 GCA_037443665.1 Betaproteobacteria bacterium
CGTTGGTTCTGCACCCGGCCTTCGGGCCGCTTAAGGAACCAACGTCTACCAATGGCCAAGACGATCTACACCTGCCGCGAATGCGGCGGCAGCAACGCCAAGTGGCTGGGCAAGTGCCCGCATTGCGGGGCCTGGAACACGCTGGAGGAAACCGTGGCCGAGGTCGCGGCCGGCAGCGGCCGCAACAACCGCTTCCAGGCGCTGGCGAAGAGCCAGCCGGTGGCCACGCTGTCGGAGATCGAGGCCGCCGACATCGCGCGCACGCCCACCGGCCAGGAAGAGCTCGACCGGGTGCTCGGCGGCGGCATCGTCGAGGGCGCGGTGGTGCTGATCGGCGGCGACCCCGGCATCGGCAAGAGCACGCTGCTGCTGCAGGCCGTGGACGCGCTGTCGGCGCAGATGAAGGTGCTGTACGTGACCGGCGAGGAGAGCGGTGCCCAGATCGCGCTGCGCTCGCGCCGGCTGGGCCTGAACGGCCAGAAGGTGCGCGTGCTGGCCGAGATCCAGCTGGAGAGGATCGTCGCCGCGATCGAGAACGAGGCGCCTGACTTCTGCGTCATCGACTCGATCCAGACCGTGTATTCGGACCAGCTCAGCTCGGCGCCGGGCTCGGTGGCCCAGGTGCGCGAATGCGCTGCCCAGCTCACGCGCGTGGCCAAGACGCGCGGCTGCAGCGTGGTGCTGGTCGGCCACGTGACCAAGGAGGGTGCGCTCGCCGGGCCGCGCGTGCTCGAGCACATCGTTGACACCGTGCTGTACTTCGAGGGCGACACCCACAGCAGCTTCCGGCTGGTGCGGGCGATCAAGAACCGCTTCGGCGCCGTCAACGAGATCGGTGTCTTCGCGATGACCGAGCGCGGCCTGAAGGGCGTGAGCAACCCGAGCGCGATCTTCCTGTCGACGCAAACCAGCGAGCCCGTGGCCGGCACCTGCGTGCTGGTGACGCTGGAAGGCACGCGGCCGCTGCTGGTCGAGGTCCAAGCCCTGGTGGACAGTGGCGGCGCGAGCCCGCGGCGGCTCTCGGTCGGCCTGGACCGCGACCGCCTGGCGATGCTGCTGGCGGTGCTGCACCGCCATGCCGGCGTCTCGTGCATGGACCAGGACGTGTTCGTCAACGCCGTCGGCGGCGTGCGCATCGGCGAGCCGGCGGCGGACCTGGCGGTGCTGCTCGCGATCCAGGGCAGCCTGCGCGGACGCGCGCTGCCGCGCGGCTTCATCGCGTTCGGCGAGGTCGGCCTGGCCGGCGAGGTGCGCCCGGCGCCGCGCGGGCAGGAGCGGCTGAGGGAAGCCGCCAAGCTGGGCTTTTCCGTCGCCGTCGTGCCCAAGGCCAATGCGCCGAAGAAGCCGATCGAAGGCCTGACCATCCACGCGGTCGAGCGCATCGAGCAGGCGATCGAGGCGGTGCGGGGCCTGGGCTGATCGACGGGCGGACGCAGCGCGAAGGGGCGACGATGCGGCTGGGCGTGGTCTCCGACATCCACGGCAACCTGCCGGCGCTGCTGGCGGTGGTGGCTGACGCCGGCGCAGTCGACGGCTGGCTGAACCTGGGCGACATCTTGAGCGGCCCGCTGTGGCCGGCCGAAACCGCCGACTGGCTGATGGCGCGCGACTGGCCGACCATCGCCGGCAACCACGAGCGCCAGCTGCTGACGTTGCCGCGCGAGCGCATGGGGCCGACCGACCGCGACACCGCCGACCGCATCTCGGCCGTGCACCGGGCCTGGCTGGCCGCACTGCCGCCGGCGATGGCGCCGGCACCCGGCCTGCGCTGCGTGCACGGCACGCCGGCCAGCGACGTGGTCTACCTGCTGGAGACGGTCACGCCCGGGGGCTTGCGCGCTGCGACGCCCGACGAGATCGTCTCGCGTCTGGGTCCGGTCGGCGACGGCCTGCTGCTGTGCGGCCATTCGCACCTGCCGCGCGATGTCAGCGCCGGCCCGGTGCGCATCGTCAACCCGGGCAGCGTCGGCCTGCCGGCGTTCGACGACGACCATCCGTTCGAGCATGTCGCCGAGACCGGGTCGCCGCACGCGCGCTATGCCCTGCTCGAGGGCCGCGACGGGCGCTGGGACGTGCGGCTGCGCGTGGTGGCCTACGACTGGGAAGGCGCGGCGCGCCAGGCCGACAGCCGTGGCCGCGGCGACTGGGCCGACGCGTTGCGCAGTGGCCGCGTCGGTCGCCGCGAGCGCGACGTCGTCAAGCCCTGAGCCCGCTGCCGAGCTTCTCGCGCAGCGCCTGTGTCAGCCCGTACACCAGCCGCCGCCATTCGTTGCGCAGGCGGAACGCATGTGTCGACAGGCGCTTGGTCCAGTGGAACTTGCGCACGCGGCTCGGCGGTGCGCCGATGTTGGAGGCGATCTGGTCGTCGTGGCCGCAGGGCGTGGGCGTGACCAGCCGCACCTTCAGGCCGAAGCGCCAGCCCTGGTCGAACACATGGTCGTAGGGCAGGGTCATCGGCAGCAGGCCCTGCGCATAGGCTTGCGCGGCACGGCGGTTCATCACGTAGGCACTGGACCCGGTGCAGCGGCTGAGCATCACCGCCAGCGCATGGCCGGGCGCGATTTCCAGCACCGGCACCGGCGTGCCCGAATGCACTGCCGAGAGCTTGACCGTGTCCCAGCGCGCCGCGTTCGCGACCAGGCCGTGCAGCACCGCGGGCAGGCTGTCGTGCAGCACCACGTCGTCCTCGAGCACGAGCGCGAATTCGGCGCCGCTGGCAAGGAAGCGGCGCACCACCTCGACGTGCGACAGGTAGCAGCCGAGCTCGCCCGGCAGCGAGGGCATGCCGTGCCGGCGGCGGTAGGCCGTCTCGTCGATCGCGGCCTGCTGCGCCGGTGTGAAGGCGCGCGCGTCGACCGCCGGCAGGCGCTCGAAGGGTAGCTGCAGCCGCTGCAGCTGCGCGGCGATGCGCGCCAGCCGCTCCGGGGCGCGGTCGAGGTTGATCACCCAGGTCTGCAGGCCGTCCATCGGCGCGATTCTGCGCGAAGGTGCGCTGTGCACCGGCCTCGGCGTCCGACCGCGGCGCCGCGCCTAAAATCGCGCATCACCCTCATTCCAAGCCCGAAGGAGCGCCCATGTCGATGTCCGACCGCGACGGCAAGATCTGGATGGACGGCCAGCTGGTCGAGTGGCGCGACGCCAAGATCCACGTCCTCACGCACACGCTGCACTACGGCTGCGGCGTCTTCGAAGGCGTGCGCGCCTACAAGACCGGTCGCGGCACCGCGATCTTCCGCCTGCCCGAGCACACCGAGCGCCTGTTCAACAGCGCCAAGATCCTGCGCATGCACATCCCGTTCACGCCGGCGCACGTCATGGAAGCCCAGCGCGAGGTGGTGCGCGCGAACGCGCTGGAGAGCTGCTACCTGCGCCCGCTGGCCTGGATCGGCGACACCAAGCTCGGCGTCAGCCCGCGCGGCAACAGCATCCACCTGATGGTCGCCGCCTGGCCCTGGGGCGCCTACCTGGGCGAAGAGGGCCTGAAGCGCGGCATCCGCGTGAAGACCAGCAGCTACACGCGGCATCACGTCAACATCACGATGACCCAGGCCAAGGCGGTCAGCAACTACACCAACTCGATCCTGGCCAACCTAGAGGCCACCGACGACGGCTACGACGAGGCGCTGCTGCTCGACGCGAGCGGCTTCGTGAGCGAGGGCGCGGGCGAGAACGTCTTCGTGATCAAGAAGGGCGTGGTCTACACGCCGGACCTGTCCGCCGGCGCGCTCAACGGCATCACGCGCGACACGATCCTCGCGATCTGCCAGGACCTGGGCCTGAAGCTGGTCGAGAAGCGCATCACGCGCGATGAGGTCTACATCGCCGACGAGGCCTTCTTCACCGGCACCGCGGCCGAGGTGACGCCGATCCGCGAGCTCGACCGGGTGCAGATTGGCGCCGGCAGCCGCGGCCCGGTGACCGAGAAGATCCAGGCGGCGTTCTTCGACATCGTCAATGGCCGCAACCCGAAGTACGCCGAATGGCTGACGCCGGTATGAGCGCGCAGGAGCCCAGGGCCGTCGTCGAACTCGCCGCTGCCGAACTCGTCGGCGCCGGCGTGACCTTCTGCCCCAACCCGCGCATGGCGCTGTGGAGCAACCATCCCAAGGTCTTCATCGATGTGGCGACCACGGGCGAGGGTCGCTGTCCCTATTGCGGCACGGTCTATCGGCTGAAGGCCGGCGAGACGTTGCACGCGCATTGACCGCCAGCGCCGCCGGCCGCCGCGGCGCTCAGCTGCCCAGGCGGTTGGGGTCGCGCCAGGCGCGCTCGAACGGCAGCCGCCAGGCATGCGGCGCGATCAGCTGGTGGATCGACTTCGGCCCCCAGGAGCCCGGTGCATACAGGCGTACCGGCGGCGGCGCCTCCAGCAGATGGGTCGAGACCTGCCACAGTCGCTCGATGCCCTCGGCGGTGGTGAACAGCGTGCGATCGCCGCGCATCGCGTCCAGGATCAGCCGCTCATAGGCTTCGAGCACCTCGCCGATCAGGCCGGTGTCGTGCATCGCGAACTGCAATGACAGCTTGTCCAGCCGCATGCCGGGCCCCGGCCGCTTGCCGTAGAAGGACAGCGACATCTTCGAGGCATCGGCGAGGTCGAAGGTGAGGTGGTCCGGGCCCTGCGCACCGACGCCCGAGCCGGCCGGAAACATGCTCTTGGGTGGTTCGCGGAAGGCGATCGAGATGATGCGCTGGCCCTCGGCCAGGCGCTTGCCGGTGCGCAGGAAGAAGGGCACGCCGGCCCAGCGCCAGTTGTCGATGAAGCACTTCAGCGCGATGAAGGTCTCGGTCTCGGATTCCGGGTCCACGCCGTCCTCGCCGCGGTAGCCGGTGTACTGGCCGCGGACGACGTCGGCCGGCTGGATCGGCAGCATGCTGCGGAAGACCTTGTTCTTCTCCTCGCCGATCGGCGCCGGTTCCAGCGCGGTCGGTGGCTCCATCGCCATGAAGGCGAGGATCTGGAACAGGTGCGTCACGACCATGTCGCGGTAGGCCCCGGTCTGCTCGTAGAAGGCCGAGCGCTTGCCCAGGCCCAGCGTCTCGGGCACGTCGATCTGCACGTGGTCGATGAAGTTGCGGTTCCAGATCGGCTCGAACAGGCCGTTGGCGAACCGGAAGGCGAGGATGTTCTGCGCCGGCTCCTTGCCCAGGAAATGGTCGATGCGGAAGATCTGGTCTTCGGCAAACACCTCGTGCAGCTTGCCGTTGAGGACGACGGCGCTGTCCAGGTCGGTGCCGAAGGGCTTCTCCATCACGATGCGCGAGCGCTCGACCAGGCCCGCCTGCGCCAGCAGCCGCACCGCCGGCAGCGCCGCGTTCGGGGGCACGCTCAGGTAGTGCAACCGGCGGCTCTCGCCGCCCAGCGACTGCTCCGCCCGGGCGACCGCGGCCGCGAGCGCAGCGGCGCCGGCCGCGAGCGGCACGTAGTCCAGGATCCGGGTGAAGGCCTCCCAGGCCGGCTCGTTGACCTTGCGGTTGAAGAACTCGTCGAGCGCGCCCCGGGCGGCCGAGCGGAAGCCCTCGACGTCGATGTCGTCGAGCGAGACCCCGATGATCCGGCACCCCGGGATGAACCCGGCGCTGACCAGGTGGAACAGGCCCGGCAGCAGCTTGCGTCGCGCCAGGTCGCCGGTGGCACCGAAGAGAACCACGACCTGCGGAAAGCGCGGGCCGACGCCGGGGGGGATCTTTGCCACTGTGGGTCTCCTCTTGCCATCGCGCGTGCACCGCCGATGCGATGTGCGCCTGCCGAAGGGTGGCCCGATGTGGGGCGCTCCCGGTTCAGACGAGGGTCAAGCAAGTCGCGGACCGGAGCACGGCTGCGCCATGCCCGCGGCCTGCCGTCGCTGCGCTCGTGCCGCGCCGGCGGGTCAGGAGCTGAGGTTGACGAGGTTTCCTGGCGTATCGGTCGGCCTGTAGGGGTCGGCGAGGCGCCGGGCCTTGGCCTGTGCGTCGTGCTGTCCCGGCGCGGCATTCGCCTCGCCGGTATGGGACGCGTCCGCCTGGCCCTGCTTCGCGGCGCCGACCGTCGGGGCCGAGGTGCGGTCCGTACCGTCGGCCGCGTCGGTGCCGGAACCGATGCGGGACAGCTGCATCGCCAGGATCAGACGGTCGATCTGGGCCTGGACCGTGTCGAGCTGGTGCGAGACGCTGTCGGCCTGCGAGGCGTCGTTGGCCGTCGTCTTTGCGTCGGTCTTCTTCGCCAAGACGAGTCGCTGCTGCAACTCGATGGCCTTCTGGCTCAGCTCGGCGAGCTTCTCGGCGTTGGGCGGCGTGTTGCCGCCCGCCGTGGCGGGAATGGCGTTGACGGCGGAAATCATGGCGGCTTTCCTGCTGTCGAGCCGGCATCGGGCCGTCTCGCAACGGGTCTATCGGCGCGCCGCCGGAAGACTTTAGGGTGCCGCCGCTGTGGCCGTCGCGCGCAGCCTCAGGCGGGTGCTCGCCGCGGTTCCCGCTGGCGCGCCAGCGCGAGCGCGGCCAGGCTGGCCGTCGTGACGACCGCCACCACGGCGGCGCCCAGCGCCATCTCCTGGCCGTCGCTCCAGCGGTCCAGGCTGGGCGAGAGCATCTTGCCGATGCCCAGCGCCGCCACCAGCAGGCTGACCCCGCCGACGGCCGCACCCATCACGCGCGATGCCAGCGCGGCAACGCGGTCGGCGCGGGCGACCAGGCGTGAGACCCACCAGCCGTTCAGGCCATCGGTGACCATCATGCCGAGCACGAACAGGCCGCCGAGTTCGAGCGCCCGCACCAGGCCGCCGAAACGGGTCGCCGTGGCGGCGAAGAGCACCGACTGGCTGACGGTGTCGAACGACAGCGCGAACAGCACGCCCACCGCGGCCACGCCGAGCGGGCTGCCGGCCTGCACCAGGCGGCCGAGGAAGCGGCCCTTCAGGCCGACCAGGGCCACTTCGGCGCCGGCAGGCGCCGCGATGACGGCATGCAGATTGGCCAGGCCGAGCGCGAGCAGGAAGGCGACCGAGACCCAGGTCCCGAAGGCGTCGAGCCAGCCCGGCGGCGTCCAGTGTTCGCTCACGCTGCCGACCAGCACCGCGATCGCCATCACGATCGCACCATGCCCGGCGGAAAACAGGACGCCGCACCAGCGTGCCAGCGGCATCCCGCGGCGCTGGTTCAGGCGCGTCAGGCCGTCGATGGTGGCGAGGTGGTCGGCATCGAGGCCGTGCCGCATGCCCAGCAGCAGGACCAGCCCGCAAAGCGCTGACCAGTCGGTGGGGAGGGCATCCATGGCGGCGGGCAGGGTCGAACCCGGGCCAGTGTATGACAGATGATGAATGAGTCATACCAATAGCCGACGATCGCCGTCGGCGGCTGCTCACGCGCAACGCGGCCGGGTCCTCAGGTGGGGGAGGCCCGCTTGGCAGCGCGGTGCGACCCGATGGCCGCACCCGCGGTGGCCGGCGCCAGGTGGTCGTGCCCGTGGCCGTGGCGCAGCGCCATCGGCACCAGGTGCAGCGAGCCGTGACTGACGCCCGGCTGCGCGATCACCGACTGCGCGAAGGCCTGCACCTGGCGCGTCTGGCCGCGCAGGATCGCGACCTCGATGCAGTTGTCGTGGTCCAGGTGGGCGTGCGTCGTCGAGACCGTCAGCTCGTGGTGATCGTGCTGCATGTCGGTCAGACGCATCGCGAGCTGGCGCTGGTGGTGGTTGTAGACATAGCTCAGGGTCGCGATGCAGGGGCCGTCGGGGTGCAGCGCCTGGTGCGCCTGGCCGAGGTCGGCGCGCAGCAGGTCGCGAAAGGCCTCCGAGCGGTTCTGGTAGCCGCGCTCGCGGACCAGGGCCTCGAAGGCCCGGGCCAGATCGTCGTCCAGGGACATCGTCAATCGCTTCATCGCTCGTCCTTCCTTGCACCGTGGCGTGCCGCGTGCACGGTCACCGCGATTCTCACCCCGCACAGGCGCTACGATGGCCCATCGCGGCCGCCGGCCGATCGGAGGTCTTGCAGATGACCCAGCCCAGGGCCGCGCTCGTCGTCGGTGCCGGCGACGCCACCGGCGGCGCGATCGCGCGTCGCTTCGCCCGCGAGGGCTATGTCGCTTGCGTCACCCGGCGCCAGGCCGACAAGTTGCAGCCGCTGGTCGACCGCATCCGCGCCGAGGGTGGCCAGGCGCAGGGCTTCGCCTCGGACGCGCGCGACGAGGCAGCGGTCACGGCGCTGGTGGCGCAGATCGAGCGTGAGCTGGCACCGATCGAGGTCGCGGTGTTCAACGTCGGCGCCAACGTGCGCTTCGCGGTCACCGACACGACCGAGCGCGTTTATCGCAAGGTCTGGGAGATGGGCGCGCTGGCCGGTTTCCTGATGGGCCGCGAGGTCGCCAAGGTCATGCTGCCGCGCGGCAGCGGCACGATCCTGTTCACGGGCGCGACCGCCAGCCTGCGCGGCGGCGCCGGCTTTGCGGCCTTTGCCGGCGCCAAGCACGCGCTGCGCGCGCTGGCGCAGAGCCTGGCGCGCGAGCTCGGGCCGCAGGGCATCCACGTCGCGCATGTCGTGATCGACGGCGCCATCGACACCGCCTTCATCGCGCAGAACTTCCCCGAGCGCTACGCGCTGAAGGCGCGCGACGGCATCCTGAACCCCGAGCACATCGCCGAGACCTACTGGCAGCTGCACCGCCAGCCGCGCAGTGCCTGGACCCACGAGCTCGACCTGCGGCCGTGGCTGGAAACCTGGTGAAAGGCCAAGCAACATGAGCCGCAAGACGGTCGAGTTCTTCTTCGACTTCGGCAGCCCCGCGACCTACCTGGCGCACACGCAGCTGCCGCGCATCGCGCGCGAGGCCGGCGCGGCGCTGGTCTACCGGCCGATGCTGCTGGGTGGCGTGTTCAAGGCCACCGGCAACGCCAGCCCGGTGAGCGTGCCGGCCAAGGGGCGCTGGCTGGGACAGGACCTCGCGCGCTGGGCCGTGCGGTGGGGCGTGCCCTTCACGTTCAACCCGCACTTCCCGATCAACACGCTCACGCTGATGCGTGGCGCCGTGGGGCTGCAGACGCGCCGCCCCGAACTGTTCGCAACCTACGTCGACGCCGTCTTCGACGCGATGTGGGTGGCGTCGCGCAACCTCGGCGACCCGGCCGAGCTCGCCGCGGTGCTGGCCGCGGCGGGGATCCCCGCCGACGAGTTCACGGCCTGGGTCGCGGACCCCGAGGTCAAGGCGGCCCTGGTGGCGCTGACCGAGCAGGCGGTGGCACGCGGCGCGTTCGGCGCACCGACCTGCTTCGTCGGCGAGCAGATGTTCTTCGGCCAGGACCGGCTGGACTTCGTCGCTGCGGCTCTGGCCTGAGCACCGGCTCAGACCGAGAACGGCTCCTGCGCCAGGAACGACGCCGCGCTGCCGAGCACGAACAGGTTGGGCGACTGCGTCGCCGGCATGCCGGCCCGGATGCGGGCGTGGAAGCTGCGGTAGTCGCCCTGGAACGCGCCGTGGTTCCAGACCTTCAGCAGCTGTTCGGTGAAGGCGCCGTTGTGGTCGCCGTCCATCGAGGTCTGGTTGTCCTGGCAGCCCGAGATCAGCACCACCGCGGGCTTGAACTGGCCCACGAGCCCGACCGCCTGCGCCGCGGCGCCCGCATGGGCCAGGGCCGCGTCCGGATCGACATAGAGTTTCTTCGCCTCGCGCGCGACATCGTCCTGCAGCTTGTCGTAGAAGGCCTTGTGCAGGGCGTAGACGCGGCGCGCCACGGCGTCGGGCATCAGCCTGGCGCGCTGGCCGGGCGGCGGTGGCGGCGGCGGCAGCTCGCGCGTGACGCTGCCGCTGTGGCAGCTGTCGGAGAGCACGAGAACGCGGACGCCGGCGCCGAATCGGCTGAGCTCGAAGTACAGCTCGTCGTCGATCAGCTGGCCGTCATACAGGCACCAGGTCTCGTCCTTGCCGTCGGGCTCGTCGCCGTTGGTGTCGGGCACCTGGCCGCCGTGGCCCGAGTAGCTCAGGAAGAACAGGTCGCCGCCTTTGAGCGCCTTGGCGGCGGCGCGGATGGCCGACAGCACCTTGGCTCGCGTGGCCTGCTTGGTCAGCAGCACGGTGGGCTTCATGCCGCGCGACTTGGCGACGGCGGCCATGTCGTTGGCGTCGAACTCGCAGGCCGCCAATGGCCCGTCCCAGCCGCCGTAGGCGGCTCCGCTGACGCCGTTCAGGCCGATGTGCAAGGACACCGCCTTGGCTTGCGCCGTGGGCTTGCGCTGGGTGGCGCTGGCGGCCGTCTCGTCGGGCTTGCTGGCCATGATCGATCTCCTCGGGTCGTCGGTGCAGGTCGGTGCAGCGCGAAGCCGCGTTGCACCGGCCGATGATCGGCAGCCAGCCGCTGCCGCGACAGCCCTAAGTCGTAGGCGGGCGGCTCCGGGCCGGCTGCTTGCCCTGCGCACACCTCGGCATGGCCGCGCAGGGCCGTGCGTTTACCGGCCGCACCGCCGCGGCGACCCTCGCCTGGCCGTCAGACGCCCAGCGCCTCGACCTCGGCCCCGGTGCGCTGCAGCCACAGCTTCAGCCGCTGGCGGTCGAGCAGGCCCAGGCCACCGGCGTGGGTCGCGGCCCAGAAGCTGCTGCCGGCGGCATCGACCTTCTGCAGCAGCGCATCGGGCAGCTTGCGCAGGCGCAGCGTGCGTGCGCCCAGGGCCTGCGCACGCTCCTGCAGGCCCGAGGCAGCGAGCTGCTCGAAGTTCTCGCCGCGCACCTCGTTGAGCACCAGCACCAGCGGCAGCGCCGCGCCGGGGCCGTCGAGCCAGCGTGCGAGCAGATCGACCGAGTCGCGCCCGGCGTCCATCACGTGCCAGTAGTTCAGCCCGATGCCGATCTCGGCCGCGAGTTCGGCCACGCCCGCCTCGTCGAGCCAGCGCACGAGCGCGGTCTGCGTCTGCGCCGCCAGATCGACGAGCACGCGGCGCGCCGGGTCTTCTGCCGCCGCCTCGACGACGCGGTCCAGGCTGTCATGGCCGTCCAGCGGTATCGGGGCGGCGTAGTCGGCGTAGAAGCGCAGCAGCGCGCCGTGCGAGCGGTCGGTGTCGAAGCCGACGAAGGGCAGGTCGCGGTCGATGAAGTACTGGGCCAGCACGCGCGCCAGCAGCGACTTGCCGACGCCGCCCTTTTCGCCGCCGATGAAATGGATCTGACTCATGCAAAGGTTCCGGTGGAGTGGAGAAAGACGTGCATCGCAGGGTGGCGGCGCAGTGGGTTGGGCGATCGGGTGGGGCGATCGGGTGGGCGAGTATGGGGCGGCGTGCGCACAAGCACGCTCGGCGCCGGTTCATCGTAGCGCAGCGGACCGGTGCCCGGCCACGACCTGCGTGTCCGTCGGCGAGCGATCGGCCATGGGCTCGCCGCGCGCCGCTCGGGACCTTCGCGATGCTGCAGACCGTGTGCAATACTGGATCGCGACGACGCCGAGCGGCAGCCACAGGGCGGTGCGATTTCCTGCACCACCTGTCGGCGGCCAAAAGAACAGACAGGAGACGACCATGCGACCGATCCAGATTGCCCGCCGTGCATTGCTGGTTCTTCTTTCCGCGCTGCTGCTCGGGGCCTGCAGTGGTGGCGGCGGTGGCGGCGGGGCCGGCGGCGGTGTGTCCTCGGCGCTGTCGGCCTACGTGCTGCGCGTGCATTACCACCGCGCCGACGCGACCTACACGGGCTGGGGCGTCTATTCCTGGCAGGGCACGACCAACCCGACGCCGACCTGGCCCGCCAACACCCCGTTCAACCAGACCGACGCCTTCGGCGTGTACGTCGACCTGCCGATCGACCATGCGCAGCCGGTCGTGGACTTCCTGGTCACCGACGGCCAGGGCAACAAGAACTGCGGGTCCGACCAGTCGCTCACGCTGGCCGCGTCGATCGCCGCCGGCGGCCAGGAGATATGGATCGCGCAGGCGGATTGCACGCTCTACGCCAGCGCCGCCGCGGCGCTGTCGCCGATCAAGCTGGGCAGCGCGCAGGCGGTCTGGCTGCAGCCCGACACGATGGTCTGGCCGGGTGCCAGCGCGACCGCTTCGTACAAGCTGTACTACGCCGCCAACGGCGGCATGGCCCCGAGCACGAACGCGCCGACGGGCGCCGATGGCTCGTACGACCTCGCGGCCGGTGCCCCGCTCGGCGGCGCGCTGGCGGCGAAGTTCCCGCAGTACGCCGGCGCCGCCACGCTGACCGTGCCGGCGGCCGCGGTCGCCAACGTCGCGTCGCTGCTCAAGGGACAGCTCGCCGTCGTCGTATCGACCGGCGGCAGCGCCAGCGGTGGCACGCAGGTGCAGGTGGCGCCGGTGCTCGACGCCGTCTATGCCGGGGCGGCGTCGGTGCAGACGCTGGGCGTCAGCTTCGACGCCAACGACGTGCCGACATTCCGCCTTTGGGCGCCGACGGCCACCGCGGTGACGCTGAAGATCTACGCGTCACCCACCGCGACCACGCCCGCGAAGACGGTGGCAATGACGCCGGACGCCGCCAGCGGCGTCTGGTCGGCCACCGCCGCCGACAACTCGTGGACGAACACCGCGTACTACACGTTCGACATCACCGCCTATTCACGCTCGGCGGGCAGCGTCGTCGTGACCAGCACCGACGTCACCGACCCCTACGCGCCGTCGCTCAACGGCAACGGCCAGTACGGCATGGTGCTGAACCTCGCCGACGCGGTGGCCAAGCCGACGGGTTGGCCCGGCACGCTGCCCAAGAGCGGCGCGGCGACCGACGATTCGGTCTACGAGCTGCACATTCGCGATTTCTCGGCCAACGATGCCACCGTCGGCGCAGGGCACGCCGGCAAGTACCTGGCGTTCACCGACCTGAGCGCCAACGGCATGAAGCACCTGGCAGCCCTGGCCCAGGCCGGGCTCACCCACGTGCACCTGCTGCCGACCTTCGATTTCGCGTCGGTGAACGAGCTCGGCTGCACGACGCCGACGATCCCGGCGAGCATCGGGGCCGACCTGACGGCGGCGAACGCCGTCGTCGCGACGCAGAACGCCGACTGCTTCAACTGGGGCTACGACCCGGCGCATTACGGCGCGCCGGAGGGCAGCTACGCGAGCGACGCCAGCAACGGCTTGACGCGCGTGCGCGAGTTCAGGCAGATGGTGGCCGCGCTGCACGGCGTCGGCCTGCGGGTCGTGATGGACGTGGTCTACAACCACACCTACTCGACCGACGCGCTCGAGAAGATCGTGCCCGGCTACTACTACCGGCTCGACGGCAACGGGGCGATCGAGAACGACTCCTGCTGCGCCGACACCGCGTCCGAGTTCGCGATGATGGCCAAGCTGATGCAGGACACGCTGGTCCGCTGGGCCGGCCAGTACAAGGTCGACGGCTTCCGCTTCGACATCATGGGTTTCTCGCCGCTGCCGACCATCGAAGCGGCGAAGACCGCCGTCGACGCGGTGCTGGCGGCCGACGGGCGCGGCGCCAGCCTGTTCTACGGCGAGGGTTGGAACTTCGGCCACGTCGCCAACAACAAGCTGTTCGTGCAGGCGAGCCAGCTGAACCTGGCCGGCTCCGGGATCGGGTCGTTCAACGACCGCATGCGCGATTCGGTCCGCGGCGGCAGTCCGTTCGACAGCGGCGCCGCGCTCGTCAGCAACCAGGGCTTCGTCAACGGCCTGTGCTACGACAACAACGACGGCTCGGCCTGCACGTCGGCGCAGCGAAGCACGCTGCAGGCGGCGCAGAACCTGATCCGCCTGTCGCTGGCCGGCAACCTGAAGGACTACAACCTGAGCGGCACCCTCGGCAGTGCCTACAACTACGGCGGGCAGCCGGCCGGCTACACGCGGGACCCGACCGAGAACGTGCCCTACGTCTCGGTGCACGACAACGAGACGCTGTTCGACATCAGCCAGTACAAGCACCCAGCCGCCACCAGCACGGCCGCCCGCGCGCGGGCGCAGGTGGTGGGCCTGTCGCTGGTCGCGTTGTCGCAGGGCATCGCGTTCTTCCACGCCGGCGACGACCTGCTGCGTTCGAAGTCGCTGGACAGCAACAGCTACAACTCCGGCGACTACTTCAACCGCATCTACTGGGACGGCTCGGCGAACAACTTCGGCGTCGGCGCGCCGCCGCAGAACACCGGCAACAACGCGGCGAATCTGGCGACGGCGACGCCGATCCTCGCGCAGCCCGCGCCGGCGCCGACCGACAACCTCGCTGCGGCTGCGGCGTTCCAGGACTTCCTGAAGATCCGCGGCAGCACGAGCAAGTTCAGGCTCGGCACCGGGGTGTTGGTCAAGTCCTGCGTGAACTTCCCCGACGCCGCTGCGCAGCAGGACGGGCTCGTGGTGATGCGCATCGCCGGTGCGGGCTGCGGCGATGCGACCTACAAGAGCATCGTCGTGCTGTTCAATGCCAACAAGGCGGCACAGAGCTACACGATCGCCGCCTACCAGGGCAACGCGTCGGTCGCGCTGCATCCGGTGCAGGCCGCGGGCAGCGATCCGGTGGTCAAGGGCGCGTCGTTCAGCGCCGTCAGTGGCACGTTCACGGTTCCCGCGCGGACGACGGCGGTCTTCGTCGAGAACTGAGCGCCGCGGCTCCAGGTCTGGCCGGCTCAGACCTGGACGGCCCGATGGCCCGGCGACCCGGGCGCCGGGCTGAACGGCGCCGCGCCGCTGCGTCAGAGCGAGTCGAGGATCGCTCGGCGCCGCTCGTCGTACTCCTGCTGCGTGATGAGGCCGGCGTCGCGCAGCCGCTGCAGCGTCTTGAGCCGTTCGCTGATCTGACGGTACCGCGCATCGGCGTCGGCCGGCGGTGCCGGCGCCGCAACGGGCGCCGGTGCCGCCCGCAACGCTGGCGTGGCTGTCACCGGCGGCGGCTCGGCCGCGGCGGCCATGCCGTCCAGGTCGAAGCTCGCCCAGTCACCGCGCCGCCAGGTCAGCCCGGGCTCGCTGCCCGACAGGTGCAGCGACGGGGATACGGGGGTGGCGCGGCGGCCGGGCTCGAACGCGACCAGCACGCCGCTGCCGTTGAACTCGGCTTCGAAGGCCTGATGTGCCAGGCCAATGATCAGCTGCAACCCCTCGGCGCTGCGGAAGACACGCCCGGTGGTCACGCTGCGAGGCACCAGCGGTCCCAGCGCCGAATGCCTGCCCGAGACGGCGAAGCTGACGTCCTGATCGGGCGTGGCGCGCGCCAGCGCAGTCACCAGCGGCGATACGATCTCGGCCAGTTCGTCGTCGCTGAAGAGCGGCTCGTTGCGAAACTGGATGCCGGCCAGCGCCTTCTGCAACACGCTGGCGGAGACACTCACCGGGTGCCGGCTCGGGGCCGCACCGGGCTCGGACCGCTCGATGCGGACGAAGCTGAACAGTCCCTCGTAGATCATCGCGACCGTGCGTGGATACGCCGAGTCCCGAATGATGTTCACCGCGCGACCGGCAGCGCCCGTGCCGACCTTCTGGGCCGCCGCCGGCACTGCGACGAGGCTGCTGGCGAGGCCGAGCGAAAGGCCCACGAGCGCCGGTGCGAATCCGGACCGGCGTCTCACGATCGACTCCGAACGCGAAAGCGCGGCTGTAGTTTTGCTACGTCGGGGGTTATCCCTATGTGAGACCAAGTGCTTGTTTTCATTGGCGGCTATGGCAGAGCATCGCGGTCGCCCGCAGTTGCCATTCGTGATTCAAGTTTGTACATTCTCTACAAAGAGCAGGGGCATGCAAGCCCGAAAACCCCAACGAGACAAGCGCTGCGCCGATCGGCTGCCAGCGCGGAGGATTGCCAGGTGGCCGGAGTCAAGCTGACGAATGTGCAGAAGTCGTTCGGCAATGTCCAGGTGTTGCGCGACATCAACCTGGAGATCCGCGACGGCGAGTTCGTCGTCTTCGTCGGACCCTCGGGATGTGGCAAGTCGACGCTGCTGCGCGTGATCGCCGGCCTGGAGGACATCACCAGCGGCGAGTTGCGGATCGGCGACCAGGTCGTCAATGACGTGCCGCCGTCCGAGCGCGGCATCGCGATGGTTTTCCAGTCGTACGCGCTGTACCCGCACATGACGCTGTTCGACAACATGGCCTTCGGCCTCAAGCTCGCGCACATGCCCAAGGCCGAGATCGACCGCGCGGTGCACGAGGCCGCCAAGGTGCTGAACATCGACCACCTGCTCGACCGCAAGCCCAAGGCGCTGTCGGGCGGGCAGCGCCAGCGGGTCGCGATCGGGCGCGCCATCGTGCGCCAGCCCTCGGTGTTCCTTTTCGACGAGCCGCTGTCGAACCTCGACGCCGCGCTGCGCGTGCGCATGCGCTACGAGTTCGCCAAGCTTCACGAGACCCTGAAGACGACGATGATCTACGTCACGCACGACCAGGTCGAGGCGATGACGCTCGCCGGCCGCATCGTCGTGCTGTCCACCGGCGGCCACATCGAACAGGTCGGCACGCCGCTGGAAGTCTACGAATACCCGGAGAACGCGTTCGTCGCCGGGTTCATCGGCAGCCCCAAGATGAACTTCATCGAGGCCGAGGTCGTCGAGGCTTCTCAGCGCGAGGCGCGCGTGCGGCTGAAGTCGGGTGTCGTCATCCGCGCCGAGGTCGATGCCGGGGCTGCACATCCCGGCGACAAGGTCACGCTGGGCATCCGACCCGAACATTTCAAGTTCGGTGCCACCGAAAACTCGATCGAGACCACCGTGACCTTCGTCGAATCGCTGGGCAGCACGACGCACGCCTATTTCGCCTACCCCGGCGTCGAGGAAGCAATGACCTGCGAGCTCGACGGGCAGTCCACGGTGCGTGCAGGAGACAGCTTGAGCTTTGGCATCCCGGCCGCCGCCTGCCACCTCTTCGATGCCAGCGGCCGCGCGCTGCGGCGTCACTACCAGATGCCCCAGCGCAAGGCCGCCTGAAACCCCGAATGCCGAGCTTCGGGATCCCTGCTCGCGCCAAACCCACAATCCCTCACAAACCCAAGTCAGACGGAGACACGAAATGCAATCGACGACGTTCAAACACCTGGCGACGGCCGCGGCCGCCATCGCAGCCCTCGCCGGCGCTGGCGTTGCCAGCGCCCAGGAAGCGGGCAAGCTGCTCGTCTGGATCAATGGCGACAAAGGCTACAACGGCCTGCAGAAGGTCGGCGACGCCTTCGCCAAGAAGACGGGCATTCCGGTCACGGTCGAGCATCCCGAGGACGCGCCGGGCAAGTTCCAGCAGGCCGCCGCCGCCGGCAAGGGCCCGGACGTCT
This sequence comes from Betaproteobacteria bacterium, assembly GCA_037443665.1. Classification (GTDB taxonomy): domain Bacteria; phylum Pseudomonadota; class Gammaproteobacteria; order Burkholderiales; family Burkholderiaceae_C; genus Rubrivivax. The sequence continues at coordinate 17,176 of JBBINW010000069.1, forward strand.
TCTGCTGGCCGCACGACCGGATGGGCGAATGGGCGAAGTCGGGCCTGATCGTCCCCATCAATCCGCCGAAGAAGATTCGCGACGGCGTCGACAACTTCGCCTGGAAGGCGTTCAGCTACCAGGGCAAGACCTGGGGCTACCCGATCTCGGTCGAGGCGATCGGCCTGATCTACAACAAGGCCCTGGTGAAGACGCCGCCCAAGTCCTTTGACGACGTCGTCAAGCTCGACAAGGAGTTGTCGGCCAAGGGCAAGAAGGCCATCCTCTGGGACTACAACAACACCTACTTCACCTGGCCGATGCTGGCCGCCGATGGTGGCTACGTGTTCGGTCGCGACGCCAAGGGCGAGTACGACCCCACGAAGGTCGGCGTCAACGATGCCGGCGCCATCGCCGGCGCCGAAGTCCTGGACAACATGATCAAGACCGGCGTGATGCCCAAGGGTGCGGGCTACGCCGAAATGGAGGCCGGCTTCAACAAGGGCAACATCGCGATGATGATCACCGGGCCCTGGGCCTGGGACAACATCAAGAAGAGCAACATCGACTTCGGCGTGGCGCCGATTCCCGATGTCCACGGCAAGCACTCCAAGCCCTTCGTCGGCGTCCTGGGTTGCATGATCGCGGCGCCCAGCAAGAGCAAGGACCTGGCCACCGAATTCGTCGAGAACTATGTGCTGGCACTCGACGGCCTGAAGACCATCAACGCCGACGTGCCGCTGGGCACGCCGGCCAACAAGGCCTTCTTCAAGGAGCTCTCGGGCAACCCGAACATCGCCGCCACGATGGAAAACGCCCAGCGCGGCGAGCCGATGCCGAACATTCCCGAGATGGGCAAGTTCTGGTCCTCGATGGCCTCGGCGCTGGAGAACATCACCAACGGCCGCCAGTCGCCCAAGGACGCACTCGACGCCGCAGCGGCGCGCATGCTGGGCAAGTAGAGCGAGGCGAGAACCGACGCGCGCGGGCCCGCGGGCAACGCGCGCGTCGCATCACGACCAAGCCGCGACGGCGCTGCTGGAAGAGCATGGGGCAAACGGGCAATCTGGGCAGGGTCTTGAAGTGGCCGATCACGGTCCTGGTCGTCCTGGCCGCGCTGTGGCTCGTCTTTCGCGTCTACGCCTCCGGCGAGCCGATATGGGCCGTGCTGATGCTGGCGTTGTTCGGCCTCGGCTTCTTCGTCTACCTCTCGCAGGTCGCCTTCGCCTACCGCTACCTGTTCCCCGGACTGGCGGGGGCGGCGATCTTCGTCGTCTTCCCGATGCTGTACACGGTCCAGCTCGGGTTCACGAACTACTCTTCGTCCAACCTGCTCACGCTGCCCCGCGCCACCGCGTACCTGCTGGCGCTGACCACGCACGCCGAAGACCGTACGTTCACCTTCACGCTCCACCCCGACGGCTCGGCATTCCGCGTGCTGCTGGTGCCCAAGCACGACGAGGACGACGAGCAGGATCCGGGCAAGGCGGCGCAGATCAAGGCCCAGAGTTTCGTCTCGCCACCGCTGGCACTGCTCAGTCCGAAGCCGCCGACCGAGGTCGGCCTGCAGCCGCTGGCGGCCCAGACCCTTGCGCTCGCCGAAGCGCTGCCGCTCTCCGAGGTGCTCAAGCACCGGCAGGTGCTCCAGAAGATGAGCCTGAAGCTGCCCGACGGCACGGTGCTCGATTACGCCGGGGTGCGCGAGTTCGCCCCGCTGGTCCACGCCTGGCGACCCAACGACGACGGCTCGCTGACGCAGGTCAAGACCGGACTGCGCTACGCGCCGAACATGAAGGACGGCTTCTTCGAGAGTGCCGATGGTGACCGGCTCCAGCCCGGCTTCAAGGTGGGCATCGGTCTGGGCAATTACCGGCACTTGGTCGAGGACCCCGAGTTCCGCGGCCCGTTCCTGGCGATCTTCGCGTGGACCGTGAGCTTCGCCGGCCTGACGGTGCTCTTCACGCTGGCGGTGGGCTGCACGCTGGCCGTGATGCTCAACTGGGAGGCGTTGCGCTTCCGCACGGGGTACCGCACGCTGCTGTTCCTGCCCTACGCAGTGCCGGGCTTCATCTCGATCCTGGTCTTCCGCGGCCTGTTCAACCAGAACTTCGGCGAGATCAACGCCATCCTGCACGCCCTGTTCGGCATCCGGCCGACCTGGTTCGCCGACCCCACGCTGGCCAAGACGATGATCCTGATCGTCAACACCTGGCTCGGCTACCCTTACATCATGGTCTTGTGCACCGGGCTGATCAAGGCGATTCCGGCCGATCTCTACGAGGCCTCGGCGATCTCGGGCGCCGGCCCGCTGACCAACTTCTTCAAGATCACGGCGCCGCTGCTGATCAAGCCGCTGATGCCGCTGCTGATCGCTTCCTTCGCGTTCAACTTCAACAACTTCGTCCTCATCGCGCTGCTCACCAACGGACGGCCCGACTTCCTCAACACGAAAGTGCCGGCGGGTACGACGGACATCCTCGTGTCGTACACCTACCGCATCGCGTTCCAGGATTCGGGGCAGAACTTCGGCCTGGCCGCGGCGATCTCGACGGTCATCTTCTTCCTCGTCGCGATCCTGTCGATCACGAACCTGCGGTTGGCCCGCGTCAACGAGGACAAGAGGTAGCACCATGCCCATCGTCACCGGACGCCGACACCGCTGGCGCATGCTTGCCGCGCATGCGTTCCTGTGGGCGCTGATCGCGATCACCATGTTCCCCTTGCTGGCGGTGATCTCGATCTCGCTGCGCCCGGGCAACTTCGCCACCGGCTCGCTGATTCCCGACCACATCAGCCTCGAGCATTGGAAGCTTGCACTCGGCATTCCCTACCAGGCAAGCGACGGCAGCCTCGTGCTGCCGCCCTTCCCGGTGATGCTGTGGCTGTGGAACTCGGTCAAGATCGCCAGCATCTCGTCGGTGCTGATCGTGATGATCTCGACCACCGCCGCCTACGCCTTCGCGCGGCTGAAGTTCCGCTTCAAGACCGGCATCCTCAACAGCATGCTGCTGCTGCAGATGTTTCCGGCCGTGCTGGCGCTGGTGGCGATCTATGCGATCTTCGAGACGATCGGCAACTACATTCCCTGGCTCGGCATCGAAACCCATGCCGGCCTGATCCTCGCGTACCTCGGCGGCGTGGCCGTCCACATCTGGACCATCCGCGGCTACTTCGACACCATCCCGGTGGAGATCGAGGAATGCGCCAAGGTCGACGGCGCGACGCATTTCCAGGCCTTCCGCTACGTGCTGCTGCCGATGGCGGTGCCGATCCTGATGGTCGTCTTCGTGCTCGCGTTCATCGGCGGCATCATCGAGTACCCGGTGGCCTCCATCCTGTTGCGGCAGGAGCAGCACCTCACGCTGGCCGTCGGGTCCAAGTACTACCTGTACGAACAGAAGTACCTGTGGGGCGACTTCGCCGCCGCCGCGGTGCTCTCGGGCCTGCCGATCACCGCGGTGTTCCTGGCGGCGCAGAAGTGGATCGTCTCCGGCCTCACCGCCGGCGGCGTGAAGGGTTGATTCGTGACCAGACGCACTGTCCACGGGGCCGCGAGCGCGTTGCTGCGCGCGCTGCGGACGCTGACGGCCGCCGTGGCGGCCGTCTTCGCGGTGCTGGGTGCGGCGGCGGCGTCGGACGTGCCGGGCAGCTTTGCCGACAACCCGATCGTCTACTTCGTGATGACCGACCGTTTCGTCGACGGCAACCCGGCCAACGACCACAGCTACGGCCGCCAGCGCGAGGCGAACCCGCAGGACGACATCGCCACCTTCCACGGCGGTGACCTGGCCGGGCTGACGCAGAAGGTGAAGGACGGCTGGTTCAGCGAACTCGGGGTCAACGCGATCTGGATCACCGCTCCGTACGAGCAGATCCACGGCTGGGTCGTCGGCGGCAACAAGGAGTTCAAGCACTACGCCTACCACGGCTATTACGCGCTGGACTACACGCGGCTCGACGCCAACATGGGAACGCCCGAGGAGTTGCGCGCCTTCGTCGCCGCCGCGCACGCGCAAGGCATCCGCGTGCTGTTCGACGTCGTGATGAACCACCCCGGCTATGGCGACATCCAGACCTTGTCTGAATACGTCGGGCCGAAGACCGAGAAGAAGATCGGCGTGCTGTGGCCTGGCTACGAGGCCGCGACCCTGAAGGACTACCACAGCTGGATCGACTACAACGATCCGGCGTGGCTGAACTGGTGGGGGCGGGACTGGATCCGCTCCGGGCTGCGCGGCTACGACGAAGGCGGCAGCGACGACTACACCAAGCAGCTCGCCTACCTGCCCGACTTCAAGACCGAGTCGCCCAAGTTCGTCGGCCTGCCGCCGTTCTTCGCCAACAAGCCGGACACCGCGGCCAAGGCCTTGCCCGACGCCACCGTGCGCGACTATCTGGTGACCTGGCTGACGCAATGGGTGCGCGACTACGGCATCGACGGCTTCCGCTGCGACACCGTCAAGCACGTCGAGCCGGCGTCGTGGTCGGCGCTCAAGGCCTCCGGCCTGAAGGCCTTGGCGGCGTGGAAGGCCGAGCACCCGAAGGACAAGGTCGACGACGCGCCGTTCTGGATGACCGGCGAGTTCTGGGGCCACGACTTCCGGCGCGACGCGCTGTTCGATGCCGGCTTCGACAACATGATCAACTTCGAGTTCCAGGAGCGCGCGTCGGCGGCGCGCAAGCCGGTCGACCTCGACCCGATCTACAGCGACTACGCCAAGGCCCTGGCCGCGCCGGCGAACTACAACGTGCTGTCGTATATCTCGTCGCACGACACCCAGCTCTTCGACCGCAAGCGCCTCTTCGAAGGTGCCGACGCGCTGCTGCTCGCGCCGGGCGGCGTGCAGATCTTCTACGGCGACGAGACCGCGCGTCCGCCCGGTCCGTTCTTCTCGAGCGATCCGCAGCAGGCTACGCGCTCGGACATGAACTGGGAAAGCATCGACAAGGCGGTGCTGGCCCACTGGCGCAAACTTGGCAGCTTCCGGGCCCGCCATGTCGCGCTCGCGCGCGGCCGGCACGTCAAGCTGGCCGACGCACCGTACACGTTCAGCCGCGCCACGGCCGACGACCGGGTGGTCGTGGCCCTGGGGGCCCAGGGCACGGTCAAGCTGCCGGTCGCGGGCGTGTTCGCCGACGGCGCCAAGGTGCATGATGCCTATGGCGGCACGACGGTGACCGTGATTGGCGGCACCGTCGAGATCGCGGCGGATCCGGCGGGTGTCGTCCTGCTCGAAGCGGCGAATTGAGCATCTGAATCCCGATCCCTCTCATCCTCAAGAAGGAGACTTACCATGAATCGACGTGAACTGTTCGGCCGCCTGATGGCCACCGCAGCCCTGGTGGCTGGCACGGCGTGGCAGCCGGCGAATGCCGCCGACGTGCAGCTGGCAACGATCCCCGCCGACAGCATCGCGCTGCACTACTACCGGGCCGACGGCAATTACGAAGGCTGGGGCGTGCACTTCTGGGAAAGCTTCGAGAAGGTCCAGGGCGACAAGATCGTCGGCGACAAGGACAAGGCCGACATGCCGATCATGGCGATTTCGTGGTCGTCGCCGATGATGCCGACCGGCACCGATGGATTCGGGCCCTACTGGGTCGTTAAGGCCAACGAATTCCGCAACGGCAAGATCAACTACATCATCCACCGCGGGGACGCCAAGGATTGCGTCAAGGACTCAGCATGGTTCCTGCCGCAGGGCCACCAGGTGTTCATCAACGCCGGCGACTGCACGGCCTACTACTCGGCCGAAGACGCCATCAAGGCACGCAAGTAGGGGGCGGCGTCTTCGCTAGGCTGAAGTTCCTCCGCCGCCGGCCCGAGTTGCCCTTTCCCATCAACC
>JBBINW010000070.1:0-21884 GCA_037443665.1 Betaproteobacteria bacterium
AAAGGTTTAGGCGTCATTCTTCAACCTTTGCTTTATTTATAGTCTCGCGACGGTGTGAATCGCGCTGCCGCTCCGAGGCGGCAGCCGGCGGTCATCACGAGGGGCTGGCAGCTCTCCTCGGCCATCCCAAGAGACCGTCAAACGAGCAGGTAGTCGCGGCTACCTGTTCCGTCCGAACTTGGCTGGGTTGCCGTTAGACGCTTGGTAGCCGGCAGCGGCGCAAGTCGTTGATTTCATTGCCAGGACGTTTTACGCCCTAGGGAGTCGAGCTGATCGACCGCTGATCCCGCGGCGTGTCGCCCGGCGCCGTCGGCACTTTCCGGCCGGCTCGCGCGCCGATAGCTCGTGCACGCGCTCGCAACCGTCGGGGCCCGAGGCTGACTCGCCCGCAAGCGATCCGACGCGCGGCGGATCAGGATGCGGCTTTGCTCAGTGCACCGACGAGCAGCGCCGACACCCCGTTCCAGCAGATCTGCACGCCAATGCACAGTAGGATGAAGGCCGACAGGCGGACGACGACGGCGGTACCGACCGCGCCCAGCCGGCGCAGGATGCGATCGGCATATCGATAGCAGAGATAGACGCTTACGACGACGACGCAGATGCCCAGCATGTGCGCCAGCGCGGTCATGACCTGCGGCCTGAAACCGCGGCTCGGATTGGCGCCCAGCGTGAGCGCAACCGAAATCGATCCCGGCCCGACCGTCAGCGGCATCGTCAGCGGATAGAACGCGCGCTGGCGAAACGCGTCCGCGCTCAGCTTCGACGGATCGTCGCGCGCCAGGCTCGACGGCGAGTTCGGGCTGTTCAGCAGCGACCACGCGATGGCGCAGACGACGATCCCGCCGGCGACCTGGACCGCCGGGATCGACAGGCCGAAGAAGTCGAGCACGTAGGCGCCCACGAGGACCGAGGCCGCCAGCAGCAGGAAGCTGTTCAGCGCGACGGCCTGCGCCATGCGGGCGCGCTCGGCGGGCGTCAGCCGCTCGCTCAGCGCCAGGAAGATCGGTGCGCCGCCGAGCGGGTTGACGATGGGCAGCAAGGCCCCGATCGCGAGCAGGACGGTCGTCGCAAACTCGTGTAGCGCACCGAACAGGCCACCGGATGCCATCACACGCCGCCACCGGGCGGCAGGCGGTGCGGCGCCGCCCGGTGCTCAATCCAGCGCAAGGTCGACCACCTCGCCGAGCGCCGGCATCGTGACGCGGGTGCCTTGCAGCCGGTCGGCAAACTGGCGCATCACGGCTTCGTCGCCATGGACCAGGAAAGTGCGGGCCGGCGCAACGCCGCGCTGCCAAGCGAGCAACTCGTCGCGGTCTGCATGCGCCGAGAAGCCGTTGATCGTGTGCACCCTGGCCCGCACTTGGATGTCCTCGTCGAAGATGCGCACGCTCTTCGCTCCGTCGATGATGCGCCGGGCCAGCGTCCCCGTCGCCGCGTAGCCGACGAAGACGACGCTGCAGTTCTCGCGCCACAGATTGTGCTTGAGGTGATGCCGCACGCGGCCGCCGTTGCACATGCCGGCGCCGGCCAGGATCACGGCGCCGCCGGCCAGCCTGTTGATCGCGATGCTGTCGCTGGTGTCGCGCGTGAAATGCAGGCCGGGCAGGCTCAGCGGGTCGCGCCCGCCGCGAAACATCGCGGCCACTTCCGGCCCGTAGCATTCGGTGTGGCGGGCAAAGATCTCGGTCGCCGAGATCGCCATCGGCGAATCCAGGAACACCTGGGTCAGGCGCGGAAGCCGTCCGCTGTCGACACCTTGGCGCAGGTAGTACAGCAACTCCTGCGCGCGCTCGAGCGCGAAGGTCGGGATCACGACGTTGCCCCCGCGCTGGAAGGTGTCCGCCACCGCCTGCAGCAGTTCGTCGATCGACGGCGCGAGCGGCTTGTGCAGGCGGTCGCCGTAGGTCGTCTCCATGACCAACGCGTCGGCGTGCGGCGGCAGCACCGGCACGCGCAGCAGCGGCCGCCCGGCGTTGCCGAGGTCCCCCGAGAAGGCCAGGGTCCGTCGCAGGCCGGGTTCCTCCAGCTCCATGAACAGGCTCGCCGAGCCCAGGATGTGGCCGGCGTCGAGAAAGCTCACCCGCACCCCGGGGACGACCTCCTGGGCCTCGCCGTACACCGCGCGGCGCCCGAAGAAACTCATGGCATTGAGCGCGTCGAGCACCGTGTACAAGGGTTCGGGCGCGGCGCCGCCGTCGTGCCGCTGGCGCTTGCGCGAACGGTAGCGAGCTTCCTCTTCCTGAAGGTGCGCGGCGTCGAGAAGGACTACGCGCGCTAGTTCCTGGGTCGCCGCGGTGGCGACGATCTCGCCGCGGAAACCACGCTTGACGAGCAGCGGGATGCGCCCGCAATGGTCGAGGTGCGCGTGCGTGAGCAACAGCACATCAATGTCCGCCGGGTCGAAGCCGAAGGGCGCAGCGTTCTCCTCGTCGATGTCGCGACCGCCCTGGAACAGGCCGCAGTCGACTAGCACGCGCCGGCCCGCGCATTCCACGAGATGGCAGGACCCGGTCACTTCGCGATCGGCGCCGTGAAACGAGATCTTCATGCGTTCTCCCCGGACATCGGCGGCGGTCCACCGGCGTCCGGCTCCGCCGCGGCGGGAAACAGCGAGGTGCTGTTGGCCGCGTGCCAGTCCAGGATGCCCTGCCAGATCTCGGGCGCCGTCTCGGCGGTCCAGAACAGCTCGCGGTCCTCGACGTCGATGACGCCCTCGTCGACGAGAAAGTCGATGTCGACGGCGCGCCGCCAGAAGCTCTCGCCGATCAGCACCACGGGCAACGGCCGAATCTTGCGTGTCTGGATCAGAATCGGCGTCTCGAACAGCTCGTCGAAGGTCCCGTAGCCGTCGGGGAAGGCGACCAACGCACAGGCGCACTCGAGGAAGTGCAGCTTGCGAAGCGCGAAGTAGTGGAAGCGGAAGCACAGCTGCGGCGTGAGGTAGGGACTCGGGTACTGCTCGTGCGGTAGCGTGGTTTTCAGGCCAATCGAACGCGCGCCGCGGTCGAAGGCGCGCCGGTTGGCGGCCTCCATCATCCCCGGGCCACCGCCGGTCATCACCAGCACGCGGTTGTCGGCCGGCCCGGCGCCGGCCTCGGCGATCAGGCGCCCGAGTTCGCGCGCCGTCTCGTAGTAGCGGCCCTTGGCCTCGATGCGCCTGGCAACCGCCAGTCGGCGCTGCAGCGGGGTGTCGTCGGGGCGCTGCGCGGCCGCCGCGGACAGCGCCTGGACCTCGCGCCGTGCCGCCGCAGGCTCCCGGAACCGGGTGCTGCCGCAGACGACGACCGTGCGCTCGACGCCGTGCATGCGCAGCAGCGTTTCGGGCTTGAAGTAGTCGAGCTGCAGGCCCACGCCGCGCACCGCGTCGCTGCGCAGAAAGTCCAGGTCTTCGTCGGCCTGTCGGGAGCCCGCGCTGGCGACGATCGCCTGCACCCGCTGCCAAGCCTGCGGGTCGTCCTGCGCGTCCTTGGGCCTGTGCCAAGGCAACGGCTCGCACCGGTGCTGCGGATGTGCAGGGTGGCGCGCGGGGGGCGCCGGGTTCTGGGGGGCGTCGCTCATCGCAAGCACTCCACTGAATTATCCATGCTCGCCGAATCGGCCGCCGATGCGTTGATCAAGGTCAAGCGGCGCACTGGACCCCATTGACGGCCCCGGTCAGCGGGCATCCAGCCCTTCCTCCCTGACGAACGCCGTCACGAGGGGATCGGCCCCCAACTGTCGGCTCCAATGACCGTGCACCGACGCATCGAACCGGGCACCGTGCGGCAACGTGTCGGCCGAGAAGAAATGCTGCCCCGGACCGAAGATGCGGGAACTCCCGTCCTGCAGACCGATTTCCATCTGCCCGCCGAGTATGAACACCCACTGGCTGTATTCGGTGCAGTGGAAACCGCTGCGAAACCCCACCGAACTGATGCGCAACTGCAGGCCGCCAGACGGCATCAGCGGCGACAGCCTGACCTCCGGCTTGCCCTCGGTCAGCGCGAGCGCCTCCTCGCGGAAGCGGGCCCGCCCGTCGGCGCCGGTGTAGAGAACGACCTTGCGGAATTCGATCGCCATCTGGAGTCCATCCTCGGCGCGGTGCGTCGTGCCGCATCGGCATTGTCGACGCCCCGGCGCCCGCGCCCGCGCCCGCGGCAGCGGCAGCTTCGGGCCAGGGGATTCACCGTTGCGTGCCGACCGGTCGCCCCACGTAACATCGGTCCGCGGCGTCGACAACCGAACCCGGGAGCCGCCGGCCCTCGACAGTGCACACAAGGGAAGCCACCGACATGACCGCCACCGCGATAGTCACGGGTGCCGGCAGCGGCATCGGTCAGGCCTGCGCGACCGCCCTGTTGCGCGAGGGCTGGCAGGTGGTCTTCGCGGGCCGGCGCGCGGCACCGCTGGAAGCCGCGGTGTCGAGCGCGACGGCCGCCGGGATCGACCCGAGCCGTGCCATAGCGATTCCCTGCGACGTGGCTGACGAGGCCGCGGTGGCCGCCATGTTCGACGCCGTCCGCGCGCGCTGCGGCAGGCTCGACCTGCTGTTCAACAATGCCGGTACCTTCCCGCCCGCGGCCACGCCGGACGCCCTCAGCGCCGGCGCCTGGCGCGACGCGGTGGACGTCAACCTGAACGGCGCCTTCTTCTGCCTGTCGCACGCCTTCCGGCTCATGCGGACGCAGCAGCCGCTGGGCGGGCGCATCATCAACAACGGATCGATCTCTGCCCACGCGCCGCGGCCGGGATCGATCGCCTACACGGCGACAAAACATGCGATCACCGGACTGACCCGGGCGGCGGCGCTCGACGGCCGCGCATTCGACATCGCGGTGGGTCAGATCGACATCGGTAACGTGGCAAGCGACATGACGCAGGCAATGGCGCACGGCGTGCCGCAGGCCGACGGCAGCCTGCGTGCGGAGGCGCGGATGGACATGGCCGCCGTGGTGGAGACCTTCATGGCGATGGCGCGCCTGCCGCTGTCCGCCAACGTGCTGTTCATGACCGTGATGGCGACCAAGATGCCCTACGTCGGCCGCGGCTGATGCCAACACCCGGCTGAGCATCGCAACCCACACCCGCTTCCAGCCCCCCTTCCCTCACCATCTCAACATCGTTCGCCAAGGACATCTCCGCATGAAGCTGCTGCGCCACGGCCCCAAGGGCCATGAAAGACCCGCCCTCCTCGACGCCCAGGGCCGGGTCCGCGACCTGTCGCCGCTGTTGCCGGACATCGCGCCCGCGACACTCTCGCCGTCCGGGCTCGCCGCCTTGCGCGGCATCGACGCCAATGCCCTCCCCGCGGTACCCCCAAGCCGCCTGGCGGTGCCCTGGACGGGCATGCGCAAGTTCGTCGCCATCGGCCTGAACTACGCCGACCACGCGGCCGAGGCCGGCATGGCGGTGCCAAAGGAACCGATCGTGTTCATGAAGACCGTGGACTGCGCCGTCGGCTGCAACGACGCCGTGGTGCTGCCGCGCGGATCGGTGAAGTCCGACTGGGAGGTCGAACTCGGCGTCGTCATCGGCAGCCGCGCGCGCTACGTCGCCGAGGCCGACGCGCTGGCCCACGTGGCCGGCTACTGCGTCGTGAACGACGTCTCCGAGCGCGAATACCAGATCGAGCGCGGAGGGCAATGGGACAAGGGCAAGTGCTGCGACACCTTCGGCCCCGTCGGTCCCTGGCTGGTGACGGCCGACGAAGTGGGCGATCCGCAGAACCTCGGGCTGTGGCTGGACCTTAACGGCCGCCGCTTCCAGACCGGCAACACGAAGACGATGATCTTCGGCGTGGCGCAGATCGTGAGCTACCTCAGCCGCTTCATGACCCTGGAGCCCGGCGACCTCATCACCACCGGCACGCCGCCCGGCGTGGGCATGGGCGTGAAGCCGGTGCCGGTGTTCCTCAAGCCGGGCGATGTGATGACACTGGGCATCGACGGACTGGGCCAGCAGCAACAGGTCGTCCACGCCTGGGACCCGACTGTCATCGACGGCTGAGCGATCGGCCGCGGAGCGCGGCCGCGATCAGTGCCGCGCGCCGGCCAGCAACGCCGCGCCGATGGCCTCGGCGACCTCGATGCCGTCGACGCCCGCCGACATGATGCCGCCCGCGTAGCCGGCGCCCTCGCCCGCCGGGTACAGGCCGGCGACGTTGAGGCTCTGGTAGTCCTTACCGCGCGTGATGCGCACGGGCGACGAGGTGCGCGTCTCGACGCCGGTCAGCACCGCGTCTGGCATCGCGAACCCGGCAATCTGACGATCGAACGCCGGCAGCGCCTCGCGGATCGCGTCCAGAACGTAGGCCGGCAGGCTGGGCTGGGCAGGATCGGCCAAGTCGGTGAGTCGCACGCCCGGCCGGTACGAGGGCAGCACGCCGCCCAGCGCCGACGACCGCTGACGCTTGACGAAGTCGCCCAGCAGCTGCGCCGGCGCCCAGTAGCCGCCACCGCCGAGCAGGTACGCACGCGACTCCCAGCGGCGCTGGAAGGCGACGCCGTCGAGCGGATCGACGGCGCCGGCGCCGGCGCCGTGGCGGTAGTCCTGCGGACTGATGCCGACCACGATGCCGGCATTGGCATTGCGCTCGTTGCGCGAATACTGGCTCATGCCGTTGGTCACCACGCGATCGGGCTCCGAGGTCGCGGCCACCACCGTGCCGCCTGGACACATGCAGAAACTGTACACGGCGCGGCCGTTCTTCGCGTGGTGCACGAGCCGGTAGTCGGCGGCGCCGAGGATCGGATGGCCGGCGCTGGGCCCGAAGCGCGCTCGGTCGATGACGCCCTGCGGATGCTCGATGCGGAACCCGACCGAGAACGGCTTGGCTTCGAGGTGCACGCCGCGCTGCTGCAGCATCGCGAACGTGTCGCGCGCGCTGTGGCCAAGCGCCAGCACCAGGTGGTCGGTGCGCAGCTCGTCGCCCGACGCGAGCCGGACGCCCCGCAATCGACGAACCTGCTGGCCGGGGCCCTTCGCCGCGCCATCCTCGATCAGCAGATCGACCACCTGTTGCCGGAAGCGGACTTCGCCGCCGAGGGCCACGATCTCGGCACGCATCTTCTCGATCATGCTCACGAGCCTGAACGTGCCGATGTGCGGCTTGCTCACGAAGAGGATCTCCTCCGGCGCGCCGGCCTTGACGAACTCGGTGAGCACCTTGCGCGTGAGGTGGCGCGGATCGCTGATCTGGCTCCAGAGCTTGCCGTCGCTGAAGGTGCCGGCACCCCCCTCGCCGAACTGGACGTTCGACTCGGGGTCGAGCACGCCCTGTCGCCACAAGCCCCAGGTGTCCCTGGCACGCTGGCGCACTTCCTTGCCGCGTTCCAGCACGATCGGCGCCAGGCCCATCTGCGCCAGCACCAGCGCCGCGAACAGCCCGCAAGGGCCAAAACCGACGACGACAGGACGCGGGCGGCCCAAGGCGCGGAAGCCGGGCGGCGCATGGCCGACGAACCGGTAGGCGGTGTCGGGTGACGGCCGCAGAAGCGGATCGCCACGGTGGCGCGCCAGCACGGCGGGCTCGTCGGCGAGTTCGCAGTCGAGCGTGTAGATCAGCACTATCGCGGTCTTGCGGCGCGCATCGTAGGCGCGCCGGAACACGGTCACCTTGCGCAGATCCGCATCGGCCACGCCCAGGCGCGCCACCACCGCCGCGCGCAGAGACTCGGGCGCGTGGTCCAGCGGCAGACGCAGTTCGGTGATGCGCAGCATGGCTCGTCAGCGATCGGCGGCTGCCCGGCCGGACCGCCGGGACATGGCCCGATGCCCCGGGCGGGCCCGAAACGAAGGCGCCCGGCCGGGAGCGGCAGTTCAGCCGCCCTTCTTGGCGCGCTTGCCCGGGTTCTTCTTGCTGCGAGTGTGCGAGCCGCGCTCCAGGCTGACCTTCTGTCCACGCTTGGTGGTCACGGTCACGCCAGTGGGCGCCACCGGGCGGGGGCTGGCTTTGCGGTCGGCTTCGGTGACGATCTTGTTGCCCATGGGCTGGCTCCGATTGAGAAAACCCGTGATTAGGCCACAACCCGCGAGCGCCGGTACTGCGGCTCGGCCACGTGCCGGCGCGCCGAACTAGCCGCGTCCCGGCGTTCGCAGCTCAAGGCCGCTCTGCACCGCCCGCCGCGCCTCGGCCGCGGTCTCGTAGATGTGCGGCGCGACGCCTCGCGCCGCCAGCGCCGGCCCGAGCTTGGCACGTAGGAAGCCCGAGGTCGTGTAGCGCGCCACGTCGATGTAGTGCCGATCCACCAATTCGCGCACCATCGCTGCCCAGTCGTCTTCGGCCTGCGGATCGAGCGTGAAGTGGTCGTAGTTGACGACGCCCCAGACCTTGTGTCCCAGCGGCGCCAGGCGCTGCTCGACCTCGCGCCGCACGGCCTCGACGTCGTCGGCACTTCGGATGTGCAGACGCTCGAAATTGATGAAGAACGTGCGGCTGCCGGCGTCGTAGGTGAAGCGGTCGGCCAGTGGCAGCAGCAGCAGCCGCGCCCGCAGGCCCATCGCGGCTTCGGCGAAGAGTGCGGCTTCCATCGGCGCCAGATCGCGCGCGATCACCGGCCGGAAGGCCATGTGGGCGAGGATGTCGCGCTCAAGATCCAGCCCCGGCGCCACCTCGAGCAGCTCGATGCCCTCGGCGTGCAGGCTGAACACGCAGCGTTCGGTCACATACAGCACCGGCTGGCCGCGGCGCCAGGCCTCGCGGCCGGAGAAGGTGCGATGCTCCACCTGGACGACGAACTTGGGCGTGCCGCCGGCGCTGAAGGAGCCGAGGAAGACCACCTTCTTCGCGTTCTGGCTGATGTTGATGAAGCCGCCCGCGCCGGCCAGCCGCGGCCCGAACTTGCTGACGTTGACATTGCCGTCGGCGTCGGCCTGGGCCAGCCCGAGGAAGGCGATGTCGAGGCCGCCACCGTCGTAGAAGTCGAATTGGTAGGGCTGGTCGATAATCGCCTGCGTGTTGACGGCGGCGCCGAAGTTCAGCCCGCCGGCCGGGATGCCGCCGATGACGCCGGGCTCGGCGGTGAGCGTGATGAGGTCGATCACGTGTTCTTCGGCGGCCACCACGGCCACGCCCTCGGGCATGCCGATGCCCAGGTTGACGACGCTGTTGGGGCGCAACTCCAGCGCCGCGCGGCGGGCCATCACCTTGCGACCGCTCATCGCCATCGGCGTCACGCCGGCCGCCGGCATCCGCAACTCGCCGGCGAACGCCGGGCTGTAGGGCTCGGCGAAGGTCTGGTGGTGGTACTCGGGCTTCTCGGCCACGACCACGCAATCCACCAGGATGCCTGGTATCTTGACCTGGCGTGCGTTGAGCGAATGCGCCTCGGCCAATCGCTCGACCTGCGCGATCACGATGCCGCCGCTGTTGCGCACCGCCATCGCGATGGCCAACGATTCGAGCGTCAGCGCCTCGCGCTCCATCGTCAGGTTGCCGTCGGGGTCGGCCGTGGTGGCGCGAATCAGGGCGACGTCGATCGGGAACGCCTTGTAGAACAGGTACTCCTGGCCGTCGATCGCCATCAGCCGCACCAGTTCCTCGGTGGTGCGCGCGTTGATGCGGCCGCCGCCGTTGCGCGGATCGACGAAGGTGCCCAGGCCGACGCGCGACAGGTGGCCCGGCTTGCCGGCGGCGATGTCGCGGAACAGGTGCGAGATCACGCCCTGCGGCAGATTCCAGGCCTCGATGCGGTTGTCGACGGCCAGCTTCTGCAGCTTGGGCACCAGGCCCCAGTGGCCGCCAATCACGCGTGCCACCAGGCCCTCGTGCCCCAGGTGGTTGAGGCCGCGCTCCTTGCCGTCGCCCTGCCCGGCCGCATAGACGAGGGTGAGACCGCGCGGCGTGCCGTGGGCCAGGAATCTCTGCTCCAGCGCCACCGCAAGGTTCTCGGCGAAGCCGATGCCGACGAAGCCGCTGCTGGCCAGCGTGTCGCCGTCACGGACCAACTGCAGCGCCTCGGCCGCGCTCACCACCTTGCCGGTGTGGCCGGCGCGCAGGCCGGCCAGGCGTTCGACGCGCTTCATGCCGGGCGCCGGGCTAAAGCGGCGACTGGAAGGTGTTGCATTGCTTGACGTCGCCGCTGTCCAACCCGCGCTTGAACCAGCTCACGCGCTGCGCGCTCGTGCCATGCGTGAAGCTCTCGGGAACTACCGTGCCGCGCGTCTTGCGCTGCAGCGTGTCGTCGCCGATCTGCGAGGCCGCGTTGAGCGCGCTCACGACGTCGCCCTGCTCGAGCCAGCCCTTGCCCTGCTGCGAATGGAACGCCCATACGCCGGCCAGGCAGTCCGCCTGCAGTTCCACCCGCACCGAGACCGCGTTGGCCTGCTCGCCGGTCTCGCGGGCGCGCAGCGCATCGACCTTGTTCGTGACGCCCATCAGGTTCTGCACATGGTGGCCGACCTCGTGCGCGATCACGTACGCCTGGGCGAACTGCCCCGGCGCGCCCAGGCGCTGGCTGAGGGTGTCGAAGAAGTCGAGGTCGAGATAGACCTTGCGGTCGCCCGGGCAGTAGAACGGCCCCATCGCGCTGCGCCCGGTTCCGCAGGCGGTGGGCGTGGCGCCGCGGAAGAGCACGAGCTTCGGATCCTCGTACCGGCCGCCGGCGGCCTGGAAGATCTGGCCCCAGACCACTTCGGTGTCGCGCAGCACGACCGAGACGAAGGTCGCCTCCTGGTCGCCCGCCGGCGGCCGGTGCGCGGGCACCTGGGTCTGCACCACCGGTGCGCCACCGCCACCGCTCAGCAGGCCGAGCACGGTGAACGGATTGACGCCGAAGATCCACCCGGCCAGCAGCGCGACCACGACCGTGCCGATGCCGATGTGGCGGCCGCCGATGCCACCGCCGAATCCGGCGCCGTCCCCCTGGTCGCGCCGGTCCTCGACGTTGTCGCTCTGCTCCTGGCCTTCCCACTTCATGCTGCTGGCCCTCGTGCCGGTCGGCTCAGGTCTTGGGCAGGGTCACCCCGCGTTGGCCTTGGTATTTGCCGCCGCGATCCTTGTAACTGGTCTCGCAAACCTCGTCGCTCTCGAAGAACAGCACCTGCGCGCAGCCCTCGCCGGCGTAGATCTTGGCCGGCAGCGGCGTGGTGTTGCTGAACTCCAGCGTCACGTAACCCTCCCACTCGGGCTCGAACGGCGTGACGTTGACAATGATGCCGCAGCGCGCATAGGTGCTCTTGCCCAGGCAGATCGTCAGCACGTTTCGCGGGATGCGGAAGTACTCCAGCGTCCTCGCCAGCGCGAAGCTGTTGGGCGGAATGATGCACACGTCACTCTCGATGTCGACGAAGCTCTTCGGGTCGAAGTTCTTCGGGTCCACCACGGTGCTGAAGATGTTGGTGAAGACCTTGAACTCGGGCGCGCAGCGGATGTCGTAACCGTAGCTGCTCGTGCCGTAGCTGACAATGCGGTGGCCGTCGGGGGCCGTGCGCACCTGGCCCGGCTCGAACGGCTCGATCATGCCGTGCTGCTCGGCCATGCGGCGGATCCACTTGTCGCTCTTGATCGTCATCGGGGTCTCTTGCGCTCGGTGCGCCTTTGGGGCTCGGCGCCACCGGCGCGAGGTCGGCGGATTCTAGAAGCGCCCGCGACCGAGCCCCGCCGGCGTAAGTCACCGGCCGTCGAAGACCGGCACGCGCTTCTCGGTGAATGCCGTGCGCCCTTCGACGTAGTCGCGGCTCTCGAAGCAGCACTGGATGGCGGCAATCGCGGCGGCCGGGTCGTAGGGGCCGGCCGCGGTCGTGGCGTCGATGGCCGCCTTGGCCGCCACCAGCGTCAGCGGTGCCAGTGCGCCCATTTCCTGCAGCAGCGCACCGAAGGCATCGGCGCCGCACTGTTGGTTGACCAGCCCCATGCGCAGCGCCTCGTCGGCGCCGTAGCGGCGCGCCGTGAAAAGGATCTCCTTGGCCCGCGCCGGGCCGGTGATCCAGGTCAGACGCTGCAGCCAGAGGTGGTTGTAGCCCAGACCGACCTTGCCCGCGGGGATGCAGAAGCTGGCCTTCTCGCCGGCGATGCGCAGGTCGCAGTGCAGCGCCAGCGCCAGGCCCCCGCCGAAGCAGTAGCCGTGCACCCAGGCGATCGTCGGCTTGCGCGAAGCACCGACGCTGGCCACTGCACGATCGACGGTGGCGTTGTAGAGCGCCACGCCTTCGGGCGTGTTGCGGCGCTCGCCGAACTGCGAGATGTCCGAGCCCGACGCGAAGGCCTTCTCGCCTGCGCCGCGCAGCACGATCACGCGAACCAAGGAGTTCTCGTCTAGTGCGCGAACCAGGGCCGGCAGGCTGTCCCACATGTCGAAGCTGAGCGCGTTCTGCTTGGCCGTGTTGTCGATCGTGAGGGTGCCTACGCCGCCCTCGACCTGGGTGTGGATGCGGGGATCAGATGACACGGTCGGTCCTCAGGGCGGCGATCTCGTCCGGCGTGAAACCGGCTTCGGCGAGGATGGTATCGGTATGCGCGCCCGCCTCTGGCGCTGCTGTGCGCAGCGTGGCGCGGTGGCAGTCGCTGTGCAGTGGCTGGCCGACGAGTTCGATCGCGCCGAGTTGCGGATGCACGAAGGGCCAAGTCAGTCCCAGGTGGCGCACCTGCGGATCGGCGAAGGCCTGATCGACGCGGTGGATCGGCCCGCATGCCACGCCCTGCGCGTTCAGCGTTTCGATCCAGTGCGCGCTGGGCTGGCGCGCGATGCGTTCGGCGATCGCCGCGTTAAGCGCGGCTCGGTGCTCCGAGCGGCCGCGGTTGCTCGCGAAGCGTGGGTCTTCCAGCCATTCGGGCGCTTGCAGCGAATGGCAGAAGCGCTCCCACATCACTGGCCCGACGACGCACAGGTTGACCTGGCCGTCGGAAGTGTCGAAGACGCCGGTGGGGATCGTCGTCGGGTGGTCGTTGCCGGCCTGCTGTGGCACCTCGTGAGCGACAAGCCAGCGTGCCGGCTGCAGGTCCATCAGCGCGAGCAGGCCTTCGAGCAGCGAGGTCTGCACCCATTGGCCCCGGCCGCTGCGCTCGCGCTCGAGCAGCGCCATCACGATGCCGAAGGCGGCGTAGATCCCGGCGCTGCTGTCGGCCACCGCGATGCCCGTGCGCACGGGGCCCTGCCCCGGCAGCCCGGTGACCGACATCAAGCCGCTCAATCCCTGCACGATTTGGTCGAACCCCGGACGCCGAGCGTACGGGCCGTCCTGGCCGAAGCCCGAGACGCTGGCGTAAACCAGCCTCGGGTTAACGGCCGCCAGGGTCTCGTAGGCAATGCCCAGCCGGTGCTTGACGTCGGGCCGGTAGTTCTCGACCATCACGTCGGCCCGCTGCGCCAGCCGCAGCAGCACGGCTCGCCCGGCCCGGGCCTTCAGGTCCAGCGTCAGGCTGCGCTTGTTTCGCTGCAGGTTCTGGAAGTCGGGCGTGAGCCTCGCGCGGGCCTCCTCGGCCGCGTGGGCGGCGGACACCGGCTCCTCGATGCGGATCACGTCGGCGCCCCAGTCGGCGAGCTGGCGCACCGCGGTGGGGCCAGCGCGAACGCGCGTCAGGTCGAGCACACGGTAGGGGGACAGCGGCAGCGCGCTGACGCGGCCGGGGTCGGTCATCGTGCTAGGGCGACCATGAACAGGCGCCGGAACGGGAACAGCGTGCGGCCGTCGCTGCGCATCGGGTAGGCATGGCGCAGGCGCGTCGCATAGTCGGCCTCGAACGCCATCCGATCGCCTTCGTCCAGCGCATCTAGAAACTGCTTGAGCCAGGTGCCCTTGGTCCACTCCTTGACCGGATCGGTGCCTTCGAGCACCTGCAGGTACTCCGTTTCCCAGATGTCAAGACGTCCGGCATGTTGAGCCAGCCCGTCGTAGTAGAACCCGGGTTCGGCCACCGGCGACGGCCGCAGCATCGGCTCGAGCCGGCTGCGCCAGGGGCCGGCACGCACCGTGTCGTCGATCAGGCGGTGCGACGGCGCGTCGAAGTTGCGCGGCATCTGCACCGCCAGCACACCACCCGGTGCGAGTTGATTTAGCAGCGATGGGAACAGCGTCGAATGGTCGGGCAGCCAGTGCAGCGCCGCGTTCGAATAGATCAGGTCGGCCGGCTGCGGCGCGCGCCAGTCGGCGACGCTCTGCTGCACCCAGTTCAATCCCGGCGCCTCGACTGCGGCCTTGGCAAGCATCGGCGTCGAATCGTCGACGCCAGTGATCGCAGCCGCGGGCCACCGTAGGGCCAGCAGGCGCGTCACGTTGCCGGCACCGCAACCAAGGTCGTACACCGTCTGCGGATTCGCCAGCGGCACGCGCGCGAGCAGGTCGATCGCCGGCTGCAGCCGCGGCGCGGCGAACTTCAGGTACTGGTTCGGATTCCAGCTCATGCCTGCTCCGGACCTACATGCCCAGCAGGTGTGGCAGGAACAGCGAGATCGACGGAATGTAGGTGATCAGTCCGAGGAAGACGAGCATCGTGAGCAGCCAGGGCCAGACGGCGATCGTCAGCTCGGTGATGCCCATCTGGGTGATCCCCGAGGCCACGTACAGGTTCAACCCGACGGGCGGATGGCAGAGTCCTACCTCCATGTTCACGGCCATCAGGATGCCCAGATGCACCGGGTCCACGCCCAGCCGCGTGGCCACCGGGAATAGGATGGGAGCCATGATCAGCGTGATCGCCGACGGGTCCATAAAATTGCCGGCTGCCAGCAGCAGGATGTTGACCAACAGCAGGAACAGCACAAGGCCGAATCCCTGGCTCCCCATCCATGTTGCCATCGCCTGCGGAATCTGTTCGGAGGTCATCAGGAACGAAAACAGTACCGCGTTGGTGATGATGTACAGCAGCATCGAACTCATCGCCGCGGCATTGAGCAGCACCTTCGGAACTTGGCTCAGCTTCAGATCCTTATAGACGAAGACCGCGATGAAGAATGCATAGACCGCCGCCATCGCCGAGGCTTCGGTCGGCGTGAAGATGCCGGTGTAGATGCCACCGATCACGACCACGATCAGCAGCAAGCCCCAGACCGACTCGTGGAACGCGCGCCAGCGCTCGCCCAGGCTCGCCTTCGGCACGCGCGGGTAGTCGAACTTGCGGGCCCGGTACCAGGTGGTCACGCCGAGCATGAACGACAGCATCAGGCCCGGCAGCACGCCGGCGATGAAAAGCTGGCCCACCGATGCCGACCCGACGGGCTGGCCATTGGGCCCGGTGACGCTCATGCCACTGGTGGCAATCGAGTAGATGACGAGGTTGATCGACGGCGGGAACAGGATTCCCAGGGCCCCCGAGGTCGTGATGACCCCGGCCGAGAAGCGCTTTGGGTAGCCTTGCTTCATCATGGCCGGCAGGATGATCGAGCCGACCGCAACCACCGTGGCCACGGAGGATCCGGAAATCGCCGCGAAGAGCGCGCAGGCCAGCACGCCGGCGAGGCCCAATCCACCGTAAAGGTGACCGACCATGGTCGTGGCGAAGTTGATCATTCGCCGCGCCACACCGCCGTGGGTGAGGAAATTGCCGGCGAGGATGAAGAACGGAATCGCCATGATCCCGAAGTTATCCAGGCCAGTGAATAGTTTCATGGCCACCGAGTCCAGCGAGACGTCGGTGAGTGTGAACATGAAGCTCAGCACGGTGAGACCGAGCGCGATCGAGATCGGCATCCCGGTCAGCATCAGGGACACCAGGATCCCGAAGACGAGGCCGGCGCGCAAGCTGCCTCCGGCCTCCACCACGCCGAACTTGATCAGCAGTCCGAATCCGAGCAGCAGGAAGGGCAGCGCGATCACGAGCAGGCTTGAAAACCGGCCCCGGGTCGACACGGTCTTGACCGGTCGTGCCGCTGGCGCCGACTCCGCCTCTGCGATGCCTTCGACGTGGGGCGCCGAGTGCAGCGGCAGTTCGCCCTTGCGCCAGAACTGCCAGGCCACCTCGAGGAATCGGAAGCACATCAGCGAGGACCCGAGCGGGATCGCCAGATAGACCATCCACATCGGCGCCTCCAGGTCGCTCGAGCGACTGCCGGACTCCCACACGCTCCAGGTGAAATGGGCACCGAAGTTCGCAATCACGGCCGTGAAGAACGCGCCGCAAAGCAGACCAAAGAGGATGACCTTCTTCGCGCGTTCCGGC
Organism: Betaproteobacteria bacterium; assembly: GCA_037443665.1. Lineage (GTDB taxonomy): Bacteria > Pseudomonadota > Gammaproteobacteria > Burkholderiales > Burkholderiaceae_C > Rubrivivax. Next base: position 16,076 of record JBBINW010000070.1, read on the forward strand.
GCCATGCGGGCGATGACCACGTCCACGCCGACGTGGATACCGGTTCGCACGCCATAAGCGGCGCCGAACTTGGCCATCCAGATGAACAAGTAGATGCACAGTTCCTGGGCTGCCGAGAGGTCGAGACTGGCCAGGGTCTTGAAGATGAACCTGAACGGGGGCGAGGCGAACGCCAGCCCGTGCGCCTCCAGCCACTTGGCGAACTCGATCGAATTCGACGTCGTGTAGCGATGCAGCACGGCGACGAAGACGATCGTCGTCGCCAGGCCGATGAGGGTCGCGATGAGCCCTTCCTCGAGGTGGTCCAGAAGGTGCTTCAGCGCCCCGGCCACGCCCACGCGTGGGCGGAGCTGACCGGCGGTCGCCTTGGCGTCGGACTTCAGGTTCATAACCCGGCGTCGATCAGGTCTTGAGGCCGGCCGCGGCGAGCAGGTCGTCGACGATCTGCTTGCCGACCCGGCTCTCGGCTTCCTTGTAGACCGGCTTGAAGGCTGCCTTCCATGCGGCAGTCTGAGCCGGAGTCAGGTAGTGCAGAGTGGTCTTGCCCGAGGCCTTGATCTTGGCCAGAGAGTCGATGTTTTCTTGCTTCGCGATCGCGTTGCTGTACTCGGTGGCCTCGTCCATCGCCCTTTCGAGGTGGGCGCGGATTTCGGGCGGCAGGCCCGTCCAGAACTTGGTATTGGTGATTACCGCGTACTGCAGGTGGGCATGGTTGGACACCGTGATGTGCTTCTGCACCTCGTAGAACTTCTGCGTGTAGTAGTTCGACGGCGTGTTCTCGCAGCCGTCGACGACGCCGCTCTGCAGGGCCTGATAGACCTCCGAGAAAGCCAGAATTTGCGGCTGTGCGCCGAGCGTGCGGAAGTACAGGTCGGCGATCTTCGATCCCGAGATGCGGATCTTCAGGCCCTGGAAGTCGGCCGGCATCAGCAGCGGCGTGTTCGCCGAGACCATGTGGAACCCGTTGTCCCAGAAAGCCAAGCCGGTGATGTTCTTGGCTTCCAGCTTCTTCAGCAGCCCTTTGCCGATCGGGCCCTTGACGACCTTGTCGTAGCCGGCGTCGCCGTCGAACACGTAGGGCAGGTCCAGCGCCTCGAACTCAGGCACGCCGATGGGTCGGAACTTGGCAGTGGACGGCGCGAGCAACTGGACTGAACCGCTGTTGAGCGCGTCCATCTCTTCCTTGTCCTTGTACAGGGTGGAGTTTGGATAGACCTCGACCCGGACCTTGCCACCGGTGTACTTCTCGGCCAGTTCCTTGAACTTCAGCGCGCCCTTGCCCTTGGGCGTGTCGTTGGTGACGACGTGGCTGAACCTGATGACGATGGGCTGCTGCGCGAATACGCGCTGGCTGCCGGTCAGTGCCAGCGCACCGACGGCGCTGATGGCGGTACGACGTTTCATGTCTCGAACTCCCGGTGAATCGAAGAAGTTTCCCCTGCGCGCGATGCCATCGGCGCCGGTTCAACACGGATTGTGCGTAGCTCCGGACGCCAGATATCTCGGGGTAATCTCGCGGGGGCCAGGGGCGCCCGCCTCACTCCGAGCCCAGCCTCAGCCGGCTGGGCTGGCGCCGTTCGATCGCCCACTTGAACAGCGCCGCGGCACGGAAGACACCATGGGCGAACTTGCCATAGGGCCTGGTCAGGAACAACGCCATCACTGCGCCCAGGTGCAGCGCCAGCAGAGCCACCATCGCCACGCCGTCGCGCCAGGCCAGCAGCGCCACTCCGCTGGCACTGGTCAGCAGCAGAAGGGCGATGAAGCCGCGGTCCATCGGCCGCTGCGCCGGGTCGCCGTGCAGCGGATGGCGGCGCAAGTTCAACTAAAGCAGGCCAGCAGGCCGAAGCCGCCGGCGGTGCCCAGCAGCACCGGCAGGCTGGTCAGCGCGTAGGGCGCGGTCCGGCCCAGCAGGTAGTGGTAGAGCGTCGCCACGCAGGTCGCCGCGAAGCAGAGCATGAAGCCATAGAACGTGAGGTGATGGAAACACCGGCGGACCAGCGTGAAGCGATCGTCGGCCTCGTTGCAGCCCAGGCCGTGGCCGCCGGCGAGGTACTTCAGGCTGAGCGCGTTGCGAGCCGCCTCCGCCGCGGCAGCCGCACTCGCCGGCCCGGGCGAGCGTTCGCGCCAGAACCGGTGCACGCCGATCCCCAGCGCGAGCACCGCGAACAGGAAGACCGGGGCGAACATCGACACCATTAGGTGGTGCGGAAGCACGCTGTAGAAGCTGCGCGTCGCTGCCGGCAGCGTTCCGGCGTCCGCCGCCCGGGCCAGCCCGAGGAACAGCGCCAGGCTCGCCGTCAGCGCGAGCGCGACGGTCACGCCGTTGCGCGAGTAGAGCGCTCCCAGCGCCCGCGGCCAAGCGTAGCCGGCGTAGGTCCTGACGCGCACCTGCGCCATCGCGCGCGGCACGTTGACCGCAAAGTCGTGCGGCGGCGCGTACTGGCAGGCGTGCAGGCAGGCGCCGCAGCTGTGGCAAAGGTTCGCGAGGTAGTGGACGTCGGCGCGGTCGAAGCCCAGGCGCCGTGTCATCGCCGGGAAGACGGCGCAGAAACCCTCGCAGTAGCGGCAGGCGTTGCAGATCTGCATCTGCCGTGCGACCTCGGCCTCGGCGGCCGGCATGGCGCCGCTGTCACCTCCGTTGCCGAGCGTGGTGGCGTCGCGCACGAGGGCTTCAAGCGGCTGCACGGGCTGCCTCCTCGCGGTCGCGGATGGCACCCGCGTCCTGTGCGGCGCGCGCCGCTTTCGTCCCGGCGATGCGGCCGAAGGCGGTGCCGATGGACATGCCCACCCCCGCGGTGTAGCCCTTGCCGAGCACGTTGCCGGCCATGATCTCGCCGGCGGCGGAGAGGTTCGGGCTCGGTCGGCCGCCGAAGTGCACCGCAGCCCGCGCATCGACCTTCAGCCCCAGGTAGGTGAAGGTGACGCCCGGCCGCAGTGCATAGCCGAGGAAGGGCGGCGTGTCGAGGGTCCGCGCCGAATGTGTCTTGAGAGGGTTCAGGCCGACGGTCGCGCAGTCGTCGAGCACGGTGTGGTGGAACCGCGCGTCCCTGCACGCCGCCTTGTAGGCCTTGAGGGTCTGCGCGAAGCTCAGCTCGTCGAGGCCAAGTGCGCGCGCGAGCCCGGGCAAGGTATCGGCCCGTGCACCGGGAAACACCGGGGGCAAGAAGCGCTCGATGGCCTTGGCGTCGATGATCGAGAACGCCATCTGTCGCGGCTGCTGCGCCACCAGCCGGCCCCAGATCGCGTAGCGCTTGGGCCAGAAGTCCTCGCCCTCGTCGTAGGAGCGCTGCGCGTGCACGTTGACGACGATGCCCAGCGAGACGCAGTCTATGCGCGTGCAGAGGGCGCCATCGTACAGCGGCGCGCGGGCGTCGATGGCCACGATGTGGGCTTGCGTCGGGTCGCCGATAGCGTCCGCACCGGCGTCGATCAGGTGGCGCAGCACCACACCCTGGTTGAAGCGCGTGCCGCGGATGAGGAAGTTGTCAGCGACCCACTCGCCGTCGACCTGGCCCCAGGCTTGGCGAAGCCAGTCGCGGTTGGACTCGAAGCCGCCGCTGGCGACGACGCAGGCACGGGCCTCGAAGCGCTGGCTGCGGCTGAACGCGCCGACGAAGCGGTCGTCGCGCAATTCGAGCCGGTCGACCGGGGTCTCGTAGCGCACCTGCACGCCGAGCCCCTGCGCGCTGCGGTAGAAGGCGTTGACAAGGGCCTTGCCGCCGCCCTTGAAGAAGGCGTTGGCGCGCGCCACGTGCAACGCGCCCGACAGCGGCGGCTGGAAATGCACGCCGTGGCGGCGCATCCACGGCCGGCAGGTCGCCGAAGCGCGGATCACCAGCCGCGCCAGCGCGTCGTCTGTGAGGCCGGCAGTGACTTTGAGCAGGTGCTGCCAGAACTCCTCTTCGGGGTAGGCATCTACGAGCACGTCCTGCGGTGCATCGTGCATGCAACGCAAGTTGCGCGTGTGCTGCGAGTTGCCGCCGCGCCAGTCGCGCGGCGAAGCTTCGAGCAACAGCACCGAGGCGGCCGCCTCGCGCGCCATCAGTGCTGCGCACAGGGCGGCGTTGCCGCCGCCGATCACCAGGACATCGACCATGCTCGGATTCTCTCGCCTCGACCCCTGGGCGGCGATGGTCCGCCACGCGGTCGGTGCGGGCCGCGCGCCGGCCTGCTACCATGATTTCGCAAGGAGATCCGTCATGGCCACGCCCTTCCGCCCCGCCGTCGTGCTGCTCGCGCAGTACGCCGAGTACCACCGCGACCGGCGCAACATCGCGACCCACTTCCTCGGTGTGCCGATGATCGTCTTCGCGGTCGGCGTCTTCCTCGCCGGCACGCGCTTCAGCGTCGACGGCCTCGTGCTCACGCCGGCCTGGCTCGTGTTCGGGTTGGCCGCGCTGTGGTACCTGACGCGCGGCGCCCTCGGCCTGGGTGCGGCCACCGCAATCGGCGTCGGCGGGCTGATACTGCTGGCGCACCGGGCCGCCGGCGGCCCGTTCGGCCAATGGCTGTCCTGGTGGCTGGGCTTCTTTGTCGTCGGCTGGATCATCCAGTTCGTGGGCCACTACTACGAAGGCCGCAAGCCGGCGTTTGCCGACGACCTGGTCGGCCTGCTGACCGGGCCGATGTTCGTGGTGCTCGAGTTGCTGGCACCGCTGGGGCTGTTCAAGTCGCTCGCGACCGAGGTCGAGCACCGGGCCGGCCCGACCTGGATTCGCGACCTCGCCCATCCGGCCACGCGTTGAGTCGATGAGCTTGAAGGCCCCCGGGCCGCTGCTCGTGATGGGCGCCGGGTCGGTCGGCTGCTTCGTCGGCGGCCGGCTGCAGGGCGCCGGCGCGAGCGTCCGGTTCGTCGGCAGGCCCCGCGTGCTCGACGCGCTGCGGCAGCGCGGCCTGGCCCTGAGCGACCTCGACGGCCAGCGGCTCGAGCTGCCGGCCGAAGGGCTGGACCTGAACGCCACGCCAGCCGCCGACGCCGCGCTCGTGCTGCTGTGCGTGAAGACCGGCGCCACGGCGCAGGCCGCGCGCGAACTTGCCGCAGTGCTCCCGCCGGGCACGCCGGTGCTGTCATTGCAGAACGGCGTCGACACCGCCGAGGTGGCCGCCGCGGCGGCGCCCGCGCTGACGTTCATCTCCGGCATGGTGCCCTTCAACGTGGCCGAGGTCGGCCCGGGCCGGTTTCACCGCGGCACCGGCGGCACGCTGGCGGCGAAGGATCATCCCGCACTGCGGCCCTGGCTCCCGCTGTTCGCCGCCGCCGGCTTGCCGCTGAAGCTGTACGCCGACCTGCGGCCCGTGCTGTGGGGCAAGCTGCTGCTGAACCTGAACAACCCGGTCAACGCGTTGTCGGGGTTGCCGCTGCGCGCCGAGTTGCTGGACCGCGATTGCCGTGCGCTGTGGGCTGCGCTGCAGGACGAAGCGCTGGCTGCGCTGGCGGCCGCGGGCATCGTGCCCGCCCAGTTGACGCCGGCGTCACCGCGCCGCCTGCCGACGCTGTTGCGGTTGCCGAACTGGGCTTTCCGGGTCGTTGCCGCGCGCATGCTGCGCGTCGACGAGAAGGCGCGCAGCAGCATGGCCGACGACCTCGCGCTGGGCCGGCCGACCGAGGTCGATGCGCTGTGCGGTGCGGTCGTGCGTCTGGCCCGCGCACACGGCCTGGCCGCGCCGCTCAATGCGCGGATGGTTTCGCTGTTGAGCGCGCCGCAGCCGGTGCCGATCGGAGCCCGCGCGCTGCTCGAGTTGCTGTAGGTCCGCTAGCGCCTGTCAACGCTATGGGAGGGCTCACGCCGGGGGCAGGCCCTAGCCC
>JBBINW010000071.1:0-21865 GCA_037443665.1 Betaproteobacteria bacterium
CCGGTGCACCCCCAGCAGCAGGTGCCGCGCCGGCTCGATGAGGCGCACGGGCGCTTCTTCGCCAGGACTTCGCCAAGACGGCAGGCTTGCCCCCTCGTTCAAGCGCTACGGCGACGAGCTACGGCCAAGAGCCTGGGATCCGGTTGCCGGATCCGCTGCAGCGGGAGAGGGATAACGCCAACGGCCGCGTCAAGCTGCCCAAGCTGGGCTGGCTGCGTCTGCGGCTCAGCCAGCAAGTCGAAGGCGCTGTTCGCAAGGTGAGCCTCGCGCGGGAGGGCTCTGCTCGGCACGAACGCTGGTTCGCCTCGATCCAGGTCGAGCGCAGCCAGACCGTTCAGGCGCTCGATGTTGCGCCCACCCTGGGCATCGACCTTGGCCTGGCCGCCTTTGCGGCCACGTCCGAGGGTGCGCGCGTTGCTCCACGGGCGGCGCTGGCGGGGCAGCGCAAGCGCCTGCGGCGCAGCACAGGCGCCTGCGGCGCAGCCCACGCGCCTGCGGCCCTTGCCAGCGATCCGTCGCGCGCAAGGTCAACGGGGTCAAGGGCAGCGCCAACCGCAGGAAGGCGGTCTCGCGCCCTGGGGCGCTGCACCGCAAGATCGTGCCCCAGCGCAGCGACCGGCGGCACAAGCTCACCGCGGACCTCGCGGATCGCCACGCCGTGGTGGCGCTGGCGGACCTGCGCATCAGGAACATGTCGGCCCGCGCGCGCGGCACGGCCGCGCAGCCCGGCAAGAACGCGGCCGCCAACGCGGGCCGCCATCGCGGCATCCTGGATGCCGCCTGGGGCGAGTTCGCCCGGCAGCTCACGTAAAAGGTGCAGTGGCTCCAGCGGCGGGGCGGCCAGACGACTGCGCGGCGCCAGCCGCGGCGGCGCAGCCCCGGCGAAGCACGAACCCACCGAAGCCAAGGCATTGGCGTGAGCAACTTGCAAGAGACCGCAGGCCAAGCCTGCGCAGCAGGCATCCCCGGCCTTCAGGCCGGGCAGGATTTCAACACCAGGGACAGCCGCGCCGTGGCGCCCAGCGTGCGCAAGACGACGGAGATCGCCACCCCGGTGCGATGGGCTGCCGGCCTCAGGCGCCGGCCGGGGCAGCCTTAGATCGAGGTCAGGCCCATCCGGCAGTGCAGCAGCAGCTCGCCGGCGGTCATCGCAAGGGCCTCAGATCAGCTCGCCGATCAGCATCATCAGCAGGCTCAGCACCAGCGAGCTCGCCAGCGGCACGGTCCACTCGCGGCCGCCGGCGCGAAAGCGGAAGTCGCCCGGCAGCCGCCCGAGGCCGATCTTGCGCAGCCAGCCCTGCAGGCCGTTGAACAGCAGGCAGGCAAGCAGGAAGACGAGGAGCCATCGCATCGCGAAGGCAGCTACAGCGTGTGGCTGCGGTCGCCGGCGGCGAAACCGATCGCGTCGAACGACACGCCGCGCGCGAAGCCGATGACCTTGAACAGCTCGCCCATCTCGTGCTCGTTCAGCAGCTTCTGCGCCGCGGCCACCTCGCGCAGGTCGACCCCCTGCAGCAGCTCGAGCAGCCCACAATTGACGAGAAAGCGCGCCTGCGAGGCGTAGCCCAGGACGTCGAGCCCCGCGCCCTGCCCGGCCAGTGCGATGGCGCTGAAGTTGACGTGCGCGGTGATGTCCTTCTCGCCCGGCTCGATCAGCGGGTTCGCGTCGGCCAGGTGGGCGCGGTGGCACATCAGCGTGCCGCTGCTGCGCTGCGGGTGGTAGTACTCGGCCTCGGGAAAACCGTAGTCGACGAAGAAGGCCGCGCCGCGGTCGAGGCGGTCGGCCAGGCTGCGCACGAAGGCCTCGGCCTGGGGATGGATCTCGGTCACGGTGCCGGGCTCGAGGCCACGGTCCAGACCCGGCTCGAATGGCGGGCGCAGCGCGGTGGCGCGGTTGCCCCAGGCCAAGCCGTCGGCCGCGGCGACCACACCGCGTTCCTGCCATTGCGCGCCGTCCCAATGCAGCAGCTGCACCGGCATCGCGTCGATCACCTCATTGCCCACGACAACGCCGCGCAGGCGGTCGGGCCAGGCATCGAGCCATTGCACGCGCTCGCCCCAGGCCGCCAGCCGCTCGGCCTGGCGGGCACGCAGGCTGCCAGAGACGTCGACGATGGCATAGCGCCGCACGCGCTCGCCCAGGGCCTCAAGCAGCTGCGCCGCCAGCGCACCCGAGCCGGCCCCGAACTCGAACACCTCGTCGGCCTGCGCCGCGTCCAGCGCCTGCGCCACTTGGCGCGCCAGCGCGCGGCCGAACAGCGGCGAGAGCTCGGGCGCGGTGACGAAATCGCTCCCCGACGCCGGCATGGCGCCGAACTGGCGGTCGCCGCGGGCGTAGTAGCCCAGGCCGGGCGCATACAGCGCGATCGCCATGAAGCGGTCGAACGGCAGCCAGCCGCCGGCCTCGGCGATAGCCCCGAGCAGGCGCGCATGGAGGTGCGCCGATAAACTCTCAAGCCCGGATCGTTGCATCCTCCCGATTGTAGAAACCAAAGGTTCGGCGAAGACCGGCTCGTGGTCGAGCCGTGTTGCAGCCAAGACATGGATTCGAGCCCCGTCGTGCTGGTCACCGGCGCCGCCCAGCGCATCGGGCGCGAGATCGCGCTCGACCTGGCCGCCCAGGGCTGGCGCGTGGCCGTGCATTACCGCGGCTCGGCCGACGCCGCCCGGCAGACGGTGGCGATGATCCGTGACGGCGGCGGCACCGCACAGGCCTTCGCCGCCGACCTCGCCGACGAGGCCCGGTGCGAGGCGCTGCTGCCGGCGGTACGCGCCGCCCTCGGGCGGGTCGATGCCGTGGTCAACAACGCCTCGCTGTTCGCCCATGACGACGTCGCGAGCTTCTCCTACGCGGCGATGGAAGCACATTGGCGCGCAAACACCGCGCCGGCGATCGTGCTCGCGCGCGCGCTGCACGCCGGCCTGGGCGATGCGGGCGATGCGGGCGACGCCGGCGGCGCGGCGCGCGGCTGCGTCGTCAACCTGCTCGACCAGAAGCTGTTCAACCCCAACCCCGACTACCTCTCGTACACCCTGTCCAAGGCCGCGCTGCAAGCCGCGACGACGCTGCTGGCGCAGGCACTGGCGCCGCGGCTGCGCGTGTGCGGCGTGGCGCCCGGCGTCACCCTGCTGTCGGGCGCGATGAACGGCGCCGAGTTCGACGCCGCGCATCGCATGACGCCGCTCGGGCACAGCTCGACGCCGCAGGACGTGGCACGCGCGGTGCGCTTCCTGCTCGAGTCGCCGGCCGTCACCGGCACCACGCTGCTGGTCGACGGCGGGCAGCACCTGCAACCGCAGCCGCGCGACGTGATGTTCCTGGCGCGCCACGCCGATCCCGCCGAGAAAGCGCCCTGATGCAAAGCTCCCTCCACCACCCGCTGCTCAAGGACTGCCGGCGTCTGTTCCTGCGCGACTACGAGGTCTGGATCAACATCGGCGTGCACGACTTCGAGAAGAAGGGTGAACAGCGCGTGCTGATCAACGTCGATCTCTACGTGCCGCTCGCGCTGTCGACACCGCGGGCTGACAAGCTCGACGAGGTCGTCGATTACGACTTCATCCGCCGCTCGATCATGGAACGCGTCGCCCGCGGCCACATCCACCTGCAGGAGACGCTGGCCGACGACGTGCTGGCGCTGATGCTCGCGCATCCACGGGTGCGCGCGGCCTGCGTGTCCACCGCCAAGCCCGACGTCTATCCCGACTGCGACGCGGTGGGCGTGGAGGTGTTCGGCCTCAAGGAAGGCGAGGCAGCGCAGCCGTGAACGCCGCCACCGACACCGCCGCCGTCAGGAAGGCGGCCTTCGAGGCCAACAAGCTGAGCAAGCGGCTGCACCGCCAGGTCGGCCAGGCCATCGGCGACTTCAGCATGATCGAGCCGGGCGACAAGGTGATGGTCTGCCTGTCGGGCGGCAAGGACAGCCACGCGCTGCTCGACATCCTGCTGTCGCTGCGCGAACGCGCGCCAGTGGCCTTCGACATCGTCGCCGTCAACCTCGACCAGAAGCAGCCGGGCTTTCCGGCCGAGGTGCTGCCGGCGTACCTCGCCGGCCGCGGCGTGCCCTTCCACATCGAGAACCAGGACACCCACTCGGTCGTCAAGAAGCTCGTGCCCGAGGGGCGAACGATGTGCAGCCTGTGCTCGCGGCTGCGCCGCGGCATCCTGTACCGCGTGGCGAGCGAGCTGGGCGCGACCAAGATCGCGCTGGGTCACCACCGCGACGACATGGTCGTCACGCTGCTGATCAACATGTTCTTCGGCGGCCGCCTCAAGGGCATGCCGCCCAAGCTGGTCAGCGACGACGGCAAGCATGTCGTGATCCGGCCGCTGGCCTACGTGGCCGAGACCGACCTCGAGCGCTGGGCCGCGCACCGGCAGTTCCCGATCATCCCCTGCACGCTGTGCGGCAGCCAGGACAACCTGCAGCGCGTGCAGGTCAAGAACATGGTGCGCGAGTGGGAGCGCCGGTACCCGGGCCGCACCGACAACATGCTGCATGCGATGGGGCATGTCGTCCCTTCGCACCTGATGGACCGGAACCTGTACCCGTTCACGACGGTCAAAAACACGGGCGTTGCCGACGCGGCTGGTGACGTCGCCTTCGACGACGAACCCTGCGCGCCACCCGCCGCAACCGTGGCAGTGCATCCCCGCCGCGGCACGTCGGCCGAATCGGAGGATTGAGCGATGAAAGCACTGACCAGAATCTTCGTACTCTGCGGCGTCGCGTTGCTGGGCGGCTGCGCGAGCATGGGCAACGTTACCAGCGGTGTGACCAGCTACGGCGAATGGCCGACGGGCCGCCTGCCGGGCACCTATGCCTTCGAGCGACTGCCTTCGCAGCAGGCCCGTGCGGCCGAGAGCGCCGCGCTGGAGGCCGCCGCCCGCCCTGCGCTGGCCAAGGCTGGCTTCCAGCCGGTGGAAGGCGGCAAGGACCCCGACGTGCTGGTGCAGGTCGGCGCGCTCGAAGACCCGGTCGACGTGCCCGTGTGGGACGACCCGATCTGGTGGCGCGGCGGCTTCGGCTGGCACCATGGCGGCTGGGGCTCGCCGGTGTGGGGCGGGCCGTACTGGGGCGGCGCTTACTACTACTACCGCAGTCCGCGCTACGAGCGCGCGGTGGCGGTGCTGATCCGCGACCGCGCCAGCGGCAAGCCGCTGTACGAATCGCACGCGAGCACCGAGACCGTCAGCAGCGGCGACGGCAAGCTGCTCGAGGCCCTGTTCGACGCTGCGCTGTTCGACTTTCCGCACCTGGGCATGAACCCGCGGTCGGTGGTGGTGCCGCTGCCGCAGTGAGGTTCTCGCGACCGGTGCCATCACCCGTCGCGGCGCCGAGATGCGGCTACTGCGGCGCGGCCATCAGTTCGCGGAAGTCGTCCTCCCAGCCCTTGAGAGTCTCGCGCGCATGGGCGCGCTGCGCCGGCGTCGTGGCGTTGTGGATGCGCGCCGCAAAGCCGCAGTTGTAGGCATCGAGCCGGATCTGGTAGGCGCGGTAGTCGGGATCGGGCGAGCGTTCGGTCTTGGCCACCAGCGCGCGCAGCGCCGCCAGCCGCTCGTCGCGGCCGGCCTGCTCGGCCACCAGCCGGCGCAGCGTCTGCAGCGTATCGAGCTGGCGCCGCCGGCGCTCGGCCACCCAGGCCTCGGGGTCGAAAGGCGAAGCCGCGATGCCGCTCTCGATGACCTGCCGCTGCTCGGGCCCCAGCGTGCCGTACAGCCGCTCGACCCGTTCGACGGTGCGCCGCACCGATGCCGCGCGGCGCTCGGCCGGGTCGGCCTGCAGGTAGTCCTCGCGCATGTCAGTCATGACCTTGGCGAAGCGCTTGTCGATGCTGCGGAACTGCGGCTCACCCAGCCCCGGCATGAGCCCGGCGGCCAGGGACAGCGCCTGCTCCACGCTCGGGTCGAGCGCCTGGCGCAGGCGGGCCTGCCAGCGACACGCCTGCGCCGGCGTCGTCGGCTCGGTGACGTCGGCCTCGAGTTGCTGCATCAGCGCTACCATCGCCGGCAGCTGGGTGCGGCGATGCCAGGCGAAGAATTCGTCGAGCTCGCGCTTGACCTCGGGCTCCTGCGCAGGGCTGAAATCGGCGTAGCCGTCCAGCCACCACCAGCTCAGCTGGGCGCCGTTGCCGTAGGCCAGCCGCACCGCGCTGCAGCCCGTCAGCCAGGGCAGCAGCAGGACCGCCAGCCACCCGATAATGAGATTTTGGATGCGAGACTTCCGCATGGCACTCAACGTCGTGATCATGGCCGCGGGCAAAGGCACCCGCATGAAGTCGGCGTTGCCCAAGGTGCTGCACCGGCTGGCCGGCACGAGCCTATTGCAGCATGTCCTGAATGCCGCCGCCGCGCTGGGGGCGGATCGCACCGTGGTCATCACCGGCCACGGCGCCGAGGCGGTCGAGGCTGCCGCGGCGGGCAGCGGCGCCGTGTTCGTGCGCCAGATGCCGCAGCTGGGCACCGGTCACGCGGTACGGCAGGCGTTGCCTGCGCTGGACGATGCCCACGCGATCACCATCGTCCTCAACGGCGACGTGCCGCTGATCCGGCCGGCCACCGCGCAGGCGCTGGTGAACGCCTGCGGCGGCGACAAGCTCGCCCTGCTGACGATCACGCTGGCGGACGCCAGCGGCTACGGCCGCATCGTCCGCGACGCCGGCGGCAGCGTGCGCGCGATCGTCGAGCACAAGGATGCGACCGCGGCGCAACACGAGATCGGCGAGGTCTACACCGGCATCATGGCCGCGCCGACGGCGCTGCTGCGGCGCTGGGTGGGCGCGCTGCGCAACGACAACGCACAGCGCGAGTACTACCTGACCGACGTCGTCGCGATGGCTGTGGCCGCGGGCGTGCCGGTGGTGACTGCCGGCGCGAGCGGCGAGACCGAGGTGCTGGGCGTCAACAGCCCGGCGCAGCTCGCCGACCTCGAGCGCCGGCTACAGCGCCTGCAGGCCGACACGCTGATGGAAGCCGGGGTGCGCATGGCCGACCCGGCGCGCTTCGACCTCCGCGGCCGGCTTTCTTGCGGCAGCGATGTCGAGATCGACGTCGGCTGCGTCTTCGAGGGCGAGGTGCATCTGGCCGACGGCGTGCGCATCGGTGCGCACTGTGTCATCCGCGACGCCCGCATCGGCGCCGGCGCGGTGATCCACCCGTTCACGCACATCGAGGGCGCCGTGGTCGGCGAAGGGGCGCTCGTCGGACCGTACGCGCGGCTGAGGCCGGGCGCCGATCTCGGCGCGCGGGTGCACATCGGCAACTTCGTCGAGGTCAAGAACAGCACCCTGGCCGCCGGCGCCAAGGCCAACCACCTGGCCTACCTCGGCGACGCCACCGTGGGCGAGCGCGTGAACTACGGCGCCGGCAGCATCACCGCCAACTACGACGGCGCGAACAAGCACCGCACGGTGATCGGCAACGACGTGCACGTGGGCAGCAACTGCGTGCTGGTGGCGCCGGTGACGATCGGCGACGGCGCCACCATCGGCGCCGGCTCGACCATCGGCAAGGATGCTCCAGCCGGCGAACTCACGGTGGCGCGCGCGCGCCAGGCCACGATCTCCGGCTGGCGGCGACCGCAGAAGTCGCGCTAAAGCGCGGGCCGCACGGGCACGGGGTCGCAAATCCCCATCAAACAAACGTTTCATTCGTTTGCTAGAGTCCGCCGCGATGAACGCCGACGCCGGACTGCCCGGCACCCCCTTGTGCCCGGGCGCCGACGCCCGAGCGCAGCAGCGCGACGACGCCGGACACGCCTGCTCGCGCCTGCTGCGCGTGGCGCTGGAACTGTTCGCCGAGCAGGGCTTCGCGAAGACCTCGATCCGCCAGATCGCCGCCGCCGCGCAGGTCAACGTGGCGGCGGTAAGCTACTACTTCGGCGACAAGGTCGGCTTGTATCAGGCCGTGTTTCGCGCCTCGCCCGACCCCGCGCGCGACGTCTCGGGCCCGCGCATCACCTCGCTCGAAGAGCTGTACCGCCGCTTCCTGGCGCCGCTCAAGCAGGGCGACATGGTTCGCCTTTGGGTCAAGCTGTACCGCCGCGAGATGCTCGAGCCCACCGGGCTGTGGCAGGAGAAGATCGACCGCGACATGCGGCCGATGCACGCCGCGGTCGTCGCGCTGCTGTGCGAGCGCCTGGGCCTGGCCCGGGCCGACGACGAGGCGCAACGGCTCGCGATCACCCTCGTCGGGCTGGCCATGCACCTGTTCGTCGGTTGCGACCTCATCGACGCCCTCGCGCCACAGCTGTCGGCCGGGCCGAATGAGGTCGATGTCTGGCGCGAGCGGCTGGTGCTCTACGCCGAGGCACTGATCGGTGCCGAGCAGCAGCGGCGCCAGCGCAAGGCGGGCAAGGCACTGCAGCAGCCGCTGGCCGAGGCCGCCGTCGCCGCCGGGCGCAGCCGCTCGCGGCCCGCCCCCCGAAACTCCAACCGATCGACCGGGAAGCCCACTTGAGCCAGGACCTTGAATCGATGCGCCCGCGCTGCAGGCCGCTGGCCGGCCCCGTCGCGCTGGCGCTGGCACTGGCCGCATGCGCCGTCGGCCCCGACTTCCAGCCCCCGGCTCCGCCTCAGGGGACCGACGCAGCGCACCCCTATACGCCCGTGCCCCTGCCCGCGGCGACCGCCAGCGCCCCCGGCACCGGCGGCACGGCGCAACGCCTCGCGCTGGGCCAGGACGTGCCCGCGATGTGGTGGCAGCTGTTCCATTCGCCGGCGCTGGACCGGCTCGTGCGCTCGGCGCTCGAACGCAGCCCGACGCTGGCCGCGGCGCAGGCCGCGCTGCGCCAGGCGCAGGAGCAGTACGCTGCCGATGCCGGCGGCAAGACCCTGCCCGCGGTCACCGGCCAGGCCGGCGCCGAGCGCCAGCGCGCCTCGCAGGTCGCCAGCAGCGTGCCCGGCGGCATCGTCTACAGCCTGTACAACGCCTCCGTCAACGTGACCTACAGCATCGACGCCTTCGGCGCTGCGCGGCGCGAGCTCGAAGGCTTGCAGGCCGGCATCGACGTCCAGCGCTGGCAGGTCGAGGCCGCCTACCTGAGCCTGACCGCCAATCTCGTCACAGCGGCGATCCAGGAGTCCTCGTTGCGCGGGCAGTTGCAGGCCGCGCAAGAGGTGATTGCCGCGCAGCAGAAGTCGCTGGCCGTGGTCGAGCAGCAGGCCGCGCTGGGCGCGGTGCCCCGGCAGTCGGTGCTGGCGCAGCGCACCCAGCTCGCGCAGACGCGCGCCACGCTACCGGCGCTGGAGAAGGCACTGGCGCAGACGCGGCAGCAGCTCGCGGTCTACGCCGGCCGGCTGCCCGGCGACGCCGACCTTCCCGCCTTCACGCTCGACAGCCTGCAGCTGCCGCAGGACCTGCCGTTGACCCTGCCCTCCGCGCTGGTGCGCCAGCGGCCCGACGTCCAGGCCAGCGAGGCGCTGCTGCACGCGGCCAGCGCGCAGGTTGGCGTGGCCACCGCCAACCTCTACCCGCAGATCACGCTGTCGGGCAGTGCCGGGCTGCAGAGCGCGAAGCTCGATTCGCTGTTCGACCATGCCAGCACCGCCTGGAGCTTGGGCGGCGGCCTGCTGGCGCCAATCTTCAACGGCGGCGCCCTGCAGGCGCGGCGCCGCGCCGCCGAGGCGGCCTACGACCAGGCACTGGCGCAGTACCGGCTGACGGTGCTGAACGCCTTCCTCAACGTCGCCGACACGCTGCGCGCGCTGGACAGCGATGCCACCGCCTTGCAGACGCAGGCCGACGCGGCCGCCCTCGCGCAGCAGTCGCTGGACCTGGTCGAGCAGCAATACCGCGCCGGCGCCGTCGGTGTGCTAGCGCTGCTCGACGCCGAGCGCAGCGTACAGAGCACGCGCATCGGCCTGGTGCAGGCGCAGGCCGCACGCTACGCCGACACCGCGGCGCTGTTCCAGGCGCTGGGCGGCGGCTGGTGGCATCGCGGCGAGCTGGCCGCAGCCGGCACGCCGCCGGCCTTCCAGGCCGCGGCGTCGGCACCCAGACCCTGAACCCCGCGACCCGTGCGGCACCGGAGTGCACCGTGCGGGCCTCGTCCTCCATCCCGAGTCGTTGCAAGAAGAAGGAAACCGCATGGCCTCCCGCACCACCAAGCGCATGTTCATCATGCTCGGGTTCGTCGTCCTGCTCATCGCCGTGCTGGCGGTGTTCAAGTTCCTGCAGATCAAGCAACTGATCGCCAGCCAGCCCAAGCCGCAGCCGCAGGTCGTGAGCACGATCGTCGCGAGCAAGCAGGAGTGGCAGCCGCAGGTCAACGCGGTGGGCACGCTGGTGGCGGTGCGAGGCGTCGACCTGGCCAGCGAGGTCGCCGGGCTGGTGCGGCAGGTCGGCTTCCGGTCCGGCCAGGACGTGAGGGCCGACTCGCTGCTGGTGCAGCTCAACGCCGACGCCGAGGTCGCGCAGCAGCGGCAGCTGCAGGTGGCGGTCGATCTGGCCACGACGGTGCTGGCGCGCGACAAGGAGCAGTTCGCCGTCAAGGCGGTCAGCCAGGCGCAGATCGACGCCGACGAGGCCGACCTGCGCGCCAAGCAGGCCAGCCTCGCGCAGCAGCAGGCGCTGGTGGCGAAGAAGGCGATCCGCGCGCCCTTTGCCGGCCGGCTGGGCATCAGCACCCTGAACCCGGGCCAGTACCTGAACACCGGGGACAAGATCGTCACGCTGCAGAAGCTGGACCCGATGCTGGTCGACTTCAACGTGCCGCAGGGCCAGCTCGACGTCATCCGCATCGGCCAGCACGTGCACCTCTCGGGCGACGGCATCGCCGGCAAAAGCTTCGAAGGCAAGGTCACCGCGATCAATCCGAAGGTCGACCCGACGACGCGCAACGTGCAGATCGAGGCCACCGTGGCCAACCCGAAGCTGCTGTTGCTGCCGGGCATGTTCGCGCGCGTCGACGTCGACACCGGCGCGAAGCAGCGCTACCTCACGCTGCCGCAGACGGCGATCACCTTCAACCCGTACGGCGCGACGGTGTTCGTCGTCGAGCCTGGCGCCAAGCCCAAGGTCAAGCAGGTGTTCGTCACCACCGGGCCGACGCGCGGCGACCAGCTTGCCGTGCTCACCGGCGTGGACGAAGGCCAGCAGGTCGTCACCAGCGGGCAGCTCAAGCTGAAAAACGGCACCGAGATCAAGGTCGACAACAAGCTGCAACCGGCGAACGACCCGAATCCGGCGCCGCAGGAACAGTGAGACCGCCATGACGACTCTCAGCGCACTCCGTTCGCTGCCCCCGAGGGGCCTTGGGTCCCTTGGGACGGCCCGGCGGGTCATGCAGGCCCCAAGCTCACTTCGCTCGCTGCCCCCGAGGGGCCTTGGGTCCCTTGGGACGGCCCGGCGGGTCATGCAGGCCCCAAGCTCACTTCGCTCGCTGCCCCCGAGGGGCCTTGGGTCCCTTGGGACGGCCCGGCGGGACCAGCCATGAACTTCACCGACATCTTCATCCGCCGGCCGGTGCTGGCCTCGGTCATCAGCCTGCTGATCCTGGTGCTGGGCCTGCGATCGGTCTTCGAGCTGCCGGTGAACCAGTTCCCGCAGACGCAGAGCGCCGTCGTCACCGTGTCCACCACCTACTACGGAGCCGACGCGCAGACGGTGGCCGGCTTCATCACCCAGCCGCTGGAGGCGGCGATCGCGCAGGCCCAGGGCATCGACTACCTGTCCTCGAGCAGCAGCTCGGGCGTCTCGACCATTACCGCCACGCTGCGCCTGAACTACAACGCCAACAAGGCGCTGACCGAGATCAACACCCAGGTCAGCTCGGTGCGCAACCAGCTGCCGGCGCAGGCGCAGCAGCCGGTGCTGTCGGTGCAGACAGGCAGCACCACCGACGCGATGTACATGGGCTTCTACAGCGAGACGCTGCCCACCAACAACATCACCGACTACCTGGTGCGGGTCGTCAAGCCAAAGCTCGACTCGATCCAGGGCGTGCAGACGGCCGAGATCCTGGGCGGCCGCCCGTTCGCGCTGCGCGCCTGGCTCGACGCGGCCAAGCTCGGCGCCTACGGCCTGACGGCCGCCGACGTGAGCGGCGCGCTGGCGGCCAACAACTACCTCGCCGCGCTGGGCTCGACCAAGGGCCAGATGGTGACGGTGCCGCTGACCGCGGGCACGGACCTGCACACGGTCGAGGAATTCAAGCAGCTCGTCGTAAAGCGCAGCGGCGATACCGTGGTGCGGCTGCAGGACGTGGCCAACGTGACGTTGGGCTCCGAGAACTACGACTTCAACGTCGCCTTCAGCGGCAAGCGCTCGGTGTTCATCGGCATCAAGGTCGCGCCCGAGGCCAACATCCTGGACGTGGCCAAGCGCGTGCGCAAAGCCTTCCCCGCCATCGCCGAGCAGCTGCCCGCCGCCGTGACCGGGCAGATCGTCTACGACGCGACGGCCTTCATCAACACCTCGATCAGCGAGGTCGTCAAGACGCTGGTCGAGGCGCTGCTCATCGTCACCGTGGTGATCTACCTGTTCCTGGGCAGCTTCCGCGCCGTGGTGGTGCCGGTGATCGCGATGCCGCTGTCGCTGGTCGGCACCTTCTTCGTCATGCTGGCGCTGGGCTACTCGATCAACCTGCTGACGCTGTTGGCGCTGGTGCTGGCGATCGGCCTCGTGGTCGACGACGCGATCATCGTGGTGGAGAACGTCGACCGCCACATGAAGGAGGGCCAGACCCCGATGCAAGCGGCCCTCATGGCCGCGCGCGAGCTCGGCGGGCCGATCATCGCGATGACGGTGGTGCTGATCGCGGTCTACGTGCCGATCGGATTCCAGGGCGGGCTGACGGGGGCCCTGTTCACCGAGTTCGCGTTCACGTTGGCCGGCGCGGTGACGATGTCGGGCGTGATCGCGCTGACGCTGTCGCCGATGATGTCCTCGCGCATCTTCAGGAAGGAGCAGGACGAGGGTCGCTTCGTCAAGCTCATCGACCGCGGCTTCGACCGCGTGCACCGCGGCTACGGCCGGCTGCTGCACGGCGTGCTCGACACCTGGCCGGTGCTGATCGTGATGGGCGCGATCCTGATGGGCGCCGCGGGGCTGATGTTCAAGATGTCCAAGTCCGAGCTCGCGCCCGAGGAGGACCAGGGCATCGTTGGCTCGCTGCTGACCGGCCCGCCCACCGCCACGGCACAGCAGATGCAGACCTACGGCGACGCGGTGTTCCAGGTCGCGCACGCGCTGCCCGAGTACCAGCAGATGTTCCAGATTACCGGCGCGCCGACCGTCAACAAGGGCTTCGCCGGCGTGCTGTTCAAGGACTGGGGCGATCGAACGCGCAGCGCGCACCAGCTGCAGCAGGTGCTGCAGGCACAGTGGAACAACATTGCCGGCGCGCGCATCGTGGCCTTCCAGTTTCCGGCGCTGCCCGGATCCTCGGGCCTGCCGGTGCAGTTCCTGATCACCAGCACCGAGCCGTTCCAGAACCTGAACGAGGTCGCCGGCCAGGTGATGGCCAAGGCGCAGGCGGCCGGGTTGTTCTACTTCGCCGACAACGACCTGAAGATCGACCAGCCGCAGACCACGCTGGTCGTCGACCGCGACAAGATCGCCACGCTGGGCCTGTCGCAGCAGGACGTCGGCAACGCACTGGGCGCGGCGCTGGGCGGCGGCTACGTCAATTACTTCTCGATCGCCGGGCGCTCGTACAAGGTGATCCCGCAGGTGCTGCAGGCCGACCGGCTGAACCCGTCCGACGTGCTCGACTTCTACCTCAAGACGCCCTCCGGCAGCATGATCCCGGCCAGCACGGTAGCCAGCCTGAAGACCGACGTGGTGCCCGAGTCGATCAACCGCTTCCAGCAGCTCAACTCGGTGACGATCTCGGGTGTGTCGGGCAAGTCGCAGGGCGAGGTGCTGGAGTTCCTGCGCAACGCGGTCAAGGAGGTCGCGCCCAGCGGCTATACGGTCGACTATTCAGGGCCGTCGCGCCAGTTCATGCAGGAGTCCGGCGGCTTCGCGCTGACCTTCGCCTTCGCGATCGTCATCATCTTCCTGTCGCTGGCGGCGCTGTTCGAGAGCTTCCGCGACCCGGTGGTGATCCTGGTTACAGTCCCGCTGGCCCTGTTCGGCGCGCTCATCTTCACCTTCCTCGGTTTCGCCTCGGTCAACATCTACACCGAGGTCGGTCTGGTGACGCTGATGGGGCTGATCAGCAAGCACGGGATCCTGATCGTCGAGGTCGCCAACCAGCTGCAGGTGCGTGAGGGCAAGAGCAAGCGCGAGGCGATCGAGGCCGCCGCGGGTCTGCGGCTGCGGCCGATCCTGATGACCACCGCGGCCATGGTCTTCGGCGTCGTGCCCCTGGTCATCGCCAGCGGCGCCGGCGCCGCCGGGCGCCAGGCGATGGGGATCGTGATCTGCGCCGGCATGGCCATCGGCACCCTGTTCACGCTGTTCGTGGTGCCGGCGATGTACCTGTTCGTCGGCACCGATCACGCCCGGCAAAGGCCGGTCCCGGGCGGCGTTCAGCCGACGGCGTCGGGCGATGCACAGGCCGCGGGCGCCCAGCACGCCGGCTGAGGCCGGTCGGAAGTCCGGCACGGCGCACAATGGCGCGGCGATGAGAGCGATCGGCGATGGGCGCGTCAGCGCGCGAGCGTCCCGGGCCGGGCGCAAGGCCCGGACGGCAATCCTGTGCTGCCTGAGCCTGGCCGCCGGCCTGGGCGGCTGCGTCGCCATCCAGATGCATCCGCCCGCGGTCGGGCAGGCCGAGGCCGAAGTCCTGGCCCACTACGGCGCGCCGACTGCGCGCTACCCGATGGGCGGGGGCGTCACCCGGCTCGAATACGCCAGCGGACCGTATGGCCGCGAGACTTGGATGGTGGACGTCGATGCCGGCGGCCATGTCACCGCCGCGCGCCAGGTTCTCACCGAAGCCAGCTTCGACGCCTTCCAGCGCCACGCCGCCGGCATGACGCGTGATGCCCTGCTGCGCACGCTGGGCAGGCCGGGCGAACGCCGCGGCGGCGGCTGGCAGGGCGGCGAGGTCTGGTCGTGGCGTTACCCCACGCACGAATGCCTGTGGTTCCAGGTCTCGATCGGTGACGACGGTCTCGTCCGCGACGGCGCCTACGGCATCGACCCGCGCTGCGACACGCCGAGCGACCACGACCGCTGAACGCGCATGAAACCGGAGCAGCCCGTCGTTCACGGCATCCCGAACTGCGACGCCGTCAAGCGCGCGCGGGCCTGGCTGGCCGCGCAGGGGATCGCGTACCGGTTCCACGACTTCAAGAAGCAGGGCGTGCCGGCGGAGCGGCTGGACGCCTGGCTGGCGGCGCTGGGCTGGGAGCGGCTCGTCAACCGCCAGGGCACGAGCTGGCGCCGGCTCGACCAGGCGCAGCGCGCGGCCGTCACCGACGCCGCCAGCGCCCGCGCCCTGATGCTGGCCCAGCCCAGCGTGATCAAGCGGCCTGTGGTGGAGTGGCCCGACGGGCGCATCAGCGCCGGCTTCGACGCTGCGACCTGGGCCGCATAGCCTGCCACCGCCGCGCGGCAGGGCGACGTCATGCCGGGGCGCCTGATCGCGCGCCGGCTTCTTCAGCCACCTGCGCCGCCAGGCACAGGTCCTCCCAGGCCCGCGCCTTGTCGGCCGGGTTGCGCAGCAGGTAGGCCGGGTGGTAGGTCACGACCAGCGGCACGTCTTGGTAGCGATGGACGCGACCGCGCAGGCGGCCGATCGGCTCGTCGGTGTTCAGCAGCGAGCGCACGGCGAAGCGGCCCATGGCGAGGATCAGCCGCGGCTGCAGCAGCTCGATCTGGCGCACGAGGTAGGGCTCGCACTGCGCCATCTCGTCGGCGCCCGGGTTGCGGTTGCGCGGCGGCCGGCACTTGAGCGTGTTGGTGATGTAGACGACCTTCGAAGGCGGCGCCGACCCGCCGGTGGCGCGCGTGAGCTGCAGCGCCGCGAGCATGCGGTCGAGGAGTTGCCCGGCAGCGCCGACGAAGGGCTCACCCTCGCGGTCTTCCTGCTCGCCGGGCGCCTCGCCGACGACCATCCACTGCGCCTGTTCGCTGCCGGCGCCGAAGACCGTCTGCGTGCGGCTCTCGCACAGCCGGCAGGCGCGGCAGGCGGCCACGGCCGCGCGCAGCGCCGGCCAGTCCAGGCCCGCGACCTCGGGGCGAGGCGCAACGCCGCCGGCCGTTACGGCGGCCCGTGGCGCGGCGCCCGTGGGCGGCGCAGGCGTCTCGGCCGCCGGTTCGGCCCGCGCTTCGGCCGACAGCTCGGGCGGAGTCGCGAGCGCGACCCCGCCGTCGCCGCGCTGCGCGGGGGGCACCACTGCGGCAACCGGCGACCACAGGCGTAGTCCCATCGCCTCGAGCATTGCCTGCTGGCGCTCAGTCCATGCCATGGGGGCTCGGGGTGGCCAACGGCAGCCGCATCACGATCGCGTCCTCGCGCCGCCCGCCGGCGGCCGGATAGTAGCCACGTCGACGCCCGACCTCGGCGAAGCCGCGGCGCCGGTACAAGGCGCGTGCGCGCTCGTTGCTTTCGCGCACTTCGAGCCACAGCGCCGCCAGGCCGCGGATGCGGCCATGAGCACGCACGGCGTCGAGCAGCGCGCTGCCATGGCCGCGGCCCTGCAGTTCGGGCGCGACCGTCAGGTTGAGTAGATGCAATTCGTCGACACCGGGCATCGCGATGAAGTAGCCGATCAGGCTGCCGTCGCGCCCTGCCATCACCTCGGCCAGGTAACCCGCAGCCAGCGAGTCGATGAAATTGCCGCGCGTCCAGGGAAAACTGTAGGCAGCCGCTTCGACGGCCATCACCGCGTCGAGATCGGCTGCGGTCATCGGCCGCCGTTCGTGGCGCGGCTGCAGCAGCGCGTTCATGCCGCTCCCGTCGCCGCGGCGCGCAGCGACTCGCGCTCGGCGGTCGTCTGCGCCACCTTGTCGCGCAGGTACAGCGGCAGCGCCGCGGCGGCGTCGATGCCCTCGCCCGCCTGCGCCGCACGCACTGCCAGGCGCAGCAGCGCACCGGCCCGGTCGGCCTCCTGCGCCAGCCGCGCTGCGCCGCCGGGCAGCACCAGGCGGCCGCCGAACGCCGCGAGCGCCGATCCGGCGACCGCGTCCAGACGCTGGCCCGACCACGCCGCGGCCAGCCCAGGCAGGCTGAACAGCGCCGGCGGCTGCAGCACCTGCCAGCGGCCGTCGTGCCAGCGGTAACGGGCGGCGTAGACCTCGTCCATGCGCGCATCCATCGCCACGCCGACGTCGAACGCTGCCGCACCGGCCCCGGCCTGCTCGAGCGCATCCTCGGCCACGATCAGCAGGCTGTCGACCGGCAGCAGTGGCTTGCCGAGCCCGAAGCCGAGGCCCTGGGCCACCGCGCACGCGGTCCGCAGACCGGTGAACGCGCCGGGGCCGCGGCCGAACGCGATGACGTCGAGATCGGCCAACGCGAGCCCGGCGCGCCCGAGCAGGGCGTGGACCTGGGGCAGCAGCGTCGCCGACGCGGCGGCACCGCCAGGGGCGAGCAGCGAAAGCGGCCCGCCAGGTCCCTGCAGGCCGATCGCGAGTTGCTCGCTCGCGGTGTCGAACGCGAGCACGCGGACCGGGGGCAGCGCTGGCGTGGACGGCATGGCGGCAAGTTTATGCCGTGCCATCATCGCCCTCGCGCGCGGCGTCATGACCGGTGCCGGCGCACGCTGGCACGCATTCCCGAACCCTCCGAGCTTCGACCCATGACCCTGAACCACACGCTCGGCTACCTGGCCGCAGCACTGACCACCGGCTCGTTCGTGCCGCAGGCCTGGCTGACCTTGCGCACGCGCAACGTCAGCGGCATCTCGCTGGGCATGTACAGCGCCTTCACCGCCGGAGTGGCGCTGTGGCTGGCCTACGGCGTCTCGCTCGGCGATTGGCCGATCGTGGTGGCCAACGCGGTGACGCTGGTGCTGGCGACGACGATCCTGGTGACCAAGATCGTCGTCGAGCGTGAGCGCTGGAACTTGTAGGACGCGCCGAAGCTGTCGGTGGTCGGGCGGAAGTCGAGCCCGAACTCCGGCGAGCGTTTCCCTGGCAGCTGGCTCGGGCGCAACACCCACTCACGATGGCCAGACCCGCTCGGCCGGGTCACCATGCGCCGCCCAGCCCCAGAATCGGTCGCGCGTTCGCCTAGAACGAATAGCCGACGGCCAAGACCCAGGCGCGCGGGTTGAAGTGGATCGTCGTCGTGCGCACGACGCCTGACGTGTCGGCTTGGTAGTTGCTGTTCACTCGCGCGAGGTTGTACGACGCCAGCACGTTGATCTCGCGGGTGATGTGGTACGAGGCCCCAATGGTCATTGCCGGTCCCCACGAGCGCGACAGGGTGACCCGTGTCGGCCCGCCGTTGGCGGCGTCGCCAGCCGCAGTCGAAATGAGATCGTAGAAGCGCGTGTAGTTGATCCCGATGCCCACGTACGGCCGCAGGGCGCTGGACGCATCGAGGAACTTGTAGTCCAGCAGCACCGAGGGCGAGAACCACTTGGCCGTGGCCACTTCCTGGTCGTTGAAAGGCACCGAGCCGACGGTGGCCGGCCCCTTGCCGTACGTGTGGGTCGTCGGCGGCACGCCGGCGGCGAGTTCCGCGGCCCAATGGTCGTCGAGGTTGCGCACGTAGCCCAGGTACGGCGTCGTGACGTTGCCCACCCGGATGTTGATCCCGGCCGGCGTGTACGGGCCGCTCAGGTCGTTTGCCGTCAACCCGTAGCGGACGATGTACGCGCCGAGACGGACCTCGTTGGCCGGCGCGGCGGCATCGTCCGCCCAGGCACTGCCGAGGCAGCCGGCCAGAAGCAGGGCCACCGGCGCGAGGCGGGAGGCGGCGAAGATCGTTCGTTGCATCATGTGGGCCCCTGGGTCAGAAATGGGCAAAGTAGGCCTGCGCGGCCGTCTCGCACGCCGTTTGCGTGAGCGGGAAGTGGTAGTTCGCGAGGACCTCGAAGCCCACATCGGTGGCAAGGGTGCTTGGGTCCGTGACTCCTTGACCCAGCAAGGTCGCGACGGTCTGCGAAGCGACGCTGGCGATGCCCAGGATCATCACGCCCTGCGGCGAGTTGGGCACGCCCGGCGAGCTGAAATAGCTGCTGAAGGCGGCGTTGGTGACGATGGCTGCCTCGACGTCGGCGCTGATCTTCGCGGCCCCGGCGGTGGGTTCGGTCCCGTAGACGGTGGCGGCGATCGTGCCGATCACGGTCGGCAGTTGGCCGGCGTTGGCCGGGTTGCCGTTGGTCGTTGGATCCACGTCGACCACGTTGACCTGGCCGGTGGCGACCTGCGACGCCCACAGCGCCTTCATCGTCAGCGTGTTGATCTCGTAGAAGACCTCGGGGTCGTTCATGCCGCCGCACAGCATCACCGGCGCCTGGGGCGTCCAGCCGCGCAGGTCGTTCTTCTTCAGGTCCAGGCGAAACGGCGAAGCCGGATCCTGCGTCGGCGGCAGCAGCGTCGTCGGCGTGGGGACCAGCCCGTCGGGTGTCGCCAGCGAGTCCAGTGCGTACGCGATCCGCGTGCTGTTCAGGAACAGGTAGGGGGTGCCGAACCCCAGCGCCCCGATCGGGTTGGTGGCCGGCTTCGGTGCAGCCATCGCCGCATCCAGCGCCGGGATGCCTGTGCTCGGCTCCGAGCCGATGCCGGGCGTCGTGCTGTCGAACACGGCAAGTTGGGGCAGCTTGCCCGAACTCACGATGGTGTCGAACGTGTATGGCCCCGGGATCAGCTTGTCGATGCCGGTGGCATAGGTCGGGCTGTAAATGTCGCTCGGCGACTGGTAGATGTTGCCGTACGAGTTCTGGTAGCTGTTGATGACCATCGGGTAGTAGATCGTCCCGCCCAGGCCCGGGTTGCTGTAAGTGAAGACGGCATCGCCGAAGGCCAGCATCGCGTACGGGCCCGACATCGGCGCCACCGCGGTCACCGTCATGCCGGCGGCTTCCATCGCGCGCTGGGTGGCCATCGCGACGTGACCGCCCTGCGAATAGCCGGTGATGAACAGCTTGCCGTTGTCGGTGTCGCCCGAGGACAGCCCGTTGGCAAGCGCCGTGCGCGCGGCAGTCAGCGCGTTGATGACGTCCTTCGACTGCTGGTCGGCGTTCAGGTAGGGGTGGTATGGCAGCGGCGACGAGTCGTAGCCGGCATAGTTCGAGGCCACGACGATGTAGCCGTGGGCGGCGAAGAAGGCCGCAATGATCGCGCTCTCCTGCCAGGCATCGTTGGTCGGGTCGGTGATGTTGGCGATGTTGTAGCTCTTGCTGACCGACGTGCCGTGCGTGTACACGAGGATCGGCCGCGCGCCGGAGCAGCCGGTGCCGCCGGTAGGCGCCATGATCGCGCCCGATGCGGTCGTCTGCTCGCCCTTGCCGCCGACGGTCTGGTAGTGGAAGTAGTGGAAGTCGACGCCGCAGGTCGGTGCACCGGCGAGCGCGAGCAGCTGCTGGCCCTGCGCGCTCGCGCTCAGTTCCGCCGTGAGGTCGGCTTTGTTGAGTGACGCGAGGCGGATGGGCGGCGACTCGATCAGCGTTCCGGGTGTGGTGCTGGAGTTGACGCTGGCGCCGGGGCTGCCGCCGCCGCATGCCGTGAGCGCAGCGGCCGCGAGGGCGGCCCAACCGAGCGCAATCATCGATCGCATGGATATCTCCTGAGGGTTAGGCGCAAGTGCACCTTCGTGTCTGCCGGCAAGACCTTCATGTGGCTGTTGTCCTCGCCTGACCGTCTTGAAAAGCACGGTCGTTCGCTTTTCATCTCGGCACTATACGAGCGGGCGCACTGCGCCGGCTGCCGGGGAAACCCGCTGCCGTGGCGGCGCGGCGACGATGACGGCGCGCGACCACGGCGCGCCGAGGCGTCAGAACGGATTGCCCTGAACGCGCGCGATGGCCAGCGACGAGAGTTGGGCGTGGCCGCCCGGGCTCAGATGGGTGTCGTCGGCCCACAGGTACTGCGTGGGCGTCGCGTTCGGGATGAGCGTGGCGGTGGTGCAGGTGGGCAGCGCCACGGTGCAGATCGCATCGACGATGTCGGTGAACCCGAAGGAGCCGGGCTTGGCGGCGATGCCCTGGAAGCGCAGTTGCGCCTGGACCAGGCCGACGTAGCGGCCGTCGAGCACGACGTTGACACCGAGTTGCTCGTTGAACGCGGTGGTCAGCTGCGACAGCACCGCGGACCGATTGACCTGGGCGTCCAGCGCCGTCTGCGCGATCGCGTACGGCGTAAGTCCGACGTCGGGAACGTCCGAGACCACGACCTTGACGCCCAGGGCCACGAGCTGGTTGACCACCTTCGCGAGTTGCGCGCCGCGCGCACCGGCCTCGGCGGACAGGTCATCGACCGTCCGCCCCGGAAACTGGGCATAGAGCTCGAGGATGTCGTTGGTGCCGGCCAGCACGGTGGCGAGATCGTTGGTGCGGAAACCGCCGGCTGCGATCTGGTTCACGACCTGCGCCGCCACGTCGGCCACCTTGGCGCCGGGCTGGGCGCGCATGATCGCCGTTGGCGTCGCCGCCTGCGCGTTGCACTCGGCGAAGACCAGGCCGTAGGTGGTGGCGATCGTCTGCACCCAGATCGGCTGCTGCGTGCAGTCGATGGCGCCGTTCACGTTCAGACCGTTGACGCTGTACTTCGCGCCGGTTGCGGTGATGACGCTCGTGTCGTCACCGAAGACGAGCAGGCGGGCCGGCGTGAATCGATGGGCCTGCGAGGTGCCCCCGCCGCAGGCGGCGAGCAGGCCCAGGCCCAGGGAGGCCAGGACGAGCGCCACGACGCCGGCCATGGCACGCTGCCGTCGCGGGTTGGCCTTGCTGCTGAGGATCATGGATGCTTATATGGACACCTCCCGTGTGGCAAGCAAGTTCTTGAAGTTCTGACTCGGCGGAT
>JBBINW010000072.1:0-21805 GCA_037443665.1 Betaproteobacteria bacterium
TTCCGCAGGGCCAAGCTCCTGGAACCGGCCGCTCACCACATCACGCGGCCGGCCATCAACCGTCGTGCGCGATCGGCAGCTTCCAGGCATCCCGATTCGATCGCAACCTAATGACTTGAAGGTGGTGACATAGAGCCTCCACCGCCTCGACATAGGTGACGCTGAGTTCGTTGGCGCCCCGCTTGGCGATCTTGAGCCAGAGGCCGTCGGAGGTGGCGTGATTCTTCTTCAGCCAGGTCTCAAAGGCCTTGGCGCTCCTGAACAAGGTCGGGGAGGCATCGGGTCGGATGGCGGATCTGGCGGCGGGCATCGCATGCAGTGTGCCGAATTTGACCCTGCGCTGCGTCTCCGACACGAGAACCGCCGGGCAGACCTGGTCAGGCCCTCGGCCCCGAACCCCAGCACCACGAATGGCCCCGACAACGGTGCGGTGCCGCCAGTCCCAAGCCTCCTCGACCCGACGCCACTGAGAACATCGGCATTCACTCTAACTTCCGTTAGACTGTTGGCATGAGAGCCGTCAAGAACCATCTGTACGAGCAGGTCGCCCGCATCGGCAAGGCACTCGCCAGCCCGAAAAGGCTGGAGCTCATCGAACTCCTGTGTCAGGGTGAAAAGACCGTCGAGACCCTGGCGGCGCAGTCCGAGATCAGCGTCAAGCTCGCCAGCGCCCACCTGAAGGAGCTGCGCCAGGCCCGTCTCGTCGAGACCCGCCGTCAAGGCAAGTACGTGCTCTACCGGCTTGCCGGCACCGGAGTGGCCGATCTCTGGGTGTCGCTTCGAGGCGAGGCCGAAGAGCGCCTCGTCGAACTCCAGATGGCTCTGGCGTCGCTGGTCGAGCACGGGAGCGACCTGCAAGGCGTGGACCGAGACGACATCCTGCGCCGTGCCGCCGCCGGCGATGTCGTCGTGCTCGACGTTCGCCCGCAGGAGGAGTTCGCCGCGGCGCACCTCCCGCACGCGCGATCGCTGCCCGTGGACGAACTGAGGAAGCGCATTGCCGAGCTGCCGAAGGACGTTCCCGTCGTCGCCTACTGCCGGGGCCCGTTCTGCCTCATGGCCAGGGACGCCGTCGAGTTGCTGCGCCAACAGGGCTACCGCGCCTTCCATCTCACCGACGGCGTGGCCGAATGGCGAGCCCGGGGCCTGCCGGTGACCGATGGAAGGGGTGCGTGATGAAGACGCTGGTCGTCCTCAACGACGCGCCCTACGGCAGCGAGCGCACCTACAACGGCGCCCGCGTCGCCGGGGCACTGGTCAAGAAGGAAGGCAACGAAGTCAAGGTCTTCCTGATCGGAGATGCGGCCGCGGCAGCGCACGGCCGGCAGAAGGTACCCACGGGCTTCTACAACCTCGAGGTGATGCTGGACTCCGTCGGACGCCACGGCGGCGTCATCGGCGTGTGCGGGACCTGCATGGATGCACGGGGCATTGCCGCCGAAGACCTGATCCCCGCGGCCCATCGCAGCACGATGGATGAATTGACCCAATGGACCGCCTGGGCCGACAAGGTCCTGGTGTTCTGACCGAGGAGCACGGCATGTTTTTCCGCCAACGTCCGGCCGCCAACGCCACGCTGTCCTACCTCTTCGGCT
This sequence comes from Betaproteobacteria bacterium, assembly GCA_037443665.1. Taxonomy (GTDB): domain Bacteria; phylum Pseudomonadota; class Gammaproteobacteria; order Burkholderiales; family Burkholderiaceae_C; genus Rubrivivax. Next base: position 1,596 of record JBBINW010000072.1, read on the forward strand.
GCGCCGGCAAGCAGATGGCCGTCGCGGTCGACGTGGTCGCCGGCGACGAGGACTGGTTCATCGAAGAAGCGCAGAGGGCCGGCGCGAGCATCGTCCACGTCATCGACACGCATGTCCACGCGGACCACTACTCCGGGGGTCCCGAACTCGCCCGTCGCGTCGGCGCGCCGTACTACCTGCACGAAAGCAATCGCGGACGCGGCGCGATCGATTTCTCGCCGCTGCGCGACGGGCAACGGCTGGAAGCCGGCAACGTCCTGGTCGACGTCGTCCACACGCCCGGTCACACCACGGACAGCGTGTGCCTGCTGGTGCGCGACCTTCGCCGGGCCGACGAGCCCTGGTTCGTCATCACCGGCGACACCCTCTTCGTCGGCGCCGTAGGACGGCCCGACCTGGCGGGGCGCGAGCGCGAGATGGCGGATCAGCTGTACGACACGTTGCAGGCACGGCTGCTCGGCCTGCCCAACGAACTCGAGATCTACCCCGGGCACCAGGCCGGCAGCGCCTGCGGAGCGGGCCTGTCGGGCAAGCCGGCGTCGACGATCGGCTTCGAGAAGCGCTTCAACCCGATGCTGTCGCTGGGCAAGGATGAGTTCGTGCGCGAGCTCACGGCCGAGATCCCGCCACCGCCGGTGGACATGAACGACATCGTGCGCGTCAACCTCGGCCTCCCGCGCTGAGATGGACGGCCCGTCGATTCGCCTGGGCCTGCGCGAGAACCTGGGCCAGTTCTCGCTCCTCGTCCTCGTCAACGCCTTCGTCGGCGCCATGGTGGGGCTGGAGCGCAGCATCCTGCCCGCCATCGCGCAGCAGGACTTCCACGTCGCGGCGCGCGCCGCGATCCTGTCCTTCATCGTCGTTTTCGGCATCACCAAGGCGCTCACGAACTACATGGCGGGCCGGCTGTCCGAGCGCTATGGCCGAAAGCACGTACTGGTGGCCGGCTGGCTGGTGGCGGTACCGGTGCCCTTCGTCCTGATGTGGGCGCCGAGCTGGGACTGGGTGGTCGCAGGCAACATCCTGCTCGGCGTGAGCCAGGGCCTGACCTGGTCGACCACGGTCATCATGAAGATCGACCTCGTCGGTCCGCGGCGGCGCGGCCTCGCGATGGGGCTGAACGAGTTCTCCGGCTACTTCGCCGTCGCCGCCAGCGCGCTCGCGACTGGTTGGATCGCAGAGCATGTCGGGCTCAGGCCGCAGCCGTTCTATCTCGGCATCGGCTACGTCGTGATCGGCCTGGGCTTGTCGGCGCTGGCCGTGCGCGAGACGCGCCATCACGCCCGCCACGAGGCGGACCTGCACCCCGCAACCCGGTCGGGCGAGGGCCCGACGCAGTCCGAGATCTTCCGCCGCACGTCGTTCACCGATCGCAACCTGTCCAGCGTGAGCCAGGCGGGCCTCGTCAACAACCTGAACGACGGCATGGCCTGGGGCCTGTTCCCGCTCGTCTTCGCGGCCGCCGGCCTGGACCTGGCGCGCATCGGCGTGTTGGCGGCGATCTATCCGGCGGTCTGGGGCGTGACGCAGGTCTTCACCGGCGCACTGTCGGACCGGCTCGGCCGCAAGTGGCTGATCGCCGCCGGCATGTGGATGCAGGCGGCGGGCATCGCGATCACGGCGACATCTGCGCACTTCGCTGGCTTCGCGGTCGCAGCGGTCCTGCTCGGCGTCGGCACCGCCATGGTCTACCCCACGCTGCTGGCAGCCATCGGCGATGTGGCCCATCCGTCATGGCGCGCCTCGGCTGTCGGCGTGTACCGGCTCTGGCGCGACCTCGGCTATGCCGTCGGCGCGCTGCTGGCCGGCTTCACTGCCGACCGCTTCGGGCTAGGCGCCGCAGTCTGGCTGGTGGCGGGGATCACTTTCGCGTCCGGCGCCGTCGTCGCCGTGCGGATGCGCGAGACGCTTGCCCGCCCGACCCACGAGCCGCACCGGTCGCCGGCGGCACGGCCCCGCGGATAGCCCGCTCACGGCGCCTACATCGCCGCGCGCAGCAGCCGCAACCCGTTGAACACGAGGAGCAGGTTAGCGCCCATGTCGGCGAAGGCCGCCATCCACGTCGTCGCCTGGCCAAAGACCGCGAGCACGAAGAACACCGCCTTGATCGCGAGTGCGAGCACCAAGCGGCTATTGGACCTGCCGAGGCGATTGGCTGATCCAGACCGTCGCATTGCCAGCGCCGCCAGCCCTTGCGCCATACCCAGCGGGCTCATGACTAAGTGGCGCCATCGCGCCATGCGCTGAGGGCGACGCGCCGCGTCAGCGCGGTAGCACCAGGACGGCCTCGAGCCCGCCATCTGGCAAGTTGCGCAACGTTAGATCGCCGCCCGCCGCGCGGGCAATGTTGCGCGCAATGCTCAGTCCCAACCCAGTGCCACCGGTCTCGCGGCTGCGTGAGCCTTCGAGCCTGAAGAAGGGGTCGAACACCCGCTCAAGCAGCTCTTGCGGGATCCCCGGGCCTTCGTCGCCGATGCGCAAGGTCAGTGCCCGTGGATCGTCTTCGACCTTCACCCGGGCCCGTTCCCCGTACGTCACGGCGTTGTCCAGCAGGTTGCCGATGCATCGCTTCAGCCGTGCCGGGTCGCCAGTGAGCGGCGCCGCCGGGCGACCCTCGATCTGCACCGACCGGCCCATTGCCTCGTTGTCGGCCTGCAGGCTCTCGAGCAGTGCCGCCATGTCCACCGGCACCGACTGTGCCGGCCCGTCGAGCCCGCGCAGCGCGTCCAGCGCATCGGTGACCATTGTCTGCATCTCGCCGAGGTCCCGGTCGAAGCGCTCGCGCACCGACTCGTCGTCGAGGAGCTCGGCGCGCAGCCGCAGCCGGGTGAGCGGCGTCTTCAGATCGTGCGACATCGCGGCGAGCACCTGCGTGCGGTCATCGATGTAGCGCACCAGGCGCGACTGCATGGTGTTGAAGGCGCGGGCGGCCTGCCGGACCTCGCTCGGACCGTCCTCGGGCAGCGGCGCACGGTGAATGTTCTTCCCCAGGGCTTCGGCCGCGTCGGCCAGGGTTCGCAGCGGACGGCTGAGCCAGCGCACGGCGATCGACGACAGCGCCAGCACGACGAGCAGCAGCACGCCCAGCGTCAGCAGCAGCCGCAGCGGCAGCCCGGCGGCTTCGCGCGGCAGGCGTGTGTCGAAACTCACCCACTGGCCGCCGGCGAGCTGGACCTGGGTGACGAGCTGGACGTTGCCCGGCCTGACCGGGTAGCTCCCGTCGGCGCTGGTCGCGCCGTCCATCATCATCGCGTGCCGGCCCATCCAGCCCGGCGCGACCGGCCCGCGTATGCGCTCGGCAGGCGGGGGGTTCGGTGCCGACACGAGGACCACACGATCGTCGCCCAGCTCGGCGCGCAGCATGGCCGAAAACATGCGTGCCTGCGAACGCGCCGCGGGCTCGCCGCCGGCGTCGGGCTGCGGCACACGGCCGAGCGTCACTACCAGCGGCGGCACGTTCAGGATGCCGACGATGCGCGCGCGCTCGACGGCGTCCAACGGATCGAGCAGATGCACGATGTCGGCCACGCGCTGGACCGGCTGCATCCCGGCCACCTGAAGCAGCATGCGGTCGCGCTCGGTCCAGTTGATCCAGGCGCTCAGCCCCTGCGCCACCACCAGCCCGACAGCCAGCACCGCGACGAGGCGGCCGAACAGCGAGCGCGGCCACAGGCTTCGCATCACGGCGCGCCCTCCACAGCCACCGCGAGCACGTAGCCCTCCCCGCGCACCGTCTTGATCAGCCGGGGATCTTTCGGGTCGTCGCCCAGCCTGTGGCGAAGCCGGCTGACCTGCACGTCGATGCTGCGGTCCAGCGGATCGGCCTCGCGTCCCTGGGTCATGTCGACGAGCTGGTCGCGGTTGAGCACGCGGTTCGGGTGGGCCAGGAAGATGCGCAGCAGGCGGTACTCGGCACCGCTGAGCGAAGCCACGACCCCTTCGGGCGACACGAGGTGGCGGTGCACCGTGTCGAGCTTCCAGCCGCCGAATTTGATATCGCGACGAGCGTCGGGCCGGAGGTTCGGCGGCAGGCTGCGTACGCGCCTGAGAACGACCTTGATGCGGGCCAGCAACTCGCGCGGGTTGAACGGCTTGGGCAGGTAGTCGTCGGCACCCATCTCGAGGCCGACGATCCGGTCGGTCTCGTCGCCGCGCGCGGTGAGCATGATCACCGGCAGGTCCGACCTGGCACGAAGCTCACGGCACAGCGTCAGGCCATCGTCGCCGGGCAGCATCAGGTCAAGGACGACGAGGTCGAAGTGCCCGGTGTCCAGCGCCCGCCGCATCGCCTTGCCGTCGCCCACCGCGGTGGCCTGCAAGCCGTTGCGCGCGAAGTAGGTGCACAGCAAGGTGCGGATCTCGGCATCGTCGTCGACGATCAGGATGTGGTCCGACGGGTCCATGGCGTGGATTGGATTCGGTTTGCCAGCGCGGCGTCGCACTTCAGCGTAACGCACTGTGTCGGGACCGCGTTCCGACACCGGGCGCGACAAAAAGGCTGCGCCGTGACATGGCGCGCTTACGTTGCGGCGGTGGAATGAGCTCAGCCCGGAACAACCCGGGAACATTCGAAAAGGAGTCGATCATGAAACGCGTTCACAAGATCATTGCTGGCACAAGCGCGGCTTTGGCCCTGGTGGCCGTCACGGCGTTCGCCGCCACGCCTGGCGGCACGTCCGGTCCCGGAAGCGGGCCGTGCGGCGGCGCGGGCTTCGGTCCCGTCGGCATGATGAACGGCGGCGGGGGCCCCGGTGCCTACGGTCCGATGGGCCCGCGCGGCCACGGGGCGATGTGGGGCGGCGGCTTCGGGTTCATGTCCGAGCAGAACCTCGCGGCGCTGAAGGCCCAGCTCGGCATCACGGGTCCGCAGGAAGCAGCCTGGAAGGCGTTCAGCGACAAGGTCACGGAGCAGGCCGGGCTGATGCAATCGGCACGCGAGCAGCATTGGAAGTCGGCCGACACCGAGGCCACACCGCAGGCGCGCATGGCACTGCACATTGGCCTGATGACGCAGCATCTTGCTGGCATGCAGGCCGTGAACACCGCGATGCAGGATCTGTACGCGGTCCTGACCCCCGAGCAGCGCAGAACCGCCAACCAGGCGCTCGGGCCGATGGGCGGGCGCGGGTACGGTCCGGGCCGGATGGGTTGGGGTCGATAGCAGCCGCCTTGCGGCACCGATCGGATGCCGCAGGCGATGCTCCCCGGACGGGGCGCTCAATGCATGCGCAGGAAATGGACCGGCGCCCCGATGTCGTACGGCTCGAAGGCGTCCTTGCATGCGGGCATCGCGGTCCGCAGTGTGGCGCCGCCTTCGGAGATCGTCGAGTCGATGTGGCTGTCGGCGGTCATGTTCGGCCCCGGCAACGTGGACGAGCAGGCGGCTAACAAGGCCTACGAGTCGATGGCCGCGACGCAGAAGGCCATGTTCCAGATGCAGCTCGAGGCTCGCAGGAAGATCGACGCCGTGCTGACCAAGGGGCAAAGAGAACAGTTGAGCCGCTACTGGAGCAGCCGCTAGACGGTCACTGAGCTGAAGGAGTCGACATGTGGGGAAACATGATGGGCTGGGGCGGCGGCGCGATGTTCGGTCTTTGGCACCTGCTGTGGTGGGGGCTGCTGATCGTCGGCATCGTCGCGCTCTTGCGCTGGGCACTCGCCAGCGGCGGAGCAAGTCGCCTCAAAGAGGGGGACCGCTCGCTCGCGATCCTCAAGGAGCGCTACGCGCGGGGCGAGATCGACAAGACGGAGTTCGAGGCCCGCAAGCGCGACCTCGCATGACCGCATCCAGCGTGCGGCCGAGCGCAGCCGGTGCCGACAAAGCGCCAATGCCGCTTACATCCGGTGTGGATGCGAGACGATGCCGTTGGCCAATTGCAGCTCGCGCACGTAGCGCACGATTTCCTGGAGTTGTTCGTCGTTCACCTGCGGCACGGGGGGCATATTGCCGAATTGCCAGTGGTGCGCCTGCACGCCGTACCGCGCCGCCGCGAAGAACGCCTCGTCGGGGTGATGGCCGGGGTTGTAGATGTCGTGAACGAAGGGCGGACCCTTGTCGGTGCCGGCAGCGTTCGCTCCGTGGCACACCGCGAAGTTGACGTCGAAAGCGACCTTTCCGGCCGCCGCGGTGGCCGACAGCGGTGGCACCCTGACGCTCACAGTGGGGCCGCCTGCATCGCGGCTCAGGCCTTGAGCGGCAACCAGCGCGATGCCGCCGATCACGACAGCGGCAAGTGCGATTTCGGAAAAGGACAGCTTCATGGACTTCAGTCCTTCATGACTTGTCCGCATGAGCGAACAGGCTGGGATCTTAGAAGCGCGCGGCGGGCTGGGTTTGATCCGTGTCAGCGAGGGCCATCGACCCGCAAACGCATCGCTTGAACGGCCGTCAGGGCGCTTGACCCTGACACGGTGGGAAGGCGCAGCGTGTCAATGACGCCCACAGCGACAGACGCAAGGAGTGACACCATGGACATGCCGACGAACCGCTCTCATGGCGATCACGTCCATCAGGCCCACGACGCAGCGGGTGAGCCCGCGACCGTCTACACCTGCCCGATGCACCCCGAGGTGCGGCAAGCCGGCCCGGGAAAGTGCCCGAAGTGCGGCATGTTCCTGGTGCCCGAAGCCCAAGCCCAAGCCCTGGCGCCGGCGGGGTCCGGCGAGGGCCATGGCTGCTGCGGCCACGGGCACGCAGTGCAGGGACACCGACCGCACGCGGCGAGCGTGTCTGCCAAGCTGGCATCCGGCGGGCAGTACGATAACGTTCCCGCCGGTTGGTCCGGCGCGGTCTACACCTGCCCGATGCATCCCGAGGTGCGCCAGACCGCGGCGGGCTCGTGCCCGCTGTGCGGGATGGGGCTCCAGATCGAAGCCGCTTCCGCAGCGGATGAGGGCCCGAACCCGGAGCTGCTGGACTTCACAAGGCGGCTGTGGCTCGGCATCGCGCTGACGCTGCCGCTGCTCGTGCTGACCATGACGCCCTACCTGGGCATCACGGCCGTCCGCGCCCTCCTCGGCGAACACATGGCGATGTGGATCGAGCTGACGCTGGCCACGCCGGTGATCCTGTGGTCGGGCTGGCCGTTCCTGGAGCGCGGCTGGACCTCGTTCCGCACGCTGAAGCTCAACATGTTCAGCCTGATCGGCATGGGCGTGGTTGCAGCCTACGCCTACTCGGTGGTGGCGCTGGTCGCGCCGGGCATCTTCCCGGCGGGATTCCGCGACCCGGCCACCGGCACGGTCGGGGTCTACTTCGAGGCGGCGGCGGTGATCGTGACGCTGGTGCTGCTCGGCCAGGTGATGGAGCTGCGCGCCCGCGAGGGCACTGGCCGGGCCATCCGCGCGCTGCTCGACCTGGCCGCCAAGAGCGCGCGCGTGATACGCCCCGACGGCACGGAAGAGGAAATCCCGCTCGAGCAGGTCCAGGTCGGTGACCGCCTGCGCGTGCGCCCGGGTGACAAGGTGCCGGTGGACGGCGTGGTCGTCGACGGCCGTTCGTCGGTGGACGAGAGCATGATCACGGGCGAGCCGATGCCGGCCGAGAAGGTGGCCGGCGACAAGCTCACCGGCGCCACCATCAACGGTACCGGCAGCATGGTGATGGAGGCCACGCGGGTGGGCGCCGACACGATGCTCGCGCAGATCGTCGAGATGGTGGCCAACGCGCAGAAGAGCCGCGCGCCAATCCAGAAGTGGGCCGATATGGTGGCTGGGTACTTCGTGCCCACCGTGATCGGCGTTGCGGTGCTGGCCTTCGCCGTCTGGGCCGTCTGGGGGCCGGAGCCGGCGATGGCCTACGCGATCGTGGCGGCAGTGTCGGTGCTCATCATCGCCTGCCCCTGCGCGCTTGGCCTGGCCACGCCGATGTCGATCATGACCGCCACCGGGCGCGGTGCGCAGATGGGCGTGCTGATCAAGAACGCCGAGGCGCTGGAGCGCTTCGAGAAGGTCGACACGCTGATCGTCGACAAGACCGGCACGCTCACCGAAGGCAAGCCGCGGCTGGCGGTGGTGCTGCCCCAGCCCGGGCATGACGAAGCCGAGGTGCTGCGCCTGGCCGCGACGCTGGAGAAGGGCTCGGAACATCCGCTGGCCGAAGCCATCGTCAAGGGGACCGAGGAGCGCGGCGCAACGCTCGGCGAAGCGCAGGACTTCGAAGCCGTCACCGGCAAGGGCGTCAAGGGCCGGGTCGACGGCAAGCCTGTCGCGCTGGGCAACCTCAAGCTGCTCGAGGACCTTGGTCTCGAGGCCGGCGCGCTGGCCGACCAGGCCAACGCCCGCCGCGACGCAGGCGAGACGGTGATGTTCGTCGTGCTCGGCGGCCGCATCGCTGGCATGGTCGGCGTGGCCGACCCCGTCAAGGCCACTACGCCGGGCGCGATCAGGGCGCTGCACGACCTGGGCTTGCGGATCATCATGGCCACGGGCGACAACGAACGCACAGCCAAGGCGGTGGCGCAACGGCTGGGGATCGACGAGATCCGCGCCGACGTGCTGCCGCACGACAAGGCGCGGGTCATCCAGCAACTGCAGGCGCAGGGCCGCAAGGTGGCGATGGCTGGCGACGGCGTCAACGACGCACCGGCGCTGGCGCAGGCCGATGTGGGCATCGCCATGGGCACCGGTGCCGACGTGGCGATAGAAAGCGCGGGGTTCACGCTCGTCAAGGGCGACCTGACCGGCATCGTGCGGGCGCGCCGCCTGGCCCGTGCGACTATGCGCAACATCCGCCAGAACCTGTTCTTCGCGTTGATCTACAACGCCGCCGGCGTACCGGTGGCCGCGGGCGTGCTCTATCCCTTCATCGGCCTGCTGATCAGCCCGATGTTCGCGGCCTTCGCGATGAGCGCCTCGTCGCTGTCGGTGGTGATGAACGCGCTGCGGCTGCGCTCGGCGCAGGTATGACATAGCGCTCGGGCGATCCGTGCCATGAATGGCACGGAGAATCGGCCATAGCCTGTGACCGCTGGCCATCATCAACTCGCAGTTGATCCAGCTCTGATAAATCACTGATCTCTCGCGGCATCTTGAGCCGGTTCGTGCACCGCGTAGCTCTTACCAGACGGCCGCTGCACGTCGTGCCTTGCGTCTGAGGCTCGCGGCATTGGCCGTCTTGGCCGGTAGCGTCGTCAGCCTGTCGCTCAGCAGGAGTGGCAGCGGTCAAACGTCCGCGCAGCGAGGTCCATGGGCCGCCAAGTGGGCGATGGAATCGCGCATGTTGAACCGGCAGCTCGACGTCTTCAATGCCGATTTCACCCGCCAACGAGCCGCCTTTCGCGAGCGACTGGACATGGCCGAGACCTCCAGTTCGCTCAAGCACCAGATAGCCGACGCTCAGGGCGGCCGGCCCGACCGGACGCAGGCGCCGCCCCCGTCGAGCGTGTCAGATTTCCGTCTGCTCGGAGATCTCGAGGGCGTCATCGACCTCGATGCCGAGGTATCTCACGGTGGACTCGAGCTTCGAGTGCCCGAGGAGCAACTGCACGGCTCGCAAGTTCTTGGTGCGCCGATAGATCAGCGTCGCCTTCGTCCTCCGCATCGAGTGTGTCCCGTACTCGGCGCGATCGAGACCCAATTCATCAACCCAGTGCCCGAGGATGCGGGCGTACTGTCGTGTCCCCAGATGGGGTGAATCGTGCAGCCGGCTGGGGAACAAGAAGTCCTCGGACTTCAGCCCGGCCTGCTTGATCCAAGCCTGCAAGGCATCCCGGGTGGCCTGTGTGATCTCGAACTGCACCGGACGCTGCGTCTTGTGCTGCATGACGATGGTGCGCGCCGCCACCTGGTCTCCGTGGCACACGTCCCGGACCTTGAGAGCGACGAGGTCGCAGCCGCGCAGCTTGCTGTCGATGCCCAGGTTGAACAGCGCGAGCTCGCGCACCCGGCCCTCCATCTGGAGACGGACGCGCAGCGCCCAGATGTCCTTTAGCTTGAACGGCGCCTTCTGCCCGACGATCTTGCCCTTGTTCCACGGCTCGCGATAGACGGTGGTGCCTGTGGTTCCCATGACGGTCTCCCATCGAGTTGAGGGCTCCACAGGATGCACTCGCGAACCGTTGCGTCGCTGCCTTGCCAGGGCGGACATCGAAGTGCGACCACCCCGTCGCGCCGACCGGCAGCTTTCTGGAACACCGACAAACTGTCAGTCCCGGCCAACTCCAGACCATCGGTACAGGCGGCTTCCAGGCAGACCAACCGAGCCGGCCCGCCACATAAACTGTGCGCTACTAGGACCTTCGCCTGAAGCGAGGGTTGCAGACAGACGGGTGGCTCGTGCCACCGCGCGACCGACCGAAAGGGGAAACCGCTCCATGCTGACCGCAATCACGCTTGAAGACTTCAAGAGCTACCGGATGGCGCGACTGGTGCTGGCGCCGCTGACCGTGCTCATCGGCGCCAATGCTTCTGGCAAGAGCAACGCCCTGGAAGGGGTGCGGCTGCTGTCGTGGTTGGCCCAGGGACAAAAACTCTCGGCGATCCAATACGCGGTGCAAAGCGGTGACCGCGTGGTGCGCGGCACGGTAGTGGACTTGCCTTTCGAGCGCGGAGACGGCTTCGGCTTGGGCGCAGAAACCGACCGGCCAGAGTGGAATCGCCTGACGATGAAACTGCAGCGCCGCTCCGATGGGCTGCACATCGTGGGCGAAACGCTCACCCATGTGGGGGCGAAGGTGCCGCTTTACACGTTGGATCAACCCTCCCACGAGCGCGGCACAGACTGCGGTGTTGCCTATAACAACTTCTCAGCGGGCCCAAACAAACCCCATGTGACTTGCTCGGACCAACAGGCTGTTTTCACCCAGCTGACCAGTCCTGCAACCTTCGAGGCCGGGCACAACAACTCCCGCGAAAGGATACCGCCAGCGGCAAAGGCACTCGAAGAGTGGCTATCGGCGATGCTGTTCCTCGATCCAGTGCCGGCCGGAATGCGCGACTACGCCTTCCCTTCGGACAATGCATTGCAGGGCAATGGGCGAAATCTCTCGGCGGTGCTCTATCACCTTTGGGGCGGTAATCGAGACAAGGCAGTAGAAGGGGCAAACGGCAACGTGGAGCCCTACAAGACCCAGCGCCAGGCCATCCTCAGCTTTATCCAGAGCCTGCCGGAGCAGGACATTGCCCGCTTGTCGTTTCTCGAAGAGCCTCGCGGCGGTGTGATGGTGCAGTCGACCGAAACTTTCGGCGGCCGTTCACGCGATGTGGATGCCTCGCTGCTGTCGGACGGAACTTTGCGCGTACTCTCCATCGCTGCAGCCATGCTCTCGGCCCCCGCAGGCAGCTTGGTAGTCGTAGAGGAAGTCGACAACGGCGTACACCCGAGTCGTGCTCATCAACTGCTCGCCAATATTCGCGCCATTGCCGAGCGACGCAGTCTGCGGGTCCTGCTTTCTACCCACAACCCGGCCATGCTCGATGCCTTGCCTGATGTGGCGCTCCCAGATGTACTGTTCTGCTACCGCGACCCGCAAGACGGCAACAGCCGAGTGGTGCGCTTGCAGGACGTTCCGGACTATCCGGAATTGATCGCCCAGGACTCGCTTGGCGGATTGGTGACTAGCGGCGCGCTTGAGCGCTTCGTGAAGCAGCCTCAGGCGCTTGATCGCCAAGCGCGGGCGATGGCTTGGCTCGACGCGATGAAAAAGGGAGCCGGGCAATGAGCGCAATCGTCTTGCTCGACACCTCGGTGTACTTGAACGTCCTAGATGTTCCGGGGTTCAACCAAGACCGGATAGAAGTGCTGGAAAAATTCGGAGTCGCGATCCAATCAGGCGATCATTTTCTACTGCCACTCGCGGCCGTGTGGGAGACCGGCAATCACATCGCCGACCTTGGTGACGGACAAACGAGGCGACGGTATGCCGAGGTGCTCAAAGCAGATGTCACCAAGGCCTTCAAGGGTGAAGTGCCATATCGGGCAACTCACTTCCCAGAACGTGAAGAGCTTCTGCGCTGGCTTGATTCGTTCCCAGACATTGTGATGAGAAGCAAGTCTGAAACGAAGCAGCGTGAGGGAGTGAGCCTCGCCGATCTATCGATAGTTAAAGAGTGGGAGCGCAACTGCGATCTACACCCCATGAGCCGTGTGCGCGTTTGGTCCCTTGACGGCGATCTTGCCGGCTACGACCGTCACCCCTGAATGAGGATTTCTCGACTTCTCCGTGCAGGCTCCAACGGCCGCTTAAGGAAAGCGCGGTCAGGACCTGGGACGTCGCCAACGGGTCGGCAGTGACCAGTAGTCGCCGCTGGCTGCAGCCGTTCGCGGACCTTGTCGCTCGGCCGCCCTGCTGCCTGAATCTACAGTCGCCGACGAACGTCAAGGTCAGAGGCACAGCGGAGAACCGCCGCGACTGATGCCAGACGGTGCGAGCCTTAAGTTCGATTTGGCGAACTGCGGCTCGCGGTCGGTACATCACCGACCGCCCACCAAGTTCGTTGCCAAAGACCTGTCGTTGAAGCCGCGCTTCCCGGGGGCAGTGCTTCGTCAATGAGTGCAGCAGCCGACCCACAGATGCCACCGGCGTTCGACTCGGCGAATGACCGGTCTGCGGTGGAACGGTACCTTCACCTGCGCCGCCGGCGGCCGATCAGTGATCCCGACACCCGCCTTGGCACCACCGAAAGATTGACCGACCATCGCTACTGGTCGACAACGGCAACGTCCCAATCATCCCCTCCACCGAGCACACAGGCCACTTCCTTCCGCGCGCGGATCGTGATGCCGTACCGATGGCCGGCTACCGCATCAAACGTTACGACTTTCGCCGTCCGGGCGCAGGTCTGGGCTCCGAAGGCTCGCTGGTTGGACCACCAGATCGCTGCCTGATGGCGCCCGGGCGGCAGCGTCAGTTGCACGTCGACTCGCTGGAGAGATCCGTGCTCATGAATCACCTGGGAATCGAGCGATTCGATGACGGGCTGCAAGCCGAACACCTGGTTGACCTGGACCGACAGAACTGCAGTCTCGCTTGCCGACATCGTCCGCTCGCCATCGAAGTGGTACGTACCCGCCGCACAACCGAGCAGCGTCGGCAGCGACACCAGCGCGAATCGACAGACCGTCGCAACGGCGTGGCTCACCAAGGCGCGGGTTGTGCCGTGACCGGTGGATGTTTCCGCCGTCATTTCGGGATGCGCACCGCGACGAAGTCCGAGCGACGCAGTGCCCCTGACGGCTCGATTCTGGATGGGCTTCATTCGGGAGCCTGGACGTTCCTTGGAGCACGGTAAGTCTCCCGCTCGAACGATGCACGGCCATCGCGGTGCGGTCAAGAAGCGCCGCACCAAGGTCGCCTTCATCCACAGTCTGAAGTTGATCTCCGAGCAGACCGAGATCTGACACGGCAGAGGTCTCGCCAAACTGTACCAAGCGCCGAGGCGGCGGGACTTGACTGACTGCTGTCCGGCGCGAGACCTGGCTCACGCTGCCCGGCGTCAACTATCACGACCGGCCATGCTGATTGACGCCGTCCACCCTGCTGACCGGCGAACGGTGCATGAGCGAAAACACGGTGCTCGGTGCGCTCCGTCGCATGGGATACGGCAATGACGAAATGACGGCGCACGGGTTTCGCGCAATGGCCCGCACCATGATCGCCGAGCGGCTGGGTGTGGCGCCAGAGGTGATCGAGGCCCAGCTGGCGCACGCGGTGGGCGACGCGCTGGGCCGGGCCTACAACCGCACGCAGTTCATTGAGCAGCGGCGCGACATGATGACGAAGTGGGCGGACTATCTCGACCAGCTCTCCGACGATACGCAGGCGATCGCGCTGCCCAACAAGGCAGCAAAGCGGTCTGACCAGTTCCGCCTATCTGCGCACTCAGGCGAACGTGACCGGTGATTTCGGGAAAGTGACAGGTCCGACGCTCGGTGCTGGGTTGCGCGGTTGAGACGTTTGGAATGAGTGTGTGCGGGCTGGTTAACGCCCTCCTCCTTTTTGAACTTTGTCGAGCCTGCATTGTCTGAGCTGGCCACCTGCCGCTGTGCGTACCCCACCCCCCAACTTGGGGTAGATCATCCATTTGGCTGATACCTATCGACGCTTCAATTGATAGGGTGCAACCTCGATTCTTGGCAAATTCGGCAGGCCGCATCTGCTGCCGAGAACCAGGAGGGGAGAACCGAACTTGAAATTCCGCACCATCGGCCCGCTGGCTGTTGCTGTCATCTTTCTCGCGCCTGCAGCCGGCCATGCCAGTCTGACCACATACACCCAGAACTTTGAGACTTTGAATGCGTCCGATCCCAACGCGCTGAGCAATGACGGCTGGTCTGCCTATGCCAACGTCTTCAATCCGGCGGGCACCGCCTTCTTGAACGGCTACGGTTACCCTGCCCCGAACGGCAATACAGCTTTCAGCGGGATCGCTATCGGCTGGGGCGGGCCGCGGCAGGGGAATCAGCAGTTGTCCGTCTATAGCGACTACAGCAACAACACCGCCCAGAAAGCCGGGGATCAGATCCAGTCGCTGGTTTACCAGACGCAGACGATCGGTGCTGCGGACGTGGGAACGACTTGGACCTTCACATTCGATGCCGCACAGGATCCCCCCCCATACACCTTAGTCAGTCCCTCGACCGCAGATGCGTTTATCCTCATTCTCGACCCTGCGAACAACTATGCCTTGACCGACATGGTGACGGTCGACATGACCCATATTTCCGATTCGTGGAGCACCTACTCGGTTTCGCTGCAATTGCCGGCCGGCTCGGCAGGTCAGCTCCTCGAGTTCGGTTTTGAGAACACCGCGACCAACTACGATTCTTCCGGAATCGTCTACGACAACTTGGACTTTGCGGCTGCGGTACCGGAGCCTTCGAGCCTCGCACTGATGGTCGCTGGCCTGGGGATGGTGGGCTTGATGGGTCGCCGCCGGCCGCGCTGAAGCGCCCGGCGGTCGGCATCATCCAACTGGTGGATGTCAATCGAACTCTCGGTGCATAGAGTGGTGGGATGAGGCTGGTTGAAGCGCCGGGTGACCCAGCCAGTCTTCCTACATTCCTGAATCCGTGATCGTCCCGCGTTGACTGCCGTACTGTTCGCCCAACGCGAGGTCTTTGTGCCCGAATTGCCGCCTGCGGCGTTCGATCTGGCTGCGCTGCATCGCATTTGAGATGGACCGCAGTCCAATTCGGGGAGGCAAAGCGGTATTGCCCGCAGTTCGGACGTATCCGGGCGTGGCACTGCCTGTCCAGCTCTCCTTCTCGGAAGGGCTGGTACTGGGTGAACTGCCCGCCGGGCTGCGGGTGGCCGCCTGGCTACGGCGCAGCCGCCAGTTGCGTGTGCAGGCGCTTGAAGACGTTACTGGCCCGGTCGTTGGCACCCAAGCCCAGGATCAGCCGGCGGCCGTGCTCGATGAGTCGGCCGGCACGGTAGATCAGCTCCTGCATGACGGTCTTGATGCGCCGGCGCTTGGCGCTGTGGCGTACGGGCGCATCCGGCCCCAGCAGGCCTTGCTGGCCCATCAGCCGCAGGATGTTCATCGCCAGCGCGGCCAGCTCGCACACCAGGGCGTTGGTGGCGAACTTGCCCGAGGGCAGCCTGGTCAGGTCCAGATCGGTCTTGAACTCGGCATGGAACTGCTCGTGCGTGCCGTGGTCGGCGTACAGCTCGATGATCTGCCGCGGGCCCAGCCGCGGCGGCAGCGTCGTCGTCCAGCCGTCCAGCTCGTACTCCGGCACGATCAGGTGCTGGCCGGCCGCGCTGATGGTGCGCTCGATCAGCCGCAGCACGCGGCGCACCGGGCGGCTCACACCTTCGACGCGAACCGGCTGCTCCCACAGCGCCACCCGCTTGCCCGGGCGGGGGTGTTCCCAGCGCACGGCACCGCTGTGGCCGTCTTGCATTCCGGCATCGATCTGCGCTGCCAGCTCGGCGCGGTCGGTGCCGCGCGGGTTCCACTTGATGAGCCAGTCCACCTGCGGCAGGACCGGCGCGTTCAGCGCCTCGATGCTGGCCATCAATGCGGCGGCGTCGAACCCCGAGTCCAGCCGTGCCAGCAGCGGTGCATTCCTTTGCGATCCCTGTCCGGCTGCGCTCAGCCGCTGCGCCAGCGGGATCACGCGCTGCAGGTTGTCCTGCGTATCCTTGGCAGAGTGCTGCGTGCCCGGGCGCAGCGACAGCTCCAGGCAGAACCCGTGCGCGCCGATGTACGACGCCAGCGGGCAGTACCCGTCCACGCCGGCGTAAGTGCGGCCCACCCCTTCCTTGGCCGTGCCGCCGTTATCCATGGTGAACGTGTCGATGTCCACCGGCAGCCAGCCGCAGGGCAGCACGCCGTAGTCCGGCGAGCGGCGCGTCAGCAGCGTCTCGATCATCGGCAGCACGTACGGCGACAGCGCGTGGGCCTGCGCGTCCATGCGCTGGCGCAGCGTCGGGCTCGAGGGCAGCAGCGAGATGCCCAGTGCGTGCTTGTAGAACTTCTCGCCCCGGTGGTTCTCGATGGCATCGAAGTCGCTCTTGCCCTGCACCAGCAGGCCCAGGTAGCTGCGCACGATGTCGCTGTTGCTCACACCGCCTCGCACCGGCAGCGCTGCGTCCACGCGAGTGAGCACCGGCGCCAGGGTCTTGAGGTGGTCGCCCACCAGGGCCAGCCCAGCTACTGGCGTGAGGTCGTACTTGAGTTGCCGGACTTCGATCGTGCGCATGCCCAAATTGTCTTGGCATCCGCGCGTCGATTCAACTCTCGACATCACCCGCCGGGTGCGCGTCTATCGAGGTGAAGTCACTGATTCAGGTTCAAGGCAAGAACCGAGGCCCGATGGACGGCGTCAATCAGCATGGCCGGTAAAACGACATTCATCTTGGCCAGCCCGTTTGATTGTCGTCAGCGCGCGCACTGCCTCGTGCTGGTTAAGGCCTGCAGCTCGGGGCAGGCAACGGGCCGGCGGCAATGGGAGCCCATTGTTGAAGAAGCGCCGTGGGCTGCATATTTTTCTTGTGTGCCGCGATGTTGGCCGCCTGTGGCCCGCAAGTGATCAGTCCCGTCACCGGCCAAACCGAATGTTGGGTGACGAGCGAACAGGACGAGATCGCCAAAGGGCTCCCGGTGGGGTGAGCCCGCACGGTCTCAAGCCGTGCTTTGCGCCTCAATCGCCTTGATTGCTGCCCGCCGACGCGTGCCCTCCGCTGACGGACCTCCTACGGGTGCCTGTGGGAGTGGCCGACCGGCAGCTTCAGGGCGGCGAGATCGGGACAGCCGATGTCGCTTCAGGGTCGGGTGCTGCCGGCCGGGTCAGGGTGGTGAACGGCGGGTATAGGCCAGACTGCCGACATTCGGCTGCGCCTTCCGTCGCCGGCTGGCCGTTCGCCGAATGCTCGGGGTCAGGAGTCCATTGGGACTCGCAATCGTCTCTCTCAGCAAGACTTGCCTCCGCTGTCCTCTGGTTCACACGACCTGGCGTGAGAAGCGCTGCCAGGCCGTGGGCCAGGTCTCGGCGGCCATGGCGACGTTTGACGCTGCCTTACCGCCGAGCCACCGAGAACTGATCGTCAAGAATCAGCAGCGCCTCGACGTTTGGCGGCAGCACCACACCGCCCTCGTCACACACACGGCGGAATGTCGCCAGTCGTTGATCCATCGTCAGATCCGGCCGACGCTGGTTGATACGCCGAAAGTAGTCGACGGCCGCATGCCGCTGGGTCCGTTCGATGGCCTGGGCAATGTCGCCGAGGACGTCGAGGCGCCACAGGGGTGTCCCGCGCATGAAGTCGTCAGTCGGGACGAACACGGCTTCGCCGGCGTCGACGTGGACGTACAAGCCGCGCATCGGGCGCAGCCCCGGAAGAATCTCCGAACGAGTGGGCGCATCGATGCCCGGGCTCAGCCAGTAGCGGCTGCGTTCGTTGAAGTCTCTCATGCTTCATCGCCTTGCTCGTCCCGCCGCTGTGTGTCCTGGTCTGCCTCTGCCTTGCTGCGCATAACCGCGGACGAACCTAAATAGGCACTGACGATTTGACGGCGGCCATGGCCAAGCCGCTCGGCGATGCGCTGCCGGGCCTGTGCGTCCAGTTCACGATCGACAATCGCACCGCCGGCCACCGGCGGCAGCTCACCTGTCATCGCGCGGTAGTCGTCTGCCGCGCCTTGATGGCGCAGTCCATGCGGAACGACGCCGAGGCCGGCGCGCGTCACGCCAAAGCGCTCCATCACGTATCGCAGTCGGCGCAGGGCCTGCTCCAGCGACAGACTCGGATCGCTGACGCTTTCGTTGACGCCGACGACCACGCGCCGCGCGTAGTCGATGGCCCCCTGGCGCATCGCGTTGTCGATCGGGAACATGCGCTCGCGTCCGCCCTTGGTGCCGCGGTGCGTGTCCAGGTAGCAGGCGACGCCATCGCTCTGGGCGCCAGCCTGCGCGGCGTTGACCACGTCGCTGTGCGGCCTGAGCATCACGCTCTCCTTGAATCGCAGCTGGAAGGCTTGCATCAGCTTCAGCGATGCCGCCACGCGCACGTCATAGGCTTCAACGTCGCGGATGACCTGGTCGGCGTCGACGCCTTGGGCGCGCCATGATTTGTCGACCATCGTGGCCATGGTCCGCTTGTAGAGCTTGGGATCGTCGAAGTAGCACTCGATCGGCTTCAGCAGTTTCGGCTTGCCGATCCATCCGGCGAGGGTCTTCATGAAGCTGAAGTAGGTCTGGATCGTCGCCGGGCTCATCCGGCCGGCGTGTGCCTTGGCCTGCCAGTACCGGGTAACAGCTTCGACGTGCCGGCCGCTGAACGATCGCGGGTCGAGCTTGAAGTGCTTCGGGTGGCCGCGCAGGAAGTCGAACAACCAGAAGCAGAAGCGAGCGCGCTCGGCGATCGTCTTGTGGCTGACGCCCTTGTGCTTGGTGCTGTGGCGCCAGTTGTGCTGCTGCAGGATCAACTGCAGCACGTAGCGGTTGCGCTTCGGATTCAGCGGCGTGTCGGCCAGCGCGGGCTGCTCGTAGGTGCGCGGCCGCCCCTGCGGGCCGCCACGCTGGGCGAAGCGAGTAGGTCGATGCGATTCGATGGTGGTGGTCATGGCTTGATTCCTGTTTGTCGATTCGACGGAACCCTGTCGTTCATGCATCGGCGGGTTCCGAAAAGCCGATGCCAGGCCAGGTGCTTGCGACCATCGCCAGGGCGACGGCCGCGCGGAGGTTCGTAAAAGTGATCGCCGGCCAGCACGCGTCTTGCGCGATGTGGCGTCCGCCGTGGCGGACCAGGTCCTCAAGGAACCCGAGGCAACCCCGGAGGCGTGACCTCCGGTACGGTGCCCGAGCGGCACCGCGAACTCATCCCCATCGCCGGCTTGACTGGCAACGCCCGTTCCGCGACGGACGCGCAATGCCGTTCACGCGGGCCGTGCCGCCGCGCCAGGGGCGCGGCAGCGCACGGCTGACCGAGGTCAGTGCGTGAGTGCGTGGGGAGGAACTCGAACGCCGGCTCCGCAGAGACGGTGACGTTCGCGGCCTGGAACAGGCGCGAGAGATGGGCAGGGCCAAGGCGATCGCAGTGAAGCGTGGTCGCCGTTGGCGAGTTGCTCGAGGCACCGGTGGTCGGGCCACCAGACAGGGCATCGCCACTCGGGGCGGACGGTGCCGAAGGCGCATCACCCCAGGCCTGCGTCGGGCGCAAGGGAAGGGGCTGGCTCCGTGGTCAGGCCGTGGGCCGCGCTGCTAATGACAGAACACAGTGGACGCATCGCGTCCGGAACCACAGGCGCCCGCTGTTGTGCGGGACGCCACGGTGAAGATCACCACTCGAAGGGCTTGCGTTTTGGTGCGCGATGCACCGGGGCCGCCAGCTGGACCGTGCCAAAGGCGATGCCAGTTTCCCGCCGCCTGGCTCCCCTTGCAACCGCAGAAACTCCCGATTAGCAAGCCGCGAGTCGCAATCGACGTGATTTGCCGGGAGGTTGACGTGGCAATGTTCTACCTCTGGGTCCGAGCCGATCTCGGCGGTGGTCGCCGGGCCCGGATCGGGTGTCACGGCAGTCGCACACCGCGACGCACACCAAGGCATCCGCCGGCTGCTGGCGAGCGGCTGTCGCATTGCAGAGTCACCCGAATGACATCGGCGTGGTTTTGGAGATGAAGTGCGCCGCGCCAATGCGGCAAGTGGCGATTCCCATGGGGTTGAAACGGTGGTGTCACGCGCGACGCTGACCGTTCCACGACCGGAGAACCGCCTAGGAGTGTGGGCGGCAGAAGGGAAGACCCGGACATCGTTTCGTGAGGG
>JBBINW010000073.1:0-21315 GCA_037443665.1 Betaproteobacteria bacterium
TAGTCGCCGAAGCTGAAGTTGCCCAGCATCTCGAAGAAGGTGTGGTGGCGCGCGGTGTAGCCCACGTTCTCGAGGTCGTTGTGCTTGCCGCCGGCGCGGATGCACTTCTGGCTCGTGGTGGCGCGCGTGTAGGGCCGCTTGTCGAAGCCCAGGAACACGTCCTTGAACTGGTTCATCCCGGCGTTGGTGAACAGCAGCGTCGGGTCGTCGCCCGGCACCACCGGGCTCGAGGTGACGATGGTGTGGCCCTTGGACTGGAAGAACTTCAGGAAGGTGGAGCGGATCTCGGAGGCTTTCATCGCGCGCTTTCAGTCGCCACACCGGGTGCACCAACGCAGCCAAGTGCTTGATTTTCAATAGCCTTTGATTATAGGTAGCGACCGCGCCCGCGCCCTATGATGCAAGCGGTTCCGATCAACGCAAGGAGACATCGATGGACATGAAGACCTCGCCCCTGGCCACGCTCAGCGACCCCACCCTGCTCAAGACCGACGGCCTCGTCGGCGGCGCCTGGACGCCCGGCGCCGCCCGCTTCGCGGTCACCGACCCGGCCACCGGCGAGGTGCTGGCGCCGGTCGCCAACCTGGGCCCGGTGGACGCCGCGGCGGCGATCGCTGCCGCCGAGAAGGCCTGGCCCGCCTGGCGCGCGAAGACGGCCAAGGAACGCGCCACGGTGATGATGAAGTGGTTCGCGCTGCTGCACCAGCATGCCGACGACCTGGCCCGCATCATGACCGCCGAGCAGGGCAAGCCGCTGGCGGAGGCGCGCGGCGAGGTGGTCTACGGCGCCAGCTTCGTCGAGTGGTTCGCCGAGGAAGCGCGCCGCGTCTATGGCCAGACGATCCCGACCACCGACAACAACAAGCGCTTCATCGTCATCAAGCAGCCGATCGGGGTCTGCGCCGCGATCACGCCCTGGAACTTCCCCATCGCGATGATCACGCGCAAGGTCGCGCCGGCGCTGGCCGCGGGCTGCCCGGTCGTGATCAAGCCGGCCGAGCAGACGCCGCTGTCGGCGCTGGCGGTGGCCGAACTCGCGCATCGCGCCGGCATGCCGGCCGGCGTGCTCAACGTGCTCAGCGCCGATGCCGATAACTCGATCGAGATCGGCAAGGTGCTGTGCAGCAGCGACGTCGTGCGCCATCTCTCGTTCACCGGCAGCACCGAGGTCGGCCGCATCCTCGCCCGACAGTGCGCACCGACGATCAAGAAGCTCAGCCTGGAGCTCGGCGGCAACGCACCCTTCATCGTGTTCGACGATGCCGACATCGACAGCGCGGTGGAGGGCGCGATGATCAGCAAGTACCGCAACGCCGGCCAGACCTGCGTCTGCGCGAATCGCCTGTACGTGCAGGCCGGGGTCTACGATGCCTTCGTCGGGAAACTGGCCGCCAGGGCGCAGGGGATCAAGGTCGGCAACGGCTTCGAGGCCGGCGTCAGCCAGGGGCCGCTGATCGACGCCCAGGCGATGGCCAAGGTCGAGAGCCACGTCGCCGACGCGCTGGCCAAGGGCGCGCGCATGGTCGTCGGCGGCAGCCGCATCGGCGAGCGCTTCTACACCCCCACGGTGCTCGCCGATGTCACGAGCGAGATGCTGTGCGCGCGCGAGGAGACCTTCGGCCCGGTGGCGCCGGTGTTCCGCTTCGAGACCGAGGCCGAGGTGATCGCGATGGCCAATGCCACCGAGTTCGGGCTGGCCAGCTACTTCTACAGCCGCGACGTGGGCCGCATCTTCCGTGTCGGCGAGGCGCTGGAGTACGGCATGGTCGGCATCAACACCGGCCTGATCTCGACCGCCGAGGTGCCGTTCGGCGGCGTCAAGCAGAGCGGACTCGGGCGCGAAGGCGCGGCCCAGGGCATGGACGACTACGTCGAGATCAAGTACCTCTGCCTGGGCGACATCCAGCGCTGAGTTCGGCGGCGGGCGCGCGCCGCGCCGGTTCGGGCGACCGGCCGCAGGTCCGATCGCAGATCGCCTTCTCGCCTGGTGAAGGCGGCAGCGCGTGAGCCGGATCAGGCCGCCGGCAGCGCCGGCTTCCAGGCCGCACGCGGCAGCGCGCCCGGGGTGGCGATCGCGCTGGCGTATTCGACCTCGATCGCCTCGACGATGCGGCCCCAGTCCATGCGCCGCGCCGTCTCGCGGGCCTGCAGGCCCATCGCACGCGCCTGCGGCAGCGCGCCGGCCAGGCGGCGCGCCATGCGGCAGAAATCGCCGTCGTCGTCCAGCCGGGCCAGCAGGCCGCTGTCGCCATGGCGCACCAGGATCCTGGCGGCGGCGTGGTCGTAGGCCACGACCGCGAGTCCGCTGGCCATCGCCTCGGGCACGACATTGCCGTAGGTCTCGGTGACGCTCGGGAACAGGAAGACGTCGGCCGAGGCGTAATGCGCGGCCAGGTCGTCGCCGCGGCGCGTGCCGGCGAACACGACGTCGGGGCAGCGCTGCATCAGCCGCGCGCGCTCGGGGCCGTCGCCGACCAGCACCAGGCGCAGCCGCGGGTCGACCGTCCGCATCGCGTCGACGGCGGCAAGCACCGTGCCCAGGTTCTTCTCCGGCGCCAGCCGGCCCACACACAGCGCCACCAGGTCGTCGGGGCCGGCGCCCCAGCTCGAGCGCAGCGCGTCGCTGCGCCGCGCCGGGTCGAAGCGCTGGGTGTCGACGCCGCGGGCGACCACGCGCAGGCCCTTGAAGCCGGCCGCCTGCAACTCGGTCTTCAGGTCTTCGGTGGGCACCATCGTGCAGGCGGTGCGGTTGTGGAACTTGCGCAGGTAGGCCATCACCGGCGTTCGCAGCCAGCCGACGCCGTAGTGCCGGCTGTAGGCGTGGAAGTTGGTGCGGAAGTCGCTCACCACCGGCAGCCGCAGGTGCTGCGCGGCCTGCAGCGCCGACCAGCCCAGCGGCCCTTCGGTGACGACGTGCACGACATCGGGTCGGTGCTCGAACCAGCGCCTGATCAGCGCCCGCCGCGAGGGCAGGCCCAGCTTAAGCTGCGGATAGCGGGGGATCGGCAGCCCGCGCATCAGCACCTCGACGAAGTCGGGCTCGGCGCTGGCGGCGTCGCTGCCATCCTGGCGCGGGCGGATCAGCTGCAGCTCGTGGCCGCGCTGGCGCAGACCCTCGACCACGCGCGAGACGGTGGCCGCCACGCCGTTGACTTCGGGCGGATAGGTCTCGGTGACCATCGCGACGCGCAGCGAACGCCGCGCAGGCAGGAAGTCGTCGACGACGATCGAAGCAGGAAGATCGCGCAGGGGCAGCACCATGGCGTGGATGGTCGGCCGATTGCGCGACAGACGGATGACAGTGCAATCCATCACGATGCCGACATGCAAACGTCACGCGCCGTTCACGGCGCGTTCATCGCCGCTGGTCACGATGCCGTCACGCGAAGCCGGCCGATCCGGCCCGCGTCAAGCACCCCCTGCCAGCGAAAAGGAGCCCATCGGTGAACGAATTCCTCGAGACCCTCGCGACCCAGCGCTGGGACGACCACCGCTACTACCACCACAGCCGCATCAACCAGTCGCTGCACCTCGTCAGCGCGATCAGCTTCCTGTGCGCCTACGCGCTGCTGTTCGTCGACCCGGCCAGCGCCGCGCTGCTGGCCTGGGGCGTCTCGATGACGACGCGCCAGGCCGGGCACTTCTTCTTCGAGCCGCGAGGCTACGACGAAGTCAACCAGGCCACGCACGAGCACAAGGAGGCGATCAAGGTCGGCTACAACCTGCGCCGCAAGGTCGTGCTGATGTCGGCCTGGGTACTGGCGCCGATGCTGCTGTGGCTGTCGCCGTCGGTGGGCGGGCTGATCGCCCCGGCAGCCGACTTCAACGGGTACCTGCACGACGTCGGCATCGCCTGGCTCGCGCTCGGCGTCGGCGGTCTGATCTTCCGGACCGTGCACCTGTTCTTCCTGTACGACCTGCGCACCGGCCTGGTGTGGGCGACCAAGATCCTCACCGATCCGTTCCACGACGTGATGCTGTACTGGCGCGCGCCGTTGCAGCTTCTGCGCGGCGAGCTGATCGACCCGATGCACCACGCGCGCCGTTCGTGAGCGCGGAGGAACAAGCCCGCGCTGCGAAGCGCGGGCTTTTTGCTGCCCGCTCGAGGCACCTAGAAGCGGTGCCGCAGCATCTCGCGCAGCACGCCGCGGCGGATCGCCTTGTTGCTCGCGCCCGGCTCGCACCACCACCAGCCGTCGGCCTGCATCGCTCGCGCCGCGGCGACGAACCGGCTGCACACGGCGTCAAAATCGTCGTCACCGTAGTTCAGGCTGAAGATCAGCCGCCCGGTGCCGACCCAGCTCAGCAGCAGGCCCTGCTCGCGCAGGTAGAACTGCAGCATCCAGTTGTAGCGGCCGGGCTGGGTGTAGAAGACGGTCCAGATGCTGGAGAGATTGGCCACCTGCACCGGCACGCCGGCTTCGCGCAGCTTCAGGTTGAGCTGCTCGGCGCGCCGGTTCCAGCGTGCGTCCTGGCCCTCGTACATCGCGCGCACCGGCTCGCCGTGCAGCCGCTCGAGGAACACCTGCATCGCGCCCATCACGTAGGGGTGCGAATTGAAGGTCCCGCGGGCGAAGCAGATGTCGGCCGGCCGGTCTTCGCGGAAGCGCTTCATCAGCGCGCGCTTGCCGCAGACCACGCCCACCGGCAGGCCGCCGCCCAGCGTCTTGCCGTAGGTGACCATGTCGGCGCGCACGCCGAAGTACTCCTGGGCGCCGCCCGCTGCGAGGCGGAAGCCGACGAAGACCTCGTCGAAGATCAGCACGATGCCGCGTTCGCTGCAGACCTGGCGCAGCTGCTTCAGCCACGCCGTGTAGGCGTCGCGGTCGAAGTGCGCGCGGCGGGTGCTGTCGATGAGCGAACTGTCGCCGGGAGCGGCGGCGTTCGGGTGCAGCGCCTGCAGCGGGTTGACGAGCACGCAGGCGATGTCCTTGCGCTGGCGCAGCACGGCCAGCGTGCGCTCGTCCATCTCCTTGAGCGTGTAGGTGCGGCCCGGCGGCAGCGGGTTGCCGGGTCCGGGCTGAACGTCCTCCCACCAGCCGTGGTAAGCGCCCGAGAAGCGCACCAGGTACTTGCGCTTCGTGTGGTAGCGGGCCAGGCGCACGGCCTGCATCACGGCCTCGGTGCCACTCATGTGGAAGCTGACCTCGTCAAGACCGGAGATGCGCCGGAGCTGCTCGACGTTCCACGCCACCGCCGGGTGGTAGCTGCCGAGCAGGGGCCCGAGATCGGCCGCGCGCGCGCTGCCCTCGGCGATGCAGGTCTTGTAGAAGTCGTGGCCGAAGACGTTGACGCCGTACGAGCCGGTGAGGTCGTGGAAGACCTGGCCGTCGAGGTCGGTGACGGTGACGCCGTCGGTGCGCAGCACGAAGGCCCCGATGCCGATGTGCTGGCGCAGGTAGGTGCTGTACTGGAAGGGCACGCGGTAGGCACCCGTGAACTGCAGGTCGGAGATCGACTCGCGCGCCGTCTGCGTCATCGCGATCGAACGCGGGTGGCGCGTGTTCAGGTGCGCGGCCAGCCGCGCGAAGCCCTCGCGGCGCCGCACGACGACCTCGGCCGGCGCGTTGTCCGAGGCGAAGAAGCGCGCCTCGTCGTAGGCGTAGCCGGGCACCAGCGCGGCGACGCGCTTGGCCATCCGCGAATGGCCGGTCAGCGACGGGTGCTTGGCGCGCGACAGCGCCAGGCGCTGGCTCATGCGCGGCCAGGCCGCGGCCAGTGCCGCCAGCGCAGCCGCGCTGGCCAGGGTCGTGAAGCTGAAGGTGTCGTTCATCGCGGGTTCCGTCTGGGGGTGACCCGTTTGTATTTCGATCTGTTGACAGGGCAATGAAAATCTCGATGCGATTTGCTGACTGGCGCGACCGCCTGCTGCTGCAGGAGGACCTCAACTTCCTGCTCACCAACCGCGTGCCGCGGATTGCGCTCACGCGCTTCATGGGCTGGTTCAGCAAGATCCGGCAGCCCTGGGTCTGCGCGGCGTCGATCGCAGTGTGGCGGCTGTTCACCGACCTCGACCTGCGCGAGGCCAAGCAGCAGCGCTTCGCGAGCCTGCACGACTGCTTCACGCGCGAGCTGAAGGATGGCGCGCGCAGCGTCGATGCGCGGCCCGACGTGCTCGCCAGCCCCTGCGACGCGATCGTCGGCGCCTGCGGCACCGTGACCGCCGGCAGCGTGCTGCAGGCCAAGGGCTTCCCGTACCGCATCGCCGAGCTCTTCGGCCAGGCGCAGCGCGCCGCGCCGTTCGAGGGCGGGCGCTACGTCACGCTGCGGCTCACGTCGAGCATGTACCACCGCTTCCATGCGCCTTGCGACGGCCGCATCGAACAGGTGAGCTACATCAGCGGCGACACCTGGAACGTCAATCCGATCGCGCTCGCGCGCGTCGAGCGCCTGTTCTGCCGCAACGAGCGCGCGCTGATCCGGATGACGCTGCCCGAGGCGCTGGGGGGTCATGCCCTGGCGCTGGTGCCGGTGGCGGCAATCCTGGTTGCCAGCATCCGGCTGCATTTCCTCGACGTGCTGCTGCACCTTCGCTGGCGCGGACCGGACGTGATGCCTTGCGATGTGCCGGTGCGCAAGGGCCAGGAACTCGGCTGGTTCGAGCATGGCTCGACGATCATCGTCTTTGCGCCGCCCGGCTTCACGCTGGCGCCGGCGATCGGCGCCGGTCAGCGTATCCGCATGGGCCAGGCCCTCATGCAGCTGCCGCCGACGGGCTGACGCCGCCTCGGATTCCCGGACTTCATCGACCGTGGCCGGCGGTCGCCTCGCGAGCGGCCGGCTTCGGCAACTCGGCCCGGCGCGGCAGGTCGGCGCCACGCCGCGAACAGGTGATCGCGGCGGCCTGCGACGCGAAGCCCAGGGCGTGGGCCAGCGCGTCGCGCGGCAGGCGGGCGAGAGCACGCTTGCTCAGCAGACCGCACTCGGCCAGGGCCGCCAGCAGCGCCGCCTGGAAGGTGTCGCCGGCACCGACGGTGTCGACCACCTCGACAGGGACCGGCGCAGCGGTGACGTGGCTCGACGCCGTCCAGGCCCAGGCCCCGGCACTGCCACGCGTCACCACGACCAGCGCGACGCCCGCGGCCAACCATTGCGTGGCCAGTTGCCCGGCGTCCGTCCCCGGGTAGAGCAGGCCGAGGTCCTCGTCGCTGACCTTGAGCACGTCGGTGCGCGGCAGCATCCATTGCAGCGTCTGGCGCCATCGCGCCAGGTCGGACTCGACGTTGAGGCGGATGTTGGGGTCGTAGGCGATGACGCTGCGCCGGCATTCGCGTTCCACCAGGGCCCGCTGGGTCGCCGCCACCGGCTCCACGACCATGGCGTAGCTTCCGAAGTGAAAGGCCGGCGCCGGCGGCACCGCCGCCAGCGTCGTCATCGGCAACAGCCGGTCGGCGGCGCCGGTGCCGTAGAAGGCGTAGCTGGGCACCCCGCGGGCGTCCAGGCCCACCAAGCCCAGGGTGGTGGGTGCATCCACGCGCGCCGTGCACGCGGTGTCAATGCCTTCGGCCTGCAGGGCCGCCAGCAGGCGATCGCCGAGGAAGCCGCTGGACAGTGCGCCGAAGAACGCCACCGGCTGCGCCAGCCGCGCCAGCCCGATCGCAACGTTCAGCGGCGAGCCGCCGATGCGCGCATCGAGCATCAGGCCGGTGGGCGTGTGCCCGGCCGCAAACACATCCATCAAGGCCTCGCCACTGACCACGATCATTGCCATGTCTCCTTCACAGCGCACTTTGCACCGCCGGCGCCCAGGATCGCGGCAGGCCGTCGCAAGCGACATCCGGAAAAACCATTAATCAGTCAACTTGATTTATCAAACGCCCCGATCCAGAATTCGATCCACGCCATGCGCCCGGCCTGGCAGCCTGCCGCAGAGCGGCCCGTACCGCCCCACCGAGGAGACAGACATGTTCGAAGCCACCGCCCCCTCCACCATCGCTGCCGCTCGCCGCACGGCGACACCGGCCTCCCGCCGCGCCGCACCGGCCCGGGTGCTGACCGCCACGCTGGCCGCCGCCACGCTGCTGCTTTGCGCTGGCGCGGCTCGGGCCCAGACCCAGCCGGTGATCGGCCTGATCACCAAGACCGAAACCAACCCGTTCTTCGTGAAGATGAAGGAAGGCGCGACCGCAGCCGCCCAGGCCCACGGCGCGAAGCTGCTGACGGGCGCCGGCAAGACCGATGGCGACAACGCCGGCCAGGTCACCGCGATGGAGAACATGATCGCCGCCGGCGCGAAGACGATCCTCATCACACCCAGCGACAGCAAGGCCATCGTGCCTTCGGTCCAGAAGGCGCGCGCCAAGGGAGTGCTCGTCATCGCGCTCGACAGCCCGACCGACCCCGCCGACGCGACCGACGCGCTGTTCGCCACCGACAACTACAAGGCCGGCCTGCTCGTCGGCGAATACGCGAAGGCTGCACTCGGCGCCAAACCGGCCCGGATCGTCACCCTCGACCTCTTCCCCGGCCATCCGGTCGGCGCGCAGCGCCACAACGGCTTCATGAAGGGCTTCGGGCTGCCGGCGCCCGACGCCAGGAGCAACGAACTCGGCAAGTCGCCCGAGATCGTCTGCATGGCCGACAGCTACGGCGACCAGGCCAAGGGCCAGACCGCGATGGAGAACTGCCTGCAGCGCGTGCCCGACGTCAACGTCGTCTACACGATCAACGAGCCCGCCGCCGCGGGTGCCTACAACGCGCTCAAGCGCGCCGGCAAGGACAAGGGGGTGATCATCGTCTCGATCGATGGCGGCTGCCAGGGCATCAAGGACGTCGGCGCCGGCGAGATCGCAGCCACCTCGCAGCAGTACCCGTTGCGCATGGCCGCGCTCGGTGTCGAGGCAGGGATCGAGTATGCCAAGACCGGCAACAAGCCCAGCGGCTACACCGATACCGGCGTGACCCTGATCGCCGCCCACGCGATGCCCGGCGTGCCGAGCAAGGACGTCAAGACCGGCAGCGAACTGTGCTGGGGCAAGAAGTAGCCACCGAAGGCCGAGACCGCGCATCGGAGTGCGGCATGCCGGGCCTCCCCGAGCTCCGGCCAGGCCGCCAGCGTGCCCCGCAGCCGCCATCAGGCCGCGCCTTGCCAAGGACCCCTGTCATGAATTCAGCCCTGCGGCGCCTGCCGCCGATCGCGACCCTCGGGCCGTTCATCGCCCTGCTGCTCGCGTGCATCTTCTTCGCCACGCAGAGCGACCGCTTCCTGCGCACCGAGAACTTCGCGCTCATCCTGCAGCAGGTGATGGTCGTGGGCGTGATCGCGATCGGCCAGACGCTGATCATCCTCACCGCCGGCATCGACCTGTCGTGCGGCATGGTGATGGCGCTGGGCAGCATCGTGATGACGCGCTTCGCGGCCGACTACGGCATGCCGGCACCGCTGGCCATTGCCTGCGGCATCGGTGTGACCGCCGGCTTCGGTCTGGTCAACGGGCTGCTGGTCACGCGTATCAAGCTGCCATCGTTCATCGTGACGCTGGGCACGCTGAACATCGCCTTTGCGATCACGCAGCTGTACTCCAAGTCGCAGACCGTGACCGACGTGCCGGCCGCGATGACCTGGCTGGGCAACACGCTGCACGTTGGCAGCGCCGAGGTTGCCTACGGCTCGGTGCTGATGCTGCTGCTGTACGGCGCGGTCTGGTTCTACCTGCGCGAGACCGGCGCCGGGCGCCACATCTATGCCGTCGGCAACAACCCCGAGGCGACGCGCCTGACCGGCATCGCCACCGAGCGCGTGCTGCTCGGCGTCTACGTGCTCGCCGGCGTCTTCTACGGCATCGCCTCGCTGCTGTCGGTGGCACGCACGGGGGTCGGCGACCCCAACGCCGGGCAGACCGAGAACCTGGACTCCATCACCGCGGTCGTGCTGGGCGGCACCAGCCTGTTCGGCGGCCGCGGGTTGGTGCTGAGCACGCTGGTCGGCGCGGTCATCGTCGGCGTGCTGCGCAACGGCCTCACGCTGATGGGCGTGCAGTCGGTGTACCAGGTCCTGATCACCGGCATCCTGGTCATCCTGGCGGTGGCCGTCGATCAACTCTCACGCAAGGGGGGGCGTTGAAATGGCTGCCCAGCAAATCGTGATGCAGGCCCGGGGGCTGGTCAAGCGCTACGGCCAGGTCACGGCCCTCGAAGGCGCCGACTTCGAACTGCGCGCCGGCGAGATTCTGGCCGTGATCGGCGACAACGGCGCCGGCAAGTCGTCGCTGATCAAGTGCCTGTCGGGTGCGACGATCCCCGACGAGGGCGAGATCATCCTCGACGGCAAGACGATCCAATTCAAGAGCCCGATGGACGCGCGGCGGGTCGGCATCGAGACCGTCTACCAGGATCTCGCGGTGGCGCCGGCGATGACCATTGCCGAGAACCTGTTCCTCGGCCGTGAACTGCGGCGCGAGGGCTTCCTCGGCAAGGCGCTGCGCATGCTCGACAAGAAGAAGATGCTGCAGACGAGCATCGAACGCATGAACGAGCTCAAGGTCGGCATCCGCTCGATGACGCAGGCGGTGGAGACGCTCTCCGGCGGCCAGCGTCAGTGCGTCGCCGTGGCGCGCGCCGCGGCGTTCGCCGAGCATGTCGTGATCCTCGACGAGCCGACCGCGGCGCTCGGCGTCAAGGAAGGCAACATGGTGCTCGAACTCATCCGCCGCGTGCGCGACAAGGGGCTGCCGGTGATCCTGATCTCGCACAACATGCCGCACGTGTTCGAGATCGCCGACCGCATCCACGTCGCCCGGCTGGGCCGCCGCGCCGCGGTGC
The DNA here is from genome assembly GCA_037443665.1 of Betaproteobacteria bacterium. Lineage (GTDB taxonomy): Bacteria > Pseudomonadota > Gammaproteobacteria > Burkholderiales > Burkholderiaceae_C > Rubrivivax. The sequence goes on from JBBINW010000073.1 coordinate 10,762, forward strand.
TGAACCCGAAGAAGATCAGCATGAGCGACACCGTGGCGGTGATGACCGGCGCGATGCCGCCGGAGCAGATCCCGCCAGAGTGCCTGGCGCACTGAATCTCGGGAATCTCCATGCTCAAAGGCATCGACCCCCTGCTGACGCCCGAACTGCTGCGCGTGCTCGCCGAGATGGGCCACGGCGACGAGATCGTGGTCGCCGACGCCAACTTCACCGCCACCACCCTGGGCCGCGGCAAGCCGCTGATCCGGCTGCCGGGGGCGGACCTGCAGCGCGCCTGCGAGGCCGTGCTGTCGCTGCTGCCGCTGGACGTTGCGGTGGCGCAGCCGGTGGCCTACATGCAGGTCAGCGACAGCGCCGACGGCTATCGCAGCGCCCTGCAGCGCCGCGTGATCTGGCGCCTCGGCGAGGCCGGCTGGGCGACCCCGTCACAATGCCAGGGCGTCGAGCGCTTCGCGTTCTACGAGCGCGTGCACGGCGCCCACGCCATCGTGCAGACGGGCGAGTTGCAGCCTTATGCCAACTTCATCTTCAAGAAGGGCGTCATCGGTGAAGCCCTCCTGGCCTGAGATCGCGCAAGCGCATCCCGCCGTGCCGACCCTGCGCGCCGCCGAGCGGCCCGACCCCTCCCGCCTGCAGCCGCGTGGCTCCAGCCAGGGGGGCCTGCGCCAGTACAACGAACGCGTTGTGCTGCAGGCCATCCGGCTGCATGGTCCGCTCGCCGGTGCCGAACTCGCGCGGCTGACCCGCCTCACCGCGCAGACCGTCTCGATCATCACCAAGCGCCTGCTAGACGACGGCCTGCTCCTCAAGGGCGAGCCGGTGCGCGGGAAGGTCGGCCAGCCGTCGGTGCCGCTGTCGCTGAACCCCGAAGGTGCGTTCGCGATCGGGGTCAAGCTCGGCCGCCGTAGTCTGGACGTCGTGCTGGTCGACTTCACAGGCCATGTACAGCAGCGCTGGGATCTGGCCTACGAATACGCCGACCCCGATGTCGTGCTGCCGGTGATCGGCCAGCGCCTGAAGGACGTCCGTCGCCGGCTCGGTCCCGAGCGCCACAAGCGGGTGCAGGGCATCGGCATCGCCGCGCCGCTGTCGATGGGCGGCTGGCAGCAACTGCTGGGGCTGCCGGCAGCGGTATCGGCCAAGTGGAAGCAACTCGACCTGGCCGCCGCGGTCGCGGGCCTGACGGACCTGCCGGTGACCCTGATCAAGGACACCGCCGCCGCCTGCGTGGCCGAGCTGGTGGCCGGGCGCGGGCGCGACGTCAAGAGCTTCCTCTATGTCTTCGTCGACACCTTCATCGGCGGCGGCCTTGTGCTGGACAGCCACCTGCGCGGCGGGATCAGCGGCAATGCCGGCGCCATCGGCTCGCTGCCGCTGTGGCGGGCCGAGCGCGACGCCGCGTCGCCGCCGGCCCAGCTGCTCAGCGTGGCCTCGTTGCTGTCGCTGGAGCGTGCGTACGCAGCCGCAGGGCTGGATACCGGCGCCGTCGCCGATGCGCGCGCATTGCAGGCACCCTGGCAGGCGCACACGAGAGCATGGCTCGATGCGGCCGGCGCGGCCATCGCCCAGGCCGTGCAGGGCGCCGCCTGCCTGCTCGACCTGGAAGGCGTGATCCTCGACGGCTCGTTCGGCCGCGAGCTGCTGGCGGCGCTGCTGGCCGCGACCACCGCGGCGCTGGCCCGCTACGACGGGGAGGGTGTCGCGCAGCCGCAGCTGCTGGCCGGAACGATCGGCTCCGATGCGCGGGCCCTCGGCGGTGCGCTCTTGCCGCTCCATGCGAACTTCGCGCCCGACCGCGACCTCTTTCTCAAGGTCACCGACGACTAGGCCATCGCCCGCGGTCGCCCGGTCCCGATCCGAGCTGTGGCCGTGGGCGCGGGTTCGATGGCGTGCGCCCGCGCGCAGTCCGTCGCCCCGCCCCGCCTACACTGCCGGCCGTCACGCCACGAGGAGACAGTCCATGGTCGGCCATGCCACGCTAGGCACCAGCGACCCGCCCGCTCCGCTGGCCGGGCTGCGGGTGCTCGAACTCGGCCAGCTCATTGCCGGTCCGTTCGCCGGCAAGACGCTGGGCGACTTCGGCGCCGACGTCGTCAAGGTCGAACCACCCGGCAGCGGCGACCCGCTGCGCCGGTGGCGGATGCTGAAGGACGGCACCTCGGTCTGGTGGCAGGTGCAGTCGCGCAACAAGCGCTCGCTGGCGCTGGACCTGAAGGACCCCGATGCACAGGGCGTCGTGCGCGCGCTGGCGCTCGAGGCCGACGTGCTGATCGAGAACTTCCGCCCCGGCGCGATGGAGGGCTTCGATCTGGCGCCGGCCGATCTGATGGCCGCCAACCCGAAGCTGATCGTGCTGCGCATCAGCGGCTATGGCCAGACCGGCCCCTACCGCGACAAGCCGGGCTTCGGCGTCGTCGCCGAAGCGATGGGCGGGCTGCGCCACCTCACCGGCGAGCCCGGGCGCACGCCGGTGCGCGTGGGCGTGAGCATCGGCGACACGCTGGCGGCGCTGCACGGCGTCATCGGCGTGCTGCTGGCGCTGCACGAGCGCGAGCGCAGCGGCCGCGGCCAGGTCGTCGACGTGGCGCTCTACGAGGCCGTGTTCAACTGCATGGAGAGCCTGCTGCCCGAGTACAGCGCCTTCGGTGCCGTGCGCGGCCCCGCAGGCAGCGCGATGCCTGGTATCGCGCCGACCAATGCCTACCCCTGCAGCGACGGTCATGTGCTGATCGCCGGCAACGGCGACAGCATCTTCAAGCGCCTGATGAAGGCCATCGCGCGCGAGGACCTGGGGGCCGACCCGGCGCTGGCCGACAACGCGGGCCGCGTCGCGCGGGTGGCCGAGATCGACGCTGCGATCACCGCATGGACGGCCCCGCGCAGCGTCGACGTCGTGCTGGCGGCGTTGGATGCCGCGGCGGTGCCGGCGGGCCGCATCTACACCGCGGCCGACATCGCGCACGACCCGCACTACGCCGCCCGCGAGATGCTCCTGCCGGTCACGCTGGCCGACGGCAGCACACTCACGGTGCCGGGCATCGTGCCCAAGTTGTCGCGGACACCGGGCCGCCATCGGCGCAACGCGCCTTCGCTGGGGCAGGACAACGCCGCCGTGCTGGCCGAGCTGAAGGCGCGCAAGGCGCGTTGATCACGGAGGCCGCGCCAACCCCGGCGTCGACCCGCGGACTGCACCGGCGACGCTAGACCGGGGTCACCGGTGCCAGCGCGTGGAACCCGGCGGGCCGCTTGGCCTTCCAGGCGGTGATCGCGGTGGTCATCTCGTCGATGTCGAAGATCGCGCTCTGCAGCAGGGCCATCTGCTGCAAGGCGTCGGCCGTGGGATGGTCGACCGCGTAGTTGATTGCCAGCTTGCTGCCGGCCACCGCCAGCGGCGACTTCGCCGCGATCTCGGCGGCCAGTTGCAACGCATGGGCCCGTGCTGTGTCGGCGTCGGCGAGAACGGCATTGACCAGTCCCGCGGCCAGCGCCCGCTCGGCGCCGAGCCGGCAGCCGGTGTACGCCATCTCGCGCGCGACGCCGGGCGGTACGATCTTCGGCAGCCGTTGCAGCACGCCGAGGTCGGCGGCCATGCCGATGTGGATCTCCTGGACGGTGAAGAAGGCGTCGGCGCTGCACACGCGCAGGTCGCAGGCCGCCGCGAGGTCCAGCGCGCCGCCGATGCAGCCGCCCTGGACGGCCGCGATGACCGGGAAGCGCGCCTGCTCGACGACGTCGAAGCAGCGCATCAACTGGCGCAGCGCGTCCTGGAAGGCGAGGCGAGATCGCGCGCTGCCGGTGTCGAGCATGGGCATGCCGCCGGCAAACACGTCCAATGCCATGCCGGCGCTGAAATGCCTGCCGGTCGACGAGATCACGAGCACCCGCGTGCGCCCCTCGGCGTCGAGGCGGCCGAGGGCGTCACGCAGCGCCGGAAAGAACGGCGGCGCCATCGTGTTCAGCCGTTCCGGCCGGTTCAACTGCAGGTGAGCGACGCCGTCGTCGGCGAGTTCGAGGTCGAAGTAGTCGGTGTTCATGATTCCAGCATAGCCTGTCCGCGCGGCGCGCTGCCGCGGCACGTGGTCGTGATTTGCATGCCCCGGGGGCGGCACCGAACCTGCGGCCCTGCGGTGGCGTCGATTCACCTGCGATGCGCGTCGAGCGCACCGGCACCGCCAGCGCTCGAGGTCTGCGCCGGCAGGTGCATGACGGGCCGATGTCGCTCGCTTCGCAGTGGGAAGCTGCATGAAGTTCCCAGGATGCGGTCGTTCAATTTCGCGTCCCGACCCTGAAACTGCGCGCAGGGCAACGGTCAGGCCGGTCACCTTGGCCGGCGGCAGCAATCTCTCGGCATCGCTGGTGTCAAGCGTCCGTCGACAGCGCCTCGGCGCAGTGGGCAGGCACGACCAGGCGCCCGTCTGCGCCCGGTATTGCCTCGATGGTGATACGTGGCGCGAACGAGGTAAGCGTGCCGAAGATCGTCGCGAATGCGACGTCCGCGGCATCGCGGCCGGTGCCGAAGCGCACAAACCCCATCGGTATGGCAGTGCCGGATGGATCGAATATGTACCAACGGTCGCCCAGGTACGCCTCCACGTAGGCATGGAAGTCAGTGGGGCCGAGTGCGGGGTCGGCACCGTAGTCGATCCCGGTCGTGAAGCGCGCGGGGATGTTGACGGCGCGGCACAGCGCAATCATCAAGTGCGCGAAGTCCCGGCATACGCCGACCGTCTCGATCAGCGTGTCGATCGCCGACGTCGTCGAATTGGATGTGTTCATCGAGAACGTCGTGCGCCGCTGGACCCAGTCGCGAATCCCCTGGACGCGGGCGTAACCATGCCACTGACTGCCGAACTCGTGCATCGCAAGCTTGAGCAACCGATCCGATTGGCAGTAACGACTCGGATAGATGTAGCTCAAGGCGTGTGCAGGCAGACTTGCCACCGGAACCTCGGCGATCTGGCCGGGCTGCGCAAAGTGGTGTGACAGGTCGATCGTGGCGCTGTATGCAACCCTCAACGGACCCGGCATGGCAGTCAAACGCAGGTAGCGGTTGAGGGTCACCGGGTCGGTCGTCAGCGTCGAAGGCACGTTCTGGCTGAGCGTCAGGGCCTCGGCGACCACGCGCTGTCGAGCCGTCTGGGCGGCGTGGATGTTGAATATGAAGTCACACCCGGGCCGGGAGATCTCGTAGTTGAGTTCGATAGAAAGTTTCAGCCTGACCATGGCATGCATTGTGACGCCGGCGGCGTCTGGCCCGCGCTCGGTGACACCGCTGGCCGTTGCTGATGTGGGGCCCGCATCGCGGCCGTGCGACGTGACGTGCTGCCGTCCATCGCCATGTGCCATGCGCACGAGCTCACTGAAGCGCGCCTTGGCGTCGTCGAGGCGCAAGCGACTGCGTGGAGGCTGTTCGGTCGCTGTTGCCACCGTTGATACTTTTCCAGTCATGCTGACCAGACGGTCACGCGCCCTCGTTGGAGGCAGCGCGATGACGTCACGTTGCTGGCACCGAGGTGGCCCGTGGCTGTGGCCTCATCTTCAGGAAGCAGGGTGCTGCTACACGCGGGCGAACGATGGTCACCCGAGCCCCGTGCGTCGACCCTGGTGTAGCCTCGATCGCCGGCGAGAGTACCCCGCCGGACATGTTCCAGCTCGCAATGAAATCATGCCCCTTCGCACCAAGCGTCGGCTTCGTCGCCAGGCTGAAGAGCACGTTCCGTTCGCTGCGCACGCACAACTACCGCATCTGGGCCGCCGGCGCGCTGGTGTCCAACGTGGGGACCTGGATGCAACGCATCGCGCAGGACTGGCTGGTGCTGACCAGGCTGACGCAGCACAGCGGAACCGCCGTCGGCGTCGTCATGTCGCTTCAGTTCGGCCCTCCGATCCTGTTGATGCCCCTGGCGGGATGGGTTGCCGACCACTGCGATCGACGCAAGCTGCTGATCGCGACGCAGTCGGCGATGGCACTGTCGGCACTGAGCCTGGGCCTGCTCGTGCTCACGGGCCTGGTCACGCTCTGGCAAGTCTATCTGTTCGCCGGGATCATGGGATGCATCAGTGCCTTCGATTCCCCCGTGCGCCAGACCTTCGTTGCCGAACTGGTGGGCGACCACGACCTGCCCAACGCGGTTGCGCTGAACTCGTCGCTGTTCAACAGCGCGCAACTGATAGGCCCCGCGGTGGCCGGCGTGATGATCGGGGCCACCGGCACCGGTTGGGTATTCAGCTTGAATGCGGTGTCCTTTGTCGCCGTCATTGCGGCGCTGATGAACATGCGCGTCGGCGAACTCCACCCGCAAGCCAGGGCTGCCGCGTCCGGCAACGGCATCGCCGACGGATTGCGCTACGTACGGCGCAGGCCCGACCTGGTGCTGGCCCTGACCATGCTGTTCCTGGTCGGCACCTATGGGCTCAACTTCCCGATCTTCATCTCGACCATGTCGGTCACCGTGTTCCACGGCCAGGCCCATCTGTACGGGGCGCTCACTTCCACGATGGCCGCCGGCTCGGTCGTCGGTGCCTTGCTCGCCGCCGGGCGCGGGCCGCCGGACCTGGGCCGTCTGACCACCAGCACGTTCGCGTTCGGCACCGTCTGCGCGCTGGCCGCGCTGATGCCCGATATCTGGTCGTTCGGCGCGATGCTGATGGTGCTGGGGGTCGTGGCGCAGACATTCACCACCGCCACGAACAGCCTGGTCCAGTTGTCGACCGAGCCGGCGATGCGCGGACGGGTCATGGCCATTTACATGGCCATCTTCCTCGGCTGCACACCCCTGGGTGCGCCCTTGGTCGGTTGGGTCGCGGACACCTTCGGACCCCGGTGGGCGATCGGGGTCGGTGCGGCGTCAGGCTTTGCCGCCAGCATCGTCGCAACCGCCCACTCCTTTCGCTCGAATCGGACCGGAGCGCGAAGTTGAGGCAACCACGTATCGTGAAATGACCGCCTCGAGAAAGCCGAGGAGATCGGTGGAGGCTGTCGTGCCGGAGCCTCGACCTCGGGACCACCCGGCCCACGCGCCTGGCCGTTGCCACGGTCCAACTGCCAAGGCCTGTGCGACGGCCTGCCTGTCAGCGCAAGACGAACGCACAGCACAAATGGCGCCGTTGCAAAGGGCTCGTCCTCAGGGCAAGTCGCGGTCTCAGGAGGCTGTCCAGGAGCGATTGCCCGCGAATCACCGTGTGGGTGGCAGCGGCGGCGAATGTCGGCCAGCCGGCGCCAATCTGGACGACAGGTTTCGATCGGTGAGTCCGGGGCATCGGGTGCGTGTGCCGTCGCGCCAGGGCCGAGCCTGACCCGGCGCGCTTGCGCGTCCCCTGTTCCTGCGTCGGCGCGGACCGTTCAGCGTCGGGCAGCGTCGGCTTCGGGAGCCCGGCGGCCTCTTCCCGCACGACGGCCAGTTCGGCGTGGGCGTCGGGCAAGGCCGGGGCGGCGGCCTTTGGACCGTCAAAGCGGAACGCCGCCGTCAGATCGCCGAAGGTCTCGCGCCGCCAGGCGCTGATATTGCTTTCCTTCACGCCGGTGAACCGCGCCAGGAATTGCAGCACCGAGGCGTGGTCGAAGGCCTGGCTGCACACCCAGCCGCCTGCGGTCCAGCGCGAAACGACGATGGCCGGCACGCGGAAGCCGCCGCCCGCCGGCAGGCCCTGAACGAACTCGTGCGGCGTGCCTGCCGCAGGCGTCGGCGGCGTCACATGGTCGAACAGGCCGTCGTCGTTGTTCAGGATGAACACGGTCTTGGCCCAGACCTCGGGGTCGGCTGCAATCGTCTCGATCTTGCTGGCGATGAATGCCGCGCCGTCCACAGGCGTGTAGTCGGGGTGCTCCGATTGCATGGTGGTCGGCAGGATCCACGAGACGGCGGGCAGGCGATCGTTGCGCGCATCGTCCTCGAACTGGCCTTCGGGGCCGCGCACCATGCCCTTGTGGTGCAGCGGCGAACGGGTGGGAGCCTCGCGGAACTGCTTGAAGTACGCCAGCACGTTGGTGCCGTAATTGTCTTGCCGCGGGTGGACCTTCCAGCTCACGCCGGCCGCCTCCAGCCGCTCGGCGTAGGTGGTCCAGGTGAAGCCGCCTGCCGCCATCCGGTTGCTGAGGATGGGGCCGCCATGCTCGCCGTCGGGGTCGATGGTGCCCGTCATCCAGCACATCCGGTTCGGCCAGGTGGGGCCGAGCATCGAGCAGTGGTGGGCATCGCAGATCGTGAAGGCCTCGGCCAGCGCGAACTGGAAGGGGATGTCCGCGCGCCGGTCATGGCCCATGGTGTACGGGCCGTTCGTGACCTCGACCTTGCGGTGCGCGGACACCCAGTTGTCCATCCGTGCGTGGTTCCAGGCCACGTGCTGCACCTTCCAGCTGTGGTGGGTGGACGGGATCTGCTGCGCGCTGGTCCTGTGCGTGTCGAGGTAGAGGGGCATCAGGTAGCCCCTCGGATTTTCGGGGTCGGGCTGCCGAAAGACCGGGTCGCCGTTCGGCAGTTTCATGGCCATCGGATCGTCGAAGCCGCGCACGCCGGCCGGGGTGCCGAAGTAGTGATCGAACGAGCGGTTCTCCTGCATCGGCAGGACCACATGCCCGATGTCTTTCAGCGAGGCCGACCGAGCCGGCGCATGCGCCAGCGCGCGCTGCGCGTTCCACGGCAGCAGGCTCAGGCCCGTGGCGCCGGCGGCATGTCGGAGGAGGCGGCGTCATGTCGGGTTTTGCGTGGCAGACCGTCTCGAATGAAGCTGGGCGGCGCTGCGGTACGCCAGGTCGGCTGACCGAGTCGCGATGCACGATGTCGGGCAGCGGCAAGGTCAGTCCGCATGTTGGCACCGCCTGGTCTGCCCCCTTCCTGATGGCCGCCACTGGCGGCTGGTGGCAGCGAATCGAATGCTCAAGGATCGCTTTGCGGCTCGGGCAGAAGCCGGCACTATGCTTCCGCCCGGACCACATTGCCCACATCGAAGCGGCCTCCGGTCGGCACGCGTGCTGTCATGCCTCCATGTCCGCGCATTGCGGCGTAGCCGCCGGGGCCAATGGCGTCCTCCATGCGCGAACAAAACTGGCAGGGGCCCACGATTTCCAGCAGGGCACTGCCGACTTGCAGCCTGGCATTCTTCAGCGCGAGCAGGTTGATGCCCGAGACCACCCGGTTGCGACGCAGATCGACCGGGTCGACCTGGGCGACACGCGCCAGCCGGGCGATCACGGGAAGGTGCTCGGCCAGGATGAGCGTGACCTGCCGGGTGGACAGTGCCGATTCACCGCCTTGGTCCAGCCGATCATCGGCCAGGCCGATGCCCGCCGGCGCGACGGTGCCAGCGACCGTGCGTGCCACGTCGCGTGGCGAACCCCTCACGATGATGGTCTCGATCCGACCCTCGATCCGAGGCGGCTTGCTAAGGTCGCGGATCGTCTTCATGCTGGCGGCGGGCACCGGCACCCGTGCGAGGTCGCGGACGGGCTCATTGTGCGGCGCCGCGCCCCCGGTCGAGTACCGCGGAGGCCTTCGCCGCGGCCGACAATGTGGCCGCTCGCCGCTCGCTTCGGACCCGCCGGCGCAGCGTCTTGGCGGCATCTCGATGCCGAGCGTCGAGGTGCCTCATGCTGATCGCATTCATCGTCCTTGCCGGTCTGTGGGCCGGATTGCAGAACTCCTTGGCCGGCGGCGGCTCTTTCGTCACCCTGCCGGTGCTCATCCTGTCCGGCCTGACGCCGCTGGCGGCCAACATCACGTCCACCGTGGCGCTGTTTCCGGGCCAAGTGACGGCCGGCTGGGCCGGCCGAAAGCTCGTCAGCGGCGCCGGGAGCCTGCCGTTCCGGGCGCTCTTCGCCATCAGCATCGCCGGCGGCGCCCTGGGTGGGCTGCTCTTGCTGAAGACGCCGTCGACGGTGTTCGCCCGTCTGGTGCCCTGGCTGGTGCTGTTCGCCACCGCGATGTTTGCCTGGGGCAGCTTCGCGCGGCAGCCGGGCCAGGCCCAGGTGAGCCTGAAGCCGACGGGCACCGCGACCGCGCAATTCCTGATCGCCGTCTATGGTGGCTACTTCGGCGGCGGCATCGGCTTCCTGATGATGGCCGCGCTGACGATGGCGGGCATGCCGACGCGCAACGCCGGGGCCACGAAGAACGCGCTGGCCGGCGTCATGAACGCTTCGGCGGTGCTGCTGTTCCTGTTCTCGCCGCAACTGCACTGGATCTTGGCCCTGGCACTGGGAAGCGGCGCCGTGGTCGGCAACGTGCTCGGGGCCTGGGCGCTGAACCGGGTCAATGAGCGGGCCCTGCGCATCGTGATCGTGTGCATCGGCATTGCCCTGACGATCGGACTGTTCGCCAGGCCGATCTGAGCCCTGCGGTCGAAGTGCGCGACTTGCACTGCCTGGTGCTGCACGGGGCCTGCCAGCGTCGCGAGGCCGGGCCGGTTTTCGGTGAGGCGCCCGCGCCGACCGACGCTGATCTGAAGTCAGCGCTCGACTGGCGGCGGTGACGGCCTGGACTGCCAACTTCCGACAATGACTATGAACCTAAAAACAGCAGTTACCCTGGTGCCGCGAGCGCTGGCGGCGGGGTTGGC
>JBBINW010000074.1:0-11118 GCA_037443665.1 Betaproteobacteria bacterium
CAAGCTCCAACCGAACGCGTAGGCTTCGCGGATTTCTGCCGCCCACACTCCTAGGCCGCTGGAGCGCGCCCAGGCGGGGGCGGCCGCGCCGGTGACGACCAAGCAGGCGTCGAAGTGCAGCAGCGGCCCCTGAGCGAACGCGATCCGCCCCGGCTCGACCGCGTTCGCGCGCCGCCCGCCTTGCCAGCCGATGCCGCGCTGCGCCAGCCGCTGCGCGACCCTTCTGCGCAGGCTCTCGGGGCTGCCGTCCAGCGGCAGCGTGCCGGGGCCAACCAGCGTGACCCGCAGCGGCAGCCCGCCTTCGACCGACGCGCGCTGCCGGATCGCGAACGCGAGCTCCACTCCGGCGGCGCCCGCGCCCAGCACCGCCAGCTCGAAGCCGCGACCGCCGCGCAGGCGGTCCAGCAGGCCCGGCCAGGCGGCGACGAAGCCTTCGATCGGTCGGATCGGCAGCGCGTGCTCGGCGGCGCCGGGCAGATCGTCGAGCGCCGGCTGCGGGCCGGTATTGATGGAGAGGTGATCGAAGTCCAGCTGCCTCCCGTCGGCACCGATCAGCCGGCGGCGATCAGGGTCGATGGCGACGCCGGCCGTCGCGTGGAACTGCACCTGCGCCCGTACCGCCAGCCAGTCGATCGCGATCGCGCAGGCCTCGATCGGGTACTGCCCGGCGACCCAGCCCGGCAGCATGCCCGAGTAGATCTGGCGCCGGTGCGGCGACACCAGATGAATCTCCCAGCCGGCCAGCGGTCGCGCGGCCAGCTCGGTCACCACCCGGAGCTGGGCATGGCCGCCGCCAAGCAGGACCAGCCGCCTCATCCCCAGCGCCGGCTGGTCAGGGCGCGGAGGCGCCTGAGGTCCGCAGGCCGGTCCACGTCCCACAGCGTCTCGGCTTCGTGCACGCGCAGGCCCAGCGCCATGGCGCGCTGGCGCGTGCGGGCCATCACCTCGTCCGTGCTCCAGGGCATGTCGACGAACAGCGCCGGCTGAGGCCAGCGCAGCCCGATCAGCACGTAGCCGCCGTCCTCGGCCGGGTGGAACACGGCGTCGTGGCCTTCGATGCCGCCATCATCATCGCCCGCCACCAGCGCCTGCGCCGCCCGGCGCAGATGCGCCGGGCGCAGTGCCGGACCGTCGGTGCCGATCAGCAGCAGCGGCCCCTGCGCGCTGTGCCGGCGGAAGGCGGCGTCCATGCGTGCGCCCAGATCGCCCGGCAACTGCGCCAGGCAGGGCAGGCCGGTCGTCCGCTGCAGCGCGCGGAAGAACCGGTGGCCGGTATCGGGCGCGCACCACAGCGTCACCGGGCCCAGCGCTGCGTCGCTTGCCGTCTGCAGCGCGCGCCGTGTAAGCCAGCGCTGCAGCCGGGCGGCGCCGCTGGGGCCCAGCGCCGGGATCAGCCGCGTCTTGGCCAGGCCCGGGATCGGTGCCTTGGCCAGGACCGCTACTTGCACCCGGCGCCATGGCTCCGGAGCTTCAGCGCGTTCGGTAGCCATAGCGGATCGCCAGTTGCCGCGGTTCGGCGCCGAAGAAGAACGCCGCGCGCAGCCGCCACATCAGGAGGATGGTGCGCCAGACGCCGTGCCGTTCCCAGCGCCGGGCCGAGGTCGTGACCTGCGCGCGCAGGCAGGCCGGCGGGCCCACGCGCTTGAGCCGCCGCGACAACGCGAGGTCTTCCATCAGCGGCAGGTCCGGAAAGCCCCCCACCCGCTCGAACAAGGTCCGGCGCACGAACATCGCCTGGTCGCCGGTGGCGATGCCGGTCCAGCGCGAGCGCAGGTTCATCAGGCGCGCGACCAGCCGCAGCAGCGGCCGCGTGCTCGCGATGCGCAGATCGAAGCGGCCCCAGTCGAAATTGACCGATTCGAAGCCGCCCTGCAGCGCCTCGGCCACCAGCCGGTCGGCCTCCGCGGGCAGCGCGGTGTCAGCGTGCAGGAACAGCAGCAGCTCGGCATCGCAGGCCGCGGCCCCGGCGTTCATCTGCGCGGCGCGGCCCCGCGGCGCGAGCAGGGCGAGGTCGGCATGGGCGCGCGCGATGGCCGGGCTGTCGTCCGCGCTGCCGCCATCGACCACCACGACGCGCACACCGCGCGCGCGCAGTGGCCGCAGCGCGCTCAGCCGCTCGGCCAGCGTCTGGGCTTCGTCGAGCACCGGCATCACGATGGCCAGCAGCGGCCGGTCACCGCGGCGCGGCGCGTCGAGGAGCAGGGCCGGCAGCGCCATCGCGCGCACCTCAGTCGCGCCGCCAGGCGTGGAAGCGCCCGACCCAGGCCAGCAGGCGTTCCGGCGCGTGGGCGCTTTTCCAGCTGCCGGCCGCGTGCTGGCTGGACTCGGCCAGCGTCGGGTAGACGTGGATGGTTCAGAGGATCTTGTTCAGCCCGAGACCATGCTTCATCGCCAGCACCCATTCGGCGAGCAGCTCGCCTGCATGCGCGCCGACGATGGTCACGCCGAGGATGCGGTCCTGGCCCGGCACCGTGAGCACCTTGACGAATCCCTGTGTCTCGCCGTCGGCGATGGCGCGGTCGAGATCGTCGAAGCGGTAGACCGTGACCTCGTGCGGGACCTTCTTCGCCCGGGCCTCGAGCTCGTTCAGGCCGACCCGCGCCACCTCGGGATCGACGAAGGTGGCCCAGGGAATCACGCGGTCGTCGACGCGGAACTTCTTGAACGGGTCGAACAGCGCGTTGACCGCCGCATACCAGGCCTGCTGCGCCGCGGTGTGCGTGAACTGGTAGGGACCGGCCACGTCGCCGGCGGCGTAGATGTTTGGGATGCTGGTCTGCAGGTAGCCGTTGACCTCGACCGTGCGGCCGGTGGCCACGCCGAGTTCCTCCAGGCCGTAGCCCTTCAGGTTGGCCACCCGGCCCACGGCGACCAGCAGCGCGTCGAACGGCAGGCGGACCTCGCGGCCGTCGTGGACGGCGACGAGCTGCTTCTCGCCGCCGACGATCGCGATGCGCTCGGCCTTGTGGTCGACGCGCACGTCGACGTCCTCGGCCCGGAAGCGTTCGGCCACCAGCGCCGAGACCTCGGGGTCCTCGCGCAGCAGCAGGCGCGGCGCCATCTCGACCTGCGTGACCTTCGAGCCCAGGCGGGCGAAGGCCTGCGCCAGCTCGCTGCCGATCGGGCCGCCGCCCAGCACCAGCAGGCGCGCAGGCCGCTGGCGCAGCTGCCAGACGTTGTCGGAGGTCAGCACCTCGACCTGCTCGATGCCGGGAATCGGCGGCACGAAAGGCCGCGCGCCTGCGGCGATGACGATGGCGCGCGTGGTAAGTCGCTGCACGCGCCCGTCGTGGTGGGTGATCTCGACCTCCCAGGGCGAGACGACACGCGCCTTGCCCTGCACCACGTCCACGCCCAGGTCGGTGTAGCGCTCCACCGAATCGCGCGGCTCGATGGTCTCGATGACGCGCTGCACGCGCGCCATCACCTCGCCGAAGTCGAAGTCGGCGCTGGCCGAACGCAGGCCGAACTCGCGCGCGCGCCGCAGCTGCGAAACGAATCTGGCCGAGCGTATCAGCGCCTTCGACGGCACGCAGCCCGTGTTCAGGCAATCGCCGCCCAGGGCGTGCTGCTCGACCAGCGTGACCTGGGCCCGGATCGCCGCGGCGATGTAGGCCGTGACCAGGCCCGCCGAGCCACCGCCAATGACGACGACGTTGCGGTCGAAGACCTTGGGGCGCGGCCAGCGCGCCTGGAAGCTTTCGATGAGCTTCCTCGACACCAGGGGCAAGATGCCGAGCAGCGCCAGCGCGCCCAGCACGCCGGGCGAGACGATGCCCGACAGCGCGTGGATCTGCGCCAGCTGGGTGCCGGCGTTCACGTAGACCAGCGTGGCGGCGAGCATCCCGAGCTGGCTGACCGCGTAGAAGGTGCGGGTCCTGATCGGCGTCAGCCCCATCGCGAGGTTGATGACGAAGAAGGGCAGCACCGGCACCAGGCGCAGCGTGAGCAGGTAGAAGCCGCCGTCCTTCGCGATGCCGGCGTCGAGCGCGGCCAGCCGCTCGCCGAAGCGCGCCCGCACCCAGCCGCCGAGCAGCCAGCGCGCCCACAGGAAGGCCAGCGTGGCCCCGATCGACGATGCGAACGACACGATCAGCGTGCCCCAGCCGAGACCGAACAGCGCGCCGGCAGCCAGAGTCATCACCATCGCGCCGGGCAGCGACAGCGCGGTGACAACGACATAGGCAACGAAAAAGAGCGCGCCGAACGACCAGGGCCTCGCCGCGTGCCAGGCCTGCAGGTCGGCCAGGTGGCTCTGGGCCGGGTCCAGGCTCAGGAAGCGCCCGAGGTCGAAGCCGAAGAACGCGCCCACGAGCGCGACCAGCAACACCAGCCAGCACCACCTTCTGTCCAGACCCTGCCCCCTGACGTTGTGCCGGCGCCATCGGCGCCGACAGGGTTCGCCTTGCCTAGACGCGCTCGCGCGCCGTTCCTTACAGCGGCCCGCTGCTCGCTGGCCCGCGGCGAGCGCACGCGCCGCCCGGCCCGCCCTGTAAGAGGCCGACCCCGACGCCCGTCTAAGGGGGGCGAACAGTCACGCTGTCGCCGCATCGCCCACTTCCACCTCGACCTACCTCCGGAGATTCGCATGAACCAAGTCAGCCCCAAGATCCCTGCGCTCGCCCTGGCCCTCGCCCTCGGTGCCGCCTTCGTCGCGCTGCCCGCTGCCGCCCAGTCGGCCGACAAGGACAAGTGCTTCGGCGTGGCCCTCAAAGGCAAGAACGACTGCAAGGCCGGTGCGGGCACCACCTGCGCCGGCACCTCGAAGATCGACGACCAGGGCAACGCCTGGTCCTTCGTGCCCAAGGGCAGCTGCGAGAAGACGCCGTCCAAGACCTCGCCCACCGGTTTCGGTCAACTCGAGGCCTTCAAGGAAAAGGCGGCCTGAGTTCGTGCACCCGCCGCGCACCGATCGGGAACCCGCCATGCACCCGAGTGCCCGCACCGACCCAGCCCGCCCAGGCGGGCACCCCGCGGGCGGGCTGAACCCGGAGCCGGCGGGTCTGCCCGCCCGCGCCGGCCTGGGCCTGAAGCCCGAGCATTTCCGCGACGTGACGACCTTGCGCCCGGAGCTCGGCTTCTTCGAAGTGCACGCCGAGAACTACATGGTCGACGGCGGGCCCTACCACCACTTCTTGGGGCGCATCCGCGAGCACTACCCACTGTCGCTGCACGGGGTGGGCCTGTCGATCGGTGGCGAAGAGCCGCTGGACGCTTTCCACCTCGACTGGCTGGCCCGCCTGATCGAGCGCTATGCGCCGGCGTCGTTCTCCGAGCATCTGGCCTGGTCCAGCCACGGCGGCGCCTTCTTCAACGAGCTGCTGCCCTTGCCCTACGACCGGCCGACCCTAGAGCGCGTGTGCGAGCACGTCGACCGTGTGCAGGAACGCCTGCAGCGCCGGCTGCTGCTCGAGAACCCCTCGACCTACCTCGAGTTCGAGGCCTCGACGATGAGCGAGACCGCGTTCCTGCGCGAGGTGCTGCGGCGCACCGGCTGCGGCCTGCTGCTCGACGTCAACAACGTGCATGTCTCCTGCGTGAACCACGGCCGTGACGCGCTGGCGTACCTCGACGACCTGCCCCTGGCCGCCGTGGGCGAGATCCACCTGGCCGGCTTCGCGACGGACCACGATGCCACGGGCGCGCCCCTGCTGATCGACAGCCACGGCGCCCCCATCGACGAGGCGGTGTGGCGGCTGTACGCGCAGCTCATCGAGCGCACGGGTCCGCTGCCCACTCTGATCGAGCGCGACCACGACGTGCCTCCGCTGGCCACGCTGCTGGGCGAGGCCCGCCGGGCCGAGGCCGTGATGGCCGCCGCGAGCAAGTCCCGTTCGATGCTGGTTCGGTGCGGCGCCGCATGATGCAGCCCAGCCCTTGCCCCGAAGCTGCGCTGGCCGGCGCGCTGCTCGATCCCGCCCGGCCCTGCCCACCCGGCCTGCGCGCCTGGAATGCCTCCGATCTGGCGCTGCGCTTGGCGGTGCATCGCAACAACGTCGTCAGCTCGCTGATCGACGCCCTGGCAGACACCTTTCCGGTGACGCAGGAACTGGTTGGGGCCGAATTCTTTCGCGCCATGGCCGGCCGCTTCGTGCGCCAGGCGCCACCCCGGTCCTGCATCCTGGCCCATTACGGCGACGGCTTCGCCCGCTTCATCGAAGGCTTCGAGCCGGCCAGGCCGGTGCCCTACTTGCCCGACGTGGCGCGGCTGGAGTTCGCGCGCGTGCAGGCCTACCACGCGGCCGACGCCGAGCCGGTGGCGGCCGAGGCCGTGAGCCTGGCCCTGGCCAGCGGCGAGCGCATCGGCGAGCTGCGCCTGGTCTGCCATCCCTCGCTGACGGTGATCGACTCGGCGCACCCGGTGGTGTCGCTGTGGGCGGCGCACCAAGGGCAGGGCGAGCTGGCGACGATCGATCCCGATCGCGCCGAGGCTGCGCTGGTGCTGCGCCCGGCGCTGGAGGTGCTGGTGCTGCCATGCCCGGCCGGGGTCGCCGCCTTCGTGAGCGCGCTGAAGCGCGGGCAGGGCCTGGGCGCGGCGGCGGAGCAGGCCATCGCCGCGGCCCCGGCATTCGACCTCGCGGCCGCGCTGTCGCTGCTGTTCGCGCAGGGCGCGCTGACCGCCATTCATCTGCCCAGGAGGCTGTCGTCATGAGCACGCGCAACCCGCCGGCGCTCGCCGCGCCGGCTGCCGATCGGCCGCGCACTGGCACGCGCGCGCTCGGGCGTGGTGTGAACTGGGTGATCGGCGGGTTCGAGCGCATTCCGCACAGCCTGATAGCGTTCGTCGCGCGCCTTTCGATCGCGGCCGTGTTCTGGAGCTCGGGTCAGACCAAGGTCCAGAGCTTCGTCGTCAACCTCCTCACCGGCGAGGTGCACCTGGGCTGGCCGCGGCTGTCGGATTCGGTCATCGACCTGTTCCGCAGCGAATACCGGCTGCCGTTCATCGCGCCGGAGATCGCCGCGCCGATGGCGGCCGCGGCCGAGCACCTGTTCCCGCTGCTGCTGGTGCTCGGCCTGGGCACGCGCTTCGCGGCGCTGGCGCTGCTGGGCATGACGCTGGTGATCGAGGTCTTTGTGTACCCCGACGCCTACCCGACGCACGGCACCTGGGCCGCGGTCTTCCTGTACCTGATGGCCCGCGGACCGGGCGTTCTCTCGGTGGACAACTGGCTTGCCGGCCGCTTTGGTGAGCGGCGCTGACGTGGACGCAAGACCGGTTCACCGCGCGGCCCTTTCGACGACGGGCAGATCGATTCGAACGCGGCGCCACAACCCTATCAGCAGGTCGCGCGATGGCGGCCTGATCCGGCGCCGACCCGAGCCGATGGTTCGGCGGCGTTTCTCCAACCACCCACGATCCAATCGAACATCCCCATGAGCCAACTCTCCTCCTCCCTGTCCAAGGTGCTGGCCTCGGCCGTCGTGACGGCCGCTGCGCTGAGCGGCGGCGCGGCCAGGGCTGCGACCTGCAGCCCGGCGCCCTGCGGCCCGAAGCAGACGGCCGCCAAGTGTGCCGGCTGCAAGGCCAGCGCACCCAAGGCCAGCGCCAGGTCCAAGGCCCAGCGCAGCAAGCCGAAGGCCGCCTGCGCGGCCAAGTGCGGCGCGGCTGCCAAGGGCGGTGCCTCCCAGGCCAAGTTGGCGGCCAAATGCAGCGCCCAGTCGGCGACCTGCTCAGGCAAGAAGTAGCCCGGCGCCCTTGGACACCGCCCGAGCGAGACCAGCGAGATCGGGGCAGCGAACGGCATGACGGCATCCCGGATGCTGCGCCGCCACTGGCATGCAGCCGGCGACCGCGAGTTCGCCGGTGCGCTGCAGGCGGCGCGCGACAGCGTGTCCGCCTTCGCCGACGCCACCCAGGCCTCGGGCTCGCTGCTGCAGAGCTGGATCGGCGGGCGCACGGTCGTCGAGTTCGACCACTATCCGCTCGACGACGTCGTGGACATGCGGCACGGCGCGCAGTTCTACTACCACGCCCATCGCGACGGTAGTCGCGAACACGGCCATCTGCACCTGTTCTGGCATGCCACCGCCTCGGGCCGCCGGCGCTACCCGCGTGCCGGTGCGATGCGCTGGAAGCGCACGGCACCGACCCACCTGTTCGCCATTTCGCTGGACCCGCGCGGCCTGCCGGTGGCGCTGTTCACGATCAACCGCTGGGTCACCGACGGCCACTGGTTCGACGCCCCGACCGTGAGCGCCTTCGTCGCCCGCTTCAAGCTTGGCGCGATCGAAGGCCATGCGCATTCATGCCGCTGGCTGACCGGCTTCGTGCGCCTCTACGGTCCCTTGGTCGACGAGCTGCTGCGCCAGCGCGACCGGCTGCTGGCGCGACGCGGCGACCTGGCGTCGGCGCTGGCCGATCGGCGGCTCGAGGTGCTCAGCCGGATCCCGATCGACTGGCCTGCCGATCTCGATGCGCAGGAGGCCGAAGCGGCGCGGCGTGGCCTCTGAGCGCGCGGCCTGGCCGGTCGCTTCACCAACGCAACAGCCGCGGCCCCAGCAACGCGCCAACGATCGCAGGGCCCAGGATGCCCAGCGTGTACCAGACGAAAACGAATACCGGCGATACCTCGGCGCAGAACAGCGCATACCCCAGCGCACCGAGGCCGCCGGCCATCAGGCCCGCAGCGAAGCCGGCCGCGCGCGGCCGCGTCGGTGCCAGTCCCCGAAGCGCCCAGAGCGCGGCGGCCAACGCGGGCAGCGACAGCGCTGCCACGCGCCACGGGCAGGACGACCAGGAGCGCCCCAGCAACACATCCGGACGCGCCGCGTCCGGCGCCTGCAGCAGCGTCCCCGTGGCCAGCGCGGCCATCGCCAGCACGACCGCCCCGATGCTCCAGCCGGCGCTGCGAAGCGGCGCCGCCGGGCGCGATGCGCGATCCACGAGCCAGACCGCACCGAACTGCAGGCCCGCCAGGTAGGCCAGCTTGAGGGCCAGCGCCGCACCCATGCCCGCCAGATCCGGATTCAGACCCAGGGTCGCGAGCGCAGCGCCGGCACTGGCCAGCGCGCCGAAGCCGAGCGCAGCACCGAGGCGCGTCTCGACGACCCTGCGCGGCGCGGGGCCGGCGCCGCGCGCCAGCAGATCCAGCCACTGATCGGTCCTCATGGGGTCCCTCGAATGATCCTGGCGAGCCGCTTCAGCCCGCGATGAACATTGACCTTGACGGCCGATTCCGACACGCCAGCCCGGCGCGCCGCGTCGGCCACCGACAGGCCTTCGATCTTCGTGTCGACGATCGACTGCCGCTGTGCCGGCGGCAGCGCCTCGAGGAGCCGGGCCAGGTCGCGGCGGGCGGTGGGCTCGTCGCTGCCGGCCGGATGCTCGGCCTCTGACAGGTCGTCGAACGACTCGAACAGGCGGTCGCTGCGGCCCTGCCGCCGCCACAGATCGACCAGCTTGTGCCGGGCGATGCCGTGCAGCCACGCCGTCACCGGCACGCCGGTGTCGTAAGTACCGCGCTGCAGGTGCAGCACGAGCAGGGTCTCTTGCACCAGGTCCTCCGCGTCTTGCAGCGCGCCGCTCATGCGGCGCGAAAAGTAGCCCCGCAGGCGCTCGGCGATGAGTGCGAGGGCCTCGCGGTAGGCCCGCTCGTCGCCCGTCTGCGCCTGCAGCCAGAGCGGGCGCAACCTGTGTTCGAAATCCTCCTGCACCGCCTGATTCGCTAGTTCGTCGCCCGCCGCCGAATGGTTACAGGCGCCGCGGCAAAAAGAAATCCCGCAGCGCTGTAACCGATCCCGTCGGCCGCGCGAACTAGAGCATCGACGCCCAATTCAGGACTCCGTCCCAGGACCGCTCGGCATGAAAGACCACCGATGAAACTCACCCGAATCATTGTCTGCGCAATCCTCGCCAGCAGCGCCGCGCTGGCCCATGCGTTGGAGATCCAGCCCTACTCGGCGGCCGCGCTGGCCGCGGCGCAGAAGGCGGACCAGCCGGTTGCGCTGCACTTCCATGCCGACTGGTGCCCGACCTGCCGCGCGCAGGACAAGGTGCTGCAGACGTTGAAGGCCGAGAAGGGCCTGGACCTGACGTTGCTGACGGTCGACTACGACACCGAGAAGGCGCTCGAGCGCCGCTTCCACGTCAACACGCAGGCCACCCTCATCGTGCTCAAGGGGCCGACGGAGAAGGCGCGCTTGGTGGGCGACACCAGCGCCGACGGCATCCGCAAGGCCCTGAAATCGGCGCTGTAGGCAACGCCGGCCGATGTCGATCGCCCTGTCCCTGCCGCAGCTGGGCCTGAGCCTGGCCGCGGGAAGCCTGACCACGCTGTCGCCCTGCGTCTTCCCGTTGCTGCCGCTCGTCCTGGGCGGCGCACTGCAGCGGAACCGCCTCGCGCCAGTGGCCATGGGCGCGGGGATGATCGTCTCGTTCGCCACCATCGGAATGGCGCTGGGCGCGCTGGGCCCGGCCCTGGGCATCGATGCCGATAAGGTGCGAACGGCCGGCGCGGCGATGCTGATCGCCTTCGCGCTCGTGATGCTGGTGCCGGCGCTCGGCGCGCGCTTCACGCAGTGGATGCTGCCGATCGCGAGCCAGGCCCACGCGGCCTCGGCCCGGCTCGACGGCGGCTCCATCGTCGGCGCGCTGCTGCTCGGCGGCGTGCTGGGCCTGGTATGGAGCCCCTGTTCGGGGCCGCTGCTGGGCTCGGCGCTGACGCTGGTGGCCAGCCAGGGCGGCGTGGCACGCGGCGGTCTGGTGCTGGGAATCTTCGGCCTTGGCGCTGCCGTGCCGCTGGTCGCGGTGGCCTATGCCTCGCGCCGCGGCTTTGCGCGCAGCCGCGACTGGGTGCTCGCGCGCATCGGGCGCGTGCGCCATGTCTTTGCGCTGCTGCTCGGCCTGATGGGCGTGGCCATCCTGACCGACGGCGACAAATGGCTGGAAGCGCAGCTGCTGCAGCGGATGCCGGACGCCTGGGTCAAGCTCGTCGTCGGGATCTGAAGCGGTTACCGCCTGCCCACCATCGAAGTTCCTCGCAGCCCGTCAGCGCCAACCGGCGCAACGCCTGCGTTCCGCGATTCAACCTTCACCCTCAGAGAGGATCGCTCATGTTCAGGAACACCTTGGTCGCAGCCGCGATCGTCACGCTGGTGGCCGGCTGCGCACCCGCAACC
>JBBINW010000074.1:11218-21075 GCA_037443665.1 Betaproteobacteria bacterium
GCACCCGCACCCGCACCCGCACCCGCACCCGCACCCGCACCCGCACCCGCACCCGCACCCGTGCCGGTGCCGGTGCCGGTGCCGGTGCCCGTGCCCGTGCCCGTGCCCGTGCCCGCGAGACAGCCGCTGATGATCGCGCCCTCGCCAGTCACCGTTGACGGCAATGTCGCCGGGCAGCCCACCAACATGATCTTCGTGATGGTGCCGGATCCGAGCCCGGCGGTGGCGGGCTTCGGCATGCAGGCCGGCGACACGCTGCGCATCGCGTTGCCCGAGGCGTTCAAGCGCAACCCGGATGTCGCGATCAGCGCCGACAGCGACCGCAACCTCGTGCTCACGAAAGGTTGGCCTCAACGCGACGTGCGCCTCGAAGGCCAGTACCGGATTGGCTACGACAATGCGACGCGTTCGATGGTCGTGACCGCGACGCGTGACATCGCGTCCAGCGGGGCCAATGCACCGGGGATCAAGGTGATCCACCTTCGCGGGCGCACCTTCATCAACCCGGCGCCGGGTCGCTACCCGGTGACGCTGGCGCACGCCGCGGCGGACGGCCGCGCATTGGCGGTCTGGCAAGGGCAGGTCGAGGTGCTCGAACGGGCGCCGCAGGCGCGCTTGGCGCCGAGCAATTTCCAGCTTGCGCCGCCGCTGAACTCGACCTTCCAGCAGGTCGCGCCGGGCCAGCTGGCGTCCTATGCGCTGGGCCTGCTGCTCTGGGGCCCGAACGGCGAGCCGATGAACGGTGTAGGCATCGCGCCGCGCGATCTTGTCCACTACCCGCGCTACACGGGCGGTCTGCTGGTGCAGGACAGCAACGGCGACCACCGCCTCGACCCGGCCACGCACAAGGTGGTGGGCGGCATCATCGGCGCCGCGCCTGAGGGGGCCACCGGCCAGGCGGCGACGAGCCCGTTGCGGCCCGACGGCACGCCGATCCTGTCGGGCGAGTTCGTGCGCGACCCGGGCTACTCGGCCGCGATGGGCGGCGGCAAGGTCAATCCGGGCTTGCTGACGATCCAGTTCAAGGCCGGCGACAAGCCGGGCCTGTACCGCCCGACCGTGGAGCTGATCGGCGGCAATGCGGTTTCGTTCACGATCGAGGCTGGGGCTCGCTGACGCGCGGATCCGCTCGCCTCACCGCGGGCGTTGCAGCGCCTGCGCATGCGAGAACGCCGGACCCCGGGTGATGCGCTCGAAGTACGAGCGCCACGCCGGCGAGCCCGGCGGCCATTGCCGGAGGAATTCGTCCTGCCAGCGATGTGGCGGATCCCGGGTTCGAAGCCGCGCAGGGCCGGAAGGCAGGTGTACGTGCCGGCAAAGAGGCCCACCTCGGCGGCGGCGAATGCGGCCTGCAGCCAGGGGCGCGACGCTGGATCGTCGAGCGCCAGGACGTCGAAGCGCCAGCCGGCGAGGGACTCAGCGTCGCCGTGGACGACGCCGACGCGGCAGCCGCCGATGCGGTAGCGCGCGAACATCGGCAGCGCGGCCAGGCGGGCGCGCAGCGCCGGGTGGCGCGAGGCGCTGTCCTTGAACCGGGCATGGATCTGGTTGGAGCGATCGACGGTGGCCGCATCGACATCCGCCGGGTGGGCGCAGCCGCGGCCGGCCTCGTCGGTCGACGCGGACAGCTCGGCCTCGACGTTGCCCTGGCTCGCGTCGTGCGCCAGTACACGTTGGTCGATCTCGTTGAAGCTCGGTTCGTCGCCATCGAACCAGTGGAAGTCGCCGATGAAGCAGAGCGTCAGTGCCACGGTCTCGGCGCGGGCCATGGCCTCGACCGTGTCCAGCGCCGGCCGGTTGCCGTACAGGCCGCGACGACGTAGAGCGAGGGCAACTCGTGCGTCGGCGCCGTGGCGATGGCCGCCGGGCCGTAGCGGTAGCGCAAAGGGCAGGCGCGGCCAGGCTCACTCATGCCGGACTGCGGACGCCTTCGGTGTGGCCACCGCTGCGAAACGGCAGCACCAGCGGCAGGAAGAAGCTCGCCGTGCACAGCAGCAGCAGCCTACAGAGGTTGACCCCCAGCAGCGTGCCGAAGGCACCGCCGCCGATCGCCCAGCCGTGCGGCACCAGGCCCAGCGCATCGGCAGCCAGACCGAGTCCGATGCCGGTCCAGAACGCCAAGTGGAACGACAGCGGGGGGTAGCGGACCCGGCCCGAGAACAGGAAGATCGGCGCCTGGCCGATCACCATGGTGCCGCTCATCGTCGTCGCCTTCAGGATGCCGGTGCCGGCGATCATGGGCAGGTTGCCGAGCAGGGCGAAGGCGACCATCGTGAGCGCACCCACGGTCATGGCCTTGGGCGAAGGCAGACGCCCGTCCAACAGCGGCAGGTCGCGCGCCACCAGCTTGGACAGCGAGGTGAAGGTCGAATCCAGCGTCGAGCCGGCGGAACTCACCGTCACGACGATCATCGCGAAGAAGCCAGCGAAGCCCAGCCCGCGCGCGACCTCGGCCGGCATGTTGACGCTGGGCGCCAGGCCCCGCAGCCACGCCTGCACGCCGACCAGACTGAAGGCGAAGATCGCGACGAAGCCGAGCACGCCGGCCACGACGAAGGCGCGCCGCATGGTCTTTTCGGGCGTGATGAAGGTGCGGTCGGTGAGCACCGGGTCGTGGAAGGGGTAGGACAGCGACTGCAGCAGCGCCACCAGCACGAGGTCGCCGCCCGCATCGAGCGCGTAGTGGCCCTGCGACAGCAGCGCGGTCGGCGACTGCGCCGGCAGCGCCGAGGCCAGCACGAGGCCGACGACGAGCACGAACGCGACGGCCTGGATCACGTCGCTGAAGATCGAGCTGCGCAGGCCGCCCTTGAGGCTGTAGAACAGCACCGCGGCGGTGAACAGCAGCGCCGCGCCGATGAAGCCGGCCGAGCCGCTGGCGCCGTAGTAGCCGCCGACGACGGCGGTGTTGCTCCAGACCTCGTCGAAAAGCCGGATCAGGATCGCCAGCGAGAACGCCAGCGCGGCGCCGCGGCCGTACTTGCCGATCAGGAACGGCACCAGGCCGGTGGCGCCTTCGCGCGTGCGCAGGCGATGGATCACGAAGCCTGCCACCGGGATCGACAGCCAATAGCTAGCATAGGCCGGGCCGCCGACGACGCCCTAAGTCGCGCCCAGGTTGGCGGCGTTGGTCACCGACTTGGCGAAGATTCAGCTGATGAACATGCTCATCGTCAGCGCCCAGCCCGAGGCCGGCCGGCCCTGGTCGTCGTGGCCACGGAAGAAGCCGGCTTCGTCGGTGGCGCGCGGAGCGACGAGGTACATCACGACCCCGAAGACGACGAGGAAGCCCCAGAAGAATGACCTTGCATCGGATCATGGAACGGGTCTCGCGGTCGGAACTGTTGGGTGGTGTCGGGTGGTTCGCGGGCGGTCAAAGGTCGCAGGTTGTCGCGGGCGCCGCGGCGTCGGCCAGCGCACCGCCGCAGCTCGAGCCCTGGCCGGCGGTGCAGCCGAAGCAGTGGTCGGCGACCCGGATCGGCTGACCTTCGAGGCGCTCGGCGGTGATCTCGCTGAGGTGCACGCGGGACCTCCCGGCGTCGCGGATGGGCAGCTCGAGCTGCTGATTGAAGTCGCAGTCGTACAGATAGCCCTGCCAGTCGACGCTGACCAGGCTGCGGCACATCACCTGGGCCAGGATGTCCTCGCGGTGGGCGCTGCGCAGCAGCTCCATGTAGTGGTTGAACTCGCCCTTGGAGACGAGCATGGAGCCGAAGCGCTGGATCGGCATGTTGGCCAGCGTGAACAGCTGGTTGAAGACGACGCCGAAGTGCTCGCCGAGATGGCGCTTGTAGTCGTTCTCCAGCGCCGCTTGGGGCGGCGGCAGGCCCGCGCCTTGCGGGTTGTAGACCAGGTTCAGCACGAGGCCCGAGCCGCCCCGGCAGTAGCCCAGCGCGTTCAGGCGCTGCAGGCCGCGGATGCTGGCGTCGAAAGTGCCCTTGCCGCGCTGGCGGTCGACGTTGTCCTCCAGATAGCAGGGCATCGAGGCCACGACCTCGACCCCGTGCGCGGCGAGGAACGCGGCCAGGTCCTCGTGGCCGGCCTCTTCCAGGATCGTCAGGTTGCAGCGGTCGATGACGCGCACGCCTCGCGTGCGGGCGGCGACCACCAGTTCGTGGAAATGGCGGTTGAGCTCGGGCTCGCCGCCGGTCAGGTCGAGGGTGCGCACGTCGGGGCTGGCGGCCAGGAAGGTGACAACACCGGCGATCGTGTCGGCCGACATCTCCTCCGTGCGGTTCGGCCCGGCGTTGACGTGGCAATGCACGCAGCTCTGGTTGCAGCGGTAGCCCAGGTTGACCTGGAGGGTGTCGATCGTCCCGCGGCGCAGGGCCGGGGAGTCGGTGGGAAGGAGCAACGGCAGTGTGGCGCGCATCGGAGTTCCATCGTGAATTTGTCCCGTTGGACAAGCGAGCGCAGGATTCCTTACAACGCGTCTGCGCGCGGTCTGTAAGGCTTTCGGGGTGTCGATCGTCTTGATCGACTGTAGGGCGCCCGCCGTTCCCCTGGGGCGGTGGCCATCCTTGTCGTACATGCAACACGCCGGCCCTGTGTGCGTCATGGCCTGGCGTTCGTCCGACCCTGGGGCATTCCGATGGCCGTCGAAAGAACCGAGTTCCGCTTGATGCGCGAGAAGTTGCCGAAACTGCCGGTCGTCTTAGCGGGATTTGCCGACCTCGACACCGTCAAGGTCACCGCGCTTCGCGCGGTCAAGGACCGGGTGCCCTTGCCCATGATCGCGGGCGCCGCTGCCTACCGGCCGCCAGCGGCCGCGGAGCGCGGCTCGACCTTTCTCGTCCTGGGCAAGGAGGACATCGCCACCGGCTCGTCGCAGGAGGCGGCGATGCGCGCCTTGCGAGCCCACTTCGGTTGGCGCGACGGTGATGTCCCATCCGGTCCGATCGACCCTCGTCCGCGGCCCGGCGCCGGCGACACGTCGCAAGGCGATTCGAGTCCGCCGCCATGACCCTGTCGAGCGATGCGGGCAAGCGCATCCTGAGACTGCTGGTCCTGGGCGAGCTGGCCTCGCTGCTGTATCTCGGCGCGATCGCGCAGGCGGCCGTGCTGACCGGGGCCGCCTACGTGCTCTTTCCAGAGCTCGCGGCCCTGGCCTACGACGTCTTCGTCCGCCCTGCCGGCGTGTGGGCGAAATCGCCGCGCATGCTTGCCGTCACGCCCGTGGCCACAGCGTGCCTGGGCACCCTGATCGCGCGCTCGATGTCGTACGACGCGGTCTCGGTGGCGCTTTCCACCGCCTGCGCGATGCTCGTGATCGGGCTGTTGCGCTCACAGGTCGCGCCGGCGATATCGGCCGCGTTCCTGCCCCTGGCGCTGGGCGTGACCAGCTGGTGGTACCCGGCCTCGATCGCCTTCGGTACCATCGGCCTAGCGCTGGCATCGGTCACCTACCGCAGGGCCGTGGCGTCGCGCATCACCCCAATGCCGGCCGGCGATACCGACGATGAGATGGAGCGCGCCCCACGACGCTACGCCTGGCTGCCCAGCTTCATCGCCTTCCTGGCGGTGGCTAATGGGCTGGGGACATTGACAGGGCTCCGATTGATCCTCTTTCCGCCGCTCGTGGTCATCGCGTTCGAGATGTTCGCCCACTCGGAGGCCTGTCCTTGGGCGGCACGGCCCTTCGCGCTGCCGCTGGCCTGCACGGGGACGGCTGCCGCCGGCGTCGGGTTGGTCGACGTCTTCGGCATGGGGCCGCTGTCGGTCGTGCTGACCCTGGGAGCCGGCATCGCGGCACTGCGGGTGCTGCGCGTGCATATCCCGCCGGCGCTGGCGATCGGCCTGCTGCCCCAGGTGATCGCCGCTGCCGATTGGCGGTTCACGGTCTCAGTCGGCATCGGTACCGTGCTGCTGGTGGCGAGCTTCCTGGCAGCGCGTGCGCTGATGCCATCGCCTCGTCCGCCCATCCCCGCGCGGTGAAAGACGCAACCGACATGGCCCAGGCGATCGACCCAAGCGCCCGCTTGCAAGGCGGCAGGGCCCGCAGGGACGGGGTCCCGCAGGCAACCGCCGCCGCACCGTGCTTTTGCGGCAAGCGGGGAAGCATCGACCCGGCCGCGCCGTACGGGAGTGCCGAGCGGTGCCGGTGGCCGTGATGCGGGCTGGGCCCGACGCTGCGCCATCGCCGCAGGTCGCCGGCACCGCGGCCCTGGGCGTCAGCGCCGAACTGCTGACCGCCTTGCGGGCCGACATGCTTCGCTTCGCGCAGTTGCAGCTGCGCAACCTGGAGGCCGCGGAAGATCTCGTGCAGGAATCCATCGAGGCGGCGCTGCGGCAGTCGGAGGCCTTTGCCGGACAATCCACGCTGAAGACCTGGGTCTTCGCGATCCTGCGCAACCGCATCATCGACCACCTGCGCAAGGCCAAGCGGAGCGTGCCGATGTCCAGCCTGGTCGAGGACGGCGAGGACTGGCAGGAGCGCCTCGACGCCTTGTTCAGCGAGAAGGGCCGATGGCGAGATGATGCACGGCCGGCCGCGTGGCCGAGCCCCGAAGCGTCGATGCAGACCCGGCAGTTCTGGCGCGTCTTCGAGGCCTGCCTGGATCACCTACCGCCGAACACGGGCCGCGTGTTCATGATGCGCGAGTTCCTCGGTTTCGATTCCGCAGAAATCTGCAGCCAGCTCAGTCTGTCGATGAGCAATTGCCATGTGATGCTGCACCGCGCCCGACTGAAGCTGCGCGGCTGCATGGAAGCCGGCTGGGGCCGGCCAGGGGACGGGACATGCTGACATGCAGGGAAGTCACGGCGCTGTGCTCGCAGGAATTGGAGCGCCGGCTCGGTATCCGCGAGCAGGTCTCCCTGCACTCGCACCTGATCATGTGTTCGGGGTGCACGAACTTCCGTCAACAGATGAAGACGCTGCGGCAGATCATGCGCGCCTATTCAGACGGCCGCTCCGTGTCCGAAGACAATATCGACCCCAGCGCCGACCGCTGACTCAGGCCGGTGGGCGTCGTCGCCGATGCCGATGCCGAGGGCTCGCGCGACGCGGCGCGCGGATCGGGGGTCTTTGACTTACGGCTCGAGGCCATCCGGATGGTGCGGCCGATATTGCGGTTGCGTCACGCAGCCTCTGGGGTTCGCTCGGCGAACGGCCGGTCGAGGCCCTCTTGCGGACCGTCAAATTGCACCCGTCGACGGTTCCTTGATGGCCGACAACCGAAGATGACCGTCGGCAATCTGGACACGCAACCGGCAACACACTCGGTTGCGAGCCTTGCAGGTAGCAGCGCTTACCGGACCTCCGTGAGCTCACTCGATGCCTTCGGCCGAACACGCGACGAAGGCATGGGCGTTTGGTTGACGACAATTACCTTGGCACGCGGTCGCCGTCAGCGAACGGCCGCTGCAGCTTGGCCAGGAAGGCGAGTTGCGCCCCGGCCGACGGCGCCGGCGTCATCGCTCGCTCCAGTAAGCGGCTTTCTCGGGGAAGATCCAGCGCACGCCGCCGCGCGGATTGGCGCGATCGCCGTCGTAGCGCGGGATCAGGTGGATGGTGCAGGTGCGGCACGGTCTGGCCGGCTGCCAGGCCGTCGTTGACGCCTATGTTGCAGCCCTGTGGCTTGAATTCCTGGTCGACATCCGCCTTGGCTTGGTCCAGCAGTCCGAGGAGATCGGCGCGCTCGTCGGGGGTGAGATCGAAGAACGAGCCGACGTGGCGGTGCGGGATGACCAGCGTGTGTCCGGGGGACGCGGGGAAGGCGTCACGGCAGATGAGACCGTGCGCGCTGCGGTCGATGATCCGTTCCTGCGCCAGGGCGCAGAAGGGGCAGGGCTTGGGCGCTTTCATGCAGGTGAGTTCACGAGATCTGCCGGGACGCTCGCTACCTTGAATGGGTGGCGCTTCAACTGGGCAGGAGTCAGGGGCATGGGCATCGAGTGCGATGCGATGGATGCGCAAGGGTACGACGCCTTGCACTGGCGGCGATCGAGCATCCTGGCCGGCGCCGCAATGATGTCTTGCCTCGACTGCAGTGCCGTCCTGTTGATCCAGCGCAATGCGCCGTGAACACCGTCGCACGCCTGAAGGCTGCCGCAGTTGAAGATGCCTTGACGGATCGACCCGAAAGGTGTTAACTAACTAGCAGGGTAGTCGGACTGTGGCGAGGTCTTCGCACAGCGACCTACTCTGACTGATGTGGAAGGAGGGCCGGCTTATCGAGAAGTCCCACCTAAACACTCACCCCGCCACCGGCATTGAGATGCCGGTAAGCATCACGCCCGTGTGATGCAGGATGCCGCCGAGAGCGGCGTTACGGAATGCCCTGCAACTCAACGCAGGGCATTGCTGTTCTTGGACAGGGCGAACATGGCCCTTCGGTTGAGTTGCCTGCAATCGGCCGGTCCGATGGTCGCTCGGCGAACAACGCCCGGTTCGAAGGTATCGAGAGCAAGGCCTCGTTCAAGCAGTCCTGGCAGCGCGGGCAGCGCTGCATCATCCCGGCCGAGTGGTTCGATGAGCCGTGCTGGGAGACAGGAAGGAACGTCTGGTGGCGCTTCCGGCGATCCGACGGCGAATGACGGAAGGAGCTGGTCCGGCCGATGCCATTGCAGCGCGTCGAGATCAGAGTGAGCACACTGCTGCGGTGGCTGAAGCCGTCGCGGGCGCGAGCCGGCGCCGCCGCAGGCCGAGCGTGGCGAATCGGCGATCGACCGAAGTGCTCAGGTGTGAGGCGCGTCATGGCGGTGGCGGCGCCCGGATCGACTGCCCGCGCGTGAAGGTCTGCAGGATGATCATCGCGTGGCCGCAATGCGGGCTGGCGAAGGTGGGCGCAGGCGCGCTGGCACCGTCATCGCCGCTATCTCTGCTGGCTTGATCTGTGCTGGCTTGTGCCGGCACGCTCAACAACTCGCGCGCCAGCGCGAGGTTGGTCTTGCGGTTGCCGTTGGCCAGCAACCCATAGTGCCGCATGCGATGGAAGCTGCCGGGCAGCACATGCAGCAAGAAGCGGCGCATGAACTCCTCGCTCGACAGCGTCATGACCTTGCGACGCGTCTGTCCCTTGGCGCCTTCCTTGGCCCCGTCCTTGACCCGGTAGTCCTTCCATCTGAAGGTGACGCCGCGCTCGTCCAGCGCAAGCAGCCGGCTGTTGGAGATGGCCACCCGGTGCGTGTAGCGCGACAGGTGGGCCAGCACCGCTTCGGGTCCGGCGAACGCTTGGCGTAGACCACCCACTCGATCTTGCGCAGCGGCGCGAGCCAGTCCTTGAACGCCTTGGCATCTGCCAGACGGGTGTGCTCGCCGAAGAACTGCAGTCGGCCGGCGTCGTACAGCCGCTGCAGTTCCTCCAGGAACCGCCGCCTGAACAGCCTTGAGAGCAGCCGTACCGACAGCAAGAACCCCGCCCTGCAAGCGATCCAGCTCTTGCCGTCGGGCGCCAGCCCACCGCCGGGCACGATGCCGTGCACGTGCGGGTGGTGCGTCAGCGCCGAGCCCCAGGTGTGCAGCACCAGCGTCGCGCCGATGCTCGCACCCAAGTGCTTCGGATCGGCGGCGATCGTCATCAGCACCTCGGCGGCCACGTCGAACGGCAAGCCGTAGAGCACGGCCTTGTTCTGATGAGCGAGCTCGGCCACCGGCGCCGCCAGCGTGAAGACCACGTGGTAGTACTCCACCGGCAGCAGATCAGCCTGGCGCGCGTGGAGCCAGCGCTTGGCCGCGCTGCTCCGGCACTTCGGGCAATGGCGATTGGTCAAGACTGCACGAGTTCTGGATGACCGGGGGAGAAGCGACAGATGAGTGGCGAGTAGCGGCCCACAGCGTCCTGAGATCGGGCGGACCAAATGACCCTAAGTTCGGCAGTTGAACCTGCGCCTTGGCCGTTTTCTTCAACGCTGGC
>JBBINW010000075.1:0-21063 GCA_037443665.1 Betaproteobacteria bacterium
CCGAGATCAGGAAGTCTGAAGTTCGTGATCGAGAGAAACATCCCCCGCGCCGGCAAGCTCACGCCGGCCGAGTTGCAGGCCATCTCAGCCACCTCGTGCGGGGTGCTGCGCGACCTCGGCCCCTCCATCCAGTGCGTGCACAGCTACGTCACCCGCAACAAGATCTACTGCGTCTGCAACGGGCCTGACGCAGCGCTGGTGCGCAAGCATGCCCAGCAGGGCGGCTTCCGGGCCGACGAGGTGGCCCAGGTGCACCGGGTCATCGACCCGACCACGGCCGAAGTCTGAACCCCACGCCTTCACATGGGAGCAACCATGATCCGCAACATCCTGGCGGCCGTCCTCGTCCTCGTCAAAGCCACGGCCATGGCGCAGCAGCGCTTCGTCATCTAGCGCGGCATTCCCGGTGCCTCGAAGATCTCGCCCGAGCAATTGCGCAATGCCGCGCACCTCGAACAAGGTACTGCACGACATGGGCCCTGACATCCAGTGGGTGCAGAGCTACTTGGCCGGCGACAAGATCTACTGCGTCTACAACGCGCCCCGCGAGGCGCTGATCCGCGAGGACGCGCAGCGTTCGGGCTTTCCGGCCAACCGGATCACGCCGGTCGGGGCGATCCTCGATCCGACGACGGCTAACGGCACGCGCTGAGCGGCGCTCTACACCGTGGACAGGGCCCGGTCGAGCAGGGCCGCACGAGTCGTGACTCAGTCCTGCACCGGCGCTGCGGAGCGCCTGCAGGCGTTCGGGCGCCAACGCGGCCAGCACACCGGCTTCGGCGGCAGCGAGTAGCCGCGCCGGGTTCAAGTGCTGCTGCCCGAGGCCGACATGCGCATGGGCTGCGTACGCGCCGAGCACGCGCCGCATCGTCGGGCGTCGGCCCAGGCGCAACAGCAGATGCGCGCAACCGGCCAGCGAAAAGCGCGGCATCCGGCGAAGCACGGGCAGTGACCCGCGTGCCACGGTCACGGCGGCGCCCAACTCACCGGACTCACTGAGGATCCAAAGCCGACTCGTCAGCACGTCCAGCAGCTCGTAGTCCGAGACCGACCGCACCTTCAGCCGCTCGAGTCCACCCCGGCAGGCCCCGGAGCCTGGCGCGGCAGATTGGGCGGCGCGTAGGCCGGCTGGTCGCCCGTGGTGCCGAAGAGGTTCTCGGGCGCCCCTTCCAAGCGCTGACGCACGGTGTCGTTGACGACCATGCCTGCGGGAAAAACGCGCGGCCAGCCAGACCAGATCGCCACCCGGGCGCGATGGCGTGGTCGCCGCGGGTCGGGCGTGACGTCCGTGGGGGCCTGCAGGGTGAACTGCAGGCCCGCGTCGGCCTGCTGCAGCCGGTCCACGACCCACAGCAGCGGCGTGTCCGACAGGCCATGTTCCGCGTAGCCGCCGCCGACGTCGCAATGACCGACGGGGAACAGTGCCTGCGTCACCCGCGGGCTGGCATCCCACAGCGTCGGCTCGAAGGGCATGCGCTGCTCGTCCAACGCCACGGCGTGCACGCACAGCGCGACCTTGTCGCCAAGCTTGGTGTCGCAGAAGCTGAAGAGATCGATGGCGGCGCCGGCGTGTTAGGCCGGGATGCCCAGCGCGCCCACCGTGTCCCAGACCGCAACGCAGCCGAGCGTCACCGCGACGAAGGAATCGTCGCTCAGCGTCCGCGCCTGGGCGACGGCGCCATGCGGGGACAGCAACTCGGTCAGTCCATAATCTTCTGGAAGGTGGTCTCGCTGCCGTGACGCCGGCGGTACCACGCGGCCACGGCGGTGTCGTAGCGGCTGTTGTCGTTGGCGGCGGCAAGTTCGGGCCTAAGCAGCCCCTGCCCCGCGACCAAGCCGGCCAGCGCCCGCGGCGTGCAGGCACCGCGGCTGAAGCCGACGATGACGATGCGGTCGCCATCGACCTGGTTGCGCGAGAGATAGGTGTAGCCGTGGACGATGCGTGCCGTGACGCCGACCCCGAAGGCGCCGCCGGCGATTTTGTCCAACAGCTGCGCCGAATTGCCGACGCCGTGGACGTAGTTGGCCATCTGCACCGTCGCTCCGTCGGCGCGGGAGAGAACCTTCTCCATCTCGACGCCCGCCCCAACCCGCGCCGGCCGGCTGCAGATCGCCGGCGAGTCACGCGAAAAGCTTGCAGACGTTGGTCAGCTGCCGCTCGCAGCCGGCGGTGCCCGACGGCGCGTTGCCATCGCTCTGGGTTGCCTGCGCCTCGGGCCCGTTCCAGGTGCCGTCGGCGCAGAAGACGATGGTCTTGCTCATCGCTCGCTCCCCGCCCCGCCGGGGAAACGGGGACGCCGGAATGTTGCGGCGCCCGCTTCACCACGTCAACCGCGGCGGCTGGGGCGCGCCGGCAGGGGGCGCCACACCGATTCGAGTGCGCAGCCTAGATTTTCCGGACGGATTGGGTTTCGCCCCCTAGAGGCACCTGGCCACACTATTGGTCATGGTGTGACCGCGGTCCACCTGTTCCGGAAACCGAACATCATTTCCTCACTGTGAAAGGGACATCATGACGCAAACCACTCTGCGCAAGGTCACACTCGAGACCGTCGCCAACTACCGTCAAGTGGCCGAGCAGGCCGTCGGCACCTACCGCGCTGGCGGTCACCGCCTGATTGCGCTGATGAGCGGCAACTTCGAGCGCGGCACGGCCCTCATCGCGCCCAGGCTGGCCACGGCGCTGGCGCAGACCAACGCCAAGGTCAGCGACATCGCCGCCAAGGGCATCGACCGCGTCAGCGCACAGACCGAACGTGCGATCGGGCTGGGCAGTGCCCGCGTCAGTGCACGCATAGGGCGCGTCGCCGATGTCGTCGAAGGCATCGAGAACCGCTATGTCGCGAGTGGCCTGCAGACCGCCGCCCGCCTGAGCCTCACCGGCGCGCAAGCCGCGCTGACCCTGTCCGAGAAGCTCGCGGCAGGTGCCGACAAGCTCGCGGCGGTGGTCGGCGGCAGGCATCTGCGTGGCACGAAGGCCGTGTTGCGCGCCAAGACCGCCGTCAAGGCGGCGCGGCGCGCCTCGGCGCCGGCCAAGCCCAAGGCCGCGAAGCGGACCCCGGCACCAGTCCGTCGCATGAAGGCCGCAGCGGCCAAGCCGGCCGCGGTCAAGCCGGCGGTGAAGGTCAGGGCGCCGCGGCGCGTGGCGACCAGGACTGAGGAGGCCGCTGCGGCGACCCGGCCCTGAACGGTCCAGGGCCGGGCGGGCAGCGGCCGAAAGGCCGGGCTGCCCGCTGGCATTGCCACGGCGTTCGCCGCCCGGCTGGAGGGGGGGTCGCTGCGCATAGGCGGTTCAAACGCGCTCTCCATGCCCGGTGGCGGGCCGAGCAGGTCAGCTGATGCCGATATCGTGGCGGCAGAGTGCGACCATCATCGATGGCGTGGCATCGAGCCTGTGGGGAGTCGTCGGTTGTCGCGAGTCGTCCTGGTGCTCACCTGGGCGATCGCGCTGGCGAGAGCAGGCTGGAAGACCCGGTTGCAGATCGGCTCCTTCGGCCCTGCGAGTCAGGATTCTCGGACGAGGAAACTGGGACCGCGCGCCAGGCTGAATCAGGCCGCTTGCGATATCGGGGCACGAACAGTTGGACGCTGCGGCGCTCGCCCCGGAAGCCCGATGTGGTCGAGGATGGTTTCGATGACCGTCGCCTCCAGAACGGCGGCAATGATCTTCAGTTCGTCGCTGCAGTCCGGGTACCGCTGGCGATCGATCTCGAACTCGAACCTCGGCCAGCCCCTCTACGCGGCCCGCGGAGGGTAGTGGAGGGCAAAGCCAAGACTCTCTCTACTGCTCGCTCACGTAAGGAGAAGGGAATGTGTTTCCTACAGAGGGAGGTTTTCAACGTCGTAGTGGAAGATCGTCAGGTGACTGGAGCGTCGTCAAGCTGCACTGATGAAGGTCGCGGACCGGCGCGCGTCAAGGCGGCACTTCAGCCAGCGAAGATCCACGACGCGATCATCCCGCGGTTTAGGGGGACGGCCAGCAACGCACCGGTCATGACGATGCGGCATGCTCCGGCTCCAAGTTCTCGCGCGGCACGGGCTGCGCGTCTGGAGATTTCGGCATGGCTCAAGTCAGAGGCGGCGCGCCGTCCAAGCGGCTTGTGTGGCGCATGACGCCCAATTCGCCGACCGGCGAATACGTTGATCCGGCGGCAAACGCGCTCGCGCGGCTCGATCCCGTGGACGGGCATCAGTCCGGTTGGGCCGTGTCGACATTCGACCTCCTGACAGGCCTCGATGTGATCGAGGTGGGCGACTCCTTGCCCGCAGACCTGATCGACGAGCTGTTCAAGAAGCCAACCAAGTGAGCCGGCTCACCGAGTCGGCTGACGGAGTGAGGGAGTCGCCGACAACCGGGGCGGCAAAACGTTCCGGCTTCAGGCGTATGGCCGCGGCACGAACCTGCACGCGCCGTGGGACACCGGGATGATCGTCAACTGGCCGGGCGGGTTGCTTGCGCTGCAAGCAGCGGTCGGGTCGGCGTCCGCTCCGATCACCGCCGCGCCGAAGGATTGGGCCGAGGCGTGGTGCAGGATCGTGGCGACCGACGGCTTCTACCCGGTCACACACAAGCGGGATCCTGACGATGGGCAGCGGTGGAGTACGACAGTCGTGCAGCGCCTCGCGGCGGCGAGCGCGCGGCTGGCGGCGGCGCTGAATGCGAGCTCGACGGGGCGGTAGCGTTCCGGGCCTGCCTGCATCAGCTAAGTACTTGATCTACTGGCGGAAAGGGAGGGATTCGAACCCTCGGTACGGTAGAAACCGTACACCGGATTTCGAGTCCGGCGCATTCGACCACTCTGCCACCTTTCCTGGGTCGGTTGCAGGGCTGGCCTGCACCGCGCTCGCAACTTGTCGCCGCGCCACGAGCGGAACTTGCCATTCTAGCCGATCACCCGCTCAAGGCTGCAGCAGTTCGGCCCCGCCCAGGTAAGGCCGAAGCGCCGCCGGGACCGCCACGGAACCGTCGGCCTGCTGGTGGTTCTCGAGCACCGCCACCAGCGCCCGGCCCACCGCCAGCCCCGAGCCATTGAGGGTGTGCACGAACTCGGTCTTGCCGGCCGCCGTGCGGAAGCGCGCCTGCATGCGCCGGGCCTGGAACGCCTCGCAGTTGCTGCACGAACTGATCTCGCGGTAGGTGTTCTGCGCCGGCAGCCAGACCTCGAGGTCGTAGGTCCGAGCGGCGCCGAAGCCCATGTCGCCGGTGCACAGCAACACCACACGGTATGGCAACTCGAGCTTGCGCAGGATCGCCTCGGCGTGGCCGACCATCTGCTCCAGCGCCGCGTCACTGTCCTCGGACGCCACGATCTGCACCATTTCGACCTTGTCGAACTGGTGCTGGCGAATCATGCCGCGCGTGTCGCGGCCGGCACTCCCTGCTTCCGAGCGGAAGCAGGGGCTGTGCGCGGTGAGCCTGATCGGCAGCGCCGCGGCGTCGAGGATCTGGCCGCGCACCGTATTCGTCAGCGGAACCTCGGACGTCGGAATCAGGTACTGCTTGGCGACGAAGCCGTCAGTCCCGGCTTGCGCCGTGGCGTCGCCGCTGAGGGCTTGGTAGAGGTCCTCCTCGAACTTCGGCAGTTGCCCCGTGCCTTCGAGGATCTCGCGGTTGACGATGTAGGGCGTGTAGCACTCCGTGTAGCCATGCTCGGCGGTCTGCACGTCGAGCATGAACTGCGCGAGTGCCCGCTGCAGCCGCGCCGCCGGACCGCGCAGGAAGCTGAAGCGCGCGCCCGCGAGCAGCGCGCCGGTGGCGGCGTCCAGCCCCAGCGGCGCGCCGACGTCGACATGGTCGCGCGGCGTGAAGTCGAAGCGGCGCGGTGTGCCCCAGCGGCGCACTTCGGCGTTCGCGGTCTCGTCGCCGCCGTCCGGCACGCCGGCCTGCGGCAGGTTGGGCAGGCCCAGCAGCATCGCCTGCAACTCGACCTGGATCGCCTCCAGCCGCTCGGCGCCGGCCTTGAGCTTCTCGCCGATGCCGCTCATCTCGAGCATCAGCTCGGCAGTGTCCTCACCGCGGCCCTTGCGCTGGCCGATCTGCTTGCTGGCCGCGTTGCGCCGCGCCTGCAGCTGCTCGGTGGCGGTCTGGATGTTCTTGCGTTCGGCCTCCAGCGCGGTGTAGCGCGGCACGTCGAGGAAGGGCTGCGGGTTCTTGCGCCGTTGCAGCTGGGCGACGACGCCGGGCAGGTCGCGGCGCAGCAGGTTGATGTCGAGCATGGCGGGTCCTTGGATGGTGTCGATTCGGTGCAGATGCGAACGGCGCCCCCGGGCGCCGTCCTTGTCGTCGTGCGAAGGCGGCGCGGGCTCAGGATCGGGACGCGGCGACCTCGCGCATGCTGCGCTCGCCCAGCCCGCGCGGCAGCGGGAAGTGAACGTTTTCGGTCACGCCGGCCATGTGGCGGATGCTGGTGGCCCCCAGCTCGCGCAGGCGAGCGATCACGTGCTGCACGAGCACATCGGGTGCCGAGGCGCCGGCCGTCAGGCCGACCCGGCCGCGGTCTTCGAACCAGGCCGGCTGCAGGTCCTGCGCGCCTTCGACCATGTAGGCCGGGGTGCCCAGCCGCTGGGCCAGCTCGCGCAGCCGGTTGCTGTTGCTGCTGCTCGCGCTGCCGACGACGATCACCACGTCGACCGCTGGCGCGAGCAGCTTGACCGCGTCCTGCCGGTTCTGCGTGGCGTAACAGATGTCCTGCTGCTTGGGCTCGCGCACATGCGGGAAAAGGCGCTTGACCTCGGCCTGGATCTCGGCTGCGTCGTCGACCGACAGCGTGGTCTGCGTCACCACCGCCAGCTTGTCGCCACGCGGGCGAACCCGCGCCACGTCGGCGGTGTCCTCGACCAGGTAGATGCCCTCCCTGAGCTGGCCCATCGTGCCTTCGACCTCGGGGTGGCCCTTGTGGCCGATCATGATGAACTCGTAGCCTTCGCGCGCGAGCTTGGCGACCTCGACGTGGACCTTGGTCACCAGCGGGCAGGTGGCGTCGAAGACCCGGAAGCCGCGCTGCGCGGCGTCGGCGCGCACCGCCTGGCTCACGCCATGGGCGCTGAAGACCAGGGTCGCGCCGGGCGGTACCAGCGCCAGGTCCTCGACGAAGATCGCGCCCTTGGCCTTGAGGTCGCCGACGACGTAGGTGTTGTGGACGATTTCGTGGCGGACGTAGATCGGCGCGCCATGCTTGGCCAGCGCGCGCTCGACGATCTCGATGGCCCGATCGACACCGGCGCAGAAGCCGCGCGGTTCGGCCAGCACCACGTCCTGCGGGCCACCGGGCCGCGTCACAGCACCCCCAGCAGCTTGACTTCGAAGCGCACCGGCTGGCCGGCCAGCGGGTGGTTGAAGTCGAACAGCAGCCAGTCGCCGCCGTGCTCGCGCACGACGCCGGCGTAGCTGCCTCGGCCGTCGGGTGCGGGGAACTCGACGACGTCGCCGACCGCGTAGTCGGCATCTGGGTCGCCGAGCTCGCGCAGCAGGCTGAGCCTGACGCGCTGCAGCAGCTCGGTGCTGCGCGGTCCGAACGCCGCGCCGGCCGGCAGATCGAAAGCCTGGTGCGCCCCTTCGGGTAGGCCGATCAGGCGCGCCTCGATCGCCGGCGCGAGTTGGCCAGCGCCCAGCGACAGCGTGGCCGGCTTGTCGTCGAAGGTGTTGACGACATCGGCCCCGTCGGAGCCCGACAGGCGGTAATGCAGAGTCAGGAACGAGCCCGGC
Source organism: Betaproteobacteria bacterium (assembly GCA_037443665.1). Lineage (GTDB taxonomy): Bacteria > Pseudomonadota > Gammaproteobacteria > Burkholderiales > Burkholderiaceae_C > Rubrivivax. The sequence goes on from JBBINW010000075.1 coordinate 7,706, forward strand.
TGAACGAGGTTCGGGTCAGGGTCCACGGTTTCGGCCACGGCGGGGTCCACGAAGGGCTTTCGGTGTCGAATAGACTGGTCTGGATTCTACCGGGGAGCCCATGAAAGACCTGCCCGTCGCGCAGCGGCCGCGCGAGAAGCTGCTGGCCCACGGCGCCGCGGCGCTGGCCGACGGCGAGTTGCTCGCGCTGCTGCTGCGCACCGGCTACAAGGGCCACGGCGTGTTCGCCCTGGCGGCCCAGGTGCTGGACGAGTGCACGGGCTTCGCGGGCCTGCTGAATGCGACATCGGAGCAGCTGGCAGCGATCAAGGGTCTGGGCCCAGCCAAGCGGGCCGAGTTGCTGGCCGTGATCGAGGTGGCGCGGCGCGCGCTCGCCCAGCAGCTGCAGGCGGCGCCGGTCTTCGATCAGCCGGCCCGCGTCAAGGAGTACCTGGCACTGCAACTGGGTGGCCGTGCGCGCGAGACCTTCGCGGTGCTGTTCCTGGATACCCAGCACCGGCTGTTGCGGCTGGAGGAGATGTTCCACGGCACGCTGTCGCAGACCAGCGTCTATCCGCGCGAAGTGGTGCGTCGGGCACTGCAGCTCAACGCCGGCGCCGTCGTGCTGGCGCACAACCACCCCTCGGGCGTGGCCGAGCCTTCACGGGCCGACGAATGCCTGACGCAGACGCTGAAGTCGGCGCTGCAGCTCGTCGATGTGCGCGTCCTCGACCACATCATCGTTGGCCAGGGCCAGGTGGCGTCGCTGGCCGAGCGCGGGCTGCTGTGATGAAGTCGCGCTCGCTCGCCGATCTGGCCGCTCTGCGCGACGCGCTGCAGCGGCGCGATCGCGAGGCGGCCGAGCGCGCCGCGCGCGAGATGGCGTTGAGCGCGGCGGCCGAACGCCAGCAGCGTCTGTTCGCAGACGCGGTGGGGACGGTCACCCAAGTTAGGCCGCACGGCCGCGCGTTGCCCGACAGGCCGCGACCGGCACCGCTGCCACGCCAGCGCGAGCTCGACGAGCGCGCCGCGCTGGCCGAGGCGATGTCCGACGAGGTCGACGTCGAGTCGCTGCTGCTTACCGACGACGGCCTGAGCTTTCGCCGCGCGGGCGTCGGCACCGACGTCGTCACACGGCTGCGCCGCGGCCATTGGTCGATCCAGGCCGAGATCGACCTGCATGGCCTGCGCCGCGACGAGGCGCGCGACCGGCTGGCTGCCTTCGTGCGCGGCGCCGCGCTGCGCGGTCACCGCTGCCTGCGGGTGGTCCACGGCAAGGGCCATGGCTCGCCGGGGCGGCAGCCGGTGCTCAAGGGCAAGGTGCAGCGCTGGCTGGGCCAGAGCGCCGAGGTGATCGCGTTCGCCCAGGCCAGCGCCCCGCTGGGCGGTGCTGGCGCACTCATCGTTCTGTTGGCCGGCAGTGTGGCGGCGCAAGCGACGCGGCGCGATGCGGATGCGGCAGCCCGGCGGCCACCGCGAAGCTAGGATTCGCGCTTGCAGTTTCCCTGCCGCTCGAACCAGTAGACGACATTGCCCACCAGCACGATGCTGCCCGAGATCACCAGGCTGGCCGCGGCCACTGCGCCGGTGGTCACGAGCATCGCGACGCAGGCATCGTTGCTGCAGGAGCGGAAGCTGCCGAGCACCGCGGTCTCCAACATCATCTGCCGAGTCACCGTGCGACAGTCGGCGTCGTAGACCTCGCGCGTCTGCGGCACCACGATGCAGCCCTGCAGGGCCAGCAGCGGGGCCGCCAGGGCCCAGCGGTGCCCGCTCACGCGGCGCGCCCCTCGCAGCGCCGGTCGCCGTCGCTCATTCCAGCAGCCGCGTGGCCACCGCCACCATCGCCTTGGCCGCCGGCACGCCGGGAAGTACCTCGAGCATCAGCTGGCGCCGTTGCACACATTCACGCACCGCAACGTCGGACGGGATCTCGCCCAGCAACTCCAGCCGCACCGGGCTGTCCAGCCCCGCGTTGACGTAGCGGTCCACCACCTGCTGCAACTGCTGGCGCACGGCGCGCCCTTCACCAAGCTTGCGCGTCTGGTTGACCAGCAGGTTAATCTTTCGCCGGCCCTGGGTCGCGGCCAGGACCTTGATCGTGGCATAGGCGTCGGTGAGCGAGGTGGGCTCGGGCGTGACCACGACCAGCACCTCACCAGCCAGCGAGACGGTGTAGAGCACGACGTCGGAAATGCCGGCGCCGGTGTCCAGCAGGACATGGTCGAAGCGCGGCCCGACCTCGTGAATCACCTTCTGCAACTGGTCGCGCACCTCGGGCGTCATGCGCGAGTACTCGACCATGCCCGAGCCGGCGAGCAACACGTGGAAGCCGCCGGGCGCGGGCAGGATTGCGTCGGGCAGCGAACTCTTGCCGGTGAAGACGTCGTGCAGCGTGATCTTGGGGAACAGATTGAGCACGACGTCGAGGTTGGCCAGCCCGAGGTCGGCGTCGAGCACCAGGACCTTGCGGCCGGCGCGCGCCAGGGCCGCGGCCAGGTTGGCGGCGACGAAGGTCTTGCCGACGCCGCCCTTGCCGCTGGTCACGGCCATGATGCGCTCGGAGGCTGCGGGCGTGGCGGGAATCGGCAGGGCGGTCATTCGTAATCCTGGAACTGGGACGTCTCGAAGAGCAACCGCCGCTCTTCACTGCTGACCACCGACACCGCGGTGGGCTCCAGGCGGACGAGATTGCGTCCCTGGGTCTTGGAAAGGTAGAGCTGCTGGTCGGCGCGCTCGACCCACAGCGCGGGCGTGGATCGCACCCACTGAGGCGCGAAGGCGCCGCCGATGCTCACCGTCACCGAAAGCTGCTGCGCCGGGCCCGCCGGCACCGGCATCGACTCGATGCGCCGGCGCACGCGCTCGGCGACCGTCTCGCCGAAGGTGGTGGCGCAGTTGGGCAGAATGATCGCGAACTCCTCGCCGCCGACACGCGCCACCAGGTCCATCGGCCGCACGCTGTCGAGCAGGGCCCCGGCCACGGCCTTGAGCACCTGGTCGCCGGCGGCGTGGCCCCAGGTGTCGTTGACACGCTTGAAGTGGTCGATGTCCAGCGCCAGCAGAAGCGCCGGTTCGCCGCTTCGCGCCACGCGGTCGATCTCGCGCGCCAGCGCCAGGTCGAAGGCGCGGCGGTTGGCCAGGCCGGTGAGCGCATCGCGGCTGGACAGGTCGACGAGAGCGTCGATCAGCCCCTGCAGCCAGGCGGCGCTGCCGACGTCGCCGGCGGGCGGCGTCTGGCCCGACTGCCCGAGCAACTGCAGAGCGCGCTCCAGCTGGAGCGCGCCAGGGCTGGGCGGCGGTGCGACAGAAGGATCCAAGGGCAGGCGGCGGGGCTGCGGCCAGTCTAGCAGCCACCCCCGAGGGCGGGGGGCGCCGATTTGAGCCGCTGGAAGTGGTCATTTCCGCGTCCCGGGGGCGTCGGCATGCAGACACACTCCGGCAGGCCGAGGCGCCACGCCGCGAAGAGCAAGAGCGACCTCGGCCCGACCTCCCCGCCCCAAAACCAGCGCATCGACCAGCCTCATGACCGCCGCCACCGCAGCCCTGCCCTCGCCCGCGGAGCAGGAGTTCAAGCTCACCGGCGCCGATTTCGAGCGCGTGCGCAAGCTCATCTACCAGCGGGCCGGCATCAGCCTGCATGCCGGCAAGCAGGCAATGGTCTACAGCCGCCTGTCGCGGCGGCTGCGCGAGACGCGCCATGGCTCGTTCGCCGACTACCTGGGCTGGCTGGAACGCGCCAGCGGCCCCGATGCCGAAAGCGAATGGCAGGAGTTCGTCAACTGCCTGACGACCAACCTGACCGCCTTCTTCCGCGAGGAACACCACTTCCAGGCCCTGGTCGAGGACCTGCGCGCGCGCGCGGCGCGCCCGATCCGCCTGTGGTGCAACGCGGCTTCCACAGGCGAGGAGCCCTACTCGCTGGCGATGACGGTGGTCGAGACGCTGGGCCCGTCGGCGGCCGTCAAACTGGTTTGCAGCGACATCGACACCAAGGTCCTGGCCACCGGGCAGCGCGGCGTCTACGCGGCCGACGCGCGGGGCTTGAGCGCCGAGCGCCTGAAGCGCCACTTCCTGCGCGGCACCGGCCCCAACACCGGCTTCGTCCGCGCCCGGCCCGAGCTGACGCGGCTGATCGAGTTCCGCCCGTTCAACCTGATGAACCCGAACTGGGCCAGCCTGGGCGAGCCATTCGACATCGTGTTCTGCCGCAACGTGATGATCTACTTCGACGCCCCCACCCAGCGCCAGGTGCTGGCGCGCACGCACGCGGCAATGAAGCCCGGCGGCCTTCTGTACGTGGGGCATTCGGAGAACTTCACAGAGTCACGCGACCTCTTCAGGCTGCGTGGCAAGACGATCTACGAACGCGTGTAGCGCTGGCGCGCCTCAAGCCGCCGCCGCGCCGGGCCGATAACCCGACGGATGACCGCCATGTTGACCGCCACCGTGCCCGCCCGGCCGCCCGCCACCACCACCGCGCCGAGCCGCCTGGAGCAGCTGCGTGCCAAGCCCCGCAAGCCCGGCGAGGCCTCGTTCTTCTTCTTTGACGCCCATTTCCGCAACGACGCCGTGAAGGTGCTGCCCGGCGAGTTCTTCGTCCACGACGAGGACATCCTGGTGATGACCACGCTCGGCTCTTGCATCGCGGCCTGCCTGTGGGACCGCGACAGGCACGTCGGTGGCATGAATCACTTCCTGCTGCCCGACGCCGGCGGCAGCGCCGACAGTGGCCGCTACGGCAGCTTCGCGATGGACCTGCTGATCGGCGAGATGGTCAAGCGTGGCGCCACGCGATCGACGATGGAGGCCAAGGTCTTCGGCGGCGGCGCCGTGATCAGCGGCATGAACACGATCAACGTCGGCGAGCGCAACACCGCCTTCGTGCTCGACTACCTGCGCACCGAGCGCATCACGGTGGTCAGCAAGGACGTGCTCGACATCTACCCGCGCAAGGTCTGCTTCCTGCCGGCCAGCGGCAAGGCGATGGTCAAGCGCCTGGCCTCGGCCAACACCGAGGCGCTGGCAGCGCAGGAGCGCGCCGCCGCCACCCGTGCCGTGCCCGCCGCCGGCGGCGGCTCGGTGGACCTGTTCTAGACCTTCGCGGCAGGAGGCAGCGGCATGGAGAAGAAGACGCGCGTCGTGGTGGTGGACGACTCGGCGCTGGTGCGCGGCCTGCTGGCCCAGATCATCGATCGCCAGCCGGACATGTGCTGCGTCGGCGCTGCCGCCGACCCGCTGGTGGCGCGCGAGATGATCCGCAACCTCGACCCCGACGTCATCACGCTCGACGTCGAGATGCCGCGCATGGACGGGCTGGACTTCCTGGCCCGCCTGATGCGGCTGCGACCGATGCCGGTGGTGATGGTCTCCACCCTCACCGAACGCGGCGCCGACGTCACGCTCAAGGCGCTCGAGCTGGGCGCGGTGGACTTCGTCGCCAAGCCCAAGATCGGCGTCGCCGACGGCCTGCGCCAGCTCGGCGACGACATCACAGAGAAGGTCCGCGCCGCGGCGCGCGCGCGGGTACACCGGCTGGCGGTGGCGCCGGCTGCCGGCGGTGCTCCCGCCGGGTCGCCGATCGCGGCGTCCCTGGGACGGCTCTCGACCGAGAAGATCATCTTCATTGGCGCTTCCACCGGTGGCACCGAAGCAACTCGCGAGGTCCTCGCCAGCCTGCCCGCCGACAGCCCCGCGGTGATGATCACGCAGCACATGCCGCCCGGTTTCACGCGGAGCTACGCCGCCCGGCTGGACGGGCTGTGCCGCATCCGCGTGGCCGAGGCGGCGGACGGCGAGCGCGTGCTGCCGGGCCATGCCTACATCGCGCCGGGCGGGCTGCACCTGTCGGTGGAGCGCTCGGGCGCGAACTACATCGCCCGCGTGCGCGACGGTGAGCCGGTCAACCGCCACAAGCCGAGCGTGGAAGTGCTGTTCGACTCCGCCGCTCGCGTCGTCGGCCGCAACGCGTTGGGCGTGATGCTCACCGGCATGGGCGGCGATGGCGCGAAGGCCATGCGCGCGATGCGCGATGCCGGCAGCTGGAACATCGCCCAGGACGAGGCCAGCTGCGTCGTCTTCGGCATGCCGCGCGAGGCGATCGCGCATGGCGCCGCGCACGAGGTGTTGCCGCTGTCGCAGATCGCGCCGCGGCTGATGGACTGGCTGCGCACCCACGCCGGGGCGGCGACCTCGCGCGTCTAGACGCCGCCCGGGGCGCGACCCGGCGCCGCGTCAGCCGCCGGACGGTCCGGCGGCAGGAACAGCGCCTGCAGGTCGGACAGGAAATCGAATCCGCGCGCCGTGGGCCACACGGCCAACGCATCGCGCTCGACGAGACCCCGCCGCTCGGCATCGGCCAGCGCCGGATCGACCACCGACAGCGGCAGGCCGGTGCGTTCGGTGAAGCGCGCCAGCTCGAAGCCTTCGCGCAAGCGCAACGCGTTCAGCATGAACTCGAACGGCAGATCCCTGCGCGCCACCTCGTGCGCGTTGGATACGGCGTTGCCGGCCAATGCGTGCTGCATGTACGCGGCGGGCTCGCGCCAGCGCACCTCGCGCAGCACACGGTGCGGGAAGCTCAGCTTGCCGTGGGCACCGGCGCCAATGCCGAGATAGTCGCCGAACTGCCAGTAGTTGAGGTTGTGCACGCAGCGGTGGCCGGGCCGCGCGAAGGCCGAGACTTCGTAACGCCCCAGGCCGGCGAGCGCGGTGCGGCCGGCGATGAGGTCGAGCATGTCGCTTGCACTGTCTTCGTCGGGCAGCGCCGGCGGGCGAACCGCGAACGCGGTGTTGGGCTCGACCGTCAGGTGGTAGATCGACAGGTGCGGCGGCGCGAAGGCCAGCGCGACATCGAGGTCGGCGGCCAGTTCGGCCAGCGCCTGACCCGGCAGCGCGTACATGAGGTCGATGTTGAAGGTCTCGAAGGCCGCGGCCGCCTCGGCCACGGCCGCGCGCGCCTGCGCCGCGTCGTGGACTCGGCCAATACGTCGCAAGGCCGCATCGTCGAAGCTCTGCACGCCGATGGACAGCCGCGTCACGCCGGCGTCGCGGTAGGCGCGGAAGCGCTCGCGCTCGAAGGTGCCCGGGTTGGCCTCGAGCGTGACCTCGGCCCCGGGCGCCAGCGGCAGGCGGGCGCGGATGTCGGCCAGCAGGCGGTCGACGGCCGCGGGCGAGAACAGGCTGGGCGTGCCGCCGCCGATGAAGACGCTGTGGATCGGCCGGCCCCAGACGAGCGGCAGCGCGGCCTCGAGGTCGGCGCGCAGCGCGTCGAGGTAGCGTTCCTCGGGCACCTCGCTGCCAAGCTCGTGCGAATTGAAGTCGCAGTAAGGGCACTTTCTCAGGCACCACGGCAGGTGCACGTACAGAGCCAGCGGCGGCAGCGCGCCAAGCTGCAGGGTGCCGGGGCGCAGGTAGTGCGAGACGTCGGCGGGCACCGCCCCATCGCGCTGTCCAAGCGGCCGCCGCGGATCCGGCTGGGCCGGTCCGCCAGCGGTGCCGCCCTGGGGGGGAAGCGCCGAAGTCGCTCCGGGGGGAATCACAGTCCCCAGACCTCGCGCAGCAGCACCAGCATCTGCGCCATCGCCCGGGCGCGGTGGCTGTGGGCGTTCTTCAGCGGCGCGTCCATCTCGGCCACCGTGCAGCCGATTTCGGGGACGAACATCAGCGGGTCGTAGCCGAAGCCGCGATCGCCGTGCGGCCCCTGCAGGATCTCGCCCGGCCAGCGGCCGACCGCGACCAGGGGCTGCGGATCTTGCGGATCGCGCACCGCCACCAGGGTGCAGATGAAATGCGCGCGCCGGTCGTGGCCCGCGGGGTGGCCTTGCAGCACCTGCAGCAGCCGCTTGTTGTTGGCGGCGTCCTGCACGCGGCGCTGCGCCTCGCGGTCGGCTTGCGGCGGCACGAGGCCGGCGTAGTGCGCAGAGATCACGCCGGGCGCGCCGCCCAGCGCATCGACGCACAGCCCCGAGTCGTCGGCGATCGCCGCGCCGGCGGCCGCGGCCGCGGCGTGGCGCGCCTTGGCCAGCGCGTTCTCGATGAAGGTGATGTGCGGCTCCTCGGCCTCGGCGATGCCGAGAGTGCCCTGGCCCACCAACTCGACCGCCAGGCCGGCCAGCATCGCCCGCAGCTCGGAGAGCTTCTTGGCGTTGTTGGAAGCCAGTACCAGGCGCATCAAGCCAGACCGAGGGCGCGCCGCTGCGCCACGCCGAGTTCGCGGATGCCCTTGTCGGCCAGCGCCAGCAGCAGGTCCATCTCGGCGCGCGTGAACGGTGCGCCCTCGGCCGTTCCCTGGACTTCGACGTAGCCGCCGCTTCCGGTCATCACCACGTTCATGTCGGTGTCGCAGGCCGCGTCCTCGATGTACTCCAGGTCGAGCAGCGGCGTGCCCCGGACCACGCCGACGGAGACCGCGGCGACGAAGTCGCGGATCGGGCTGACCCTGATGCGGCCTTCGCCGAGGAGCCAGGTCACCGCATCGTGGGCGGCGACGAAAGCGCCGGTGATCGCCGCGGTGCGCGTGCCGCCGTCGGCCTGCAGCACGTCGCAGTCGAGGTGGATCGTTCGCTCGCCGAGGAGCCCGAGGTCGAACACGCTGCGCATCGAACGGCCGATCAGGCGCTGGATCTCCTGCGTGCGGCCGCTCTGCTTGCCGCGCGCAGCCTCGCGGTCACTGCGGGTGTGGGTGCTGCGCGGCAGCATGCCGTACTCGGCCGTGACCCAGCCCTGGCCGCTGCCGCGCTTGTGCGGGGGCACCTTCTCCTCGACCGACGCCGTGCACAGCACCTTGGTGTCGCCGAAGGCGACCAGCACCGAGCCTTCGGCGTGGCGGGTGTAGCCGCGCTGCAGCGACACCGGACGCAGCGCGTCGGCCGCGCGGCCGACAGATCTCTCGAAACTCATGGGGGGGGAAATTCCTCGGGGATGGCATGCAAAGGGAATCGGCGACGCGAACGGCACCGCGCGCCACGGGCTGGCGGCTCAACGCCGCTTGCTCGAGCTGCGCTGGATGGCTTCGTTGATCTCGCGGATCGAGCGCTCGATCTCGGCTTCGTCGAGCTCGTCGGCGCTGCCGTCGCCGCCCAGGCTCGCCTGGATGGTCGAGGCAAAGACCTCCTCGCCCAGCGACATCGTCGAGACGGCGCTCTTGCTGTCGATGTCCTCGGCAGCCTCCCACTCGACCGCCAGCACGGTGACGTTGTCGCTGCTGGCACCGGCGGCGCGCAGCGCGCGCTCGACCAACTCGGGCACGGCGTCGGAGATGGCGTGCTGCGTCAGGACCTCGGTGATGACGCTGTCGCTGATGCTGCCCCACAGGCCGTCGGAGCACAGCATCACGCGGTCGCCCGGCTGCACGACCAGCGGTCCGGCGGTGTCCACCACCGGCTTGCCAGGGCTGCCGAGGCAAGTGAAGAGCACGTTGCGGTTGACGCGGTCGCCCATCGGCACCACCTGCGACAGCGTTTCCTGCAGTTCGGAGTAGCTGTGGTCGCGGGTGCGGGCCACGAGCTTGTCGCCACGCGTCAGGTACAGCCGCGAATCGCCGCAGTGCGCCCAGTAGGCGTTGTTGCCCTGGATCAGGCAGGCCACCAGCGTCGTCCGCGGCGTGTCCATCAGCGAGCGCTCGGTGGCGTAGCGCAGCAGCTGGTGGTGACCGGCGATGATGGACTCGTGCAGGAAGCGCAGCGGGTCGGCCAGCCTGGGCCGCGCCTCGCGCTGGAAGCGCGCGGCCAGCGTGGACAGCGCGAGTTGCGACGCGACCTCGCCCTCCGGGTGACCGCCCATGCCATCGGCCAGCGCGAACAGCCCGGCATCCCGCGTGTAGCAGTAGCCCATGCGGTCCTCGTTCTTCTCGCGGCCGCCCTTGCGGCTGACCTGATAGACGGAGAACTGCATCTTCGCTGCGCCGACGCCGGCTAAGGCTTGGCGCCGGTCTTCATCGTCTCGAGCTGCAGCTTGAGACGCTCGCCGAAGCTGAGCTTGGTGTAGCGGCGCTCGGTCTCGCGGGCCAGCTCCTTCTGCAGCGCGAAGACACTCTGGGGGCGGCTCAGCGGGTCGAGCGACATGCACCACTCGGTGACCTCGATCAGGTTGTCCGAATAGACATTGCGCAGCCGCGACAGGCTCAGCGCCAGGCGGTCCTTCTCCAGCCGCTGCGGCGCGTCGTTGGGCGGGTAGCCCTGCATGCAGGCGTAGATGCAGGCACCGATGGCGTAGATGTCGGTCCACGGGCCCAGCGTGCCGTCGCGGCGATACATCTCGGGCGCGGCAAATCCCGGCGTATACATCGGGCGGATGAAGTTGCCTTCCTTGCTCAGCACCTCGCGCGCGGCGCCGAAGTCGAGCATCACCGCCTTGTTGTCGTTGGTGACGAAGATGTTGGCCGGCTTGATGTCGAGGTGCAGCATCTTGTGCTGGTGCACGATGCGCAGGCCCCGCAGGATCTCGTCGAACAGGCTGCGGATCGAGCTCTCGCGGAACACCTTGTCGCGCTTGAGGTCGCGCGCGGTGACGATGAAGTCCTGCAGGGTGTCGCCCTGAAGGTAGTTCATCACCATGTAGACGGTCTCGTTCTCGCGGAAGAAGTTCAGCACGCTGACCACGCTGGGATGGCTGATCTGGGCCAGCGAGCGGCCTTCCTCGAAGAAGCTCTTCAACCCGAGACGGTACAGCGGCTGCTTGTCGGGCTTGACGCGCGGCGTCAGCTCACCCGGAGAGCGTTCGGCCAGCGATGCCGGGAGATACTCCTTGATCGCCACCAACTGCTGCTTGTCGCTTTCGGCCAGATAGACGACGCCGAAACCGCCGGCAGCCAGCTTCTTGACGATCGAATAGCCGCCCACCACGGTGCCCGAAGGCAGCGGTGCGGGTTTGGGCTTTGACATAATCGATCGGGGCTTGCGAAGGGCGCGAACGCGATGGCTGTTTATAGCATGACGGGGTACGCCGGCGCGGCGTCGGAAGCCAGCGCAGCGGCCCCATCCGTGACGGTGGAAGCACGTTCTGTCAACGGCCGCTTCCTCGACCTCGCCCTGCGCCTGCCCGACGAACTGCGCTCGCTCGAACCGACCCTGCGCGACCTGCTGACCGCCGCCTTCCGCCGCGGCAAGATCGAGTTGCGCGTCGCCAGCGCGCGCGAGGCCGAAGGCGCCCTGCCCGCCCCCACCCCCGAGCAGCTCAACCGGCTGGCACACCAGCAATCGGCCATCCAGGGCTGGCTGCCCCATGCGCAGTCGCTCAGCGTCAACGAGGTGCTGCACTGGTGCCGCGGCGGCAGCTCGGCACAGCCGCTGGACGAGACGGCGCTGGAGGCGGCGCGGCGCTGCATCGCGGGCCTGCGCGAGGCGCGCGCGCGCGAAGGCGCGCGGCTGGTGGCGATGCTGCTCGACCGGGTGGCCCGGCTGCGCGAGCTGGCCACCCAGGCGGCGCCGATGGTGCCGGCCGTGGTGCAGCGCCAACAGGCGCGCTTCCTGGAGCGCTGGAACGACGCGCTGGCCGCCGTGCAGGCCGCTGCCAGCGTGCCAGCACAGTCGCTGCACGAGCGTGCGATGGGCGAGGCCGCGGCCTACGCGATCCGCATCGACGTGGCCGAGGAGCTCTCCCGCCTGGCCTCGCACCTGGACGAGATCGAACGCCTGCTGACGGCCGGCGGCGAACTGGGAAAGAGGCTCGAATTCCTGATCCAGGAACTGCAGCGCGAGGCCAACACGCTGGGCAGCAAGTCGGCGGCGCTGGAACTGACCGCGATCTCGGTGGAGATGAAGGTCGCGATCGAGCAGATGCGCGAGCAGGTGCAGAACATCGAGTAGCTTTCCGGGGGGTCCCAAGGGATCCCTTAAGTTGAGCTAACCGACTGTCGTGTAAGGATATTTTGTCCCGGGCCATCCCAGGGCGTCGCAGCGAAGCGCGCGCAACCTGTGGGGTTTATGGTGGGGTTTTTCGGGTTCGCGGCGCTCTTGGCGTGCGCGCCCGACAAAAAACCCCACAGCCTCACAGGAGCCTCTGGGACATGAACCGACAGCAACGACCCATCACTGACCGCGAGCTCAAGGCCTGGCTGGCCGCTGGCCCGGTGTACCGCGGGGTCGGCGAAGGGCTGACCTTCGTCGCGAGCACCAACTCCGCGCAGGCCGGCAAGGCTTCGTGGATCCTTCGCTTCCGACTCAACGGGCGCTTCAAGGAGAAGGTTCTCGGACGCTATCCGGAACTGTCGCTGAAGGACGCGCGCGAGCTGGTTCGTAAGGATCGCGCGCAGATCGAACGCGGTGTCGACGTCGCCGCAGCCAAGCAGGCCGAGAAGGCGCTGCTGCTGGAAGTGCACACGGTGCAGCGGCTGGGTGAAGTATGGTTCGCGAAGTACATCCAGCCGCGCTACAAGCATCCGGAAGTCGTCGCCCGCGTCCTGCGCAAGCACATCAATCCAGTGCTCGGACCGGTCGCGCCGCCTGACGTGCAGCCGGCCCACATCGACCGCGTGCTGACGCGCATCGTGGCCAGCGGTGCGCCGACCGTCGCCAACGATGCGCTTCGCTACATGAGCCGGATGTTCCGAATGGCCGCCCGCAACCACTGGATCGAACGCAACCCGGCGGCCGACTTCGACCTGGTGGATGCCGGAGGCGATGAGGTCTCGCGCGACCGCTGGTTGGCCGTCGAAGAGCTGCAGGAGCTCGCCCGAGCTATGCGGACAACGCCGAACTTCGGGCGCGAGAACGAACTGTCCGTGTGGCTGCTGCTTGCCCTGTGCGTTCGCAAGATGGAGTTGCTGTCGGCACGGTGGGACGCCTTCGATCTCGACGCGGGCATCTGGACCCTGGCCAAGGAGAACACCAAGACGCGCTCTTCAATCCGCATCCCTCTGGCGGAACCCGTGATCGCGTGGCTCAAGGAAGTCCGGATCTTCTCGTTCGGCAAGCCCCACGTATTTCCGGCACGCCGCCTAGTCCGTTCGCGCATGGGCGTAGGGCGCAAGAATCGCTACGAGCATGTCGGCCCCGACACCCTCAACGTCGCGCTCAAGCGCCTGAACGTGCTCGACATCGAGCACTTCACCGTGCACGACATGCGGCGGACCGCACGAACGCACCTTGCCGCGCTCGGCGTGGATCGGTTCGTAGCCGAGCGCACGCTGAACCACAAGCTGGGCAACGTCGAAGGCATCTACGACAGGCACGACTACTTCGCCGAGAGGGCCACTGCACTGGCGGCCTGGGCCGAGCTACTTGGACGAATTGAGAGGGGAACTGGGCCGATCAAACATCAGGTCGGGCGCCTTTGTGCGACGGCAAAGCTGTCGGCAAACGCAAACTCTCTGTCGGACCACTGATGTTAAGGCTTGCGTGACACCTGCCCTCCCGCGCAGGCGGTCGCGCTACCCCAGT
>JBBINW010000076.1:0-20840 GCA_037443665.1 Betaproteobacteria bacterium
CTCGCCCCGCGCCGGCAGGCGCGAGGCTGCCGCCGCGGCCGCGGCGGCATCGGCCGCCTCGGCCGCGAGGCCCACGCGCTCGAGCGCCTGCACGCTCTCGGGGGCCATCGCCAGCATCTCCACGCCCTCGGCGCAGGGGCGGGTGGACATGACCACGGCATCGTCGCCGAAGGCCTGGCGCACCAGCGCCAGGGCATCTCGCGAGGTGCGTGCGGTGAAGCGCTTGACGTTCATGCGGCCTCCTGGCGGACCATCTTAAGGGCGGCACGCGCGCCGGCGGCGGGCGAGCCAGTCTGGGCTTGGGTTGTCGTCATGCGATTGCTCCGATGATCGAACCGATCCGGATCGAATGGGTTTCTGGAATCTCGCTGTGGCCCAGCACCTTCAGCCGCGGCGCCGCGCGGCGCAGCAGGCGCGCCATCGGTGCCCGAATCGAGTCGGGCACGAGCAGGCACGCCGGGTGGCCCAGCTCTTCCTGCTTGCGCGCGGTGTCGGACGCGCTGCGCGTGAGCGTGTCGGCCACGCCGGGGTCGAGAGCGGCACCGTGCGGGCTGGTCAGCGCCTGCGTGACCAGGCGCTCGAGGTCGGGGTCGAGCGCGATCACGTCGAGCTCCTTAACCGGGCCGTAGATCTGCTGCACGATCGCCGGCGCCAGGTGGACACGGATCTTGCGCGCCAGCTCGGCCGGGTCGGTCACGGTGCTCGCGTGTTCGGCCAGGCATTCGACGATCGAGCGCATGTCGCGGATGTGCACGCCTTCTTCCAGCAGCAGCTGCAGCACGCGTTGCAGGGTGGCGATTCCGACCATCTTGGGCACCACGTCCTCAATCAGTTTGGGGGCCAGCTTGGTGACATGTTCGACGAGCTGCTGGGTCTCCACCCGGCCCAGCAGCCTGGCTGCATTCACTTGCATCAAGTGTGAAAGATGGGTCGCCACGACGGTCGCGCAATCAACGACCGTAAATCCGGCCATTTGGGCCATCTCCTTATGCCGCTCCTCGATCCACACCGCGGGCAGGCCGAAGGCCGGGTCGCTGGTGCGCGTGCCGGGCAGCTGCTGCTTGGCGCCGCCCGGGTTGATTGCCAGCAGCTGGCCCGGGATCGCCTCGCCCTCGCCGACCACGGCGCCGCGCAGCAGCACGCGGTACATGCTGGGCTTGAGCTCGACCAGGTTGTCGCGGATGTGCACCGGCGGCGGCAGGAAGCCGACGTCCTGCGCAAACTTCTTGCGCACACCCTTGATGCGCGTGAGCAGGTCACCCTGGCGCGCCTTGTCGACCAGCGCGATCAGCCGGTAGCCGACCTCCAGGCTCAGGGTGTCCACCGGCGTGAGGTCGTCCCAGCTCGCCTCGGCGTTGGCCGGCTGGACGTCGGTGCCGATCGTGCGCTCGGGTTCGGCGGCGGCGCGGCGGTGCCGCTTGAGCAGTTGCCAGGCGAGCCCCCCCAGGCCCGAGGCCACGATCAGGAACACCAGGTGCGGCATGCCGGGCACCAGGCCGAGCATCCCGACCACCGCGGCGGCGATGGCCAGCGCCTGCGGCGAGTCGAAGACCTGGCCCCGGATCTGGGTGCCGATGTCCTGTTCCTTGCCGACGCGCGAGACGACCATCGCCGCGGCGACCGAGATCAGCAGCGCCGGGATCTGCGCCACCAGCGCGTCGCCCACGGCCAGCGTGATGTACGAGGTGGCCGCGGCGCTCGCGTCCATGCCGTGCATGGCCATTCCGATGACGAAGCCGCCGACGACGGAAATGAACAGGATCAGCAGGCCCGCCATCGCGTCGCCGCGAACGAACTTGCTCGCACCGTCCATGCTGCCGAAGAAGTCGGCCTCTTCGGCCACCTCGAGCCGGCGCTGGCGCGCCATCTTCTCGTCGATCAGCCCGGCGTTGAGGTCCGCGTCGATCGCCATCTGCTTGCCCGGCATTGCGTCCAGCGCGAAGCGCGCGCCGACCTCGGCGATGCGCTCGGCGCCCTTGGTGACAACGACGAAGTTGATGACGACCAGGATCGCGAAGACGATCAGGCCGACGGCGAAGTTGCCGCCGATCAGGAAGTGGCCGAAGGCCTCGATCACCTGCCCGGCGGCGCCCGGCCCGGTGTGGCCTTCCATCAGCACGACGCGCGTCGAGGCCACGTTCAGCGACAGCCGCAGCAGCGTGGTCACCAGCAGCACGGTAGGCAGCGAGGCGAAGTCCAGCGGCTTGACCATCTGCGCGCTGACCATCATCACGGTCAGCGCCAGCGCGATGTTGAAGGTGAACAGCAGGTCGAGCACGAAGCTCGGCAGCGGCAGCACCATCATCGCCAGCATCATCACGACGAAGCCCGGCAGCACCAGCGCCTTCGCCGCCGCGCCGTTGGCGCCGCCGCGGGCGCCGAAGAAGAGGTTCAGGCGTTGCACCAGCGCGTTCACAGTTCAGGCTCCTGGCGCGTGGGTACCGCGGCGTTCTCGGGGTCGAGGTCGGCCGGCACCTCGGGCACCGGTGCCGCGGCGGCCAGCGGCCGGCCCGCGGCCATCGCGTCGCGCAGCTGATAGACCCAGGCCAGCACCTGCGCCACGGCCGAGAACAGGCGGGCCGGGATCTCCTGGTCGACCTCGGTGTGGGCGTAGAGAGCCCGCGCCAGCGGCGGAGCCTGCAGCACCGGCACCTTGGCGTCGCGCGCGAGGTCGCGGATCCGCATCGCCAGCAGGTCAGCACCCTTGGCGACCACGCGCGGCGCGGCCATCGCAGTGGCGTCGTACTTGAGCGCCACCGCGTAGTGGGTCGGGTTCATCACCACCAGGTCGGCGGTGGGCACCGCTGCGAGCATGCGGCGCTTGGCCAGCTCGCGCATGCGCTGCTTGATCCTGGCCTTGATCTGGCCGTTGCCCTCGACCTCCTTCATCTCCTTCTTCGCTTCCTCGACGGTCATGCGCAGACGGCGCTGCAGCATGTGGCGCTGCAACGGTACGTCGACGAGGGCGAAGACGGCCAGCACGGCACACAGCAGCAGCAGGCCGCCCTGGAGCAGTTCGCCGCCGGCGCCCAGCGCGGCCGGCAGCGGCATCGACAGCAGTTCGGCATGGCGCATCCAGTGCTGCGCCAGATAGACGGCTCCGGCAGCGCCCAGGAGGACAGCGAGCAGGCAGGCCTTCAGGGTCTGCGTGAGCTGCTGGCCCGAGAACAGGCGCGGCAGGCCGGCCAGCGGGTTGAGCTTTCCGAACCTGGGCTGCAAGGCCTTGAGGGTGAAGTTCCAGCCGCCCGACAGCAGCCCGGTGGCCAGCGCGACCGCGACGACGACGCCGAACAGCGGCAGCAGCACGACCAGCATCTGCCAGCCCAGCGACCCCAAGCGCTCGCCCATCGCCTCGGGGCGGGCGACCATCCCGTGGTCGAAGCGAAGCCCGTTGCCCAGCAACTGCTGGAGCAAGCGCACCAGTTCGGGGGCCAGCGCGATCAGCAGCGCCACGACGGCAGCGATGGCGCCGAAGTGACCGAGGTCGCGCGAGCGCGCGATCTGGCCGTCCTCGCGCGACTTGCTGATCTTGCGCTGCGAGGCTGGGAGCTTGCGGTCTTGGGCGGAGTCGGCCATGGCGTCCGAGACGCCTGCTCAGCGCCCCGAAGGGGTTTCAAGGGCTCGTCGAAGGAGCCCTGCCATGGTGCCCCCGCAGGGGACGGACTTGAGCAGAATAAGCGCCGTAAAGCGGCGGGTGTTCGCCCGCACATCGGGCCGCCGAGCTCGTCGTGTCCGCGGCCCTGCGCAACGGGCGCAGACCGGCTGGCGGCGGACGGGCGCGGGGCCGGGCGCGGCGGGCCTAGAAGCCCAGGCTGGCCAGCAGGTCGTCGACCTCGCCCTGGTTGGCGACGACGTCGGTGCGGCCCTCGGCGTTGACCACCGGGCCGTTGAGCACGCTCGGGTCCACCTTCTCGCGCTGCTCGGGCGGCATGACCGAAACCAGCAGCTTGACCAGGCTGTCCTCGAGGTCGTTCGCCAGCGTCACCACCTTGGCCACCACCTGGCCGGTGAGGTCGTGGAAGTCCTGCGCCATCATGATGTCGGTCAGGTGGCCGTCAATACGCGCGGTGCGCTGCTCGACGTCCTGCACGAAGTTGAGCACGGCGCCGCTGGCGACCGCCCTGACCGGGTCGGCGACGATGGACTGCGCCATCAGGCGCGTAGCCTGGCTGATCGCGGCATGGTCGGCCTTGGCCTGGTCGACCGAGTTGAGCACCTTGTTGGCGGCCTCGGCCGTCTTGCTGGCGATGTAGGTCAGGCGGCTGCGCGCATCGGGCAGGCCGTCGGTGGCGACCTGCAGCTTGGGCATCACGCCTAGCTGCTGCATCGTGTCGTGCAGCAGCCGCGTGATTGAGCCGAGTTGCTGGAACACCTCGGGCGAGACGACCAGCGCCTCGGCCGGCTTGAGCAGTGCGATGTCTTCCATCTTCATGTTCTTGTCTCGCGGTCGGGTTCAGGCGGTGGCAGCGAGCTTCTGCAGGATCTTCTGCACCTTCTCCTCCAGCGTCGCCTTGGTGAAGGGCTTGACGATGTAGCCGGCCGCACCGCTCTGCGCGGCCAGCACGATGTCTTCCTTGCGTGCCTCGGCGGTGACCATCAGCACCGGGATCGAGCGGAGCTGCTCGTCGGCCTTCACGGCCTTGAGCAGGTCGAAGCCGTTCATGTTGGGCATGTTGATGTCGGAGACGACGAAGTCGTACTTGCCGTTCTTCAGCATCGTCAGCGCGACCGCGCCGTCCTCGGCCTCGTCGGCGTTGTTGCAGCCCATCTCCTTGAGCAGGCCGCGCACGATGCGGCGCATGGTCGAGAAGTCATCGACGATGAGGAACTTCAGGTCGGTGGGCGTGTTCATGGATTCGGCCTCGGGGCAAGGGCTGGCGGGGAATGGCAGGTTTATCGGTGGCCGGGCAGCGGACTTGAATTCGCGGCCGGCTCCAGCGCCGGGAGCGCCGGCACGATCGACGGCGGCGCTGGCGCGACCTCGGCCGTGGTGCCTTCGGTCGCGTCGGGCAGCGGCTCGGGCGTGGCGCGGAACACGCGCTCCTCGGCCTCGCGCGTCATCACCACGATGCTGATGCGGCGGTTGGCCGGCGCCGTCGGCTCGCGCCGGTCGAAGGGGTTGGCCGCGGCCAGGCCCTGCACGCGCAGCACCTGGTCGTCGGGCAGGCCGCCGTCGAGCAGCTCGCGGCGGGAGGCGTTGGCGCGGTCGGCGCTGAGCTCCCAGTTGCTGTAGCTGCGCTCGTTGCCCGGGTAGGGGAGCGAATCGGTGTGCCCTTCCAGCGTCAGCCGGTTCGGCACCGTGGCGAGCACGCCACCGATGTCGCGCAGCAGTTCGCGCATCGCCGGCTGCACGACGGCGCTGCCGCTGGCGAACATCGGCCGCTTGTCCGCATCGAGGATCTGAATGCGCAGGCCGTCGGGCGTCATCTCGAGCAGCAGTTGCTTGCTCACGCCGGCCAGCTTCGGGTTGGCGGCGATCTTTTCCTCGACCTGGTGCTTCAGGCTCTCCAGCCGGGCGATCTCGGCGCGTCGCTGCTCGGTCTTGAGCTGGTGCAGGTTGATCGTGCTGCGCGGGGCCTGGACGTCGCCACGCTTGACCTGGCCGGTGGTGCGCGTGAGGTCCTGGCCGCCGCCCTTGATGACCGAGGACGAGTCGCCCGAGCCCGAACCGCTGCCCATCATGGTCAGCTTCAGCGGCGAGCTGAAGTAGTCGGCGATGCCCTTCTTGTCGCCGTCGGTGGTCGAGCCGAGCAACCACATCAGCAGGAAGAACGCCATCATCGCCGTCACGAAGTCGGCGTAGGCGATCTTCCAGGCGCCGCCATGGGCGGCATGGCCGCCCTTCTTGACGCGCTTGATGATGATCGGTTGGAGCTTCTTCGCGTCGCCCGCCATGGCTCAGTCCTTGACGGGTGCGTCGCTGCGGGGGACGGTCGGCGCCACGGAGCGCGTCGGCGCGCGCTGCGGCAGCGTCGGCGCCGGCCCCCAGGGCAGCCGCTGCTGCCCGCTGAGGCTCTCGCGGCGCATGGCCTGCGTGGCGGCCTGGAAGCTGGTCACTTCTTGCCCTTCACATGACCCTCAAGCTCGACGAACGTCGGGCGATCGCCCGAGTACAGCACCTTGCGCCCGAACTCGATCGCCACCTGCGGCGCATAGCCCTGCATGCTGGCCAGCAGCGTGGTCTTGATGCACTGCAGTTCCTTGCCCGCGTCCTCGACCTTCTGCTCGAGAAGGCCGCCCAGCGGCTCGACGAAGCCGTACGCCAGCAGGATGCCCAGGAAGGTGCCGACCAGGGCCGAGCCGATCATCCCGCCCAGCACCGCCGGTGGCTGCCCGACCGAGCCCATCGTGTTGACCACCCCGAGGACGGCGGCGACGATGCCGAAGGCCGGCAGCCCGCCGGCCAGGCGGGCGATCGCCGCCACCGCTGCATGCTCCTCGGCATGGTGGGTCTCGATCTCGCTGTCCATCAGGCTTTCGATCTCGTGCGCGTTGAGGTTGCCCGAGACCATCATGCGCAGGTAGTCGGTGATGAACTCGGTCACGTGGTGGTCGTTGCCCACCGTCGGGTACTTCTGGAACAGTGGCGAGCTGTGCGGGTCCTCGACGTCCTTCTCGATCGACATCAGGCCCTCCTTGCGCGCCTTTTGCAGGATGTCGAACAGCAGCGCCAGCAGCTCCATGTAGCGCGCCTTGCTGAACTTGCTGCCCTTGAAGCACTGGCCGAGCCCTCGCAGCGAGGCCTTGACAACCTTCATCTGGTTGTTGGCCAGGAAAGCGCCCAGCGCGGCGCCGAGGATCGTGATCATCTCAAAAGGCAGCGCGTGCAGGATGACGTGGATGTTGCCTTCGTGCGCGATGAAGACGCCGAAGATGCAAGCCAGGGCCAGGACCCAACCGATGACGACGAACATGTGGGGTGATCCGCTTTGCGCCCAGGCGCGATGGACGCGCCGATGGGCTTGCCGGGGTTATCGGCCGCCCGGGCCGGCGGTTGAGTGCTGCGGCGCACGCGCCGGCGGCATGCGGTACAGCCACAGCGGCCGGCGGCCGTCGACCTGGACGCTGGCCACCGGCTCCACTTGCGGCACCGCGAACTCAAGGCTCACCAGCCAGGCCCCGGGCGCGAGTTCCTGCCGGGCCTTGGCGAAGGCGCGCGCCATGCTTTCGGGACGCTGGAACAGATAGACGACGTCGTACCCGGCCCAGGATGCGGCCCACATGTCGCCGCGCCGTACCCGGGCGTCGCGGCAGCGCCAGGCCGCGGCCCAGGCCAGCGGCGCGCTCCACTCCAGCCCCTGGAGTTCCGCCAGCGGCCACAGTGCACGCAGCGCGCGCAGGCCGTGCCCGAGGCCGCAGCCCGCGTCGAGCACCCGCCGCGGCGTGCCGACAACCTCGGCCAGCCCCTGCAGCGCGCCAGCCGGCGTGGGAAAGAAGGGCGCGTCCGACCAGGCCCGCAACGGGTATGCCGCCAGCACCGGCAGCAGCAGCAGCAGCCAGACCCACGCCGGCCAAGGCGCGGCCACGCCGAGCGCCAGCGCCGACAGCGGAAATCCCAGCGCCGCGATTGCGCGCCGCCACGGGCCTGCACAGCCGGCCAGCGCCGCGAGGGCGGCGATGCCGCCCGCGCCAGCGAGGCCATAACCCGACGGCAGGCCCCAGGCCCCGGCGAGCGCCCAGACCACCCAGCCCGCAGCCCACGCCCGCAAGGCAGGCAGCGGCCAGGGAGGTGCAACGACGAATCGAGCCAGCGGTGACATGCGGAGGCTGGACATCGGCGGGACGAGGTAGCTGACGCAGCGGCCAGTGTCGGCATGGCGGGCCCGCCGCAGGCCGGGAATAGACCCGGCAAGACCGGCCACTTGCGCGCCCGCTGCCGGTATGGGTTCAGCGCATCGCCAGCAGGCGCTCGTGTGGCGGCCGCACCTTGACGGCGTCGGACGCTACCGCGGCCTTGACGGCGTGGCGCCGGTCGAGGGTGTCGCGCAGCGCCGGCTCGCCCAGCGGAATCCCGCTGGCGCCGACCAGACTGGCGACATAGGGAAGGTTGGCGCGCCGCCCGCGGGCGACTACGATGCCGATCTCGCCGCTGACCAGCTTGACGAAGCATCCCGGCGGGTACAGCCCCACCGCTTTGAGCAGGGCGCCACCGATCTCGTCCACCTGCCCACCAGGACCCAAGCAGGCTTCGCGAGCGGCCTGCACCGGTGACATCGGTGCGCGTGTGGCGCGGCGGCTGATCTTGGCGGCGAAGATGTCCACCCGCCGCAGCAGTCGCGCCATCTTGCGCTCGGCCGGCAGAATTTCCAGCGGCTGCGCTTCCTGGCTCGTGTCGTGGTGCAGGCGCACGATGCCCAGGCACATCGCGTCGGCCAGGCCCCCGGCCTGCAGCAGGGCGGCACCGGCCTGCGCGTGGGCATCGATCTCGGCGCGCATGTCGGCGGTGAGCGGATGGTGGGTGTTCGCGAGCTGGTCCTGCAGGCGCAGCATGGCCACGTTCATGGTCAGCGCGGCGCGGCCCAGACTGTCGATCCACGCCGGCGACCAACCCAGCATCGAGGCAGCCTGCTCGCAGATCAGCAGCACCAGCAGCGCGTGGTGGCAGCCGTACTTGCGTGTCGGCTGGCCGGCTTCGTAGACGAAGTGGTACAGCGACGCGTCGGGCCGGCGCTGGTAGAGCTGGCGGGCGCGGCCGTGCACCGCGAACAGCCGCGATCGCCAGTCGGTGTCCGTGCGCACGTCACGCAGGGCGCCGTCGAGTTGCATGACCAGTTCGTACCACTGCTCGGCCAGGCTCAGCGCGATGGCCGGCGCGGGCAGCGGCGCCGGCATCGTCGGCTCCGGGCGCAGCGCGGCCACGTCACCGAGATGCGCACCGTGGCGCAGCGCCTCGTGCATCACGGCGGCCAGCCGGCGCGTCCAGGTCGCGGACTCGCTCTCGTCGGCAAACAGCGGTTGAGCCGAGATCTCCTCGAGCAGGGCGGCGTCGTCGATCTGCAGACCGGCGCCGAGCAGCAGGCGGCCGCCGGCATCGCGCAGCCCGAAGGGCAGCGGTTCATTCAGGCGCAGATACTGGGCCGAGATCGGAACAAGCTTCACGACGATGCGATGCGATCGGACGCGGCAGGATGGCCGGCTTCAGCAACCATATCGGCCGGCGGACCTCGGCGCTGAAGGCCTCCGGCGCGACGCGCGCAAGTCCGACCGCGGCCCGGCGCAGGTCGCTTACGGCGGCGCCGTGCAGAGGCCGACACGATCGGAACGAAAAAAGGCGGGTCCCGGAGGACCCGCCCGAAAGCACAGAGGACTGTGCCAGGAGGAGACTAGCAATGAACGAAATACAACCGGTTCATCGGCGCCCTGCCCGCCGACTTGAGGGCGCCGGGCGTGATCAATGTCCCATTTCCGCGCTCACCGCGCGCGCGGCCGCGGCGCCGAAGCTGCCGGCCAGCTTGCCCTTGCCGGCACGCGCCGGCGGGTTGCACATGCCGCAGACGTAGTGGCGCGCGATCTCGTGCGGGTGGGTCACGAAATGGCCACCGCACTTGCTGCAAGGCGTCATCGTGAGCATGCCGTTGTCGATGAACTTCACCAGCCGCCAGGCTCGCGTGACGCTGAGCAGCGGCTCCAGGCCCTGAGCCTGCATCTGCTCGACGTAAAGCTGGTAGGCCTTGATGACGGTGTCGATCTCGTCGAGCGCGGCGACCTTGTTGAGGTACTCGTGCATGTTGAGGAACAGGCTCGAGTGGATGTTCGGCTGCCAGGTCATGAACCAGTCGGTGGAGAACGGCAGCTGACCCTTGCTCGGGCTCTTGCCGGCGACCTCCTTGTACAGGCGCAGCAAGCGCTCGTAGCTGAGGTCGGTCTCGCTCTCGAGGACCTGGAGCCGGGCACCGAGGTTGATCAGCGTGACCGCGCGCTCGATCTGGCGGGCTTCGGTGAGGATGCTCTTGCTGCGGGCCATGTTCTGCTCTCCGTCCTGTATGTCGTCGTGGTCGAGTGCCCCGTGATCCAGCGGGCGCCGCAGATCCGGCTCCGCCGGGCTGCCGGGGCCGCCCCTCGAGGGGGAGCGGTGGAGCCGCTACGGGGGTGGGTGGGTTACGCGGCTTCCTGATGGCGCCCGGCCATCAGGATCGACGCATGCAGGCGCGACATGCCGTCGTTGGCTACGCCCTTGCCGTGGTTCGTGAGCAGGTTCCAGACGATGTCATCGTCCATGCGGAAGCGGCACAGCAGCGTGTTGCCGGTGGCGATCTTCATCATCTGCGCCGGGGTCAGCGCGCCGATCAGCGACGCCGTCTCCTCGCTCACGCCGAGGCGGAACAGCGCCTGCTCGCGGTCGATGCGCACCAGGCTCTGCGCCAGCATCAGGTACGACAGATTGGCTTCGCGGATTTCGGCAAGGATCTGGTCAGTGGTCATGGGGAGGGCTCCTGCGGGGTTGTCGGGTGGCGTGATGCGATGGAATGGACTGTAGGCATCCGAATTGAACCGCGACATCAGTCCATCTCCGTCGCTTGAGTCCCGGTTCTTCCAGCGGCCTTGTCAGGCAGATTCCTACACACCGCGTCCGGCGTGAAGCCCGTCACGCCCCGCAGACGTGACGACGGCCGATGTCCCGGGGACATCGGCCGTCGCAGCGATCCCTGCCGCGCCTGGCGCGCCGCCCCGTCAGCGCTCGATGCGCGCGAAGGCGCTGTGGTTGTGGATGGACTCGAAGTTCTCGACCTCGACGCTGTAGCGTCCGACGCGCGGGTCGGCGTTCAGCGCCAGCGCGACGTCGCGCACCAGGTCTTCGACGAACTTCGGGTTCTCGTAGGCGTGCTCGGTGACCCACTTCTCGTCGGGACGCTTGAGCATCGGCCAGATCTCGCTGCTCGCCTCGTCCTCGGCGAAGCGCACCAGCTCGTGCCAGGGCAGCGGCTGCAGCACCTCGACGCGCAGTGTCACCAGCGAGCGCTGGTTGTGCGCGCCGTAGTCGGAGATCTCCTTCGAGCAAGGGCACAGGGTCTTCACCGGCACCACGACCTCGGACCAGATGGCGGTGACCCCGGCGCGCGTTTCGGCGATCCAGCGGCCCTGGTAGTCGAGCAAGCTCTGCAGGCCCGAGACCGGCGCGCGCTTGCGCAGGAAGAAGCTGAACGCGGCCTCGATGCGGCCCTCGTCGGCACCCAGCCTGTCGAGCATCGCGGCGTGTCGGGTGCGCAACGCGGCGTCGTCAAGCGGCTGCCCGGAGGTCGCGAGAGCATCCAGCCAGGCGACGAATCGCGACATGTGGGTGCCCTTCTTCTCCGCCGGCAGCGCGACGTCGAGCGACCACAGCGCGGCAGTGGACTGCACCGCGCCGGCCACGACTAGCTGCAGCGGGTAGCGCACGTCCTTGACGCCCACGCGCTGGATCGCCAGCTGGCGCTCGTCGCGCGCGCTCTGCGTGTCGGGAATGTGCAGGGCGTCGGTGAGGTTGGTCATGACGGATACAAGGATGACACCGATTCGGTCCCGTTGCAGTCGCACGGTTTACATGCAGCGTTCAGCGCCCGCGAACGCCGCGCCGGGCTTCAGCTGTTGACCACAGCGGCCAGCGCCGGCCGGTTGCCGAACCGCTGCGAGATCGACTGTTCGATGCCCTGGGCATCCAGCCCACACAGCGACAGCAGCTTGGCCGGGTCACCGTGCTCTACGAACTTGTCGGGCAGGCCGAGTTGCAGCACAGGCACGGCCATGTCGGCGGCCGCAAGGCACTCAAGCACCGCACTGCCCGCACCGCCCATCACGCAGCCTTCCTCGACGGTCACCAGGCCTTCGTGGCTGCGCGCGAGCTCGAGCACCAGTTCGGCGTCCAGCGGCTTGACGAAACGCATGTCGGCCACCGTGGCGCCCAGCCGTTCCGCTGCCGCCAGCGCCGGGTGCAGCAGGGTGCCGAAGGCCAGGATCGCGATCCGCTGGCCCTGGCGCCGCAGCACGCCCTTGCCCCAGGGCCAGTCGCCGAGCCCAGTCTCGACCGCCACTCCCACACCGGCGCCACGCGGGTAGCGCACCGCCGCCGGTCGGCCGCTGCGGAACGCGGTGGTCAGGGCCTGGCGGCATTCGTTCTCGTCGCTGGGCGTGAGCATCGCCAGGTTGGGCACGCAGCGCACGTACGCGATGTCGTAGGCGCCGGCATGGGTCGGCCCGTCGGCGCCGACGATGCCGGCGCGGTCGAGCGCGAAGACCACCGGCAGGTCCTGCAGCGCCACATCGTGGATGAGCTGGTCGTAGCCGCGCTGCAGGAAGGTACTGTAGATCGCGACCACCGGCTTGAGGCCCTCGCAGGCCATGCCGGCGGCGAAGGTGACGGCATGCTGCTCGGCGATGCCGACGTCGTGGTAGCGGGTCGGGAAGCGCTTGTGGAACTCGACCATGCCCGAGCCCTCGCGCATCGCCGGCGTGATGGCCACCAGCCGCGGGTCGGCGTCGGCCATGTCGCACAGCCACTGGCCAAAGACCTGCGTGAAGGTCGGCTTGCTCGGCGCGCTCTTCGGAAAGCCCTCGGCGGGGTCGAACTTGCCCGAAGCGGCGTGGTACTTGACGGGGTCGGCTTCGGCCAGCTTGTAGCCGTAGCCCTTCTTCGTGACCACGTGCAGGAACTGCGGGCCGCGCTTGGCGCGAAGGTTCTCCAGCGTCGGGATCAGGGCATCGAGGTCGTGGCCGTCGATGGGGCCGACGTAGTTGAAGCCGAACTCCTCGAAGATCGTGCCCGGCACGACCATGCCCTTGGCGTGCTCCTCGAAGCGCCGCGCCAGTTCGAACAGCGGCGGCGCGTTCTTCAGCACCGCTTTCGCACCCTGGCGCGCGGTCTCGTAGAAGTTGCCGCTCATCAGGCGTGCGAGGTACTTGTTGAGCGCGCCCACCGGCGGGCTGATCGACATGTCGTTGTCGTTGAGCACGACCAGCAGGTCGGCGTGGCTGACGCCCGCGTTGTTCAGCCCCTCGAAGGCCATGCCGGCGGTCATTGCGCCGTCGCCGATCACCGCCACCGCCTTGCGCTCGTCGCCCTTCAGCTTGCTGGCCAGCGCCATGCCCAGGGCGGCGCTGATGCTGGTGCTGCTGTGCGCGGTGCCGAAGGTGTCGTACTCGCTCTCGTCGCGGCGCGGAAAACCGGCGATGCCGCCGAGCTGACGCAGCGTGTGCATGCGGTCACGGCGGCCAGTCAGGATCTTGTGCGGGTAGGTCTGATGGCCGACGTCCCAGACGATGCGGTCGTGCGGCGTGTTGAAAACGTAGTGCAGCGCGACCGTGAGCTCGACCGTGCCCAGGTTGCTGCCGAGGTGGCCGCCGGTCTGGCTGACTGTCTGGAGCACGAACTCGCGCAGTTCGGCGGCCAGCGCGGGCAGTTCGCCGCGCGTGAGCCGCCGCAGGTCGGCCGGGCTGTCGATCTTGGGGAGCATGGGAAGTTGGGGTTTCATTCAGCTGTCTCTGTCGACCACCCTGTCGGCCAGCACCGCCAGCAACTCGGCGGCGCCGCCGAGCCGGCTGCGCGCGAGCGCCTCGCGGGCCTGCCCGCGCAGGTCCTGGGCATGGCGGCGGGCGGCACCCAGGCCGAGCACCGAAACGTAGGTCGGCTTGTTGTGGTGCTGGTCCTTGCCCGCGGTCTTGCCCAGCGTCGCAGAGGCCTGGGTCACGTCGAGGATGTCGTCGACCACCTGGAAGGCCAGCCCCAGCGCGGCGCCGTAGTCGCCCAGCGCGGCCCAAGCCGCGGCGTCGGTGCGACCACAGGCCGCGCCCATCAGCACGCTGGCCTGCAGCAGGGCGCCGGTCTTGCGCCGGTGCATGTCGCGCAGCTCGGTCTCGTCCAGAACGCGGCCGATGCTGGCCAGGTCGATCGCCTGGCCGCCGGCCATGCCGGCATGCCCGGCGGCGCGCGCGAGCAGGCCCACCAGCCGCGCCTGGAGCGAGGGCTCGACGCCATCGTCGGAGGTGAGCAACTCGAAGGCCAGGGCCTGCATGGCGTCCCCCGCCAGCATCGCCTGGGCCTGGCCGTACTTCACGTGGACCGTGGGCTTGCCGCGGCGCAGGACGTCGTTGTCCATGCAAGGCATGTCGTCGTGGACCAGCGAATAGGCGTGGATCAGCTCCACCGCCACCGCCGCGCGCAGCGCCACTTCGCGATCGCCCGAGGTGGCCTGGCAACTCGCCAGAACGAGCAGCGGGCGCAGCCGCTTGCCTCCGTCGAGCACGCCATAGCGCATCACCTGGCCGAGGCCGGCGGGCGCATCCTCGGGCACCCAGCTCTCCAGCGCCGCCTCGACCGCGGCCAGCTCGCCCACGGCCCAGGCGTCGAAATCGTTGCCGCTCATCCCGCCGGCCATGCCTTGAGCTGCCCGTCTTCCAGCACCTTGACCTGCTCCTCGACGACCTTCAGTCGGTCGCGGCAGAAGTTCAGCAGATCGGCCCCGCGCCGATACGCGTCGAGCAGCTGGTCCAGCGGCAGTTGCCCACCTTCCATCTGGGCAACCAGGCGATCGAGTTCGGTCAAAGCCTGCTCGTAGGTAGCGGGCTCCTTGGCGGCGGTGGCGGTGCTGCGGGCCATTTCGGTAGATGAAATCAAGCTGGGATTCTAGACAAAGGCTTCGGCGCCCCAGGACGTCGCGACGATGGACGCCTGCATCGCCGGCCGGACGTCGAAAGGGAGGGCCGCGGCTCGCCGTTAGAATCACTCGTTTTGCCGGTGCCGCCGCGCGCGGCGCGTTCTTTTCGTTTGCCGCCCGCGGGGCCACCGGGTGGCGGGGTCGATGTCCTTGCCAAGGAGGATCCACTCGGATCATGTCGGACCTGAGCATGAGTCTCGAAGCTCTTGAGCGCAGCCGCACTCAACTCCCGGTTTCCAGCTATTTCGACGAGGACCTGTTCCGCAGCGAACAGGAACTCATCTTCCAGCACGCGCCGAGCTACCTCGGGCACGAGCTTGCCATGCCCGAGGTCGGCGACCATCTCGCGCTGCCGCAGGAGCACGAGGGTCGGGCCCTGGTGCGCACGCGCGACGGCATCGAGCTCGTCTCCAACGTCTGCCGGCATCGCCAGGCGATCATGCTCAAGGGCCGCGGTCACACGGGTCAGCAGGTGGTCTGCCCGCTGCACCGCTGGACCTACGACCTGCACGGCCGACTGATCGGCGCCCCGCACTTCGACCACGACCCCTGCCTGCACCTGCGCAACTACCCGCTGCAGAGCTGGCACGGGCTGCAGTTCGAGCACAACGGGCGTTGCGTGGCCAGCGACCTGGCGCAACTCGGCGCGGCCAGCGAACTCGACTTCGACGGCTACGTCTTCGACCGCGCGCACCTGCACCAGTGCGAATACAACTGGAAGACCTTCATCGAGGTCTATCTGGAGGACTACCACGTCGGCCCCTTCCACCCGGGCCTCGGCGGCTTCGTGACCTGCGAGGATCTGCACTGGGAGTTCGGCCGCCACCACTCGGTGCAGACGGTCGGAGCGCACAAGGCGCTGGCCAAGGCCGGCTCGCCCACCTACGCGCGCTGGCACGATGCGGTGCTCAAGTACCGCCATGGCGAGCCGCCGCCGCAGGGCGCCATCTGGCTGACCTATTACCCGACCGTGATGGTCGAGTGGTACCCGCACGTGCTGGTCGTCTCGACGCTGTTCCCGCAGGGGCCGCAGAAGACGCTCAACCTGGTCGAGTTCTTCTATCCTGAGGAGATCGCCGCCTTCGAGCGCGAGTTCGTCGACGCGCAGCAGGCGGCCTACATGGAAACCTGCCTGGAGGACGACGAGATCGCGCTGCGCATGGACGCCGGCCGGCTGGCGCTGCTCAAGCGCGGCGACGACGAGGCCGGACCGTACCAGAGCCCGATGGAGGACGGCATGCAGCATTTCCACGAGTGGTACCGGCGCGAGATGGGTTGGCAGCCGGTGCAGACCTGAGCGGCACCGCGATGCAGCAGCGCACCCTGATCGACGCCGAGTCACTGCTAGCCCTGTATGCGGCGGGCAGGCCGCCGGTGGTGCTCGACTGCAGCTTCGACCTCGTCGATCCTGGCGCTGGAGAGCGTGCGTTCGCGACCGGCCACCTGCCGGGCGCGCAGTACGCGCACCTCGACCGTGATCTCTCGGGTCCGAAGAGCGGCCACAACGGCCGCCACCCACTGCCCGAGCGCGCCGCGCTGGCCGATCGTGCCGGCCAGTGGGGCATCGCACCGGGCGTGCCGGTGGTCACCTACGATGCGCAGGGCGCGCCTTACGCCGCCCGGGCCTGGTGGCTGCTGCGCTGGCTCGGTCACGACGCGGTGGCGGTGCTCGACGGCGGCCTGGCCGCGTGGTGTGCCGCCGGCGGCACGCTGACCACCGAGGTGCTGGCGCCGCCGCCGCGCCCCCCCTACTCGGCAGCCGCCGCCGGCATGCCCACGATCGGCGCCGATGCGCTTCAGGCCCGGCTCGGCCGGGTGCGCCTGCTGGACGCACGCGCCGGCGAACGCTTTCGCGGCGAAGTCGAGCCGCTGGACGCGGTGGCCGGGCACATCCCGAGCGCCACGTGGCGCTTCTTCAAGGACAACCTGGACGCAGGGGGCCGCTTCAAGCCGGCGGCACAGCTGCGCGAGGAGTTCACCGCGCTGGGGGCCGCCGCGGGCGAAGTGGTGCAACAGTGCGGCTCCGGCGTGACCGCCTGCCACAACCTGCTCGCGATGGCCCACGCGGGCCTCGGCGAGAGCCTGCTCTACCCGGGTTCGTGGAGCGAGTGGTGCAGCGACCCGGCGCGGCCGGTGGTGCGCGGCTGAAGCGACTTTCGCGAGCCGCTTGACTGCGGTCAAGGGCTGGCACCACCATTGCGCAACACTTTCATGCACGCGGTGCTCCGACCCGACGTTGGGTGACGAGGCCGCCACTGCGGATTGCCAAGGAGTCTTCATGTACAAGCGAATCCTGTTCCCGACCGACGGGTCCGAGCTCACGCCCAAGGCGCTGCAGGCGGCGGTCGAGTTGGCCAAGCTGGTCGGTGCCGAACTCGAAACTCTGGCGGTGAAGGAGCCCTTCCCGTACAGCGCCATCTCCGAGATGCAGCCGGTGCCGCCGCAGGAGTTCTTCGACGCCCAGGAGCGCGTCGCCTTGGCGCGGGTGAAGGTGGTGACCGACGCCGCCGCCGCCGGCGGCGTTCCCTGCAAGGGCCATACGGTGGAGGCGATGCACCCGTGGGAGGCGATCCTCGACCACGCCAAGAACGAGGGCTGCGACCTCATCGTGATGGCTTCGCACGGCCGCCGCGGCATGACCGCGCTGCTGCTGGG
Source organism: Betaproteobacteria bacterium (assembly GCA_037443665.1). GTDB lineage: Bacteria > Pseudomonadota > Gammaproteobacteria > Burkholderiales > Burkholderiaceae_C > Rubrivivax. Next base: position 17,283 of record JBBINW010000076.1, read on the forward strand.
CAGCGAGACGCAGAAGGTCCTCACCCACGGTACGTTGCCGGTCCTGGTGGTGCGCTGACGCGGTGCCGGGCGTCCGCCAGGGGCCCGTGACGCCCTGGCTCGCTGGGTCAGTGGTCGTGCAGCCCCGACATCGCCAACACCACGATCAGCAGCCCGGCGGCGAGCCAGGCCACCTGGGTCAAGGTCTCGTGCCATGACAGTCGCCGCTGCAGCCGCGGCAGCAGGTCCGACACGGCGACGTAGACGAAGCTGCTCGACGCGATGACCAGCAGGTAGGGCAGCAACACCTTCCAGGGCCCGACCAGGAGGTAGCCAGCGACCCCACCCACTACCGCGGCCACGCCCGCAACGGCGTTGAAGGCCAGGGCCCGCGCGCGCGAGAGACCGGCGTTGAGCAGGACGATGTAGTCACCGGCCTCCTGCGGGATCTTGTGCGCCAGGATCGCCAGCGCCGTGACCGCGCCGAGCGCCGGGTTCACGAGGAACGCGGCGGCCACAATGCCGCCGTCGCAGATGTTGTGCACGCTGTCGCCGAGCAGCACCGTCACGCCGCCGCGGCCAGCGCGCTCGGCGTCGAAGTGGTGGTGATGGCCGTGGCCGTCGCCTTCATGATGGTGATCGTGCCGGTAGAGCTCGGCCTTCTGCAGCAGCCAGAAGAACAGCAATCCGCCCAGCAGGGCACCAAACAGCGCATGCGGGTCGGCGCCGCTCTCGAAGGCCTCGGGCAGCATGTGGAGCAGCGCAGTGCCGAGCAGCACGCCGGCCGACAGGCTCACCAGGTGCTTGACCAGGCGGCCGAGCACGGCCAGCGTCAGCGACGCGGCCACGAGCACCGAAAGCACGCCGCTGGCCGCAGTGGCCAGGACGATGTACAGGAGGGTCATCGGGGGGTCGGGGTGGCGACGAGCAGCACCCGCTGCAATGATGTTATCGAGGCCGTCAAGCAGCGCCGTGGGCCTTGAACCAGGCCAGGCAGCGCCGCCAGCCGTCGTCTGCCGCATCCTTGACGTAGCTGGCCCGGTAGTCGGCGTTGAACGCGTGCCCGGCCTGCGGATAGACGACGAATTCGCATCGGCGAGCGGCGGCACTGCCGCTGGACAGCGCGGCCTTCATCCGCTCGATCGACGCCTGGGGAATGCTGCTGTCCTGCCCGCCGTACAGACCCAGCACCGGCGCGTGGATCTCGCGCACGTGATCGATCGGGTTGCTCGGCTGCAGCGGCGTGGGCTCGCCCACCAGACGTCCGTACCAGGCGACCGCTGCCTTGATGCGCGGGCTGTGCGCTGCGTAAAGCCAGGTGATGCGGCCGCCCCAGCAGAACCCGGTGATGGCGCTGCGCGAGAGGTCGGCGCCCTGCCCCTGCGCCCAGGCCAGGCTGGCGTCGAGGTCGCCGAGCACCTGTGCATCGGGCGCCTTCGAGACAACCTCGGCAATCAGGCGCGCGATCTCGCCATAGCTGCCCGGGTCGCCCTGGCGCGCGAACAACTCGGGCGCGACGGCGAAGTAACCCGCATGCGCGAAACGCCGGGCGATGTCGGCGATGTGCTCGTGGACACCGAAGATCTCGCTGACCACCACAACCACCGGCGCGTTGCTGCGGCCGGCGGGCGCGGCGCGGTAGGCCGGCATCTTGAAGTCGCCCACCGGGATCGTCACCTCGCCGACAAGCAGGCCGTGGGCGTGGGTGCGGATCGTCTGCGCGGCCACCGGCAGGACCGCGGCGGCAAAGCCGCTACCCACGGTCTTGCGCACGAAGTCGCGCCGGTTCATTCCGGCGGTCGGCGGCACCAGGCTGGCGAAGTCTTGTTCGAGCATGACGGTCCCGACGAGGTCAGTGGGCAAAGCGGCGATTGTAGGAAGGTCGCCGGGTACGATCGCCGCATGGAATCAAGCGCGAACCACTCCGGCGCACTGGCCGCGGTGGACATGGGGTCGAACAGCTTCCGGCTCGAGATCGGCAACCTGCCGCACGGCCGCTACCGCCGCATCGACTACCTCAAGGAAACGGTGCGTCTGGGCGCAGGGCTGGACGCCAACGGCATGCTTTCGGAGGAAGCCGCACAGCGCGGGCTGGCCTGCCTGCGCCGTTTCGCCGCCCGCCTGGCCGGCCTGCGCACCGGCCAGGTGCGCGTCGTGGCCACCCAGACGCTGCGCGAAGCGCGCAACCGCAACGCGTTCCTGCTGCGGGCACAGGAGGCACTGGGCTTCCCGATCGAGGTCATCTCGGGCCGCGAGGAGGCGCGCCTGATCTACGCCGGCGTGGCCCACCTGCAGCCCAGCGACGCGCCGCGGCTGGTGATCGACATTGGCGGCCGCTCGACCGAGCTGATCCTCGGCCACGGCCGCAGGCCGCTGGTCACCGAGTCCTTCGGCGTCGGCTGCGTCAGCCTGTCGCTGCGGTTCTTCGAAGGCGGTCGCATCACCGACACCGGGTTTCGCGCCGCCCAGGTGGCCGCCGGCGCCGAGCTGGAGGAGGCGCTGCAGCCGTTCTCGCCCGAGCGCTGGGCGCAGGCGCTGGGCGCGTCGGGCACCGCCGGCGCGGTGTCGCAGCTCTTGCAGGCGGCCGGCGTCACCGACGGCCGCATCACGCCGGCCGGCCTGCGCTGGTGCATCGAGCGCTGCCTGGACGCAGGTCACATCGACCGCATCCAGATCCCGGGCCTGAAGACCGATCGGCGCGCGGTGCTGCCGGGCGGCCTGGCGATCCTCTACACGCTAGCGGCACACTTCCGCATCGACACCCTGTGGCCGGCCAAGGGCGCGCTGCGCCAGGGCGTCATCATCGACCTCCACGAGCGGCTGGTCGCCCGCCTGCGCGGCCGCGCGACCGACATGCGCGACGCGACGGTGGCCGAACTGCAGCGGCGCTTCGGCGTCGACATCGCGCAGGCCGCCCGCGTGGCCATGGTGGCCCTGGCGCTGTTCGACGCCGCCGTGCCCGATGCCGAGGCCGAGACGCGGCGCGAGCTCGGCTGGGCCTGCGCGCTGCACGAACTCGGCCTGATGGTCTCGCACCACGACCACCACCGCCACAGCGCCTACCTGCTGGCGCACGTCGATGCGCCGGGCTTCTCGCAGAGCCAGCAGCGGCGCATCGGTGATCTGGTCCTGGGCCAGCGCGGCGGGCTGCGCAAGGTCGAGCCCCAGCTGGCCAGCGAGACCTTCGCCTGGCAGGTGCTGTGCCTGCGCCTGGCGGTGATCAAGTGCCACGCCCGAGGCGAAGCCGACCCGAACGCGCTCGCGCTGCAGACGCGCGGTCGCGACGCTGCACTGACGTATGCCGCCGCCTGGGCCGAGACCCATCCGCGCACGCTGTTCCTGCTGCGCGAGGAAACCGCGGCCTGGGCCCGCAGCGGCCCGCTCCGGCTGGTGGTACCTCCAACCTGATCCGCGGTCGCCGTCTCGTCCCGGAACCGAGGTCGCTTGAACACCGACCGGCCGTGCCGGTCGGGCTGTCGAAGACCGAGGCCGGATCGGTGGCGCGGCGCAACGCCGCGTCTGGCCCGAGCTTTGACGACCGTCTGCACGTAACTCCGCGTCCGCATTGATCTTTGTCGA
>JBBINW010000077.1:0-20436 GCA_037443665.1 Betaproteobacteria bacterium
CTGCGACTGTTTAATAAAAACACAGCACTCTGCAAACACGAAAGTGGACGTATAGGGTGTGACGCCTGCCCGGTGCTGGAAGATTAAATGATGGGGTGCAAGCTCTTGATTGAAGTCCCAGTAAACGGCGGCCGTAACTATAACGGTCCTAAGGTAGCGAAATTCCTTGTCGGGTAAGTTCCGACCTGCACGAATGGCGTAACGATGGCCACACTGTCTCCTCCTGAGACTCAGCGAAGTTGAAATGTTTGTGAAGATGCAATCTCCCCGCGGCTAGACGGAAAGACCCCATGAACCTTTACTGTAGCTTTGCATTGGACTTTGAACAGATCTGTGTAGGATAGGTGGGAGGCTTTGAAGCGGTGCCGCTAGGTGTCGTGGAGCCAACCTTGAAATACCACCCTGGTGTGTTTGAGGTTCTAACCTTGGCCCGTTATCCGGGTTGGGGACAGTGTATGGTAGGCAGTTTGACTGGGGCGGTCTCCTCCCAAAGCGTAACGGAGGAGTTCGAAGGTACGCTAGGCACGGTCGGAAATCGTGCTGATAGTGCAAGGGCATAAGCGTGCTTAACTGCGAGACTGACAAGTCGAGCAGATACGAAAGTAGGACCTAGTGATCCGGTGGTTCTGTATGGAAGGGCCATCGCTCAACGGATAAAAGGTACTCTGGGGATAACAGGCTGATACCGCCCAAGAGTTCATATCGACGGCGGTGTTTGGCACCTCGATGTCGGCTCATCTCATCCTGGGGCTGTAGCCGGTCCCAAGGGTATGGCTGTTCGCCATTTAAAGAGGTACGTGAGCTGGGTTTAAAACGTCGTGAGACAGTTTGGTCCCTATCTTCCGTGGGCGCTGCAAGATTGAGAGAGCCTGCTCCTAGTACGAGAGGACCGGAGTGGACGCACCTCTGGTGTATCGGTTGTCACGCCAGTGGCATTGCCGAGTAGCTAAGTGCGGAAGAGATAACCGCTGAAAGCATCTAAGCGGGAAACTCGTCTCAAGATAAGTCTTGCCGGGGCCTCGAGCCCCCTGAAGAGTCGTTCGAGACCAGGACGTTGATAGGCCGGGTGTGGAAGCGCAGTAATGCGTTAAGCTGACCGGTACTAATTGCTCGTGAGGCTTGACCCTATAACTTTGACGATGGAGTCAACGGGTTATGCCAAAAGGTACGCAATCTGCTGATAAGACTCTTTGAATTGGCTTCGTTGTCATGCGACAACGGAGCAACAAGTCAAGCCTGATGACCATAGCAAGGTGGTCCCACTCCTTCCCATCCCGAACAGGACAGTGAAACGCCTTAGCGCCGATGATAGTGCGGGTTCCCGTGTGAAAGTAGGACATCGTCAGGCTAATTTAGAAGGTAAAGGGCCCGATCCACGCGATCGGGCCCTTTTGCCTTGTGCCGCGAAAGTAGAAGAAACGACTTTGCGATCAGGTTTGTGATGCAGCGGTCACATGCTGAACGTTGTCTGCCGAGCCCAGTTGCCAGCACTGACTGAGTAGTTTCGTCGCTCGTTCCGAGCCGATGATCGGTTCCACGAGAGCGCGGAATTTGGCCTCCAGAGCTTCGTCGCTCATCGGCCGCACGGCGGATCCGACGGCATGATCGACGACAACGTCGATTCGGCGGCCGTCCGCGAGCCACGCCGAAAGCCGCACACCATCTTCGCCGACGTCGTCAGCGACTCTCGCAACGACCTTCCGCCGCAGATCGGCGATGTCGGGCCTGGTCGCGATGGCGTCGGAGAATTCGTCCTCGCCGGCGCGACCGAAGATCAAGCCTGCCGCGCAGCCGTGATAGACGCTGAACTTGGCCTGCAGCCCGTCGACGGGTTCCCGCTTGCCCGTCAGCTCCAGAACCAAGGGATGAACGGCGAGCTCGACTCGCTCCAACTGGTCCGCCCGTACGCCCTGCTCCCGCAACCTCACACAAGCCTCGATGCTCGGGTGGATCACGATCCCGCAGGCGAACGGCTTGTAGGAGTTGGCGGAAATCTCGAATCGTTCGCCAAGGCCGTCGGTGGCTTCGTTCCAGGCGAACTTCGTCGAGACAACCTGGGCGAAGCCGCGCGGCGCCTCCAGGGCTCGCGGGCTGGCGGTGAAGCCTTGCTGAGCGAGCAAGGCCGACATCAGCCCAGCGCGCGCAGCGGCCCCCGGATGCAAGGGCTTGGTCATGCTGCCGAACTGTTCCCGCAGGCCGACCGGCTGCGATGCGGCGATGCCGATCGCCATCTGCGTCCGATGCTCGTCCAGGCCCAGCAGTCGCGCGCAGCCTGCGGCTGCGCCGAGCGTGCCCGTGGTGCCGGTGATGTGCCACCCGCGGTCATAGTGGTCCGGGTAGACGAGATTGCCGATGCGGCACGAAACGTCGACGCCGAGCACCAGAGCGTCGATCAGCGATCGACCGCTGGCGCCCTTGAGCTCGGCCAGCGAAAGCAGGGCCGAGGCCACCGGTCCGGCGGGATGGATGATGGTCTTGAGATGGGTGTCGTCGAAATCGAAAGTGTGCGAGGCAATGCCGTTGACGAACGCGGCGCTGGCAATGTCCACGCGCTCGCGCCGACCCAGCACGGCGGCCTGAGGCGCTGGCTGCAAGACCTGGCACGCTGCGAGCGCCGCCTGTGTGGCTTCATGACGCGCGGCGCCAATGGCGCAGGCGAGCCAGTTCAGGAATGTGCGGTGAGCCTCATGTTCGACCGCGTCGAACCAGCCCCGCGAGGGGTGGGTGGCGACGAAGCGCGCCAACGCCTGGGTGATCGGTGGCGCGTTGTCGTCGCCGCGAACCGCAGCGTTGCGGGACATGTCGTTCTTCTCCCTTCGCATGGCACTTCGCGGCCGACCAGGCAGGTTCTCGCTCGGGCGCGATCCGCGGACACCGCCGGCAACGCCGCCGGCAATGCTAGCGTAGCGATGTTGCGCAGGCGCGCGGTGCTCCCGGGGGCGCCGAACGTGCCAAGCGCGCGCTTGCGGGCCCTTGGATCCGGGCGAACCGCCCGCTCGGAGCAGGCGGGTTTCAGGATTGCCGACCCGGCGCTTCGCACGCCGCTGGCGCCGAGCGTCGTCGGGGCGCAGGGCGCGGTCAAGGCCTGCGCCGTGCCCCGCTGCGTCACGACGCCGCCGCAGTCGGCTGGTGCTCCAAAGAAGCCGCCGCGTCGCCGCCCCACGACGCGCTCGCGGTCGGGGCGGCGTGACGGCCGAGAAGGTCGCGGAAAGCGCGGAAGATCCTTTCCATCTGCGGTCGCTTGTAGGGGAACACGTCGGGCGGATCCATGGCGTGTATGACGGCGCCGGGATCGAGCTCGAAGACCAGCAGATCGCCGTCCGCGCTCTCCGCGCAATCGATGACGACGTACTCGAGCGCGAAACGTTCGGCGACCGCGTACAACGCGGCCGCATGCCGCCGGCCGAAACCGATGTCGAAGCCGGTCATGAATGTCTGTTCTTCGGCGCGCTTGGCCGGGCTGTCGGTCATGCCGGCGTTGAGGTAGTGGATCATCCAATGCGACGAGACGCCCATGTGCGCGGGATACGGCACGCCATCGACGAGTACGACGCGATACTTGCGGTACATGCCGTCGGCACTTCGGTAGTCGATGAACCGTGAAATGAAGAACCCGTCGGCGCCGGCTGTCGCCAGATAGGCTTGGAGCATGGGCGTGGAATCGCACTTGACCAGGCCATGTCCGGCGTGCGAATCGACAGGACGAACGATCACGGGGAACTCGCCGTCGGGCAGTACATCGGGCAGCTTCAGCTCCCGGCGCGCGAGGCGCTCAAGCGTGGCCCGCGCGAGTCGCACCGAACAGGGCATCACAATGCCTGGCGCGCCCTGCAGCCGCAGGTGGGCGAGGCTGCGCGAGGTCTGCACGATGTGCTCCGGGTGGTTGACAACGCGTCCTCCCCACCGTGGCAACTGCAGCGCCATGCGGTCGAGCAAGGGTCGCGTGGCATCGGACTCCGATACGGCCACGAAGAGCACGTCGTGCGCGGGCAGCGCCTCCGGCAGGGGTTCGTCGGGTGGCAGGTACAGCGTGCTGAGCGCCACGTCGGATCGCTCGATCAGGAACTCCACCGGGGTGTTCGTCATCAGGTCGCCAGGCGCCATCAGCGCCAGCAGTTTCAGCGCCGGCTGGCGGGCGGCGGGCTGTCGGTACAGACGCTGCATGCGCAGCGCACAGGCCTGTACCGCGAGCCCTTCGGCCTTGAGGCCATGCAGTTGCAGCACAACCGACAGGTGCATCAGCGCATCGGCATCGTCGGGATCGCTGGATGCCTGTTCGATCAAGTGGGTCGCGATCGGCGTCAGCGGGACGCCTTCAAACGCCAGGGTCATCAGGCTCGCCAGTCCCAGGCGGGTGAGATCGTTCGCGCCGTCTATCGAGCGCAGCGCCGATGCAGCAGCAGCGGTCATGCGGCCCTCGCCAACGCCGGCTGCATGTCGCGTGCGGCGCCGCAGGCCAGCACAGCGTCGACGAGCGCGTCGATGTCATCGACCCGGGTGCGGTGGTTGACGATCGCCACCCGGATCGCCGTACGGCCTCCGATCGTCGTCGTGGAGGGCACGGCAACCCCCGCCTCTTGCAGGTCGGCGACGATCTCTGCGTTGTCCTCGTTCGCGTTGGTGCTGCGATAGCCAAAGCAAACGATATTCAGCGCCACCGGGGCCATCAACTCGAGCCGGGGGCATTGCTCGATCCGCCGTTCAAGGTGGCGCGCCAGTGCGCAGGACCGCGAAATTGCGGCGCCGAGACGGTCGGTGCCGTGGACAGTGATCGTGAACCAGGTCTTCAGCGCACGGAAGCCGCGCGAAAGGTCCGGGCCCAGGTCGCAGGGCCAGGGCGAGCCCGCCGCAAGGCCGCGCGGGTGTCGCGCCAGGTAGGCCTCCGGCGCGGCGAAGGCGTCGAGTTGGTCGGCACCGTCACGCACGAGGATGAAGCCGGCGTCGTAGGGCACCTGCCCCCACTTGTGGAAGTCGAGCGCGATCGAGTCGGCCTGCTCGATGCCGGCCAGCAGGGGCGCAACCTCGGGCGCGAGCATGCCCAGCGCGCCGAGTGCACCGTCGACATGAAACCAGACCCGCTCGCGCCGGGAGACGGCGGCGATCGCGGCAAGGTCATCGACGGCGCCGACGTCCACGGTACCCGCCGTGCCGGCGACGAAGAATGGCACCAGCCCGGCAGCGCGATCGGCGGCGATCATCCGCGACAGGCAGGCCACGTCCATCCGGTGCGCTGCATCGACCGGCACGCGGCGCAGCGCGTCGCTGCCCAGGCCGGCCATCGCCATGGCCTGGGTGATGCAGCCATGGGCACTGGCGGCAGCATAGGCCACCAGCGGCCGGGCTTCGATCAACAGGCCGCTGCGCCGTGACGACACGCCGAGTGCGCGCGTGCGCGCCACCAGCAGGCCCACGAAGTTGGCCATCGACGAACCGGTGACGAACACGCCGCTGGCGGTGGCCGGGAAGCGGAACAGCTCGCGCATCCAGCGCACGATCTGTCGCTCGACCTCCAGCGGCATTTGGTCACGCCCGCCGAGGTTCGCGTTGAGCCCTGCCGCGAGCATCTCGGCCAGCATGCCCACCGGCGTGCCGCCGCCGTGCACCCAGCCCATGAAGCGCGGATGCGCGTTGCCCACCGCGTAGGGCAGCACCTGGCGGATGAAGCGCGCGTGGGCATCGGCAAGGTCGGTCGGGCCTGCTGGCAGCGGGTCGCTGAAGCTGCCCCGGGCCGCGGCCGGGATCGGTTGCCAGACGGGGCGATCGCGGACCGTCTGCAGGTAGTCGAACATGTCGTCGAGCATGCGGTGACCCTGGCTGCGCATGGCAGTCCAGTCGCTCGGGTCGAGATCGGTTCGGTACGGGGCTTCGTTCATGGCAGTAGGGCGGCCCGCGCAAAAGGTCGCGTCGTTTGCCGCCAGCGTATCGACCGGGCCACGGTCCGAAGACCGTTGAAAGGGCGCAAATCGCTTCCTTCTCGCTGACGTCGGCCGCACCCGGGCCGTGCGGCCTGTGTTGCGCCGCACGCACCCGGCTGCCGCCGACCGCCGAGGCGTCGCGCAGGTTGCGGATGGCTGCGTCCCTCAGCCGCCCAGCTTGCCGAGCAGTTCGATCAGCATCGCCTGTTCTGCTCGGCTCAGGCGCAGCAGCAGTTCGTGCTCCATCGGCTCGGCCGCGGCGGCAGCCTGGCGCGCGAGCTGCTGGCCCTCGTCGGTGAGCACCACGTTCTGCGAGCGGCCGTCGCGCGGGTTGGGCTCGCGCCGCAGCAGGCCGCGCTGCTGCAGGCGGTCGAGCAGCAGGGTCAGGTTCGGCGCCGTCACGGCCAGTGCGCGTGCCAGCCGTTTGGGCGGGATCGCGGTATTCACCAGCAGCAGCATCAGCAGCGAGAACTCGACCTTGCGCAGTCCGAAGGGCCGGCCGACGAATCGATCGAAGACGTCCGAGGTCGCGACCCCGGCGCGCGCGACGTGAAAGCCCACGATCCCGGCCAGCGGACCCAGTGACAGCGGCGCCGTGCGCGTCGCCGGATCGCCGTCGGCAACCGGCCGCATCCTGCTGCGTGCGACGGCCATGCTCATCGCCCCTTGGCCACCGCGCCGAGGTAGGTCTCGATCACGCGCGGGTCGTGCGCGAGTTGTTCTGCCGGCCCTTGCAGCGCGAGGTTGCCGGTTTCCAGCACGTAGCCGTGGTCGGCGACCTCGAGCGCCGCTCGCGCGTTCTGTTCCACCAGCAGGATGCTCGTGCCCTGCTCGCGCAGCCGCTCGATGATACGGAAGATCTCGCGCACGATCAGCGGCGCGAGCCCGAGGCTGGGCTCGTCGAGCATCAGCAGCTTGGGGCTGGACATCAGCGCGCGGCCCAGCGCCAGCATCTGTCGCTCGCCGCCCGACAATGTGCCGGCGAGCTGCATCCGGCGCTCCTGAAGCCGCGGGAACAGCGTGAAGACACGTTCCAGCCCGCGCCGCCAGTGCGGCACGTGCAGCTTCATCGCCCGGTAGCCGCCGAGCAGCAGGTTGTCCTCGACCGTCATCGTGCCGAACAGCTCGCGCGTCTCGGGCACCAGGGCCAGGCCGCCCATCACGCGCTGCTCCAGCGTCGTGCCGGCCAGGTCCTGGCCGTCGAAGACGATGCGCCCGCGCGCCGGCAGCACGCCCATCAAGGCGCCCAGCAGCGTGGACTTGCCGGCGCCGTTGGGGCCGATCACGGTGACGACCTGGCCGGCGTCCAGGTGCAGCGTGATGCCGCTGAGCACCTCGGCGCGGCCATAGCCGGCGCGCAGCGCGTCGACCTCGAGCAGCGCCGGCATCAGTGCTCCGTGCCCAGGTAGGCGGCGCGCACCGCCGGGCTGGCCTGGACCTCGGCCGGCGTGCCCTCGATCAGCCGGGTGCCGAACTCCATCACGACGATGCGGTCGGTCAGGTCCATCACGAAGTCCATGTCGTGCTCGACGAGCAGGATGCTCATGCCCTCGGCCTTGAGCTGGCGCAGCACGGCGGCCAGCGCCTGCTTTTCCTTCAGCCGCAGCCCGGCGGCGGGTTCGTCGAGGAGCAGCAGCGCGGGGTCGGTGGCAAGCGCGCGCGCGATCTCCATCAGCCGTTGCGGCCCCAGCGCCAGGTTGCCGGCGAGCTCGTTCATCTGCCCGGCCATGCCGATTCGCGCGAGCTGCGCCTCGGCCTCGGCGAACAGGCTGCGCTCCTCGATCCGGTCCAGGCGCAGCATCGCGCGCAGGCCGCCGCTGCGCGTGCGCAGGTGGCCGCCAAGGGCGACGTTCTCGAGCACCGTCATCTCGGGGATCATCTTCACGTGCTGGAAGGTGCGCGACAGCCCGCGGCGCGCGATCTGGCGCGAGCTCAGGCCGCCGACGGCCTCGCCGCGGAACCGCACCTCGCCGGCGCTCAGCGGCAGCACGCCCGAGACGAGGTTGAAGGTGGTCGACTTGCCGGCGCCGTTGGGGCCGATGAGGCCGACGATGTCGCCGCTGCGCACCTGGAAGCTCACGTCGTTGACGGCGATCAGGCCGCCGAACTGCTTGCGAACGGCCTGCACGTCCAGCAACAGCTCACCGCTCGGGGGCTTGGCACGCGCAGGCAGCGCTGCCGCGCCCTGCCAGTCGCGCCGCCGCGGCGGCGCCGGAAATCGGCGGTCGATGAAGGACCACAGGCCGTCGGGCGCGTACTTCAGTACCGCGACCAGGACGATGCCGAAGACGACCATCTCGAAATTGCCCGCGGCACCGATCAGGCGCGGCAGCAGCACCTGAAGCTGGTCGGTCGTGACGCGCACCACGGCGGCGCCGAGGAAGGCCCCCCAGACCTGGCCGGCGCCGCCGAGCACGGTGATGAACAGGTACTCGATGCCCTTGCCGAGCGAAAACGGCGTCGGGTTCACCGTGCGCTGGAAGTGCGCGAACAGCCAGCCCGAGATCGCCGCCAGCAGCGCCGCCAGCACGAAGACGACCATCTTGTAGCGAAAGGTCGAGATGCCCATCGCCTCGGCCATCGTCGTCCCGCTCTTGAGCGCGCGGATGGCACGGCCGGGCCGCGAGTCGAGCAGCCTCGTGCAGCCCAGCGCCGCGGCCAGCGCGATCAGCCAGATCAGGTCGTGCAGGCCGCGGCCGCTGCCCAGGTCGATGCCGAACATCGTCATGGCCGGGATGCCTTGCAGCCCGTCGTACTTGCCCAGCCAGTCCATGTTGGCCATCGTGTAGTTCAGCGCCAGGCCCCAGGCGATGGTCGCCAGCGGCAGGTAATGTCCGCTCATGCGCAGGGTGATCGCGCCCAGCACCAGCGCCGACAGCAGGGCCAGCGCCAGCCCCACCCACAGCGTCAGCCAGGGCGAGACATGCATCGCGGTGGCCATGTAGGCCGAGGTGTAGGCGCCGATGCCGACGAAGGCGGCCTGGCCGAACGAGGTCAGCCCGGCGACGCCGGTCAGCAGCACCAGGCCCAGGCAGGTCAGCGCGTACAGGCCGATGTAGTTGCTCTGCGTGATCCAGAAGTCGGGCACCGGCAGCGCCGGCAGCGCCAGCATCACGACCGCGAAGACCGGGAAGGCCCAGCGGCGCAAGGAAGGCAGGGCTCGCGCCGCGGCCGCGTCAGGCTTCATCGTGTCTCGGGTCCCGCACGGAGCGCCACAGCAGCACGGGCAGGATGGCGCCGAACACGATGACCTCCTTGAACGAGCTCGCCCAGAACGAGCCGAAGCTCTCGAGCAGCCCGACACCCAGCGCACCGGCCAGCGCCAGCGGGTAGCTGGCCAGGCCGGCGACGACGGCGGCGACGAAGCCCTTCAGGCCGATCAGGAAGCCGCTGTCGTAGAAGATGGTCGTCGTCGGGCCGATCAGCAGCCCCGACAGCGCACCGAAGAAGGCTGCCAGGCCGAACGACAGCCGGCCGGCACCGGTGCTGGAAATGCCCATCAGCCGCGCACCCAGGCGGTTGACCGCCGTCGCGCGTAGCGCCTTGCCGCGCAGCGTTCGCTCGAAGAACAGCGCCAGCGCGACGATGAGGCCGATCGAGACCGCGAAGATGATGATCGCCTGCCCGGTGATGGACAGGGCGCCGCTGGAGAAACGCGCGTCCCAGAACGCGGGGTTGCGAAAGCCTTCGGCGCCGAAGAAGACCAGGCCCATGCCCACCAGCGCGAAGTGAACCCCGACCGAGACGACGAGCAGCACGAGCACGCTGGCGTCGGCCAGCGACTCGTAGGCGATGCGGTAGATCAGGCCGCCGAAGGGCGTCACCAGGGCCAGCGTCAGCATCGCCTGCACGGCCAGCGGAAAACCGCGCGGCGCCGCCCAGATCGCCAGCAGCGACGCCGCCACCGGCCAGGCCAGCGTGCGCAGCGCGTCGGTGGCCAGGCGCGAGGGCGGGTGCCGCTGGCGAATGCCCCGCACCCCGTCGGACAGCGCCACCGCGCCGGCCAGGACCAGCAGGAACCAGGCCGTGCCCGGCACCTTGCCGGCCTGGAACAGCGCCAGCGTCAGCGCCCCGAAGGCGACGTATTCGCCCTGCGGGATGTAGATCACGCGCGTGACCGTGAACACCAGCACCGTGGCCAGCGCGAGCAAGGCGTAGATGGCGCCGTTGCTCAGCCCGTCCAGGGCCAGGATGCCGGCGATCGTCGAGTCCATGGGACGCGGGGCGCTGCGGTCTTACTTGACGACGACGAACTTGCCGCCCTCGACCTTGAGCAGCACGCCGGTCTCGTTGGTGTAGCCCCAGTGGTCCTCGGGCGTCCAGTTCATCACACCCTGCGAGAAGATCGTGCGGCCCATGTGCTCGATGGCGTCGCGCAGTGCGGCACGGAACTCGGGCGTGCCCGGCTTGGCCTTCTTCACCGCCACCGGCAGCACCTTCTTCAGCACGATGAGCGCGTCGAAGGCATGGCCGGCGAATTGGTTGCGCGTGTTCGGGCCGTAGGCGGCCTCGTACTTGGTGACGAAGTCCACCGCGGTCGGCTTCGACGGGTGGTTGTCGGGCAGCTGTTCGGCGATCACGGCGGGGCCCGAGACCACGTAGGTGTCCTCGACCTCCTTGCCGCCGATGCGCACCAGGTCGGGTGTCGCCGCGGCATGGGTCTGGTAGATCTTGCCCCTGTAGCCGCGCTCGACGAGGCCCATCTCGGGCATCGCCGCGCCCGATCCCGACGCGACGACGAGGATGGCGTCGGGGTTGGCCGAGACCAGCTTCAGGGCCTGCGGGGTCACGCTGGTGTCGGTGCGCGCGAAGCGCTCGGCGTCGACGACCTTGATGCCAGCGGCTTCGGCCTGCTTGGTGATCTCCTTGAGCCAAAGCTCGCCGTAGGCGTCGGTGTAGCCGAGGAAGCCCAGCGTCTTCACGCCCTGCTTCTTCATGTTCTCGACGATCGGGTAGGCCATCACGCTGAAGCCTTGCGGCAGCCGGAAGACCCAGTGGTCCTGGCCCGGCGGCAGGCCGACCGGCGCGGCCGAGAGCTGTACCGTCTTGGCCTCGGTGGCCACCGAGGCGATCGCCGCCGAGACGGTCGTGATGGACGAGCCGATGATCATGTCGACCTTGTCGTCGGTGACGAAGCGGCGCGTGTTGCCGACGCCCTTGCCGGGGTCGGTGGCGTCGTCGAGGATGATCAGGTTGACCTTCTCGCCGTCGATTTCCTTGGGCCAGAGCTTGAACTCCTTCTCCATCGGGATGCCCAGGCCCGATCCGGGGCCGGTGAGCGAAAGGGTCACGCCGACGTTCACGTCGGCCAGCGCGGGCGCAGCGGCCAGCAGCGCGACGGCGGCAGCCAGGGTGGTCTTGAGAAGTCGATTCACGGTCTTGTCTCCTGGGGTGGGGTCGGGAAAGAAAGAGGGTCGTCGCTTCAGCGAGACAGCGTGCGGGCGGCCTCGGGGACGGGGATCGCCTTCAGGCGCTCGGGGTAGGTGGCACCGCGCACCACGCGACGGCGCAGCTCGTTGCCTTCGGAAGGCAGCGCTTGGCCACGCCGCACGCTGGGGTGCGGGCGCCGGTGCGTGTTCGCTCTCTGCGGCGCAATCCGGGCCGGGGTCGCATGGGGGCCGGGACTCATCGCGGGGCCATGCGCAATGCGCCGTCGAGCCGGATCACTTCGCCGTTGAGGTGGCCGTTGCGAACGATCTCCAGCGCCAGCGACGCGAACTCCTCGGGCTGACCGAGTCGCTTCGGGAACGGGATGGACGCGGCCAGAGATTGCTGCACGGCCTCGGGCAGTTGCTGCATCAGGGGGGTGGCGAACAGCCCTGGCGCGATGGTGCAGACGCGCACGCCCCACTGGGCCAGGTCGCGGGCCATCGGCAGCGTCATGCCGACGATGCCGCCCTTGCTGGCCGAGTAGGCCTCCTGACCGACCTGGCCGTCGAAGGCCGCGACCGACGCCGTGTTGACCATCACACCGCGCTCGCCGTCGGCCAGGGGCTCCAGCGCCACGATGCGCGCCGCGGCCAGGCGCGCCACGTTGTAAGTGCCGATCAGGTTGACGCGGATCACGCGCTCGAAGTCGGCCAGCGGCGCGGCCTGCCCGTCCTTGCCGACGATGCGCCTGGCGCTGCCGATGCCGGCGATGTTCATCACGATGCGCGGCGTGCCGTGCGCGGCCGTGGCGGCGTCCAGCGCGGCACCGACCGAGTCGCCGTCGGTGATGTCGCAGCGCAGGCCCAGGCCGGCAATGTCGGCCGCCACGCGCTGAGCGCCGTCGCCGTTGACGTCGAGCACGGCGACCTTGACGCCCTGGGCCGCCAGCGCGCGCGCCACCGCCTCGCCCAGGCCCGAGCCACCGCCGGTGACGATGGCGCTGTGTCCTTGCATCTTCATCGTTTCAGACCTTGCGCGGCAGGATCAGGAAGGGGTCGGCCTCGCGGCCCTCGTAGAGGGCCTGCACCAGCGCATCGCGGTGGGTCAGCACCGCGCGCTGGTTGATCGAGCCCTTGTCGGTGATCTCGCCGCGGTCGATCGCCGGCGGCTCGGCCAGCACGTGCAGCCGGGCCACGCGGCTGGCGCTGCCGGTGGCCTCGCGCCACAGCCGGTCGGCCAGGGCCTGGAAGAAGGCGCGCACGACCGGGTGGTGCAGGACCTCGGGCAGCGGCACGTCGTCGCCGAGGCCAGCGAGCTTGCGGCACTCGTCGGGACGCGGGAACAGCATCGCGCCGACGTCGTCGCGGTTCAGACCGGTGATGACGGCATCCTGCACGCAGGGGTCGCCGGCCGCGACGATCCGCGAGCGCAGCGGGCCCACGCTGACGAATGTGCCGCTCGAGAGCTTGAAGTCCTCGGCCGTGCGGCCGTCGAACAGCAGGCCGCGGTCGATGTTGCCCGGGTCGACCAGCCTGGCCGCGTCGCCGGTGCGGTAGAAGCCCTCGTCGTCGAAGGCCTCGCGCGTCTGCTCGGGCGCACGCCAGTAGCCGGGCATCACGTTCGGACCCTTGAAGCGGATCTCCATCTTGTCGCCGCTGGCGGCGTCCTGCACCAGCTTGACCTCCACCCCCGGCACCGGCAAGCCGATCTCGCCGGAGCGCACGTCGGGGCCCACCGCGAAGGTGCAGGCGGGGGCGGTCTCGGTCATTCCCAGCCCGGTGATGATGCGCACCCGCTCACCGGCCGCCGCCTCGCCGTGGGCGTCCAGCTTGTCCCACACCGCCTGGCTCAGGCCTGCCCCGGCGAACATGAAGGCCTTGCAGCGCTTGAACAGGCTGTCGCGCAGCACGGTGTCGCCGTCCATCGCGAAAGCGATCTCCTCGAAACCCTTGGGCACGTTGAAGTAGACCGTGGGCGAGATCTCGCGCAGGTTGCGCAGCGTCTGGGCGATGCCCTTGGGCGTGGGCTTGCCATCGTCGATGTACAGCGTGCCGCCGTTGTAAAGCGTCAGGCCGACGTTGTGGTTGCCGCCGAACGTGTGGTTCCAGGGCAGCCAGTCGACCAGCACCGGCGGCTCATCGGCCAGGAAGACCATGCACTGGCGCAGCATCTGCTGATTGGCGCACAGCATGCGCTGGGTGTTGATCACGCCCTTGGGCGCTTTCGTGCTGCCCGAGGTGAACAGGAACTTTGCGATGGTGTCGGGGCCGACGGCCGCGTGCGCTGAAGTCAGCGTGGGCCCG
Organism: Betaproteobacteria bacterium; assembly: GCA_037443665.1. GTDB lineage: Bacteria > Pseudomonadota > Gammaproteobacteria > Burkholderiales > Burkholderiaceae_C > Rubrivivax. Next base: position 13,589 of record JBBINW010000077.1, read on the forward strand.
GGCCCGGCGGCAAGGAGGACGTCGAAGCCGATCACCTCGCGGCCCGCCAGCGGGCCCTCGGCGGCAGCGGTCTGCGCCCCGTCGGTCAGCACCACCGGCACGTCGGCCGGGATCACTTCGGCGATGGCCGGTGCGTAGCTCGCGTCGGCTGCGAAAACCATGCCCGGTGTCAGGATGCCCAGGATGTGACGCAGCTTGCCGTGGTCCTGCGAGACCAGCGAATAGGCCGACGACACCGGGGCATGGGGCACGCCGGCCCACATCGCGGCCAGCGCCAGCGTCAGGTGCTCGAGGTCATTGCCCGACAGGATGGCCAGCGGCCGCTCGACCGACAGCCCGCGGTCGACCAGCGACTGCGCCACGGCTTGCACGCGCTGCAGCATCTGCGCATAGCTGATGCGAACCCACTGGCCGTCGCTGGCGCGGCGGGCCACCAGCGTGCGATCGGGTGCGGCTTCGGCCCATTGCTCCAGGGTGTCGGTAAGCCGGTCTGGAAACCAGCGCAGCGGCTCGGTCGAGCGCAGCACGAGGCTGCCGTCGGCGCGGCGCTCGGCGCTGGCGCCGACGCAGCCGCCGACGCTGGCGTGGCGAACCCTCGCGGCGCTCACGACTTCAGCACCTTTGCGGCGCGCCCATCGAGGAAGGCGCGCAGCCGGTCTTGCGCCTCGGGCGTGTTGCTCGCCGCCGCGGCCATCAGCGCCTCGGTGAACAGACCCTCGCCCGGCGACTGTTCCACGATGCGTGGTAGAGCGTGCATCACCGCGAAAGCGGTCATCGGCGAATTGGCGGCCATCTTGCGCGCCAGCGCGACGCCCTTGGCCATGCCCTCGCCGTCGGCCACGCGGTACTGCACCAGCCCCGCGCGCTCGCCCTCGTCGGCGTCGTAGACGCGGCCGGTGAGCATCAGATCGGTCATGCGCGCGGCGCCCATCAGTCGCGGGATGCGCACCGAGCCGCCGCCGCCGACGAAGATGCCGCGCTGGCCCTCGGGCAGACCGAAATAGGCCGAATCCTCGGCGATGCGGATCTGGCAGGCCGCCGCCAGTTCAAGACCGCCGCCGACCACCGCGCCGTGCAGCACCGCCACCACCGGCACCGGGCCGAACTGCACGGCGTCGAAGGCTGCATGCCACATGCGCGAATGCAGGATGGCGCCCTGCATGTCGCGCTGCACCAGTTCGGACAGGTCGAGCCCGGCGCAGAAGTGCGTGCCGGCACCACTGATCACGACGGCCTTGACCGAGCCCGGCAGGTTGACGAAGGCGGTGTGCAGCTGCTGCACCAGCCCATCGTTGATCGCGTTGCGCTTTGCCGGGCGGTTGAGCTGCAGGTGCAGCACCGGGCCGGCCTGGCTGATCGCCAGCAGGTCCAGCGTGGACAGCAGCCCGGCGACGGGGACGAAATCAGGACTCGACATGGGGAGCGCCGTGTTGGAGCTCACAAATTTAGTTCAAAGATTGAAGTGTTTTATCCGGATTTACCCGGACTCTTTGCGAATCAAGCTGCAGCAAGAATAGCTGTTGACTGCCGTTGAAGCTCGCTTTTACTTCACACCTTTAATCATAGGGGCCGATGCATGAAGACCGAGGGCCTGATCGCGATCGACACCCACACCCATGCCGAGGTGTCGTGCTGGAACCCGTTCGACAACTACGGCGAGGAGTACGACCGGGCGGCCGACAAGTACTTCGGCTCCAACCGGCGGCCGACGATCGACGAGACCATCGCGCATTACCGGGCGCTGAAGATCGGCCTGGTGATGTTCACCGTCGACAGCGAGTCCGAGCTCGGCCGCCGGCGCATCCCGAACGAGGAGGTCGCCGAAGCGGCGCAGAAGAACGCCGACATGATGAACTGCTTCGCCAGCATCGATCCGCACAAAGGCAGGATGGGCGCGCGAGAGGCGCGGCGGCTGATCGCCGAGCATGGCGTCAAGGGTTTCAAGTTCCACCCCACGGTGCAGGGCTTCCTGCCCTACGACAAGATGGCCTGGCCGCTGTATGAGGTCATCGCCGAGCACAAGCTGCCGGCCATCTTCCACAGCGGTCATTCGGGCATCGGCAGCGGCATGCGCTGCGGCGGCGGGCTGCGGCTGCAGAACAGCAACCCGATGCTGCTGGAGGACGTGGCGATCGCGTTTCCCGACATCCAGATCGTCGTCGCCCATCCGAGCTGGCCTTGGCAGGACGAGGCGCTGAGCCTGGCGCTGCACAAGCCCAATGTCTGGATCGACCTGTCGGGCTGGAGTCCGAAGTACTTTCCGCCCCAGCTGGTGCAGTACGCGAACACCTTGCTCAAGGACCGCATGTTGTTCGGCAGCGATTACCCGCTGATCACGCCCGAGCGCTGGCTGAAGGACTTCGACGACGCCGGCTTCAAGGACAGGGTCAAGCCGCTGATCCTCAAGGAAAACGCCATGCGCCTGCTCGGCCTGGCGTGACGCGCGCCGTGGGCCCGGCCTCAGGCGTCCCGTGCCGAGGCCGCAAGGCCGCTGGCCAGCGGCTGGCCGGCAAACAGCGCCGCCGCCAGCGCGCGTTCCCGCGTGGCCACCGTGTCCAGGAACTCCCTGGCACCGCGCATCTCGCGGAAGGTGTCGAAGCCGGTCTCCAGAAAGTGCTGCAGCGCGCCCACGCCCGCGAGTTCGGCCGGCTTGCGCATCACCCGCAGGGCCTGGCGCAGCAGCGGCCTGCGGGTGTACTGGTCCAGCGCCTCGCCCACGGTGAGCATCAGCATGATCTGGCGCTCGCGCTGCTCTGGCTGGCCGACGGCGCGCCAGGCCTGGCCATAGCTCTCGTCATCGACGGCGGGCCGGGAAAGCGCCTGCCCCATCGCCGTATCCAGCACTTCGCTCAGGGCGTGCAGCTGCGCCAGCGCCAGCACCGTCCGCGCGACCTCGGCCGAAAACAGCCGGACCAGGCCCGGCACGATGCGCGCGAACTGGTCGTCGCGCGGCGCGAAGTCCCCGGGACCGTAGATTTCGTCGAGGAAGAAGCGCGCGGTGCGGGCATAGCGAGCGGAGGCAAGCAGGTCGGCATAGGTGCGCACGAAACGCGCCTGCTGGAACGTCTTGATCGCCTGCACCCGCTCACCCAAGGCCGGGTCGGCGACGCGTCGCTTACGCTCGGCATCGACGCTTCTGAGGTGTTCGAGGATTTGAAGACCTACAGGATTCATGGGATGGATGTGTTTCCGGCGCGGGCCGGGTGCGTGGTTGGCAGCAAGCCATGCCGATCAGCCCGGACGACGAAAGGATCGAGATGATCGCGCGTTGGCAGCGTGGACTGTGCCTGCTCGGCCTGACGGCAATGCTCGCATGGGCCTGGGCCTGCGTGCGTGACGGGCGGCCGCTGGCGGCGTTGGCAGTGCCGGCGATCGTGCTCGGCGCCTATGCCGCGGTGCTCGGGCTCGAGTTCCTGCTGCTGCACCTCGTTCCCGTCGGTGCCGGCGAACCGCGTGCCGGCGTCGCGCAGACCGTGCGCGCCTGGGCGGGCGAGTTGCGCGCCGCGATCGCCGTGTTCTGCTGGCGCCAGCCTTTCCGCAGCCGGGCCCGGCCCGACCACTTGCCACCGCAAGCCCACGGCCGCCGCGGCGTGCTGCTGGTGCATGGGTTCCTGTGCAACCGCGGGGTGTGGAACCGCTGGCTGGCCCGGTTGACGGCGCAGGGCGTACCGGTGGTGGCCGTGAACCTGGAGCCGGTGTTCGGGTCGATCGATGCCTACGCTCCGATCATCGACTCGGCGATGCACCGGCTCGAGCAGGCCACGGGCCTGGCGCCGATCGTCGTCGGCCACAGCATGGGCGGCCTGGCTCTGCGTCGCTGGTGGACGGTGGCCGGCGGCGACGGCGGTGCCGCGCGGGTGCACCACGCGCTGACGCTGGGGACGCCGCATCGCGGCACTTGGCTGGCACGGCTGGAGCTGGGCCGCAACGCGGCGCAGATGCGGCTCGGTTCGCCGTGGCTGCAGGATCTGGCGGCGACCGAGCCCGCCGGCCGCCACCAGCGCTTCACCTGCCTGTTCAGCCCCTGCGACAACATCGTCTTTCCGCCGACGACGGCCACGCTGCCCGGCGCCGACAACCGCATGGTGCCGAGTACGGGTCATGTGCAACTGGTGGAGAGTCCGCAGGCCTGGGATGCATTGCAGGCACTGCTGGCGGCACCGGTCAGACGCTGAACAGGCGCTCGCCGGCGAGCACCGCGCCGGCCTCGATCTCGCCTGTGGCGCCGATCTCCGAGCGCACGTCGGCATACACCGGCGTGAAATCGGGCGCGGTGGCGTCGAAGAGCTGGGCGAATGAATCGATCACGAAATAGGTGGCCTGGAAACTGTCGATGCGGTAGCGCGTGCGCATCAGCCGCCGCAGGTCGAAGGGCACGCGGCGGGCGCCGTTCGAAGTCACGCTGTGGCGCAACTCGGCCGCCGAGCTGAGGATCCCGGCGCCGTAGGCGCGCAGGCCTGCGGGCGTTTGGATGAGACCGAACTCCACCGTGTACCAGTACAGCCGCGCCAGCAGTTCGCACGCGCCCAGTCGGCCCGCCTTCAGCCCGCCCTGCCCATAGGCCTGCATGTAGTCGGCAAAGACCGGGTCGAACAGCAACGGCACGTGCCCGAACAGGTCATGGAAGATGTCGGGTTCGACGACGTAGTCGAATTCCTCCGGCGTGCGGATCCAGTCGGTCACCGGGAACCGGCGCGCCGCCAGCAGGGCGAAGAAGGCCTCTTCCGGAATCAGCCCGGGCACGGCCACGATCTCCCAGCCGGTGGCGTGATGCAGCCTGCCGGAGATCGCCTCCAGACGCGGGATGCGGTCGGTCGCTCCGAGCTGGGCCACCGCGGCGATGAACTCGTCGCAGGCGAACCCCGGCAGCAGCGCCAGCTGCCGCGCGACCAGGCGCCGGTAGAGGCCGTCCTCGGTTGCCGTGTACCGAGCCACCTGCTCGCAGGTGTAGTCGGACCGTGCGCGCCGGTAGTCGCCGCGCGGCGGCCGCTGGCCGGTGCCGTAGGTGACCGGCGGCACGCCGCGGTTGACGCCCTTGGCCGCGCCGACGTTCATGGCTTCACCAGCACGCCGCGTCGCAGCTGGTCGAGCTCGATGCTCTCGAACAGGGCCTTGAAGTTGCCTTCGCCGAAGCCCTGGTCACCCTTGCGCTCGATGAACTCGAAGAAGATCGGCCCGAGCTGGTTCTCGGAGAAGATCTGCAGCAGCAGCGCGCCGGCCTGGCCGTCGATGAGGATCTTGCGCCGGCGCAGCGCGGCCACGTCCTGGCCATGGCCCGGGATGCGCTTGTCGACCAGTTCGTAGTAGGTGTCGATGGTGTCGAGCAACCGGACGCCGCGGGCGCCCAGCGCATCGACGCTGGCGAGCAGGTCTCGCGAGGCGAGCGCGATGTGCTGGATGCCCTCGCCGTGGTAGCTGTCGAGGTACTCCTGGATCTGCCCGGCCTTGTCGTTGCCCTCCTCGTTGATCGGGATTCGGATCTTGCCGCAGGGGCTGGTCATGGCCTTGCTCTTGACGCCGGTGACCTGCCCCTCGATGTCGAAGTAGCGGATCTCGCGGAAATTGAACAGGCGCTCGTAGAACTCGGCCCACTCGCTCATGCGACCGCGGTGGACGTTGTGCGTGAGGTGGTCGATCGTCGTCAGCCCGACGCCGGGCGGATCGAGGCTCGCACCGGGCAGCGGCTCGAAATCGACGTCGAAGAAGCCGATGTTGCCGATGTCGCCGGGGGCGGCGCCGTTCTTGCCGCGCCAGCGATCGACGAGGTAGATCAGGCTGTCGCCGATGCCCTTGATCGCCGGGATGTTGAGTTCACCCGGCCCGGCCGTGCCCGCATAGCCCCAAGCGCCGAGCGACTGCGCGCGCTCGTACGCCGACCGCGCGTCCTGCACCCGGAACGCGATGGCGCAGATGCTCGGCCCGTGCAGGCGCGCAAAGCGCTGCGCAAACGAGTCGGGCTCGGCGTTGACGATGAAGTTGATCCCGCCCTGGCGGTAGAGCAGCACCTTCTTGTGGCGGTGGCGGGCGATGGCCACGAAGCCCATGCGCTCGAACAGAGCACCCATCGCGGCCGGGTCCGGCGCGGCGTACTCGATGAACTCGAAACCGTCGGTGCCCATCGGGTTGTCCCAGGCGTCTTCCTGCATGGCGCTGCCTCCGGTGGCGGTGTCCGAAACCCTGCACTGTAGGGCGACGGCGGCGCAGGATGTGTGCAAGCTAAGGCGCTGAGCCGCTCCTTCGCGCACGATCAGTGCAAAAATCCAGCTGATGAAAACGGAAATCGAGCTCGACGCCATCGATAGGCGCATCCTTGGCGCGCTGCAGGCGCAAGGCCGCGCGACCTACGACGAACTCGCAGCGGCCGTGGGGCTTTCGCCCAGCGCGACCCTCCGGCGCGTCAGGCGGCTGGAAGAGTCTGGCGTCATCGGCGGCTACGTCGCGCTGGTGGCGCCGGAGCTTGTCGGCCTCGGCCTGGCGGCCTACATCAACGTCCGTCTCGCCAAGCAGAGTGCCCAGGCCAGCCCGATCGAGGCCTTTGCCGTCGCCGTGCAGACCTGGCCCGAGGTGGTCGAGTGCGTGGCCCTGTCGGGCGAAATGGACTATCTCCTGCGTGTGCTGGTGCGCGACATGGCGCATTACTCGCGCTTCGTGATGGACACCCTGCTGCAGCACCCCGCGGTGCAGGACTGCAAGACCAGCTTCATGCTGCGGCGGCTGAAGGGGACCACCGCGGTGCCGCTGTAGCGCGTTGACGGCACGCGGTGCATCCGAACGTGCGGTCGGCGAAGGCTTTGGCTAGGAGTGTGGGCGGCAGAAATCCGCGAAGCCTACGCGTTCGGTTGGAGCTT
>JBBINW010000078.1:0-20307 GCA_037443665.1 Betaproteobacteria bacterium
CGACGAAGAGGAGTGATTTTGACTGTTGCGTTCCACACGAAACGACGAGGGGCCCGCAAGGCTGATGATGCCGACGACACCAGGCCGGGAACCCGGACGGGCGCGTCGGCATTTTTCTTGTGCCTGCGGGCACCGCATCCAAGCCCGGCCGTGTCGAGGTTCCGATACGGAGGTGGCTTGGTTCCGTTTTCGTTTCTTGTCGTCGGCGGCGGCGCCGCGCTTGGCGCGCTGCTGCGCTGGGGATTGGCGCTCGCGCTCAACCCGGTGTTTGCGGCGATACCCCGCGGCACGGTGGCGGCCAACCTCGGCGGTGGATTTCTGATGGGTGTCGCGGTCCAGTATTTCGCCAGCCACGCCAACGCGCCACCGGAGTTGCGCCTGGCCCTGACGACCGGGTTCCTCGGCGGGTTCACGACCTTCTCGACGTTCTCCGCCGAGGCCGTCGATCTCATCGGTCGCCGGCTCTACGGCTGGAGCCTTTTGCACGTCGGCACGCATGTCATCGGCTCGCTGCTCATGACCACCATCGGGTTGGGCGCTGCCCGTCTTTTGCTTGGAGGAGGTCCGCCATGAACGCAGTCGCACTTCGCTTCTATGTCCACCAGCCGCGCAAGCACGGCAAGGATCTCTTGTTCGAGTGGCTGCTCGCCCGCGCCAAGGAACTGGGCATCCAGGGCGGCTCGGCGTTCCTGGCCGTCGCCGGCTATGGCCGACACGGCGTCATCCACGAGCAGCGCTTCTTTGAGCTGCCCGAAGTGCTGCCGGTGATGGTCGAGTTCATCGTGACCGCGGAAGAAGCCAACCGGCTCATGGCCCTGGTGCGGGCGGAGAAGATCCACACGGTCTGCACGCGGACGCCGACCGAAGTCATCGTGTTCGACGGCGCCTAGCGCCAGGAGCCGGGAATGACCGACATCTTCGCCATCGCAGCGCTCTGGCTGGGGCTGGCGCTGGTGGCCACGCTGCTGTCGATCTGGCTCGGCATCGCCACCGCGATGTCCGAGATCTTCGTCGGCACGGTCACTCAGCTGGTGCTCGGCGCCGAGATCGGCAGCGCCGTGCTCGGCACCAACCAGTCCTGGGTGCGCTTCCTGTCCTCGATCGGTGCCGTGCTGCTGACGTTTCTGGCCGGCGCAGAGCTCGACCCCGACGTGATGCGCCAGAGCTGGAAGGAGACCGTCAGCGTGGGCATGATCGGCTTCATCGCGCCCTTCCTGGGGTGCACGGCGGTCGCGTACTACCTGCTGCACTGGTCGGTACTGCCGAGCTGGCTCGCCGGCATCGCGTTGTCGACCACCTCGGTCGCCGTGGTCTACGCGGTGATGCTCGAATCCGGCTTCAACCGGACCCACTACGGCAAGACCGTTCTCGCGGCCTGCTTCGTCAACGACCTGGCCACCGGGCTGGCGGTGGGCCTGATGTTCTCGCCGTTCACGGACAGGACGCCGATCTTCGTCGGCGTCTCGGTGCTCGCGTTCGCGATCCTGCCCTGGATCACGCCCCGCTTCTTCCGCCGCTTCGGCGACCGTCCCTCGGAGTTCGAGGCCAAGTTCCTGCTGATGTGCTTGTTCGGGCTCGGTGCACCGGCCCTGTGGGCCGACAGCGAGCCCGTCCTGCCCGCATACATCATGGGCATTGTGCTGGCGTGCACGGTGGGCAAGGACCATGCGCTCGTGCGCAGGCTGCGCACGTTGACGACGGGCTTCCTCACGCCCTTCTACTTCATCCGCGCCGGATCCTTCGTCTCGGTTCCAGCACTCGTGCTTGCACCGGCCGCCTTCGTCCTCCTGCTGCTCGCCAAGATGGTCTCGAAGATCGTCGGCATCTTCCCGATGACCCGCGCCTTTGGCGCGCCGCCGCGGCAGGGCGTGTACACCACGCTGATGAAGTCCACCGGCCTCACTTCGGCAGCATCTCGGCGCTGTTCGGTCTGACCCCGGCATTGTCGACAAGGCCCAGTACTCGTTTCTGATCGCCGCCGTCGTCGCCAGTGCCGTGGTGCCGACGCTGATTGCCAACGCGTTCTTCATGCCGCGCCATCTTCTGCGCAGCAGAACACCGCGGCTCGAGCCCGACCTCTCCCTCGAGAAAGGAGATTCGAAATGACCTACCAGGTGCTGTGCGCCTATGACGGCTCACCGTCGTCCGAGGAAGCGTTCGAATTCGCGACGACGCTGACGAGGAACTTCCAGGGCCGGTTGAACGTCCTTGCCGTGGTCCAGCCCCCCGAACCCGCCGAGGACGTCAAGACCGAGGCATTGCTGGAATCAGGGCAGGAGCGCTTCGGCAAGGCGTCGAGCGCCTGCGTCTGCGTACCTCGCAAGCTAGCGTCGAGGCCGACTTCGAGGTCTCGGTCGGTCATCCGGCCGAACCGATCCTCCAGCACGCCGACCAGTGGCAGGCCGACCATGTCGTGCTCGGCCACCGCGGGAAGAACACGTTCAAGCGCTGGCTGATGGGATCGGTTTCGCAGCGCGTGATCTCGTATGCCGAATCGGTGGTGACGGTCGTGCGCTGACCGCCTGGCCCGACGCTCAGGTCGCCCGCGGGTGCCGGCCCTTCACTGCCGCTTCGGTCCGTGCGTTGCGCTTCGAAGCGCGCCAGGCGCACGCGCGGTCGACGGAAACGCCGGCTCACGCCTTCGATCCCCCGCCCCCCCAGCCCGCTCCCCGCTCGCCGATCAGTCGCCGGCGAACGAGCGCTCCAGTGCGGCGACCTGCGGCAGCGGCCCCTCGTCGCTGAGCAGCGGCGAAAGCGCGGGGTCGGCGAGCACGTCGAAGATCGACGCCGGCTGGCCATTGAGGTAGACGGTCTGGCTGACGAGCCGTACGCCGTGGCTGTAGTCGGCGTAGCGCTCGCCGTGAACGGTGGACAGCGGCTGGATCGGCGTGCCGTCGGCGCGCTGCCAGCCGTAGATCGCCACCCGCCCGGGCTGGCTCCACAGGCGGGCGCTCAGCACCAGGTCCTTCTTGTGGCCGGCCGTCAGCTCGCCGGGGCGGGCGCGGAGCATCGCGCGCTGCTCCTCGACCAGGGCATCGTGGCGCTCCAGGTAGGCGGTGGACCGCATCTCGTCACTGGCCGGCAGCGGCTCGGGACGCAGGTGCACGCTGGCCTGGCGATAGATCAGATCGACGATCCGGCGCGTGGGCAGGGTGAAACCGAACCGCGACGCCACCATGAAAGCGGTCTTCAGCCCCATCGGCACGAGGAGATAGTCGTGGTCGGAGCCGACGCTCAGGTAGTCGGGCAGGACGCACAGTGTCAGGCGCAAGGGCTGGCCGTCGGGTCCGCGCAGGCTCAGCGTCGCGGGCACGAGGTGGCGCAGGAAACCTGGAACGTTGCCGGCCAGCAGCTGCCCGCGGATCGCGCGGTCTCGCTCATGGTCGCCCAGCCCGGCGACCGAAGCGATGAACTCGCTCGCCCCTTGCGCCATCGAGGCGCGCTGCGGGATGCCCGGAACGCTGTGCGCGCAGGGCGCCTGCGCCCCCTGCGCGGGCAGCGGGCCGAGGGACAGCAGCAGGGCAAACCCGAGAAACGACAGCCATCTTGTTGGGTTCGGAGTCAAGGTGATGAAGTCTCGGAGCCCCGAAAGTTCGCCAGGGTCGAGATCCCGGCCCGCGGGTCGTCGACGAACGCCCGCACGGCGTGCAGGCCAATCCCGGCCCGAATTCCGATCGGCGATCTGACAGCCCGACCGTAGAGGCGACTTTACCCTGGATTGGACGATGTCTTCCAGCGCGTCGGCGCCGAACCTGCGAACCATGGAGCGCAGGGCCACGACCGGCGCCGCGACACTTGCGCAACGCCAATGGGCTGCAGCCCGGCGTTGCCAGCCTGCCCGACCCTCCAGAATCGATGCCGCGGCTCTCCTCGCGCAAATGAGGCCGCCGTCCTCGCGCAGCGCACCTGCGCATTCGTCAACCAGGGATTTGGAGATGCAGATGAATCACCGCAGCCTCAAAGCAATCACCATCGCCGTGCTGTCGGTCGCTGGCGTCGGGCTTGTGTGGTCCCAGAACGCGCGCTCGCAGATCAACGCCGCGCCGAGCTGGGTGCCCCTTGGCGTGTCCTCGAGCGGCGATACCAGCACCGCCTGGTTCCACGAGCCATCTTCGCGCCAAGTGCTTGCGTGCCAAACGGTCCCGGCGCCCGGTTCCGGCGCAGGCGGTATCCACTGCATCGCTGCCAAGCTGCCGTAAGTCTGCGCCGGACTGTTGAACCCCGCGCATCCATTGGCGGCAGCCGAGGCCGTGAGCCGCGACCTGCTGGCGTTGAGCCGGCTCAACCGTGCCGCCGCCGGCCGGGCCTAGAGTGGGGCATCGAGGCTGCCGGGAGTGCTCAATTGCGAAACGCGTCGGGCCCGGTGGCGATCCTGGGGGATGGCCCTTGACGGCGGCCAGCGAGTGGTGGAAGGCCGGCGCTGGGAATCGCCTGCAGTCGCTGATCAACGAGCTTGCCGAACGCGCGCGCGCCTGCTTCATCGTCGAACTGCCAGACGGGCGCGTGTTCCAGGGCGGCGCAGGGGCACCCACGTTCAGCGTCGTCTTTCGCAGCGACGCGGCCCTGGTCTCGACGCTGGCGCGAGGGCACATCGGCCTTCTCGAGTCCTATTTCGAGCAGAGCGTGGATCTGCGCGGCGACGTCGGGGCGGCCTTCGCCGCGGCGATGGCGGCCGGATTCGACCTCCGGTTCAGGCCCTGGAACACATTGGAGAACGGCCTGCACGAGTGGCGGCATTCGAATTCGACACCAGTTCAGGCCAAGGCCAACGCGCGTGCGCACTACGGTCTGGGTGCCGACTACTACCGGCTTTGGCTGGACGATCCACTGATGATGTACACCTGCGGCTACTGGCCGCAGGGCACGCAGACACTCGAGCAGGCGCAGCGCCAGAAGATCGACCATGTCTGCCGCAAGCTGCGGCTCGTCGACGGCGATCGCTTCGTGGACATCGGCTGCGGCTTCGGGGGCTTCATGTTCCGCGCGCTCGAGACGACCGGCGCGCGGGGCAGCGGCGTCAACACCACGACCGAGCAGGTCGACTGGCTGGCGGCGGAAATCCAGCGCCGCGGGCTCGAGCACGAACTCGACGTTCGGGACGCCGACTTCCGCGCTGTCGACGGGCCGTACGACAAGCTCGTTTCAATCGGCGTGCTCGAGCACGCCGGGCGCGACCAACTCGCCCAGGTCGTCCGTGCGCATGCGGACTTCCTCAAGCCCGGCGGTCTGGGCATGCTGCACTTCATCGGGCACGTCAGTCGCTACGAAACCGAACTCTTCATCCGCAAGCATGTCTTCCCCGGAGGCTGGATCCCGAGCCTGGCCGAGGTCATCACACAGATGGAGCGCTGAGGGCTGGAGATCCTCGACATCGAGAACCTGCGTCGGCACTATGCGCCCACGCTGGACGCCTGGGCCGAGCGCTTCGAGCGCCGCTGGGACGAGATTCACGCGCTCGATCCGAAGCGCTTCGACGAGCGCTTCCGGCGCATCTGGCGCTCATATCTCGTCGGATGCGCCGAGATGTTCCGCTCGCCGGCGGGCTATACGCACCTGTTCCAGGTCCTCTTCAGCAAGGGCAACGCGACGGCGCTCTCCTACCCGATGGGGCGCGAGCATGTCTACGCACACTGAGGCCGAGGCACACGCCGGGCGCTGCGCACGGCTCCAGGCCTCGCTGCGGGCTGCGCCGGCCGCGGCGCCGCTGGGGCTGGACAGGCGACATTCCAACCTTTTCCGCGACCGCACAGGCATGCCCAAGCGGCGGCTCGACCTCGGCGCTTTCGGCCATGTGATCGACGTCGATCCGGCGCGGCAATGGGTCGACGTCGAAGGCAGCACGAGCTACGAGACACTCGTCGCGGCGACCCTGCCGCGCGGCGTGATGCCGTCCGTCGTGCCACAGCTCAAGGCGATCACCGTTGGCGGCGCGGCCGCCGGCGTCGGCATCGAGGCGACCTCGTTCCGCGAAGGGCTGGTGCACGACACGATGCTCGAGCTCGAGGTCTTGCTGGCCGACGGCGAGATCGTCTTCTGCACGCCGCACAACGACCACCGCGACCTGTTCTTCGGCTTCCCCAACTCGTACGGCACCCTGGGCTATGCGTTGCGCCTGAAGTTGCGCACGCGGCCGGTCGCGCGCTGCGTGCAGGTCAGCCACCTGCACTTCGGCGAAAGCGCCGGCTTCTTCGCCGAACTCGGCCGGCGCTGCGACGACGCCGGGACGGACTTCCTGGACGGCGTCGTCTTCGGAGCCAACTCGCTGGTGCTCAGCGTCGCGCGCTTCGTCGACGACGCCGGAGCGCTCAGCGACTACCGCTTCGAGAAGATCTACTACCGTTCGCTGCTCGAGCGCGAGACCGACCAGTTGGCGGTCGCGGACTACCTCTGGCGCTGGGATACCGACTGGTTCTGGTGCTCGAAGAATTTCGGCGCCCAGCGACCCTGGGTGCGCCGCCTCCTCGGCCGCGAGCGGCTGAACTCGCGGACCTACACGCGGTGGATGCGGCTGAACGCCCGCTGGGGTCTGTCCCGCCGCTGGGCGCGGCTGCGCGGCCGGCATCCGGAGTCGGTGATCCAGGACGTCGACATCCCATTGTCTCGCGCGGCCGAATTCCTGGGCTTCCTGGGGCGCGAGATCGGGATCCTGCCGATCTGGGTCTGCCCCTTGCGCGAGCCGGCCGGGTGCGGCCCCTTCACGCTCTACCCGCTGTCGGCGGGGCAGGTCTACGTCAACTTCGGATTCTGGGACGAGGTGAGCGGCGACCGCGCGCGCGAGCCCGGCCACTTCAACCGCCGGGTCGAGCATGAGGTGGTGCGGCTGGGCGGAATCAAGTCACTCTATTCCGACAGCTTCTTCACGCGCGACGAATTCGACGCCGCGTACCGCATGAGAGACTACGCGGGCCTGAAGGCCCGCTACGATCCCGGCGGTCGGCTTCTGGGCCTGTACGAGAAATGCGTGCTGCGCGCATGAAGCGCTGGCGCCGGAGGCACATGACCGAGCTCGTCCAAGAAGACGCGCAAGCTGCCGTGGATGTCGTGTCCCGGCCTCAGCCGCACCCTCAGCGCGTCACTTCGGCACGCGAGCGCCCCTGCTTGTCCTCGATCTCGCGCACCGCCTGCATCGTGCGCAGGACGCGGTCGGACGTGAGGCTGATGCTGTCGATGCCCAGCTCGACCAGGTAGCGGGCGATTTCCACATGGTCCGAAGGCGCCTGGCCGCAGATGCCGCAGTGGCGGTGGTTGCGCCGCGCGCCTTCGACGGCCATCTTGAGCATCTTCAGCATGCCCGGATCGCGCTCGTCGAACGAACCGGCGACGATCGCGCTGTCGCGGTCGACGCCGAGCGTGAGCTGAGTCAGGTCGTTGCTGCCGATCGAGAAGCCGTCGAACAGCGCGGCGAACTCGTCGATCAGCAAGACGTTGTTCGGGATCTCGCACATCACGTAGACCTCGAGGCCGCTGCCCTTCGGGCCATCGCCCCGCCTCAGGCCGTATTTCGCCATGGTCTCGAGCACGCGACGCGCCTCGTCGAGTCGGCGGCAGAACGGCACCATGACCTTCAGGTTGAACAGGCCCATCTGTTCGCGCACGCGCTTGAGCGCTGCGCACTCGAGCGCAAAGCCTTCCTCGTAGGCCGGGTGGATGTAGCGCGCTGCGCCGCGGAAGCCGAGCATCGGGTTCTCTTCGTGCGGCTCGAAGTCGCGTCCCCCGAGCAGCGCCGCATACTCGTTGCTCTTGAAGTCGGACAGCCGCACGATCACCGGCCGCGGGTGGAAGGCGGCGGCGATGGTGCCCACGCCTTCGGCGAGCTTCTCGACGAAGTAGCTCGCACCGTCGGGGTAGCCGGCCCATTGCGCCTGCACCCGCTGGCGCACCTCGGGGTCGGCGATGCGCTCGGGGTGCAGCACCGCCATCGGGTGGACCTTGATGTGCTCGTTGATGATGAATTCCATCCGCGCCAGACCGACGCCGTCGCTGGGCAGCAGCGCGGTCTTGAAGGCCAGCTCGGGGTTGCCGAGGTTGACCATCACCTCGGTGGCCGGACGCTTGAATCCGGTCAGGTCGCTCTTGTCGACGCGAAAGCGCAGCGTGCCTTCGTAGACGCGGCCGATGTCGCCTTCGGCACACGAGACGGTGACCGCGGTGCCGTCCTTCAGCCGGTCGCTCGAACCCTCGGCACCCACCACCGCCGGAATGCCGAGCTCGCGCGCGACGATCGCCGCGTGGCACGTGCGCCCGCCGCGGTTGGTGACGATCGCCGCGGCGGTCTTCATCACCGGCTCCCAGTCGGGCGTGGTGGTGTCGGCGACCAGCACCTCGCCGGGCTTGAACAGATGCAGCTGCGTCGCGTTGGCGATCCGCCGAACACCGCCGGTGGCGATGCGCTCGCCCACCGCCCGGCCCTGCACCAGCACCGGCGAGGTCTCCTCGAGAACGAACTCCTCGATCACGTTGACCGCGCGCTGCGAGGCCGAGGTCTCGGGGCGCGCCTGCACGACGTAGATCGGGCCGTCGGGGCCGTCCTTCGCCCATTCGATGTCCATCGCGCACCGGTGGCCGGCCAGCCGGCTGTAGTGGTCCTCGATCTTTATGCCCGCATCGGCCAGTTCGAGAACCTCGGCATCGCTGAGGCAGAAGCGCGCGCGGTCCTCGGGCGGCGTCGGCTGGTTGACGACCGGCGCGCGCGTGTGGCCGCCGCTGTAGACCATGCGGATCTGCTTGCGTCCCAGGCGCTTGCGCAGCACGCAGCGGTAGCCGGCGCTGAAGGTCGGCTTGTGGACATAGAACTCGTCCGGGTCCACGGCGCCCTGGACGACGTTCTCGCCCAGACCCCACGCCGCGGTGATGAAAGCCACGTCCGGGTGGCCCGATTCGGTGTCGATCGTGAACATCACGCCGCTGGCCGCCTGATCGCTGCGCACCATCTGCATTACCGCCACCGACAGATAGACCTTGAAGTGGTCGAAGCCCTGGTCGGTGCGGTACGAGATCGCGCGGTCGGTGAACAGGGAGGCCTGGCAGCGCTTGACCGCGTCGATCAGCATCTGCTCGCCGCGGACGTTCAGGTAGGTGTCGTGCTGGCCGGCGAAGCTGGCGCCGGGCAGGTCCTCGGCCGTGGCCGAGCTGCGCACGGCCACGCTCAGCGTCGGGCCCACCCGCGCCAGGAGCTCACGCCAGGCACGGCGGATGCCGCCTTCCACCGCGGCCGGCATCGGCGCTGCATAGACGATCTCGCGCGCCTGCGCGCCGGCATGCGCCAGGGCCTCGAGGCTGCGCTTGTCCAAGCCGTCAAGCAGCGCGCGCAGCTTCGCCCAGGCCCCGGCAGCGTCCAGCGCGTCGCGGTAGGCTGCGGCGGTGACCGCAAAACCGTCGGGGACGCGCACGCCCAGCGGCCGCAGGCGCTGGTACATCTCGCCCAGCGATGCGGTCTTGCCACCGACCAGGGGCACGTCATCCATCGACAGGTCGCCGAAGTACCGGATGTATCTCGAATCGACCATCTCCATACCCCCCCCCAAAGGCTGCCACGCAGCGCACGCCAGCTTGCGACGACCGGCGCCGGCCGACATTGAGGCAGCGCAACGCGTCGCGCTCAGCCATGCCGGCGCCCGCGAACAGCCCTGCGGCCGTGCGCGCGGCATGGAGGCCACGTCAAGGGGGTGGGCAACGGCCACATCAACATGGATCTGCTCAAGGAGCAGAAGAAGGTGGCCATGAAGATGGCCGCCTGATCCGCCCAGCCTCAGCCCCGACCGCCAATTTGCACAACTCGACAGACACTGCCGGTCGTGGACCGCGAGCTCGATTGCGGGCATAGGCGGGGCGTCGATTCCGGTGAGGTTTGGGCGGTCGGTCAGGTGGCGGTCAGGGCCGCGCACCTACGCTGGTGGGCAATTCTTCAGCCGACTCGGCGGTGCCGTCCCCTTTCTTCCTTGGCCACTCTGGACCGCATCGATCGGCGGCCAGCGAGGCGATCGGGTGGGCTGCTCGCCTGCCCCTCGTGAGAGCCTGTTGATGCCCCTGCCCACGATTTCCACCCTGCCCCGTGCCCGCGGTGCACTGCTCGTGCTGGCGGCCTGCGCGCTGGCCGGCGGCGCCGCGTTCCTGTTCTCCAGGCACGAGATGCCGGCCGCACCGGTCACCGCCGCCGAGGCTGCCGAGGCCGCCGCATCATCCGCCTCGGCGGCCTTGGGCAGCTTCAAGCCGACCACCGAGCAGTGGGCCGCCTTCACCATCGAGCCGGTGCAGTCGCGGCCGTTCGACGAGGTGACGACGGTCGACGGCAACGTCGCCTTCGACGACGACAAGACGACCAGCGTCTATTCGCAGTTCTCGGGCCGGGTGACGGCCATTTACGCCCAGCCGGGGCAGGCGGTGCGCAAGGGCAGCCCGCTGCTCGCCGTGCTGGCCACCGAGGCGGCGCAGACGCGCAGCGACCTCGCCGCCGCGGTCGCGGCCGAGGCGACGGCGCACCAGCAGTTCGAACTGGCCCAGCGTACCGAGCACCGCGAGCATGAGTTGGTGCTGGCGCAGGCCGGTGCCGAGAAGGACTGGCTGCAGAGCCAGGCCGACCTGAAGGCAGCCGACAACGCCTGGCGCGCCGCCGTGGTCGCGCTGGCGGCCGTGCGCGAGAAGGCCGCGGTGCTCGAGGTCGGCGCGCCGGCGGCTGGCGGGGCGATGGTCATCAGCGCGCCGATCGCCGGCGTCGTCGTGCAGCGCCAGGTCAATCCGGGCCAGGTCGTCAACAGCCTGGCCGGCGGCGGCAGCACCGCGCTGTACACGATCAGCGACCTGTCGCAGGTCTGGGTGCTGGGCAACGTCGCCGAGGACGAGGCGGCGCACATCCAGGTCGGCCAGCCGGTGGAGATCCGCGCCCTGGCGCTGGGCGATCGCCGCCTGCAGGCCCGCATCTCGTGGGTCGCCAGCAGCGTCGATCCGGTGACCCACCGGGTGACGATCCGGGCCGCCATCGCCAACCCCGGGCAGATCCTCAAGCCGCAGATGAGCGTGACGCTGCGCGTGCTGGCCGCGCATCCGGCGCCGGCGCTGGCGGTGCCGCGCAGCGCCCTCGTCTATGACGGTGCGCAGGCGCACTGCTACGTGGTCGGCGGCGGCCACGTGCTGACGGCGCGAGCGGTGGTGGTCGGCCACCTGCAGGGCAACGACGCCGAGATCCTGTCGGGGTTGGCCCGCGGTGACAGCGTGGTCACCCGCGGCAGCCTGTTCATCGACGCCGCGGCGCAGGGCGCCAACCCGTGAACAGGATCATCGATTTCGCGCTCGAGCAGCGCGTGCTCGTCGTCGCGCTGATGTTCCTCGTGTTCATCGGCGGCGCAGTCAGCTTCTGGCAGCTCAACATCGAGGCCTACCCCGACCCGGTGCCGCCGCTGGTGGACATCGTCACGCAGAGCTCGGGCCAGTCGGCGCAGGAGATCGAGCGCTACATAACGATCCCGATCGAGATCCAGATGGCCGGCATCCCGCACGTGGCCAGCATCCGCACGATCTCGCTTTTCGGGCTGTCCGACGTCAAGGTCCAGTTCACCTACGACTTCAGCTACGAACGGGCCGAGCAGCAGGCGATCAACCGGCTGTCCCAGCTGCAGCCGCTGCCCGGCGGCGTGCAGCCGCAGGTTTCGCCGACGAGCCCGATCGGCGAGATCTACCGCTACCGCCTGGTCGGCCCGCCGGGCTTCTCGGTGACCGACCTGAAGACGCTGCAGGACTGGGTGCTGGAGCGGCGCTTCAAGGCCATCCCCGGCGTCATCGACGTCACCGGCTGGGGCGGCAAGACCAAGACCTACGACGTCACGGTCGACCAGAAGCGGCTGGTCTCGCAGGGCCTGACGCTGGGCCAGGTGCTGCAGGCGCTGAACAACAGCGACGCCAACGTCGGCGGCCAGACCGTCAACCTCGGCCCGCAGGCAGTCGTCGTGCGCGGGGTCGGGCTGATCGGCTCGATCGACGACGCGCTGGCGACGATGATCAGCCAGAACCACGGCGTCGCAGTGCGCCTGCGCGACGTCGCGACGGTCAAGGTCGGCCACCAGCCGCGGCTGGGCATCGCCGGCCTGGGCGACGACGACGACATCGTCCAGGGCATCGTGCTGATGCGGCGCGGCGCCGAGAGCAAGCCAACGATCGCCGCGGTGAAGGCCGAGATCGACAGCATCAACGCCAGCGGCATCCTGCCGGCCGGCGTGCGGCTGGAGAAGATCTACGACCGCAGCGACTTGATCGACCTGACGACCCACACCGTGCTGCACAACATGGTGGTCGGCATTGCGCTGATCTTCCTGCTGCAATGGGCCTTCCTGGGCAACCTGCGCAGTGCGCTCATCGTCGCCTGCACGATCCCGTTCGCGCTCGCCTTCGCGATCGGGCTGATGGTGCTGCGCGGCGAGTCGGCCAACCTGCTGTCGGTGGGGGCGATCGACTTCGGACTCATCGTCGATGCCTCGGTGATCATGGTCGAGAACATCTTTCGCCACCTCAGCGAGAGCGCGGCCGAGCATGCCGCCGGCGAGCCGGTGCTGCACCGCGCCCGCACCTCGATGGCCTGGCGCGGCAAGTTCGCGGTAATCTCGTACTCGGCCACTGAGGTCAGCCAGTCGATCCTGTTCTCGGCCACCGTGATCATCGCCGGCTTCGTGCCGCTGTTCACGCTGTCGGGCATCGAGGGTCACATCTTCGGCCCGATGGCCAAGACCTACGCCTACGCCATCGCCGGCGGCATCCTGGCCACGCTGACCATCTCACCGGCGCTGTCGGCCTTCCTGTTCCGCAGCGGCATGGTCGAGACCGAGACGCCGATCGTGCGCTGGATGCGCCGCGGCTACGCGCCGCTGATCGCCACCGCGCTGGCGCACCGCCGGGTCGTGATCGTCGGCGCCGCGGTGGTGCTGGCGCTGACCGGCATCGCCGGCGCGCACCTGGGGCTGGAGTTCCTGCCCAAGCTCGAAGAAGGCAACCTCTGGATCCGCGCGACGATGCCACTGTCGGTCTCGCTGGAGGAGAGCAACCGCTACGTCAACGAGATGCGGCGACAGATCGCCCACTATCCCGAGGTCGAGACCACGGTCTCGCAGCACGGCCGGCCCGACGACGGCACCGACGCCACCGGCTTCTTCAACGCCGAGTTCTTCGTGCCGCTGAAGCCGCAGGGGCAGTGGCCGGCGGGCGTCGACAAGGAATCGCTGTCGGCCGAGATGGCGCATGCGCTGGAGCAGCACTTCCCCGGCGTGGACTTCAACTTCTCGCAGTACATCGAGGACAACGTCGAGGAGGCGGCCTCGGGCGTGAAGGGCGAGAACTCGGTCAAGATCTTCGGCCCCGACCTGCAGACGCTGGAGGGTGCGGCGCAGCAGATAGCCGGCGTACTGAAGACGGTGCCGGGCATCACCGACCTGGCGGCGCTGCGTTCGCTGGGCCAGCCGACGCTGGAGATCGTCGTCGACCGCGAACGCGCGGCCCGCTTCGGGCTGATGCCGGGCGACATCAACGCCACCGTGCAGGCGGCGATCGGCGGCCAGGCCGCCGGCGACCTCTACGAACCGGGCAGCGACCGCCACTTCCCGCTGCTGGTGCGGCTGGGCGGCGCCTACCGCGGCGACGTCGACGCGATCCGCCGCATCGTCGTCGCCGCGCCCGACCCTTTGGGCAACGGCGGCACGGTGCAGGTGCCGCTGGGCGACGTGGCGCGCATCTCGCTGGTCTCGGGGGCCTCGTTCATCTACCGCGAGCAGCAGGAGCGCTACGTGCCGGTCAAGTTCGGCGTGCGCGGGCGCGACCTCGGCACCACCGTGCTCGAGGCGCAGCACCGCGTCGCCAGCGAGCTCAAGCTGCCGCCGGGCTACCGGCTCGAGTGGGTTGGCGAGTTCGGCAACCTGCAGGAGGCGCTGCAGCGCCTGTCGATCGCCGTGCCGGCGGCGATCCTGCTCATCGCCTTCCTGCTCTACCTGCTGTTCGGCCGCCTGCGCGAGGTGCTGCTGGCGGCCAGCGCGATCCCGATGGCGATGATCGGCGGCATCCTGGCGCTGTTCGTCACCGGCACCCCCTTCAGCGTCTCGGCGGCGATTGGCTTCATCGCCCTTTTCGGCATTGCGGCGATGGACGGCATCCTGATGCTGTCGTACTTCAACCAGCACGTCGAGCAGGGCACGCCGCGCGACCAGGCGCTGCGCCGGATGTGCGAGGTGCAGCTGCGCCCGGTGCTGATGACCTGCGCCGCGGCGTGCGTCGGGCTGCTGCCGGCGGCGGTCTCGCGAGGCATCGGCTCGCAAGTGCAGCGGCCGCTGGCGCTGGTGGTCGTGGGCGGCATCCTGCTGGCGCCGCTGTTCATCATGACCGTGCTGCCGGTGCTGATCGACCTGTTCTCGAACCGCGGCCCGCGCGAGACCTTCAACGGCGCCGAGGACGAACCGGGGCCGGGCGATGCGCCGCCGGTCGCCGCCGGGGGCGCGCCTTGAGGTGCCGCGTCGTCGAGCGCGTCTTGCGTGCGCCGCGCCGCGGCCTGTCGTGGCTGGCTGTGCTCGCACTGCTGGCCGGCTGTGCGGCAGGGCCGGACTTCCAACCGCCCGCGACGCCGCAGCCCGCCCGCTTCACGGCCGCCGCGCTGCCCACCGCCACCGTCGGCGGCGCGCGCGACGACGAGCGGGCGCAGCAGTTCGTCGACGCGACGGCCACGCCGCTCGACTGGTGGACGGCGCTGGGCAGCGCCGAGATCGACGCGCTGGTGGCGCAGGCGTTGGCGCACAGCCCGACCATCGCCGCCGCCGACGCTGCGCTGCGCCAGGCACGCGAGCTGACGGCGGCGCAGCGCGGCACCTACTTCCCGAGCGTCGACGCCAGCTACACCGGCACGCGGGCGGGGGTACCGGCGGTGGTCGCGTCGCCGCTCAGCTCGAGCGCGTCGCTGTACACGCTGCACACGGCGCAGGTCGGCGTCGGTTACACGGCCGACCTGTTCGGCGCCAACCGGCGTGCGGTCGAGTCGCTGCAGGCGCAGGCCGAGTGGCAGGCCTGGCAGCTGCGCGCGGCGCGGCTGACGCTGGCCGCCAGCGTCGCCAACGCGGCGCTGCAGGAGGCCTCGCTGCGCGACCAGCTGGCCGCCACCGAGCGCCTGCGCGAGATCGCCGCGCGGCAGCTGGCGCTGGGCCGGGTGCAGCAACGCCTGGGCGACGCACCGGGCGCGGCCGTGCTGGCGCAGGAGGCGCTGTGGCACCAGGCCGAGGCGGCGGCGGCCGCGCTGCGCAAGGAGCTGGCCCAGCAACACGACCTGCTGGCGCTGCTGGTCGGCAGCACGCCGGCCGAGCAGCCGGCGCTGGCGCTGCGGCTGGAGTCGCTGCACCTGCCCGATGCCCCGACCGGGCTTCCGGCGCGCCTGGTCGCGCAGCGCCCCGACGTGCAGGCGGCGCTGGCCCAGCTGCATGCCGCCGATGCCGAGGTCGGCGTCGCGGTGGCCAACATGCTGCCGCAGATCACGCTCAGCGCCGACTACGGTGCCGGCGCGACGGCGCTGTCGCAGCTGTTCCATGCCGGCGGCCTGCTGTGGAGCGTGAGCGCCGGCGTGACGCAGCCGCTGTTCGAGGGCGGCAGCCTGCTGCACCGCAAGCGCGCCGCCGAGGCCGCGGCCGAGCAGGCGCTGGCCCAGTACCGCAGCACGGTGCTGCTGGCGTTCCAGAACGTCGCCGACGCGCTTGAGGCGGTGCAGCACGACGCCGACCAGCATGTCGCGGCGATCGGCCAGGACCGAGCGGCACAGGCCCTGCTGCGCGTGGCGCGCAAGCAGCTCGAACTTGGCGACGTCAGCACCCTGGCGGTGCTGGGCGCGGAGAGCGCGGCGCTGCAGGCGGCGATCGCCCGCCTGCAGGCACAGGCCGAGCGCTTCGGCGACCTGGTGGCGTTGCACCAGGCACTGGGCGGTTCGTGGCGCGAAGATACGGCCAGCGTCGGCGCGCTGCGCTGAGCTTCGGCCAGGCGGGTCTTGGTCCGGCCGGCGGCGTCACCGACGAAGTCCCGCGGTTCCCGGAAAAAGCCCAGCCATCGCTGCTCGGCTTGCGGCGAGCCCTGCAGACCACAAGACATGCCAAGGACGAGATCTCCGGGCCGCCACGCCGGCTTCGGTGGCATCCTGCACCCAGTGCCCCTGAAGGGCACGAGGCGGGAAACCCATGAGCGGATCTGACCAGACCTTCGATGTCGCGATTGTCGGCGGTGGCATCGTCGGCGCGGCCATCGCCTATTTCGCCTCACCAGCGCTGCGCGTGCAGTTGCTGGAGGCCGAGGACCAGCCCGGGTACCACGCCACGGGCCGCTCCGCCGCCCTGTTCACCGAGGCTTACGGCCCGCCCATGGTGCGCGCGCTCACGCGCGCCAGCCGCTCGTTCTTTGACGATCCGCCGCCCGGGCTTGCCAGCGTCCCGCTGCTTCGCTCGCGCGGGGCCCTGTTCGTCGGCGGCGAGGCGAAGCGGTCGCTCGCGCTGGACCTGCACGGACGGCTCCTCGGCGACGGCCTGCGGGCCGAGTGGCTTGAGGGTGCGGCGGTGCGCGAGAGGGTGCCGGTGCTGCGGCCCGTGGCCTCTGCCTGCGGTGTGCTCGACCGGAACGCGTTCGACGTCGACGTGGATGCGCTGCTGCAGGGCTTCTTGCGCGGCGCACGCGCCAACGGGGCCAGCGTGGCGCTGCACGCACGGGTCGACGGGCTGACGCGCGAGCGAACTGCCTGGGTGTTGCGGGCGGGGGAAGACCTGCGATGGCGGGCGCGCGTCGTCGTCAACGCGGCCGGCGCCTGGGCCGACGAGATCGGCCGGCTCGCCGGGGCGAAGACGATTGGACTCGAGCCCAGACGCCGCAGCGCCTTCGTGTTCTCGCCGCCGGCCGGGGTCGCGGTCGACGCGTGGCCCGCCGTGATCGCCAGCGACGAGAGCTGGTATTTCAAGCCCGCCGCCGGGCTCCTGATGGGCTCGCCGGCCAACACCAACCCGGTCCCGCCGCACGACGTCGTCGCCGAGGAGTTCGACGTGGCGCTGGGCATCCACAGGATCGAAGAGGCAACGACGATGACCATTCAGCGGCCGCGAAGCACCTGGGCCGGCCTGCGCTCGTTCGTCGCCGACGGCGAGCCGGTCTGTGGATTCGACTTCTCCGTGCCGGGCCTCTTCTGGGCAGCTGCCCTCGGCGGCTACGGTATCCAGACGGCACCGGCATTCGGCCGCCTGTGCGCTGCCATGCTGCGCCGGGGGACCTTGCCCGAGGACCTGGCCGCGCACGGGGTTGTGGCGGATCGACTGGCGCCGTCGCGCCTGTGACAGCGGGTGGCGCCGTGCGTCGCGAGTCGTCGATTTCCGTCACACCGTGGGGTCGCCGAACATTGTCAAACTGTCGCGCGCGTCGCAGCGGCGCGGGCGCCATCGAGGGGATAGCGCTGCAGTTGCCGGTAGCGGCCCGGCAGCGACTCGCAGAGCGCATAGGCCTGCACCGTCCATCGCAACGGCGGCACCTCGGCCAGCACCGCAGTGCCCTGCCCCGTCTGTCGGCGCGCCAGCGTGACATGCGGGCGAAAGGTGAGGCCATCGCCACCCGTTCCCGCGGCGGCCAGCGCCAGCGCCAGATCGGCATGCAAGGCCACCAGCGCCGGCGGCACGCTGTCGGGTTCGGCGACCAGCAGGCCATGCGGCCATCGGCTGCAGCTCACGAAGCGCAGTTCGAACGGGGTGAAGGGCACGCACAGTGAGGCCCGCAGGTCCTGCAGGCGCGAGCGCGGCACGCCGCCCAGAAAGTGCAGTGTCAGATGCAACCGGGCAATTGGCACGCAGCGTGCCTGCAAAGGGCCGGCTGCGCTGCCGCACCACGCACGCAGTTCCCGCGCCAGCCCGACCGGCGGCCACAGCGCGAGGAACAGGCGTGCTGGATCAACGGGTGGCGGGGCGGCGCTTGCCGGGGACAGGTTTGGGCGCATCGTCTTTGGCGACATGCAGTGCAGGCTGCCGCCGGCCGCAGCATAGAGCTTGAGCACCGTCATGGCACGCTGACGCGGCGTGCAGCCGCACACGCGGATCGACCGCATCTCGAAGTTCAAGTTGCGTGCCGACACGACGCTGCTGGACCGCGGGGTCGATCTCGAATCCCGAGCAATCGGGTTCGCCGCGTCCGATAAGGTCGCCTGGGTCCAGGTGATCCCGGATGACCATGTCCCCGGTCGGCAGCAGGTCGTGGCCGCAGAGATCGAGCGCTGCCTGCCTTGATCGGAGGTGGCACCCGGGCAGCGTGCAGCCGTGGGACAGGTCGTAGACTGCGGCCGCGCTGCGCCGAACTCCGGGGCGCATCCCCATTTGTCTGGAGGACACCCATGCTTGAAGAGCTGAAGAACGCGGCGCGCAAGGTCCAGGGCGGGCGCGAGTTGCGCGGTCTGCTCGTCGACTGTCGGCGACTGATGTCTGAGCGTGGCGAGGCCAACAGCGTGGCGATCGCACGCCGCGTGCTGGCATGCTACGGCGCACTGCAGGAAGAGCAGCGCCTCGCCTTCTTCGATCGCCTGGCCAGCGAGTTCAGCCCCGATCCGGCGGCGGTGCTCGAAAGCGCCCAGGCCTATGCCAAGGACCCGAGCGCGGCCAACCTGCTGAACCTGACTCGCGTGGCGGAGCCCCCACGCCAGGAACTGCTGCGCCGAATCAACCGCTCTCCGGGTGGGACGGCCGGCATCGTCGCGATGCGGCGCGCGCTGCTGTCCCGGCTGCCCAGGCGGCCCGCGCTGCAGGCGGTGGAGGCCGATTTCCGGCACCTTCTGTCGAGCTGGTTCAATCCGGGCTTCCTGCAACTGGAACGGGTCGACTGGAACTCGCCGGCGCAATTGCTCGAGCAGATCATCCACCACGAGGCCGTGCACCAGATCGACGGCTGGGACGATCTGCGCCGGCGTCTGCAGCCCGACCGCCGCTGCTTCGCCTTCATGCATCCACAGCTGCCGCGCGAGCCCCTGATCTTCGTTGAGGTCGCGCTGTTGCCGCGGATGCCCGAGGCGATTGCGCCCTTGATCGACAAGGCGTCCGAGCCGACCCCGGCGCGACAGTTCAAGGTCGCCGCGTTTTATTCAATCAGCAATTGCCAGCTGGGGCTGCGCGGCGTGTCGATGGGGAATTTTCTGATCAAGCGGGTGGCCGAGGAGTTGCAGCGCGAGCTGCCGCATTTGCGGACCTTCTGCACCTTGTCGCCGATCCCCGGGTTCGCCGCATGGCTGCGCGCCGGCGCCGCCTGCGAGGACCTGACGCCGGCGCGCGCCGAACGCCTTGCCCATGCGCGCGCGGCGCTGGCCGTACACGGCGGCCTGGACCTGGGCGGACTCAGCCACGCCGATGCGTTGCGGGCGCTGGACGACGCTGGGCACCAAGCCCTGCTGCGTCTGTCGGCCTACTACCTTGCGCTGTGTTCGGCCAGCGAGAGCGGCGACCCGGTCGCGCGTTTCCACCTGGACAACGGTGCGCGGCTCGAGCGGCTGAACGCGCGCGGCGACCTGTCGGCCAAGGGTGTGAAGCAGTCGCTCGGCCTGATGGTCAACTACCTGTACGACCTCAACCGGGTCGAGGCCCACCACGAGGCGTTCGTTGGCGGCAGCGTCGCACACTCGCGCGCCGTGGCCAAGCTGCTTTGAGCGGGCGGGGCGCACCGCTGGACTTCTCCTTCGCGGCCGTCGGCGGCGCTTCGGATCTCGGGCGAGCAGTCGTTCGGGCTCGGGCCCGAGCAGCGCAATTGCTCAGGGCTCCGGGTCCAGACCCCCCGAAAGGGTCAAAGCGCCCGGAGCCGCACAGGCTCCACATGGCCGCCCTCTCGACGCTACCGCCGCGGCGCCCAATCCCGTCAGCATCAACGCCCACGTCTGTAGCTACTGCATGGAGGCGGCCATGTCGCCGGGCCGTGCAGCCGCAGCCCAGTCTCGCTGGCCCCCGGCGCAGGGCCTCGTATCCTGAGCAGGTCCTTCTGTTCCTCAGCGACCCGACGCTCGAGGATGCGCCGCGCCTCGAACCCGCCCATGTCAATGTTGAGTCGCATCAGATGGGGGCCAGGCTGCTCGGTGAGATTCCTCTGCCGGGCTTCCAGGATGACGACATCCTCGCGGAAGATCGCTGCCTGGCCATCCCGGATGGTCGCCGTAAGGGCCGAGTCCTCGATGCTGAAGTTGCGAGCCAAACCCCAGAAGTAGCACGTCGAGGTCCGTTCCCGGCGAACTCGCGAAATGCCTTGCCGTTGATTGAACCTAAGTTCGGCAGTTGAACCTGCGCCTTGGCCGTTTTCTTCAACGCTGGC
>JBBINW010000079.1:0-18350 GCA_037443665.1 Betaproteobacteria bacterium
GGCTGACCACCCTGCCAGCCGTGCCAACGGCTACGGGTTCACCGAATGTTTACCCTTCCTGGCTCAAGCGACTGTCTAAGTCGTTGATTTAGCGGGAAGCTCGGTCCGGCATGCGACCTGATGAAACGCTGGGATGGGGTGGCTGATGGGACTCGAACCCACGACGACCAGAATCACAATCTGGGACTCTACCAACTGAGCTACAGCCACCGCAGCACATTCAAGTATAGCGGTCGCGGGGTCAGCGGGCGGCGGCCGAAGCGGCGCCCGTGACGGCGTCGGCCGCCGGCTTGATCTCGGCCTTGTAGCGCTTCTTCAGCGCCTCGACGTAGGCATCGGCCTCGGCCGCGGCCCAGGCCTGCGCGTATTGCGCGGTGAGTTGCACGTCGCCGCCGGGCAGCGACTCGCGCGGCAGCACCTGCGTCACACGCAGGACCACGTAGCCCTGATCGCCCAGGTCCAGCCCGAAGGTGTTCGGCAGCTTGCCGGGGTCGGCGGCCAGTACAGCGTCGAGCATCGCCTTGTTCAGCCCTTGCGGCTTGTCGCGTGCCACCGTCAGCGTGACCGGCAGCGCAGCGCCGCTGCCGGCACGCACTTCGGACAGACGTGCTACGCCTGCCTTGCGCGCCTCGTCAGCCGCCTGGGCCTCGACCACGCGGGCGCGCACCTGGTCCCTGATCTCGGCCAGCGGCAACAGGTGCGCGGGCGAGAACTGGACGACGCGGGCCGATACCAGTTGGTTCGGTGCCACTTCGATGGCGTCCGTGTTGCGCTTGTTGCGCAGGGTATCGTCACCGAACACCGCCTCCAGCAGTTTCGCCGAGGCCAGAGGGCCGTTGGCACCGGGCGGCGGGCTGCGCTGCACGGTGGCCGTCTGCTTGACGAGCTTGAGCTTGTCGATCACCGGCTGCAGGCTGTCGCTCTGCTCGTACACGGTGTTGGTGAACTGCTCGGCGGACTCGGCCCAGTGCCGCTCGGCGATGGACCGGCGCAGGCTGGCCTCGACCTCGGCACGCACTTGCTCGAACGGCTTGACCTCGCCGCCACGTTCGGCCGTCACGGTGATGATGTGGTAGCCGAAATCGGTCTGCACGAGGTCGCTGATCTGGCCCACTTTGAGCTTGAACACCGCGTCCTCGAAGGGCTTGACCATCGCACCGTGGCCGATGAAGTCGAGGTCGCCGCCCTTGGACGCAGAACCCGGATCCTCGGAGTTCTTGCGCGCCAGTTCTGCGAAGTCGGCCGGGTTCCTGCGCACCTCGGCCATCAGGGCCTCGGCCCTGGCCTTGGCCCTGGCGCGGTCGGCCGCCGACATGCTGCTGTCGGCCTTGATCAGGATGTGACTGGCCCGCCGCTCTTCGGGCACCGTGTACTTCGACGCCGCTTCCGAGTAGGCCTTGCGCAGGTCGGCATCGGTCACGGTGGCGGTCTTGCCGAGCGCGTCGAGGTCGAGCACCACGTACTCGATGCGCGCCTGGTCCGGTGCCTTGAATTCGGATTCGTGCGCCTTGTAGAAGGCCTGCAGCTGGTCCTCGCTCGGGTTGATCTGGGCGCGGTAGGCGGCCGGCTCGAAGCGCTGCAACTGCACCTCGCGTCGCTGCAAGAAGGCGTCGAACGCAGCCGACGCGGCTGCCGCCGGTGGCGCCACGGTCTGGGTGATCCCCGCGAGCACCTGCTGGACGGCGAAATCCTGGCGCAGGCGCTGGTCGAAGAGCTCGGGCGTCATGCCCTGCGCGGCGAGCAGCTCACGGTTGATCTTGCCATCGGGTCCGCGCAGGCCGGCGAACTGCGGATCGCTGTCGAACAGGCGTGCCATGCGCGCCACCGTCGGGTACAGGTGCAGGTCGTTGGCGGCCGCCAGCAGCACGTGCTCGCGCACCAGGCCCTCGAGCGTGTCGCGGCGCAGTTGCGGCGTGTCGAGCTGCGACCGTTCTGCGGTCGGCGACTGCCGCTGGACCTGGTTCAGCGCGCGCTGATGCGCGTCCTCCCACTCGCTGCGCGTGATCGTCTGGCCATCGACCTGGGCCAGCGCCGTATTGGTGCTGCCCATGAAGCGCGAGTAGCCCTGGATGCCGAAGAAGACGAACGACGGGATGATCAGCAGCAGCATGAAGCCGAGCGCCAGTCGCGTGTGGGTGCGGATGAATTCGAACATCGGGTGAACCTCGGGGGGCACGGACGAAGCGACCGGCGGGTCGGGCGGACTCGACGGAGCCCGCCCGGGTGGCGCGCCGGCTGCGGCGAGCCAAGCAGCGGACCGGAGAGCCCGCCAGTGGTGCAGGTTGCCCCTCCACGGCTGCCTGCCGGCGGCAGGCACACCAAGAGGGCGCCCCTGGGAAGTTTAGCCGAGGTGGTGGGTGCTGACGGGTTCGAACCGCCGACCTACGCCTTGTAAGGGCGCCGCTCTACCGGCTGAGCTAAGCACCCGGCACGAAGGAGCGAACACGTCGCTCCTTCGAGATTCAAAGCGCGTCGCGCAGGCCCTTGCCAGGGCGGAACTTCGGCACTTTGGCGGCCTTGATCTTGATCGCCGCGCCGGTGCGCGGGTTGCGGCCGGTTCGTGCCGCGCGCTTGGGCGCGGTGAACGTGCCGAAACCGGTGATGGTGACACTGCCTCCCTTCTTGAGCGTGGTCTTCACGGCGCCGATCAGCGCCTCGAGCGAGCGGGACGCGGCCGCCTTGGAGATGTCGGCCTGCTTGGCGATGTGCTCGATCAGTTCACTCTTGTTCACGTCGCAATTCCCCTCTGATGGTCTCTCGGCGGTCGGAGTCGGGGCGGCTTCGTGCCGGCAGCGCAACGCGCAGGCCTACGCGAAAAGCATCGTGTCGCAACTGCGCTCCCTCCCGCCACTCGCATCCGGTGTCGACCCCGCTCCGATTCATTACATCCCGCTGTCTCTCACGGTGTCAAGCGGAGGAAAGATTCTAGGTGCAAGCGCCCCTGGTTCGGGGGTCGGCACAGGCCCCATCGGAGCGTGATTCCACGCTTGACAAGCCCTGCGCATGAGCCTATCCACCGGCGACGGCGTCGGTCAGCGTACGGCCGAGGTCTCGCGTGCCAGCGCGGCCACCGAGGTCGGGCGTACGTGGTGCGGCGGGGTCGGCCAGAACCGCCTCGATCGCTGCCAGCACCGCGTCGTGGGCGTCGCGGTGGCCGAGGAAGTCGAGCAGCATCGCCACCGACCACACCTGGCCGATCGGGTTCGCGATGCCCCGGCCGGCGATATCGGGCGCCGAGCCGTGCACCGGCTCGAACAGGCTGGGCCACTGCCGCGTCGGGTTCAGGTTGGCCGACGGCGCAATGCCGATCGTGCCGGTGCAGGCCGGCCCGAGGTCGGACAGGATGTCGCCGAACAGGTTGCTCGCCACGACGACATCGAACTGCTGCGGCCGCTGGACGAAGAACGCGGTCAGGATGTCGATGTGGAACTGGTCCACGGCGACCTGCGGATACTGCGCCGCCATCGCCTTCACTCGCTCGTCCCAGTACGGCATCGTGATCGCGATGCCATTGCTCTTCGTCGCCGAGGTCAGCTTTCGCCGCGGCCGCGACGCGGCGAGCTCGAACGCGAACTTCAGCACCCGGTCGACGCCGGTGCGCGTCATCACCGTCTCCTGGATCACGATCTCGCGCTCGCTGCCCTCGAACATGCGGCCGCCGACGCTGGAGTACTCGCCCTCGGTGTTCTCGCGCACGATCCACATGTCGATCTCGCCCGGCTTCAACGCCTCGCCAGCGCGGTTGACCAGCGGCGAACGGATGCCCGGCATCAGGCGTGCCGGACGCAGGTTGACGTACTGGTCGAACTCGCGCCTGAACTTCAGCAGCGAGCCCCATAGCGAGATGTGGTCGGGCACCGTCGCCGGCCAGCCGACGGCACCGAACAGGATCGCTTCGTGACCGCCGATGCGGTCCTTCCAGTCGGCCGGCATCATGGCGCCATGGCGGGCGTAGTAGTCGCAGTTGGCGAAGTCGAATTCATCGACCTGAAGGCCGATGCCGAAGCGGCGCGCGGCCGCGTCGAGCACCGCCAACCCTTCGGGCATCACCTCCCGCCCGATGCCGTCGCCGGCGATGATCGCAATCCGGTGCGTAGTCATGATCGGTCCTCCTCAGTCTTGGCTCGCGCGCGCCGGCGATGGCCGCCGGCGCAGCACCAGCGCCACGCCCGCCGCCGTCAAGGCCAGCCCGACGAGCACCAGCGGCGTGACTGTCTCGTCGAACAGCCCCCAGGCCATCAGCGCGGCGCAGGGGGGCACCAGGTACAGCAGGCTGGTGACCGCGGTGGCGGCGCCGCGCTGGATCAGCAGGTACAGCAACGAACTGCCGCCCAGCGTGAGCACCAGCACCGACCAGGCCAGGGCGCCGATCAGCGCCGGGTGCAGGTCGAACTGCGCCGGCTCCAGCAGGGCCAGCGGCAGCGTGACGACGAAGGCGGCCAGCAACTGCACCGTGTTCGCGGTGCGCACGTCGCAGGGCGCCACCCAGCGTTTCTGGTACAGCGTGCCCGCCGTGATGCTGACCAGCGCCACCAGCGCCATCGCCACGTTGGCGAAGCTGGCCTGGCCCAGGTGCAGCTTGTTCTGCACCACCAGCACCAGGCCCGCGAGGCCCAGCGCCAGGCCAGCCCACTGGCGCGCGTCGACGTGGTGGCGGCTGCCGCTGGCGCTGATCCACACCGCGGTGAGCACCGGCTGCAGGCCGACGACGAGCGCCGCCATCCCCGCGCCCAGCCCGTGCTTGACGGCGGACCAGACGCCGCCGAGATAACCGCCCTGGATCAGCACGCCCGTCACCGCCAGATGC
Source organism: Betaproteobacteria bacterium (assembly GCA_037443665.1). Lineage (GTDB taxonomy): Bacteria > Pseudomonadota > Gammaproteobacteria > Burkholderiales > Burkholderiaceae_C > Rubrivivax. The sequence continues at coordinate 4,808 of JBBINW010000079.1, forward strand.
AGCCATTGCGCGCGGTCGCGCGGCCAGGCCGGGCGCGCGACGGCAATCCAGACACCGAAGGCGAGCACCGACAGCGCGTAGCGCAGCGTCAGGAACGACAGCGGCTGCGCATGCGGCATCGCGTAGCGCGCAACCACGAAACCGGTGCTCCAGATCAGCACGAAGGCCACCGGCACAACCCTGGTCAACAGCGACGACGGGGCACCCGCAGGCAGGGAAGTGGCCGGCGCCGTCATGGCACCTTGGCCCGGATCTCGGGGATCGCCTTGCGCAGGTAGTAGACCATCGACCAGATCGTGAGCACGGCCGCGACGTAGATCAGCCAGCGACCCCACAGCCGCGTGTCGATGACGTGGAACAGTCGGCCGTCGAAGAGCAGGAAAGGGATGGCCGTCATCTGCGACGCCGTCTTCAGCTTGCCCAACATGTGAACCGCGACGCTGCGCGAGGCGCCGATCTGCGCCATCCACTCGCGCAGCGCCGAGATCGCGATCTCGCGGCCGATGATCACCAGCGCGACCAGGGTGTCCACGCGGCCCTGCTGCAGCAGCACGAGCAGGCAGGCGCAGACCAGGAACTTGTCGGCCACCGGGTCGAGGAAGGCACCGAAGGCCGAGGTCTGGTTCAGCCTGCGCGCCAGCCAGCCGTCGAGCCAGTCGGTGAAGGCGAAGAGCACGAACATGGCGGTCGCCGCGATGTTCTTCGCGGCCATGTCCCAGGGTCCGTAGTACACCCCCAGGATCAGCGGGATCGCTGCGATCCGGGTCCAGGTCAGCAGCGTGGGGATGGTGAAGAACATCGCACCGATTGTGCCCAAGCTCGAGGCCGGCTCAGCGGTCGAGCGTGGCCGGCTTGAAACGCGCGTCGTCGCCGAACAGGAACACCTCGACGAACTTCCACGGTCTGGGCAGTTGCCAGACGTCGCCGCAGGGCGCGGCGCCGTGATTGGCGCGGATCGCCACGGCGGTCACCTGCTTGGCTTCGCGCGGCTCGCGCTTCCGGCGCGCAGGGCCTGGCTCACGGCGAGCGCCCATACGCGCGTCGTGAAGCCGTCAATGCAGGGCACGGTAGATCTCCTGCGCCAGATCCTTCGAGATGCCTTCGACGCTGGCAAGGTCCTCGACACCCGCACCGGCGACGCCGCGCAGGCCGCCGAAGCGCTGCAGCAGCCGGGCCCGCTTGCGCGGGCCGACGCCGGGAATGTCCTCGAGCCGGCTGGCGCCGGTGCGCACGCTAGCGCGGCGCGCGCGCATGCCGGTGATCGCGAAGCGGTGGGCTTCGTCGCGGATCTGCGCCACCAGCATCAACGCCGCAGAATCGTGGCCGAGAGCGACCTTCGGCCTACCGTCGGCGAAGACCAGTTCCTCCAACCCGACCTTGCGTCCCTCGCCCTTCTCGACGCCGACGATCAGCCCGATGTCCAGCCCGAGTTCCTCGAACACCTCGCGCGCCATCGCGACCTGACCGCGGCCGCCGTCGACCAGCACCAGGTCGGGCAGGCGGGCAGGGCCGCGGCGTGCGCCGCCTCCGGTCGGCGCATCTTCCAGTGGACGCCGTGGATCCGGCTCCGCCGGTCCATTGGGGTCGCCCGCCTGGGGGGGAACGCCGAAGGCGCTTCGGGGGGGCGCCGGTCCCGCCTCGGCAAGCCGCGCATAGCGCCGCATCAGCACCTGGCGCATCGCGGCGTAGTCGTCGCCACCTGTGACGCCCTCGATGTTGAAGCGGCGGTACTGCGCGCTCTGCATCTGGTGGCCTTCATAGACCACGCACGAGGCCTGCGTGGCCTCGCCCGCGGTGTGGCTGATGTCGAAGCATTCGATGCGCAACTGAGCCGGGTCGGCGATGTCCAGGTCCAGCGCCTCCACCAGCGCGCGAGTGCGCTGCTGCGCAGAGCCCTCCTCGGCGAGCAGCCGCGCGAGCGCCCGCTCGGCGCCCTGCGCAGCCATCTCCAGCCACAGCCGGCGCTGCTCTCGCGGCTGGTGTTGCGCGCGCACGCGCACGCCCGCGGCTTCGGACAGCGCATCGAGCAAAGCCGCGTCGACGGGGTGGCTGGTGACCAGTTGCGGCGGCACCGGCTGGCCGATGTAGTGCTGGGCAATGAAGGCCTCGAGCACCGCGACCTCGGGCGAACGCTGCGGCCGCGCGACGGCACCATCGTCCGCGTTGCCCTCGCCGGTGTCGCCATCGGCGTCGTCGGCAGCGCCGCCCCCCAGCGCAGCACCCTCATCGACGTGGCTCGGAAAATAGGCGCGGTCGCCCAGGTGCCGGCTGCCGCGCACCATCGCCAGATTGACGCAGGCGCGCCCCCCTGCGACCTTGACGGCCAGGATGTCCACGTCCCTGTCGCTCGACGACAGGCTGCTGGCATCCACCGTCTGCTGGTGCAGCACGCGCGACAGCGACCCGATGCGGTCGCGCAGCGCCGCTGCCTGCTCGAACTCCAGCGCCTCGGCGTGGGCCATCATCTGCGCCTGCAGGTCGTTCAGCACGTCGTGCGGCTCGCCGAGCAGGAAACGCTCGGCGTCGTGCACGTCGCGGGCGTAGTCGGTGGCCGAGATCAGGCCCACGCAAGGCCCCGAGCAGCGCTGGATCTGGTACAGCAGGCAGGGCCGCGAACGGTGATTGAACACCGTGTCCTCGCAGGTGCGCAGGCGGAACACCTTCTGCATCAGCTGGATCGTCTGCTTCACCGCCCACGCGTTCGGGTAGGGCCCGAAGTAGCGGTGCTTCTTGTCCACCGCGCCGCGGAAGTACGCCATCCTCGGGAACCGGTGTGAGACGAGCTTCAGGTAGGGGTAGCTCTTGTCGTCGCGGAACAGGATGTTGAACTTCGGCTCCAGCGTCTTGATCAGGTTGTTCTCGAGCAGCAGGGCCTCGGCCTCGCTGCGCACGACGGTGGTCTCCAGCCTGGCGATGCGGCCGACCATGTGGCCGATGCGCGTGCCGTCATGGTCCTTGTGCAGATAGCTGGCGACCCGCTTCTTCAAGCTGCGCGCCTTGCCCACGTAGAGCAGCGCGCCCTGAGCGTCGAACCAGCGATAGACGCCGGGCAGGTTGGGCAGCGCCGCCACCTCGGCGAGCAGCCGCTCGCGGTCGGGCCCCTGCTCGGCGGACACGGGCGCCCCAGCCTCGGGCCTGGCGGCAGACGGCACGGGCGGATCGGGCGGCGCGGTCATCGGGCACCATTCTCTCCGCTTCGATAATCCATCGATGCCCGCACCGCCAGCCGCGCCTGCCCCACCCGCCCGGCAGTGGGACATCTTCTGCCACGTCATCGACAACCTGGGCGACGCTGGCGTCTGCTGGCGGCTTGCGGCCGACCTCGCCAGCCGTGGCCAGCGGGTGCGGCTGGTCATCGACGACGCCGCGCCGCTGGCCTTCATGGCACCGCAGGGCGCCGCCGGCGTCGAGGTCCTGCGCTGGCCGGGGCCGCCAGTGCCGGGCGACGTCGTCATCGAGGCCTTCGGCTGCGACCCGCCGCCGGCATTCGTGGCTGGGATGGCCACGCGCCAGCCGCCACCGGTGTGGATCAACCTCGAATACCTGAGCGCCCAGGCGTACGTCGAGCGCTCGCACGGACTGCCTTCGCCGCAGCCCGGTGGGCTGACGAAGTGGTTCTATTACCCAGGCTTCACGTCGCGCACCGGCGGCCTGCTGCGCGAGCCCGGGCTGGCGGCCGCCCGCGATGCGTTCGACCGCCGCAGCTGGCTGGCAACGCACGACATCCGCCCGCAACCAGGCGAGCGCGTCGCGAGCCTGTTCTGCTACGCCAACCCGGCGCTGCCGGCGTTGCTCGACGAGCTCGCGACAGCGCCAACGCTGTTGCTGCCGACGCGCGCCGTGGGACCGGAGCACGACGCCGCGCTGGCGATCGCGCGGCCCGGCCTGCGCCTGCAGCGCCTGCCCTGGCTCACCCAGCCCGACTACGACCGTCTGCTCTGGGCCTGCGACCTCAACTTGGTCCGGGGCGAGGACTCGCTGGTGCGCGCACTGTGGGCCGGCGCACCCTTCGTCTGGCAGATCTACCCCCAGCACGACGGCGCCCATGTCGCCAAGCTCGAGGCCATGCTGGCCCATGCCGTGTTGTCGCCCGCAGTGGCCGCCCTATGGCGGGCGTGGAACGGCATCGGCAGCAGCGGTCAGCCGCTGCGCTGGCCCGGCATGCCGCCACTCGGGCCCTGGGGTGCCGAGGTCAGGCGATGGCGCGCGGCGCAGCTGGCGCAGCCCGACCTCGGCACCCAGTTGCTCGGCTTCGTGGCCGATCGCCGACCCCGTCCCTGCTAGAATGACGGGCTTTGCCTTGCGCCTACTGCGCGCGCCCCCACCTCCAGGGGCAGGCCCGGGCGCAGCCCGCGCTGCAGCCCCTTCGAACACTCCTGGACCTTCGCCATGAAAATCGCTCAAGAAATCCGTGCCGGCAACGTCATCATGCAGGGCAAGGACCCCATGGTCGTGCTCAAGACCGAATACAGCCGCGGAGGTCGCAACGCCGCGACCGTGCGCCTGAAGATGAAGAACCTGCTCAACGGCGGCGGCGCCGAGGTCGTCTTCAAGGCCGACGACAAGATGGACCAGATCGTGCTCGACAAGAAGGAGTGCACCTACACCTACTTCGCCGACCCGATGTACGTGTTCATGGACAGCGATTACAACCAGTTCGAGGTCGAGGCCGAGAACATGGGCGATGCGATCAACTACCTCGAGGACAACATGCCGGTCGAAGTCGTCTTCTACGACGGCAAGGCGATCTCGGTCGAGCTGCCGACCACCGTCGTGCGCGAGATCGTCACCGAGCCGGCGGTCAAGGGCGACACCTCGGGCAAGGTGATGAAGCCGGCCAAGCTGGTCGGCACCGGTTTCGAGATCGCGGTGCCGCTGTTCGTCGAGAACGGCGACAAGATCGAGATCGACACCCGCACGCACGAGTACAAGAAGCGCGTCTGAGGCGTGACCCTGTCGGACCACGGGCACCCTCGGGTGCCCGTGGCGCTTCTTGGGCATGATCGACGCATGCCGTTCGACTTCGACGCCGCCGTCAGCGCGCCTTTTCGCATGCAGCCCGGGCTTCGCCGCCTGGCCCAAGGCACGGCGCAACTCACGCCGCTGGTCCCCGGCGAGCGCCACCAGCGCGAGAAGCTGGCCGTGCTGTCGGCGTTCTGGCCACAGGCGCTTTGTGCTCAGCCGGGCTTCGACGCGTGGCCGGCGCTCGGGGCCCTTTGCCGGCACGCGGCCGCCGAGCACCCGCAGGCCTGGACCTGGGACGGCGACACCGCGCAGGCGCTGCATCAGGGGCTGGGCGTCTCGCGCACCGGCGCGGTGGCGCAAACGGCACCGGGCCGCTTCGGCGGCGGCGACGAGCTCGCCCGCTGCCTGCGCACCCTGCCCCCCGCCTGGCGCCTGGCCGGCCTGCTGGCACTGAGCTTCGCCGAGGACTTCGCGATCGTCGAGGCCGCGGCGGGCACCGTGCCCTGGCTGGCCGTGGCCCTGCCCAGCCACTGGGCACCCGAGGCCAAGGTCGGCCGCCACTTCGCCCAGATCCACGGCCCGGTGGCCGACAACGCGCTGCTGCTCAACGCCGGCGGCGCGCTGCTGCGGCTGGTCGCGGGCCCCGAGCGCTGGGAGCGCTTCGTCTGGACCGTCACCGACCACCCGCGCCTGCACGCACATCCGGCGCGGGTGGACCCGGCGCGCTGGCAGCACGACCGCGTCGAACAAGGCTGGTGGCGCACCGAGCACCAGAGCTTCATTCCAGTGCCCGACCGGATGCAGGCGGTGTTCACGATCCATGTCGAGGTTCAGCCACTGGCCATGGCCTTCGCCACGCCGCGGCATGCCGCCGCGCTCCACGCGGCCATCGCAAGCATGAGCGAAGCGGTGCTCCGCTATCGCGGCCTGGCCGCCGTGCGCGAACCGTTGCTGGCCTGGCTGGCCGACCGCTGCACGGCGGTCTCGCCGCCCGCGACCGCCCCGGCGAACCTGGCCCCGCGCCCTTGAAGACGCAGCCGATCGAGCCCGCGCGCATCGAGTTCGCCGCCGCACCCGGCGATCCGCCGCGGTCGGCGTTGTACGGCGACCTCTACCACCCGCGCATCGGCGCGCTGGCCCAGGCTGCGCACGTGTTCCTGAACGGCAACGGCCTGCCCGCGCGCTGGGCCGGCCGTGCGCGCTTCACGATCCTGGAGACCGGCTTCGGCCTCGGCAACAACTTCCTCGCCACCTGGGACGCGTGGCGACGCGATGCGCAGCGCTGCGAGCGCCTGTCTTTCGTCTCGATCGAGCGCCATCCGCCGCGGCACGGCGACCTGGCACGGGCCCATGCGAGTTCGCCGCTGCGACCGCTGGCCGACACGCTGCTGCGGGCCTGGCCACCGCTCACGCCGAACGTCCACATGCTCGATTTCGAAGGCGGCCGGCTGCAGTTGCTGCTGGCGTTCGGCGACGTGGCGGCGCTGCTGCCCGCGCTGCGCCTGCAGGCCGATGCGTTTTACCTCGACGGCTTCGCGCCGGCGTGCAACCCGGCGATGTGGCAGCCGCGCGTGCTCAGGGCGCTGGGCCGCAAGGCGGCGCCGGGCGCAACGCTGGCCACCTGGAGCGTGGCACGCGAGCTGCGCGAAGGCCTCGTCGCCGCCGGCTTCGACGTCGAGCGCGCCAGCGGCATCGGCGGCAAGCGGGAGATCAGCGTCGCGCGTTTCGCGCCGCGGTTCGCGCCGCGCGCGGCGATGCCTGGCTTGTCCGATGCCGCAGCGTCGGCACGCGAGGTGGTCGTCGTCGGGGCGGGCATCGCCGGCGCGGCAACGGCGCGGGCGCTGGCGCGCCTCGGCCTGGCGGTGACAGTGTTCGAACGGCGCGCCACGCCGGCAGCCGAAGCCTCGGGCAACCCCGGCGGGCTGTTCCACGGCAGCGTCAATGCCGACGACGGTCCGCACGCGCGGCTGTACCGCGCAGCGGCGCTGCAGGCGCAGCGCGAGTATGCCGATGCGATCGCCGCCGGTATCCCGGGCAGCGCCGCCGGCCTGGTGCGACTCGACACGAATGCCGGCGGCTGGCCGGCGATGGCCGCGATGTTGCAACGCCTGGCACTGCCGGCGGACTACGTTCAGGCGCTGGACGCCGACACCGCATCGGTCCGCGTCGGCATCGCGCTCGAACGGCCGGCGTGGCTGTATCCGGGCGGTGGCTGGCTGGCGCCGGCCGCATGGGTGGACACCGCGTTGGCCACCCCCGGCGTGCGCCTGGCCGCAGGGGTCGACGTGGCCGGTCTCGCGCAGGGGCCGCACGGCTGGACGCTGCACGACGCCGGTGGCCGCGTCGTCGCACGGGCGGCGATCGTCGTCCTCGCCAACGCCGCCGGCGCCGCACGATTGCTCGCACCGCTGGGCCATGCGCCTTGGCCGCTGTGGCACACGCGGGGCCAGGTCACGCATTGGCCCGACACCGGTGCGTCGCTGGCGCTGCCGGTGGCTGGCGACGGCTATGTGCTGCCGCTGCCCGGCGGCGGCTTGCTGTGCGGCGCCACGCGCGACGTCACGGAACCCGCGGGCACTGCAGCCGACCGCGAAGTACGCCTGGCCGACCATCGTCGCAACGTCGAAAGGCTGCGCCGCCTGACCGGCCTCGTCGCGCCTGCCGACAGCGACCGCTGGCAAGGCCGCGTCGGGTGGCGCCTGCAGGCCCACGACCGCCTGCCCGTTTGCGGCGCATTGCCCCTGCCGGCACTGCCCCCGGGCCAGCGCCGGGATCAGGCGCGGCTGCTGCCGCGGCAGGAGGGCCTGTTCGTGATCACCGCGCTCGGCTCCCGCGGCCTGACGCTGGCGCCGTTGCTGGGGCGGCTGGTCGCCGCGCAGGCCGTCGGCACGCCTTGGCCGCTGGAGCAGGATCTGGCCGACGCTATCGACCCCGCACGTTGGCTGGTGCGCGCTGCACGCGAGGGGCAGGCCGGAACGGCGTCGGGAAATCAGCCGCCGCCGGGTTGACCCGGCGCGGCGGGCGGCTCCGCGTCTTCGGGCTCGTCGGCCACCGGAGGCAAACCGGCAGCCTTGCGGGCGGCCTTCTCCCGTTCCTTTTCTTCCTTCTTCTTCTTCTTGGCCAGCTCGCGCTGGCGCTTCTCGAACGAGTAATTGGGTTTGGCCAAAGCGGATCCTCGGGTTTCTCTTCGGTGCCCCCGATTAGAACACCAGCGTCTGCACCCCGGCCTCGGTACCGAGCAGGCACAGACTGGCGCGGTGGCGGGCGAACAGCCCCACGGTGACGACACCGGGCCACTGGTTGATCTCGGTCTCCAGCGCCAGCGGGTCGGCGATGCGCAGCCCGCGCACGTCGAGCACCGGATGGCCATTGTCGGTCAGCAAGCCGGAGCGCAGCGCCGCCTGCCCGCCGATCGCGGCAAAGCGCCGGACCAGCTGCGCCGAGGCCATCGCGATCACCTCCACCGGCAGCGGGTAGGCGCCCAGCACGGGCACGAGCTTGCTCCGGTCGGCGATGCAGACGAAACGCTCGGCGAGGTCGGCGACGATCTTCTCGCGCGTCAGCGCCGCGCCGCCGCCCTTGATCATGAAGCCGCGTCCGTCGATCTCGTCGGCACCGTCGATGTAGACCGGCAGCCGCTGCACCGCGTTGGCCTCGAAGATCTCGATGCCATGGCCGCGCAGCCGCTGGCTGCTGCGTTCGGAGCTCGACACCGCGCCGGTCACGCGCAGGCCGCTGGCGGCCAGCGCGTCGATGAAGAAGTCCACCGTCGAGCCGGTGCCGACGCCGACCAGTTCGCCGGGCACCACGTGCGCCAGAGCGGCCTGCGCCACCTGGGCCTTGAGTTCGTCTTGGGTCATCGCTCGATTATCGATGCCAGGAAGCCGACGTCCGGAGGTTCGTGCGGCCGCGCTGCGGGCGACTGAGACAATCGTCGCATGCCGCTCCTGCCCTACGCCCTGACCCGCCCCTTCCTGTTCGGGCTGGACCCGGAGCAGGCGCACGACGTCACGCTGGAAGGCATCGCGAGGCTGCAGGGCACGCCGCTGCGGTGCGCGTGGCAGCAGGCGCGGGTGGACGATCCGGTCACGCTGGCCGGCCTGCCGTTCCCGAACCGTGTCGGTCTCGCCGCCGGGCTCGACAAGAATGGGCGCTGCATCGACGGCCTGGGCGCGCTGGGCTTCGGCTTCATCGAGGTCGGCACCGTCACGCCCAGGCCGCAGCCCGGCAACCCGAAGCCGCGCCTGTTCCGGTTGCCGGCGCGGCAGGCGCTGATCAACCGCATGGGCTTCAACAACGACGGCCTGGACGCGTTCGTCGCCAACGTCGCTCGGGCCCGCAGCTTCCGCGCCAGCGGCGGGATCGTCGGACTGAACATCGGCAAGAACGCGGCCACGCCGATCGAGCACGCGGCCGACGACTACCTAGCGGCGCTGCAGGGCGTGTACGCGCATGCCGACTACGTCGCCGTCAACATCTCCAGCCCGAACACCAAGAACCTGCGCGCGCTGCAGGACGACGCGGCACTCGACGCCCTGCTGTCCGCACTGCAGGCCCGGCGCACGCATCTCGCTGCCGAGCATCGCAAGGTGGTGCCCTTGTTCGTGAAGATCGCGCCCGACCTCGACGATGCGCAGGTGGCCGTCATCGCCGCAACGCTGCAGCGCCACCGCATCGACGGCGTGATCGCCACCAACACGACGCTCGCGCGCGACGCGGTGGCTGGCCTGCCGCACGCCGACGAGGCCGGCGGCCTGTCCGGCGCGCCGGTGCTGTCGGCCAGCAACCGCGTCATCGGTGGGCTGCGCGCGGCGCTAGGCAAGGGCTACCCGATCATCGGCGTCGGCGGCGTGATGTCGGGCGCCGACGCACGCAGCAAGATGGCTGCCGGGGCCGACCTGGTGCAGCTCTACACCGGCCTGATCTACCGCGGGCCGGCGCTGGTGCCCGAGGTGGCGCGCGCGCTGGCGTCGCCGCGCTGACGCCCGGGGCCAGGTGGCGCCGGGCTCGGTGCCCGAGCACGACCCCTTCGCGCCGCGGATCGACGCCGCCGAGCCAGCCGTCGGCCCCACGCTCGATCGCCTGCAGGCCACTCGGCAGCTCGGTCTCGACGACCCGGTGGCCGCGCTCCCGCGGCACCTGCACGGTGGCGGCGGGGAAGCGCCCGCGGTCCAGCAGCAGGGGCTCGCGGAAGAGGCAAGCTGGGCAGGTCGATCGCCCGCTGGGGATCGAGGACCCACGGCGACGTGCCGATCAGCGTCTTGGCCGCGAAGGGGATGATCGACGGGCCGCCGGGCGACCCTGGGCGTCGGCCGGCTGGGCTGAGAAGTCGGTCATCCCGTTGTTGAGCAGGAAGCCCCCTGGCAGGCGGCGACACCGGCTGCGAGCAGCAGCGCCGCCCGCCGGATCGGGCGCAGCGCGGGGTTGTTCAATGCAGGGGCACCCCGGTCTTGCCCTGCAGTTCCTCGTAGGTGACGCCCGGCGCCATCTCGACCACCTTCAGGCCGTGCGGCGTCACGTCGAGCACCGCCAGGTCGGTGATGATGCGGTCGACCACGCCGACGCCGGTCAGCGGCAGGGTGCAGTGCGGCAGGATCTTGAGGTCGATGCTGCCATCCTTCTTCTTCGCGACATGCTCCATCAGCACGACAACGTTCTTCACGCCGCCGACCAGGTCCATCGCGCCGCCCATGCCCTTGACCATCTTGCCCGGGATCATCCAGTTGGCGAGGTCGCCCTTCTCGCTGACCTGCATCGCGCCGAGGATGCTCAGGTTGATCTTGCCGCCACGGATCATCGCGAAGCTGTCGTGGCTGCCGAAGATGCTCGAGCCCGGCAGCGTCGTGACGGTCTGCTTGCCGGCGTTGATGAGGTCGGCGTCGACCTGGTCCGCGGTCGGAAAGGGGCCGATGCCGAGCATGCCGTTCTCACTCTGCAGCCAGACCTCGATGTCGGGATCGACGAAGTTGGCGACCAAGGTGGGCAGCCCGATGCCGAGGTTGACGTAGTAGCCGTCGTGCAGTTCCTGAGCCGCGCGCGCGGCCATCTGATCGTGGGTCCAGGGCATGTCAGGCTCCTGCTTTTTCGGTGATGGTGCGCTTCTCGATCCGCTTCTCGGGGTTCGCATTGAGCACGATGCGGTGCACGTAGATGCCCGGCAGGTGCACGGCGTCGGGGTCGAAGCTGCCGGTGGGCACGATCTCCTCGACCTCGACGACCGTCACCTTGCCAGCCATCGCGGCGGCGGGGTTGAAGTTGCGCGCCGTCAGCCGGAAGACGAGGTTGCCCGAGCGGTCGGCCTTCCACGCCTTGACCAGCGAGACATCGGGCACCAGCGAGCGCTCCATCACGTAGGTGCGGCCGTCGAACTCGCGCGTCTCCTTGCCCTCGGCGACCATCGTGCCGACGCCGGTGCGGGTGAAGAAGGCCGGGATGCCGGCGCCGCCGGCGCGCAGCTTCTCGGCCAGCGTGCCCTGCGGCGTGAACTCGAGCTCGAGTTCGCCGGCCAGGTACTGGCGTTCGAACTCCTTGTTCTCGCCGACGTAGCTGCTGATCATCTTGCGGATCTGGCGTGTTTCGAGCAGGCGGCCGAGGCCGAAGCCATCGACGCCGGCGTTGTTGGAGATCACGGTCAGGTTCCTCGCGCCGCTGTCGCGCAGCGCGTCGATGAGCGCTTCCGGGATGCCGCACAGGCCGAAGCCGCCCACCGCGAGCAGTTGTCCATCCCGGACCACGCCGTCCAGCGCCGCGGCGGCGCTGGGGAATATCTTGTTCATGCGCTGGTTTCTCCGCCGAAGGTGATGCCAAGGCGGCAAGCGTACTACGCCGGGCCGGCTCCGCCCCTTGCGTAGAATGATTCAGCCGGTTTCCGGCCGCCCGAACCTGAGATCCGACACCGTGACACAGCCCGATCCCGACTCGTCGTTGGCCGACGTCGAGATGCTGCGGGACGCGCTGGCGCGTGTCTTCGCACCTTGGGTGCGCGAGCTCGATCTGCACGTGTTGCAGGCGCGCGCGGGCGAGGTCACGGTTGCGCTGCCAGTGCGGCCGCGGCATGTCCATGCAGGCGGCGTGCTCTGCGGCCAGACTCTGATGGCAGCCTGCGACACCGCGATGGTGCTGGCGGTGATGACCCGCCTGGGCGGCTTCAAGCCGATGACGACGGTGCAGCTGCAGACCAGCTTCCTGCGCCCCGTCCCGGGCGACAGCGATGACCTGCGCGTGATCGCGCGCGTGTTGCGCATGGGCCGCAAGCTTGTCTTCGGCGAGATGCATGTCGTCGCCGCCGACGGCGAGCTCGCCGCCCACGCGACCACCACCTACACGCTGCTGTAGCGCGGCGGCGGCGCGGATGCGGCATCATCGGCCGCATGATCACCGTCCACCATCTCGAGAACTCCCGCTCGCAACGCGTGCTGTGGCTGCTGGAGGAGCTCGGCCTGCCCTACGCGGTGAAGCGCTACGCGCGCGACCCCGAGACGATGCTCGCGCCGCCCGAACTCCAGCGGGTACATCCGCTGGGCAAGAGCCCGGTGATCACCGATGGCGAGATCACGGTGGCCGAGTCGGGCGCAATCATCGAGTACCTGCTCGACACCTATGGCCAGGGCCGGCTGCGGCCGCCGGCAGGCACGCCCGAGCGGCGGCGCTTCACCTACTGGCTGCACTTCGCCGAAGGCAGCGCGATGCCCTTCCTGCTGCTCAAGCTGGTGTTCGACAAGGTGCGCGAAGCCAAGGTGCCGTTCTTCGTCAAGCCCGTGGTCAAGGGCGTGGCCGCCAAGGTCACCACCAGCTTCATCGAGCCCAACCTCGCGCGCCAGCTCGCCTTCATGGAAGCCGAGATCGCCGATCGACCCTGGTTCGCCGGCAGCCAGTTCTCGGCCGCCGACATCCAGATGAGTTACCCGATCGAGGCCGCCGCGGCGCGGGCCGGGCTGGGCGATGCGCAGCCGGCGCTGAAGGACTGGCTCGCCCGCATCCACGCCCGCCCGGCCTACGTGCGGGCGCTGGCCACCGGCGGTCCGTACGACGTGGTGCCGTAGGCGTGCGGCGGCGGACGCCGACGGCGGCCTCGGAGTCAGTCTCTGAATTCGCTGGAGCCGCCTCGGGCACGCTGTGCGCCACCGCAACCACCCTGGTGCAGGGCGTTCACCTGCTGTCGTTCCACACCGACGTCGACGGCCACTACAACAACACCAATCCGGGCGTCTATGCGTCCTACGACCGTCACACCGTCGGCGCCTACCGGAACCCGGACCGCAGGCAGACCGTCTGTGCCGGCCGCGAGTTCGAGCTCGACGAGGCCTGCAGGTTCGACCTCACCGCGGGTCTGGCGACGATCTACGACAACAGGCCCGTCATTCCGGCGGCCCTCGTCGGCGTCAAATTCGCTGCCTCGGCATTCGCCGACGGAGCGACCTTCAGGCTGCAGCTGTCGCCGACGACGCGCTCGAACGACGCTGGCGGGCATCTCCACGGCCTGTTGGCCCACTCGGCCTTCAAGCTGCGCTTCTAGGCCGAACTTTGGTAAGTATTCGGTGAACCCGTCCTGAGGGAGGTTTCAGGAATCGCTGGACAC
>JBBINW010000080.1:0-17924 GCA_037443665.1 Betaproteobacteria bacterium
CGGCTGACCACCCTGCCAGCCGTGCCAACGGCTACGGGTTCACCGAATGTTTACAGGTCATGATAAAATTAACGCCGTAAGTTCTTGATTTAATTAGTGATTCTGCTCTTGACAAAGGTGACTCAGATGGCGAATTGATACCTGTGATTCTATACAGTCAATTCTGCTCGAACTATCCGAGCGAATCCATTCCGCCGAGTTCGCAGAATTGGCCCGGCACCCTGAACATCCGAACGCCTTTACTCGATCTCGCAAGCTCCCCTTGCCGTGCCTGATCGCCATGCTGCTGTCCATGCGCGGGCAATCCCAACAAGTCACCCTCGACTCGTTCTTCGCCTCGCTGTGCGATTCGCCGATTCCCAGCAGGGCCGTCTCTGATCGCGCCTTTGCCAAGGCTCGCAGCCATTTGTACATGCCCTCGCTGACTGCCCTCAACGACATGCTGGTCGAGCGCGCCGATGCCGCCGGCCTCGTTCCTCGATGGCTCGGCTTGCGCGTCGTCGCAGGCGATGGCTCGGTGCTGATGCCGGCGGTACGAAAGTCTCCTCGAACGAAGGGCGTGGCCAGTGCCGACCAGCGCCTGTTTGCGCTGTTCCTTCCCGGGGCCGAGCTAACGCTGCACGCCTGTGTCTACGATGCCCAGGGCTCCGAGCGCCAGTTGCTTGTCGAGTCCCTGGATCGACTGGGGCCTGACGATCTGTTGGTGCTGGACCGCGGGTATCCCGCATCGTGGCTGGTTTGCCTGCTCAACGAGCGCGGCATTCGCTGGTGCATGCGGTGCGACAACGACAGCGGCTGGGCGCCCGTGCGAGCGTTCCTGCGCGCGGGGACCGCCGAGGCGAGTGTCACGCTGAGCGAGCCAAGCGCTGCCGATGCCGCGACTTGGGGCTGTGGCCGCGCAGCGCCCACGGCTCGACTCGTCCGCCAGGTCAGCCCCTGCGGGGCGATTCGCGTGCTCGCGACCAACCTGGCATCGCAGGACTATCCCTGCCACGCCTTCGCCAACCTGTACCACCAGCGCTGGCGGATCGAGGAAGGATTCAAACGCTTGAAGTTGCGCTTGCATCTCGAGTCGGTTTCGGGTCTGAGCCAGCAGGCCGTGATCATCGACGTCGCAGCCAAGATCTTGGCGGACAACTTGGCATCGCTGCTTTGCGCCACGGCCGCCGATCAAGCTGATCTGCCGTCGCGAGACCGCCGCTGCAATCGTTCCTATGCGGCGTCATTGTTCCAGCGTGCCATTCCGCGTCTGCTCATGGCGGTGGGTGACTTCTTCGCCACCATCGACGAAGTCCTGGCTTTGCTTCGCACGACTACACAGCGATTCGTTGCAGGCCGATCCAGTCCCCGTCCACCGAACCGCACGAAGCCGCATCCCAGTTTGGCCTACAAGGGGTAAAGGCTTAAGTTCGGAGCATTGACCGTGGGGGTGGCTTGTGCCGGTGGCGAGACATCGTTTTACATGCGGCTTCCCACTTCGAGTGATCGGACAAGTGACGCCACTTGAATCTTCTGCGAATGGGGTGCGCACACCCCACGGTGCGGTTCACTGCTGTCGCACGGCAGCTAAGTCGATGGACCATCACGACGCCGAGATCGTGCGCCGGGCGAGGTTGTAAGCCGATTTCGGGCGACGCCGACTTGAACTCCGCTCGCGTTGAACGACGTACGCTGTCGAGTCTGAGCGCTCTGTCGTACACGCAGGCGAGTATGCGAAACCAACGAAGCAGTCTTTTTGTCGCCGCGATTGCATCCTTGGCTTTGCATCTGCTGGTCGTTGCGTTCGTCCTTCGACACCAGGCCCGCCCGGCTTCAAGGCGGGAACTCCCGAGCCCACGAGAGAGCGTTCTCGAGCTGAGGATCGTTCCATACTCCTCGCTAGCGAGAGGTCACGTGTCGCCGTCCAAACTCATTGTGCGAACGCCACTGCGCGTTCGTGCCGTGATTGCCGGAGACGTTGCGCCCGCGGTCGATGCCGCGATTTCGCCTGCTCCAGCGCCACCGCCGGCATCCATGGCCGCGCCGCCGGCGCCAACGGCCGCGGAGTGGGCGTTTGCCGCCGGATACAAGCTCAAGAACAGCAAGGGCTATCGGTACTACTGGGGCGTGCAGGTGCGAAGCATGATGGGCCCCGCTGTCGAAGGCCCGGGCACGGGCTATGTCCGCTTTCACGTGGAAATCGCGCCGGACGGCAAGTTGGCCAAGCTGGAGACGTTGTGGAGTACCTCCGATGCAGCGGAGCGGCTGGCCCGCCAAGCCATCGAGCACATGCCATCGTTGCCGCCCACACCAAGCGGGCAGCCGCTGGTGTTCGAACGAACGATTTCGCTCACAACCACTCCGTCTGGGTTTCCGCCAATCTATCGCGACGATTGCCTGCCGGACCCTCCGCCGTCTCGCGATGCCTTTGTCTGGGACGGGAAGTCGCCGCTGGTGTACGAGGCACCAAAGCCCGTTGAAAAGCCTGACCCTGCCGCGCTGGCGGAATGCCTCAAGCAGCTACCTCAAGACTCCGTCGAAGCGGAGGCGGCGCACGGACAGCAGGAGATCAACCAATGGGAATCAAGCGACTCGAAACACTGACTTGGGCGGCTGGATGATCCCGTCGCAGTCATCGGCCGAAGAGACTCATGGGCAGGCGTTGGCTGGTCAGGAACGCAGAGCACCCGCCTCGTACCAGTCCTTGCTCTGGTTGACCGCGCGCACCATCAGCAGCATCACCGGCACTTCGATCAGCACCCCGACCACCGTGGCCAGGACCGCGCCGGAATCGAAGCCGAACAGCGGCGGCGTGGGCGACTTCAGTCAGTTCCGCAACGCCCGGCAGTTCGGCGCTTGGCTTGGCCTGGGTCCGAGCCAGAACTCCACGGGCGGCAAGGCCAACCTTGGGGGCATCGCCAAGCGCGGCGACGACTACCTGCGCACGCTGCTGATCCAGGGCGCGAAGTCCGCCGTGATGACGGCCGGCAAACGCAAAGACCGCATCAGCCAGTGGCTGGTGCAGCTGAAGGAACGTGTGGGCTGGCAGAAGACGGTGGTGGCGCTGGCCAACAAGAACGCGCGCATCCTGTGGGCCATGATGACCCGCGATACGGCGTTCGACCCCGACCATGTGCCACAGCCACCTGCGGCGCGTCAGTGCCCCGCGGCCGCTGCGCAACCGGCGTAGCCCCGCCCATTTAGCCAACCCACGAATTCGTCTTCCTAACCCGGACGTGCGCTCGAAGATGCGTACCACAGGTCAGACCGGCAGCAGGTGAACTCGGCTTTGGGTCCGTGGCAGGCTTCAAAACCTGACCGCTCCTCCCGAATGGAGCCCTGCTTCGCAGTTCGTATCTGGGGCCCCGGTGACAGTCACCGGCACAAGCCCGCCTGTAGATCTGTCCTTCCACGGTGGCGCCGTCGATGTTCACGTCAGGTTGCAGAGATCCACGGAATACGACAATGCAAAACAGAACAGATTGCTATTGACTCGACGGGAAGTCCCTGTAGACCCTAAGCTGAAGATCCCGGCGCTGGATTCGGAGCCCCAAACCCGCCGGTCAATGGTTAATCGCGAGTCTTGCTCGACTTACCCGAAGTGCAAACTGCAGGCGTGGCGCGTCGTGCCCTGTTCGATCTGCAGCGTGCTGTGGTGCACCGAGAAGCGCTGGTTCAGCGCCTGCGTGATCTCGTCGATCACCGCATCGCCCGGGTAGCCGGCAGGCATCACCAGATGCACAGTCAGGGCGCTCTCGGTCGTGCTCATGCCCCAGATGTGCAGATCGTGGATGTCGGCGACCCCGGGGAGATTGCGCAGGTAGACGGCCACAGCTGACAGGTCGATGTGCGGCGGCACTGCATTCAAGGCCAGGTGCATCGATTCGCGCAAGAGGCCCCAGGTGCCGATCACGATGACGGCCACGATCAGCAGGCTCACGAGTGGGTCCAGCCAGTACCAGCCGGTGAACAGCATGACCAGGCCGGCGACCACGACACCAAGCGACACCGCCGCATCGGCCGCCATGTGCAGATATGCGCCGCGGATGTTGAGGTCACCTTCACTGCCCTTCACGAACATCCAGGCGGACAAGCCGTTGACGACGATGCCGATGGCAGCGACGACCATGACCGTCACGCTCGCCACCGCGGGTGGCTGCGAAAAGCGTTGAACCGCCTCCCAACCAACGGCACCGCAGGCCACGAGCAGGAGCATGGCATTGGCCAGGGCCGCGAGGATCGAGGTGCTACGCAGTCCATAAGTGAAGCGCTCATTCGGGACCCTGCGCCCGACGACGACTGCGGCCCACGCCAGGAAGAGGCCCAGAACGTCGGACAGATTATGGCCGGCATCGGCCATCAAGGCGGTTGAGTTGGCGGCGTAGCCGTAACCGAACTCGACGGCGACGAAGATCGAATTCAGCGCGATGGCGACGATGAAAGCGCTACCCTGCGTGTTCGGGTCGCCGTGATGGTGGTGACCGCCCGAGTGAATATGGCCGGCGTGGTGATCGTGCTCATCGTGGTGCGCGTGGTCATGTCCCTGACTGGAGGCTGGCGCTTTCGGCGCGTCATGCCCATGCGCGTTCCCGTGATCGTGGTCGTCATGGGCATGGTCGTGGTCGTGGGCCATCAGTCGGCGTCCGAGTGGGGTTCGGCGATGTGCTCCAGCATGTCGGCCAGCACGCCAGAGACGTGTTGATCGGCCGCGGCGTAGAAGACCTGCTTGCCCTGACGGTCCGCCTTGACAACGCGCGCGGCGCGCAGCAACCGCAGGTGATGGCTGACCAGCGAAGGGCTCAGTTCGAGTTGGCCGGCGATGTCGCCGACCGAGATCGGATCGTCCAGGCAAGCCAGCACGATTCGCAGGCGCGTGGTGTCGCCGAGCAGGCGAAACATGTCGGCCAGTTCGGCCACGTCGCTGTCAGTGGCCATCGGCAACAGTCAAGGCAAGAAATAAACCCATGTTCATATGATAGCTCGACACCTGAGCATCGCATCAAAAGTCGTGGCACCACGACAGCCCACTGTCATCGAAAGGCGCATCCCTGCCACCTACAATCGCTGTGTCATTGGGGAGTAGCCGCCCTGTCCGACAGGGGCCTGCGTCAACACACTTGGCCCACGGGCCATGGCGCACACAGCTCCACGCCTGGCAAGACCTTTGACCACACTGCCTTCGACTCGGGCCGGGGACGGCGTGTGGTCATCGGTTCGTGCCGGCCCCGGAGTTCCCCTTGGAGGCATTCCTGATCTCGGGGGGCGTCGTTGCCCTTGGCGAAATGGGCGACAAGACGCAGCTGCTAGCCTTCCTGCTGGCTGCCAAATTCAAACGACCGGTGCCCACCATCCTGGGCATCCTCGCAGCGACTCTTCTCAACCATGCCACCGCCGGCCTGGTCGGCGCCTGGTCGCCGCACGGCTCGGCGCTGACATACTGCGCTGGGTCATCGGCTTGTCCTTCCTGGGCATGTCGGTCTGGATGCTGATCCCCGACAAGATTGATGACGAGGCCGTCGGCGGCAAGCAGCGCGCTTCGGCGTGTTCGGCACGACGCTGGTGGCGTTCTTCCTGGCAGAGATGGGCGACAAGACCCAGATCGCCACGGTGGCGCTGGCCGCGTAGTACCACGACCTGATTCCCGTCGTGGCTGGCACGACGTTGGGCATGATGCTGGCCGACGTGCCGGCCGTGTTCCTGGGCGACAGGATCACCAAGAATGTGTCGATGCCGCTGGTGCATGGCATTGCCGCGCTCATCTTCGGCATCCTGGGTGTGCTGGCCATGTTGAACGTCGGCAAAGTCTTCTGAACGCAACGTCCCCCGGCCAGGGGGAGCCGCAGTTCACCAAGCCTTCAGCAAGCCCGTGTAGCTTCGACGCCCTCAGCCGCCAGGCCAGCAGGCCGGCCAACATGAACAAGTCCCAATTCACATGAACTTCAACGACCTCTCCGACGACGCCGAGGACACCGATCACACGCCCGAAGCGCGGGCTGCTGCGGCATCACACAGCACCTGGGTCAGCGTGGCCGTCAATCTGATGCTGACCTGCACGCAGATCGTGGTCGGCGTGCTGGCTAAGTCGCAGGGCCTGGTCGCCGATGGCATTCACTCCCTGTCCGACCTGGTCGCGGACTTCGTCGTGCTGTTCGCCGGGCATCACGCCAAGAAGGACGCCGATGCCGACCATCCGTATGGCCACCAGCGCTTCGAGACCGCCGCGTCATTGGTGCTTGGCGCCCTGCTGCTGGCGGTGGGCACCGGTATGTTGTGGTCGGCCTTCCGCAAGCTGGAGGAGCCGGACACGGTGCAGAAGGTCCACATCGTCGCGCTGTGGGTCGCCGGGGCCGCACTGGTGTCCAAGGAACTGCTGTTCCGCTACATGCTTTCGGTGGCGAAGCGAGTCAAGTCCGGCATGTTGGTGGCCAACGCTTGGCACGCACGCTCGGATGCGGCGTCGTCGCTGGTGGTGGGCATCGGCATCGTCGGCAATCTCATGGGCTACCCCATCCTCGACCCGATCGCCGCGCTGATCGTCGGCTTCATGGTGGCCAAGATGGGCTGGGGTTTCGGGTGGGATGCCATGCACGACTTGATGGATCGCGCCGTGGACGACCAGGAGGTCGAGGCCATCCGGACAACGCTGGTGGAGACCCCCGGTGTCCACGCCGTGCACGACATCCGTACCCGCAAGATGGGCGACATGATCGTGGTCGACGCGCATCTCGAAGTCGATGCGGCCATGACGGTCGAAGCCGGTCATGACATCGCCGTGTCGGCCCGACAGCGCGTCATGCGGCGCCATCGCGTGCTCAACCTGATGACGCACGTTGACCCCTGGCGTCGGCCCGATCTGGACCACCCAAGCGCTACGCAGGCCGCGCCTTAAGACTGGGTGTCTTCGGCGCTCTCTTCTTCCTCGGGCACGAAGACCTTTCGCGTCTTCGCGTTGTAGTCCATGAGTCCGGCGTATCGCCCCCAGGCGATCATGACCTCGAAGGTCTTCTCCGGGTTGTCGTAGGGCAGCGCACTGGCAATGTCCTTGATCACCTGGTCGGCGTCAATTTCCTCGTACTCCTTGAGCAGCGCCAGGATGATGTGGAAGAGCCGCAGCTTGAATACCTGTTCCGCAAAGATCGTCCGCTTGCCCAGGCGGTCGGCGGCCATGAACTTGCGGCCCAGCTCGGTGAACCGCACATCCTGCTTCGGCGTATCGATCAGGTCCAGGATTTCGGCGGCCTTCAGGATCGCGATCGTCTCGCCGAACTCCTTGCCGATCTCGTCGGAGATGTCGTAGATGTTCGACAGGTCGGGGTTGTCGTTCAGGATGCTCATCAAGCCCAGGATCTGACCGACGGGCACCAGCGGGATGGACTCCATGCGCGTGCGGGCACGCGAAATCGGCTGACCGGAGACCTGCACTTCGGGCGGGAGGTCCGGCAGCGTCAGTCTCGTGATGGACTCGTGAATGATGCTGACCAGGCGCTGGAATTCCGGGTCCTTGCTGTCGCGCGGGAACGGCAGCTTGTTCTCCAGCACCAGGCCGATGCGACCAGGCCGTGGGAACACGACCACGATGCGCGTGGCCATCTCCACGGCCTCTTCGATGTTGTGGGTCACCATTAAGACCGAGCTCAGGCCACTGTCCGGGCTGCGCCATAGGCTGATCAGTTCCTGGCGCAGGTTCTCGGCGGTCAGCACGTCCAGGGCGCTGAAGGCTTCGTCCAGGCACAGTAGCTTGGGTTGCGACACCAGCGCCCGTGCGATGCCGACCCGCTGCCGCATGCCGCCCGATAACTCGCGCGGATAGGCCGCGTGGTAGTTGCCCAGGCCGATCAGCTCGATCGCGCGATCCACGGCCGCGTCACGATCAGCCCGACTCACCTTTTTGGCCATCAGGCCGACCGCGACGTTTTGCTCGACCGTCAGCCAGGGGTACAGCGCGAAGGTCTGGAACACCACTGAGGCATCCGGGTTGACGCCATGCAGCGACTTGCCGTTGCCCAGAGCGCGGCCCGAAGTCGGCTCGATCAGGCCGGTCAGGCAGCGCAGGATGGTCGACTTGCCCGAGCCCGACTGCCCCAGAAGCGCGAGGAACTCGCCTTGATTGACGGCCAGGTCGATGTTGTCGAGGACCTTGAGTTCATGCGCCCCGGCGGTCATGAAGGACTTCGTGACCGCAACGAGTTGCGCCACGGGCGCAGCGGCCTCAGTTTGAGTGAGCGTGGGTGTGTCCATGGTCAGTCCAGTTTGAATCGGCGCCCGGCGTAGGCGTACAGCTTGCGCCAGATGAACTTGTTCATCAGCACGACGAAGATCGACATCACGGCGATGCTGGCGATGATCAGCGGCGTGTCGCCAGTCTTGGTGACGCCGGCGATGTAGGCACCCAGGCCATCGGCCTTCAGTGTCGTGTCGCCCCAGGTGGCGAGTTCGGCCACGATGCTGGCGTTCCAGGCGCCCCCCGCGGCCGTGCAGGCGCCGGTGACCCAGAAGGGGAAAATCGCTGGCAGGATCAGGGTGCGCCACAGGTTCCAGCGGCGCAGGCCGTAGATGCGAGCAGCCTCCTGCAGGTCGTTCGGGATCGCCATCGCGCCGGCGATCACGTTGAACAGGATGTACCACTGGGTGCCCATCGCGATGAGCAGGATGCTGCCCAAGTTCAGCGTGATGTGGCTGGCCACGAAGAAGCCGACCACGATGGGAAAGGTCATGTTGACCGGGAACGATGCGCCGATCTGCGCCAGCGGCTGGGCGAAGCGGGCGACCTTCGGCTGGAAGCCGATCCACACACCGATGGGCGTCCAGATCAGCGTGGCGAGGATCGTCATAGCAGCAACCCGCAGTGCCGTCAGGAACCCCAGCCAGACGATGTGGCCGAAGATCGAGATCGTCAGCGCGCTATGCAAGGCCGCGACGGCGGCAGCCAGGGCCGTCAGGACCTCGTAGCCCATCCAGAGTGCGATCACGATGCCCACCGCTCGCCACAGCAACTTCTTGCCAGTGGCGTTGAGTCGCACCGGAATCAGCGACTTCGGGCCCGCTGCCTGAAACAGCCTGTCCATGATCGGCTGCCAGAACCGCTCATTAATCCAGGTGAAAAGATAGGCACCGCGCAGCATGTTGTAGACCCAGGACGTGGCCGGCGTCGCCGATTCGGTCAGCTCGATCTTGAACTTGTCGGCCCACGCCAGCAGTGGGCGCCACACCAGCTGGTCGCTGGCCAGGATCAGCACGATCATCGCCATGACAGCCCAAAGCGCCGCGTTGTTGTCGCCGCGCTCGATGGATTGCGCCATGTACGAACCCAGGCCGGGTAGCTTGATGTCCTTGTTCATCACGCTGATGGCTTCGCTCTGTGCGACGAAGAACCAGCCTCCGCCGAAGGACATCATCGAGTTCCAGATTAGGCTGTGCGCCGAGGCCGGTAATTCCACGGTCCGGAAGCGTTGCCAGCGGGTCAGACCATAGGTCGACGCCGCCTCCTGCATGTCGGTCGGGATGGTGACCATCGAGTGATAGAAACCGAAGGCCATGTTCCAGACCTGGCCGGTGAAGATCGCAAAGATCGCCGCGCACTCAACGCCGAGCAGGCTGCCCGGGAACAGCGCCATGAAGCCCGTGACAGTCGCCGAGAGGAAACCCAGCACAGGGACCGACTGCAGCACGTCGAGCGCCGGCAGGATGAAAGCGCGTGCCGTCTTGTTCTTCGCGGCCAGGTAGCCAGTGCCAACGGCGAACAGCAGCGAGAAGCTGAACGCGATCCACATGCGCAGCAGCGTGCGGCCGGCGTAGTAGGGAATCTGACTCGGTGACGGGTCGACCTGCGGCACGGCCGCCGGGTCGAAGTGCACCAGCATGCCCTTGCCGAAGTGAAGCGCGCTCCAGAGCAGTCCCAGCAAGGCGAGCATCACCGCAGCGTCCACCCAGCCGAAGACGCGCGACTCCTGGACGATAGCGAGTTGAGGTGCGGTGCTGCTCTTCATGGGGACAAGATTCGTTTTGTTGGGCTGGCCGCCGATCAATCAGTTCTCGACGTGCAGCCGCACGCCAAAGAACGAGGCTGGCCCGCGGTCCGCGTTGTAGCCGGGGTTCCTGATGCGCTGGAAGTCGAACGACACCGTCAGTCCCTTCAAGGGCAACAAGGCATAGTAGTTTTCGAAAGTCTGTTCCGACTCGTAGTTCAAGCGACCGTCGCCCAGAAAGAACGTGAGCCCACCGAGCTCCAGGAATTGACGGTGCGGCGTCGACAGCATGTTGCCGGCGAAGGCCACGCCCAAGGTGTCAGAAGGCCGGCCCACGTCGTGCCCTTGGCCGATCCGCCAAACGAGATCGAGCGGTCGGCCTCGGTGACGGCGTAGGTTTCCGTCTTGCCGTCGGCCCACATCGCGCGCAGGAAGCCGCCCACAGTGGGTGAGAAGGTCTGCTCCAGGTTCACGCCGATGCCGACCTTGCTCTGCTCCGTCGTCCGCACCGCGTCGAGCGATGGTGTCGAGCCCCTTGCTGCAGCGAGCGCGAGTGCGTCGTCGTAGCGCGCCATGATGGCGCGGTTGCGGTACGCGAGCACGCGGACAATGCCAGGCATGTCCTTGTCGATTTCGTAGCTCCGCTCGACTTCGATCTGGTCACCGTGATGGCAGCAGATCCGCGAGTCCAAGGACAGCTGGTTCGGCTCCTTTGGCTGGGCGAAGCGGCCGGCGCGCAAGGCCCCGCCGTCGCCCTGGTACTCGGCCGCAGCGCCCCAGGTGTAGCCGCGTGCGTCGGCGGCAAAGTCGTAGGCGCCGTGAGTCATCACGGTCCAGTTCAGGAACTGCGAACGCGGGTCGTGGTTGAACTGGTTGGCGTCGAAGATGTCGAGTACCGACAGGTTGCCGGCGCTCAAGGTGATGCGCTGCGTCGCGTACTTGCCGCCAAGCTGGTTCATCGCCGGCGCGATGTTTTCGGTGTCTTCGGACAGGCTGATGACGTGGCGCGCGAAGAGGCGGGCGCGGTAGCCGGTAGGGTTCGCACCCGAGGTGCGCGCCATCTCGCCGTTCGTGAAGCCGGCCAATCCGACCAGACCGGACAGCGGTACGCCTTGCGCGACTTCCGGATCGAAGTAGAGCTCGGTGTTCTGTCCAAAGCGAGCACCGAAAGTCGCGGTGGCAGTGAACGAATAGCTCTTCTCGAGGGCAGCTTGCAGGCAGTGTGGCCCTTCGTCGGGCGAGTGCATGGTCGGCTTGGCTTGCCAAACGTAGGTCGACTGGAGCTTGGCATTCCAGTCCTCGACCTCCTGCGCCTGAGTAGCTCCGACGGCAGCCAGCGCAGCCAGTCCCATCCATTTCTGCAACCGCAATCGGCTTCTCCCGTGCGCCTCGTCGCCGATGGGTCTTCACATCCGACCATCCATTCAATGGTAACATGTGAACACCTGTTCAATATTACAAAACGATAACAGTCCACGCAGCCGACGAGTCGGTGACTGAACTCGCAGACCTGTTCCGACTGCTCGGCGATCCGACGCGGTTACGCATTGTTCAGTCGTGCGCCGAAGGCCCCATGGCTGTTCACGACATGGCGGCGCGCCAAGACCTCAGCAGTTCCTTGATCAGCCACCACCTGCGCCTTCTGCGCGCGGCACGCATCGTGAAGGCCGACCGTCAGGGCAAGCAGGTTTTCTACACTGCAGCGGATCAGCACATTTCCAGCGTCCTGGCCGACATGCTGGAGCACATCGCGGAAGCCCACGCCGCTGGGAATCACCACTGCCTGCCCGTCCTGCGTCGTCGTTGCACCGTCAAAGATTCCGGCAACGCCATTGTTGGAGTGGACCGGAATCAACCGAGACCCGCGCCGTGACGCGGTTGTCACGGACTCGTCATGGTCGCCCCTTACGGTGCAGCCTTCGATAGCCCGGAGGACACCGCATGACCCTACTGAACAGGCAGGTCGCTCTCGCCGCTGCAATTGCCATCGGGCTCCAGCCCATGCTCGTGCTGGCCCACGAGGGCAGCATGCATGCTCACGAGCACGATGGCGGCCTCGAGCAGCACGGATCGCTGGTCACCCTGCAGCCGAGGGATAGCGGGCTGCGCCAGAACCCGTACCTCGACGAGCCTGGCGACGATCCGGTACTGCCGCCGCAGGCGATGGCCAAGTTGCTGCAGAAGAAGATCAAGTATGTCTTCGTGATCTTCAACGAGAACCACTCGTTCGACAACGAGTTCGGCACCTTCCCGGGCGTCAACGGTCTGTATGCCGACGCGCACGGCCCGCGTCCGGCCGCGAAGACCCCGGGCTTCACCCAGACCTACACCGACGCCAACGGCCAGACCGTGGTCGTACAGCCATTCCGCATCGGGCCGGACCGCAATTCCAACGTCGTCGACAGTGTCGACCATTCGCATGGCGGCCTGGCGCAGAAGCTGGACGTCGTCAACGGCGAGCCGACGATGGAAGGCTTCGCCCGCCGCGAATACAGTCGCTTCGCGCCGCCCGGCGCCACCGCCGCCCAGCAGGCCAAGGGCACGCAGTTCGCGCGCTTGGTTATGTCGCACGTCGACTGCGACACCGTGCCCTTCTTCTGGCAGTGGGCGAGCAACTTCACGATCTTCGACAACATCTTCGCCACCGAGGACACGCCATCGACGCCGAACGCGATCGCAATGATCGCGGGTCAGGCCGGCGAGACGCAGTGGGTCAAGCACCCGAGCACCGGCGCCGATCCGACGGCCACGGGCACCCGTGGCCCGATCTCGGGCACCTTCCTTCAGGGCGGACAGCTGGTCACGAAGTCAGGTGTCGGCACCACGCAGGGGCCCCCGCTGGTCAACGATCCCCAGCCCTTCTACGGCTCGCAGTTCGACGCGACGCCCGGCCTCGACGTGAACGGCATCGTCACGCCGCCGCGGCAGCCTTACGGCCCGAACGAGTACTACGGCAACACGAATATCGCGTCCAACCTGACCTTCGCCTCGTTGCCGTTAACGCTAATGGGCGGCAGCGTGGCCGCGACGCTGGCTGGGAACCGCAACCCGAACTTCGACCTGCCCGACATCCAGCAGGACATCAACTACATCCAGAGCCTGAACCACGCGCCAGTGGACTGGCGCTGGTACCAGGCCGGCTACGGTCTGGAATCCAGCGACCAAGGCGGCACCGCCTCGCACGCTGCGTACGTCAGCCACCACCAGGGGCCGCAGTACTTCGGCTACCTCGCCAACACCCCGGGCGTGGGCGACCAGAAGCTGAAGGCCGAAACGGCGTTCTTCACCGACATCGCCGACAACGCCCTGCCGGACGGCGGCGTGTTCTACATCCGTGGCGGCTACGGCAACCAGATGGGCCTGGCGCCGCACACGGCAGCGGGCACGCCGGCCGACGAGGTGGCGGCGATCCAGGCCTCTAAGTCCGGCGACGACGACCACCCGGCCTATTCCGACCGCCAGATCAGCGAAGCGATGAATGCGCGCGTGATCAACGCGATCGCCGGCAATCCGGCGCTGTGGGCGCAGAGCGCGATCATCCTCACATACGACGAGTCCGACGGCTTCTATGACCATGTGCCGCCGCGGATCCTGTCGTACGGGCCAGATGGGCTGCCGCTGTCGCGCGGCATCCGCGTGCCGCTGATCCTGATCTCGCCCTATGCGCGCACGCACGCCATCTCGCACGCCGAAGGCGACCACAACTCTGTGATCCAGACCATCAACGCAATCTTCGACCTGCCGGCACTGGCCAGCCTGCCTGACGAGCAGCAGGCGCTGAAGGACGGCAATTCGCCCTACTTCAACCAGTTCGGGCCAGCCGGCTTCCAGCAGAAGTACCTGGGCCCGCGCGACCTTAACTCGCCAATCACCGACAGCCTGCTGTCGGGCTTCGACCAGAAGCGCCTGACCGGCGCGCGCCCGCCGCTGCCGGCGTCGTTCGCGATGATTGACCCGGCCGCGCTGGTCAGCCTGCCCCACTACGGCGGCCAGGGTTGCCACGTGCTGCACATCACGCCGATGGCCCCGCCTTCCGATGCGGTGGTGCCCGCGGGGTTCAACCCGCTTCCCAGCACCTACCCGGCGGCCAACTGATTACCGTCTCCTCGGTGCGGGCGCCCTTTCAACGGGCGCCCTTTTCTGCTTGCATTGCGCCTGACCGCGCGCGGCCAGGCGCTCGGACGAGAAGCCCATGCCCCTCCTCCCCCGCCGCCTCGAGACAGCACTCTGGCTCGGGCTGGTCCTGACCGCGGTCTGTCTGCCGGTCCGGGCACAGACGGTGCTGGACCGCATCCACGCGCGCGGTGCCGTGCGCTGCGCCAGCACGCCGCGACCGGGCCTGGCCCAGGCGGGCGGCGAACGGCCGCTGGACGGTCTGCTGGTCGACGTCTGCCGCGCCCTCGCCACCGCGGTGCTCGGCACCCCCGACCGCATCGAGTACCGCGTCTACACGACGCCCGCCGACTTCGACCGCGTGCGGCGCCATGACGACGACGTGTTCTTCCTCAGCGGCCGCGAAATGGCGAACGCCGACGTTGCAGGGGCCGTCGTTCCCGGGCCGACCGTCTTCATCGAGAGCGACGCCGTGATGGTCCCGCGTGGCTCCGCAGCCAAGCAACTTGCCGACCTGGCCGGACGCGGCATCTGCTTCCTTATCGGCGACACTGCCGAACAGGGTCTGGAGGCGTGGTTCCAGGCCAGCGGCAGACGCTGGTTCCGCCATGCCTTTTCCGAGCCCAGCGAGATGGAGGACGCCTACGCCGTCCGGCGCTGCGACGGCCTCGCCGCAGAGGCGACCGAACTCGCGCGCATCCGCGGCCTGTCGGGCCACGCCCGAGCGGTTAGCCGCATCCTGCCCGAGCCGCTGGTGCTTTTTCCCATCGTCGCCGCCACCGGCCTGGACGATGCCCGCTGGTCGGCGGTCGTCGCCTGGACGGTCCATACCCTGATCGACGGCGCCAAGCCGGCAAGCCCCTGGTTTGCGGGCGGCGCCAGCGCCATGCCGGTAGCAGCGCCCGAACTGGATCTCAGTCCGGGTTGGCAGGCGAAGGTGCTTGACAGCACCGGCGATCTGGGCGCCATGTTCGCGCGCCACCTGGGCGCCGACAGCGCCCTGCAACTCGACGCCGGTCCCAATCGGCCGCACAGCCAGGGCGGGCTGCTGCTGAGTCCGTTCGTTGAATAGCGAAGCCGGCCACACGCCAGGTTAACCATAACGAGCGTGACATAGGCCGTCGATAGCCTGTCGCGATGAGCACTTGCATTCATGGGCGGTCCGCCGCCTCTTCCAATGTCGGGTGCCGCCCTTCAGCGCGCAGCCGCGCCGTCTATCCGAGGTTTTCGGTCGCGCCGCTGGCCGCGCTGGTGGCGAGCGCGCTGCTGCCTGCCCTCTGGGCCGAGCCCGGCCACGCCCAGGGGGCGCCGGCGAGCGACGCCTCGACGATCGATGCGGTCCAGATCACGGCAACCCGCTTCGGGGATCCTGTGCAGCAGGTCCCGAACTCGATGGTCATCGTCAAGGCCGACGAACTCGTCGCACGCGGCGTGCATGACTTGCGCGGTGCCCTGGGGACTGTGGCGGGATTGACGGTGGGGCCCGGCGGTGACGGCGGCACTGCCGGCGCTTCGCTCAGCCTTCTCGGTCGACGCGAGACTGATGACTTCCTGCTGGTCATCGACGGTGTGCCGGCCGGCGGCGCCTTCACGCCACAGTTCGACACCCTGGACCTGCACGGCGTCGAGCGCGTTGAGGTCATTCGCGGCACGGCACCGGTCTACTTCGGGACGACCGCCTTTGCGGGTACCGTGAGCGTGATTCACTACCCGGCCGGCCAAGGGGGCACCCACGCGAGCGCTTCGGTCGGCAGTCACGGCTCGTTCGATATCGGTGGCGATCAGGTCCTGTCAGCTGGGCCGCTGCGCCAGACCGTGGCGCTCGATGTGACGCGGGAGGGACTCGACGACCCCCGTGCGGGTTTCCGTCGCGCCCATGGCGCCTATCGGGCTGCGACCTCCCTCGGCGCCGGCCAGGCCAGGATTGACCTGGACCTGACGGCATTGCACGACCGACCAGCGAGCCCGACTCCCTATTCGCCAGCAGGCGAGGGCCTGCTGCCCGCGTCTTTCAACCAGAACCCCTCCAACGCCAGGATCGACACGACGCGGACCGTGCTTTCCGCCGGCTACGAGCTCCCGCTCGGCCGCGCCCACTGGAGCAGCGTGGTCTCGCTGGCTTCGACCCATACCGACACGGTGCGGGGCTTTCTCAACGCCGATGCCGTCGACAGCCTGGACAACAACGCCGCGGGCTACGAGCAAGGGCGGCGGATCCAGGATCTGTTCGCCGATACCCATCTGACCCAAGGACTCGCCAGAGGCATCGAGATCACCTACGGTCTGAATCTGCTGCGGGGCCGGCTCGATCTGCACAGCCGGCAGTTCGACTATCTCGTGCCCCTGGATGGCAGCCCTCCGCCAGACAGCGGGGCCGTGTCAACCACCGACAGGACCCGTCTCGGCGATCGTCGCACACTCTTTGGTGCCTACGCCCAGACGCGTTGCCAACCGAGTGCGGACATCAATGTGCTGGCAGGCCTACGCTGGAACCACACCTATGAATCGCGGTACGCCTACGGTGACGCCGAAGGTTCCGACCACCAGGTGGCGCGTCACAGTCGCTTCACGGGTTCGATCGGCGCCAACTGGTGGGCTTGGCGCGATGCCAGCGGCGACCTCGATGATCTGTCGATTTACCTGAATCTTGGCAATACGTTCCAGCCGCCGCAGGTTGACTTTGGCCCCGACGCCCAGATCGGCCCCATTCTTCGCCCCGAGTCCCTGCGCAGCGCCGAGGTCGGCGCCAAGCTCGACGGGCTCGACGGCCGCTTCGATCTGGCCATCTCGGCCTTCGCCATCGACGTCGCCAACCGCCCGCTGAACACTACGATGAACGGGCAGTCAGCGGTCGTCGCCGGCGGCCAGGAGCGCTTCACGGGCTTCCTCGTCGACGGCAATCTGCAATTGGCGTCCGGTGCGAAGCTGTCGTTCCAGTACGCCGCCAACCGGGCGACCTACGGCAATTTCCTCACTCAGCCAGAGGGCTCGGACAGCATGGTCCAGCTGTCGGGCCAGCGCATCGAGTTCGTGCCGAACCATGTGCTTGGCCTGGGTGCCGTTCTGGGTACGGACCTGGGCTGGCATGGATCGGTCACGGTGTGCCATATCGGCCGCCGCTTCCTGGATCCTCAGAACCAGGTCGTGGCAGCGGGCTTCGTCAGCACGGACTTGACGGCCGGCTATCGCTGGCGCGACACGGACCTCAGCCTCGGCGTCGACAACCTGGGCAACCGGCGAGACCTCGTGGTGGCGAGTGAGCTGGGATCTTCCCAGGCCTACCGCACCGGTGGTCGCCGGATCGCTGTCACGCTGAATCGGCGTTTCGACTGATCCTAAGTTCCGCAGTTGAACCTGCGCCTTGCCCATTTTCTTCAACGCTGGCAAGGAGTTGAGGCTGTTTGGCACACTCACCCGATGGGTGAAGCCGATGAACCGAAGAAGACCGCGCTGGCGCAGGCCAGCGAGGACGCGATGGTGGCCGACACGATGGGCGGCCGTGTGCACGTGCGCTGGGACGAGACAGCCCAGGCCACGCCGCACGGACAGATCGTGTTCTTCGCCGAATTCCTGGCCACCGCCGGTGTGTTCGACCGCTGGGTGCAGGACTGCCCCTTGCACTACAGCAGCCCCCCCGAGTTCGACACCAAGTGGCCTTTTTCACCACTTTTGCGCGAGCGCGGCCAAGAGAATCAATGAATTAGCGCCGTCTCTTTGAAATATGTAGTGGCAATATATAGTTGATGGGGTGTTGGCAACTATAGGGAGTGGTTGCTACACTCCGGGGCATGTTCATCAAGCCCACCCGATCCGGGGCTCTATGCCCTTCCGTGTGGAACTTGACTTTACGCGCGATGCCTTGTGACG
>JBBINW010000081.1:0-17876 GCA_037443665.1 Betaproteobacteria bacterium
ATCGTCCCCACGTTCACGTGCGGCTTGGTCCGTTCGAATTTACCCTTTGCCATTTCTTAATCTCCGAAAAAGAGCGGTGCCAGTGTGCGTTTAAGGTCTCCGCGCATCGCCTTGCCACTGGCAGCAAGACATCGGGGCCGAAGACCAACTGAACTGCCTCATCAAGCAGACGCCGCGCGGCCGGCTTCGACGGGCCGCTGGCGTCGCCCCCCTTGAGGGGGAGGCGGCCGCCAGGCCGCCTCGGGGGTGGGCCTATTTTCCGCGGGCGGTGATGATGGCGTCGGCCACGTTCTTCGGGGCCTCGCTGTAGTGCTTGAACTCCATCGTGTAGGTGGCGCGACCCTGCGACATCGAGCGCAGCGTGGTCGAGTAGCCAAACATCTCCGACAGCGGCACTTCGGCCTTGATGACCTTGCCGCCGCCGGGCATGTCGTCCATGCCCTGCACCATGCCGCGGCGCGACGACAGGTCGCCCATCACGCCTCCGGCGTAGTCCT
The DNA here is from genome assembly GCA_037443665.1 of Betaproteobacteria bacterium. Lineage (GTDB taxonomy): Bacteria > Pseudomonadota > Gammaproteobacteria > Burkholderiales > Burkholderiaceae_C > Rubrivivax. The sequence continues at coordinate 498 of JBBINW010000081.1, forward strand.
CGGGCGTCTCGACTTCGACCGCCATCATCGGCTCCAGGATCACCGGCTGCGCCTTGCGGCAGCCATCCTTGAAGCCGATGCTCGCGGCCATCTTGAACGCGTTCTCGTTCGAGTCCACCTCGTGGTACGAGCCGAAGGTCAGCGTGACCTTCACGTCGACCACCGGGTAGCCCGCGAGCACGCCGTTGGGCAGCGTGTCCTCGATGCCCTTCTTGACCGCCGGGATGAACTCGCGCGGCACCACGCCCCCCTTGATCGCATCGACGAACTCGAAGCCGGTGCCCGGCTCCTGCGGCTCGATCTTGAGCACGACATGGCCGTACTGGCCCTTGCCGCCGGACTGGCGCACGAACTTGCCTTCGACGTCGGCCACCGGCTTGCGGATCGTCTCGCGATAGGCGACCTGCGGCTTGCCCACGTTGGCCTCGACGCCGAACTCGCGCTTCATGCGGTCGACGATGATCTCCAGGTGCAGCTCGCCCATGCCGGAGATGATGGTCTGGCCGCTCTCCTCGTCCGTGCGCACCCGGAAGCTCGGGTCTTCCTGCGCCAGGCGGCCCAGCGCCACGCCCATCTTTTCCTGGTCGGCCTTGGTCTTGGGTTCGACCGCCTGCGAGATCACGGGCTCCGGGAAGACCATCTTTTCCAGCGTGATGATCGATTCCGGGTCGCACAGCGTCTCGCCCGTGGTGACGTCCTTCAGACCCACGCAAGCGGCGATGTCGCCGGCCAGGATTTCCTTGATCTCCTCGCGCTGGTTGGCGTGCATCTGCAGGATGCGGCCGATGCGCTCCTTCTTGCCGCGGATCGGGTTGAAGACCGAGTCGCCCGACTTCAGCACGCCCGAGTAGACGCGCACGAAGGTCAGCTGGCCGACGTAGGGGTCAGTCATCAGCTTGAAGGCCAGGGCAGCGAACTTCTCGTCGTCCGCAGCGCGGCGCTCGGTGGGCTTGTCGTCGTCGTCGGTGCCGGGCACCGGTGGGATGTCGATCGGCGAGGGCATGAAGTCGATCACGCCGTCGAGCATGCGCTGCACGCCCTTGTTCTTGAACGCGGTACCGCAGAACATCGGCTGGATCTCCGCCGCGATGGTGCGCATGCGGATGCCGCGGATGATCTCGGCTTCGGACAGTTCGCCCGACTCCAGGTACTTGTTCATCAGCTCTTCGCTGGCCTCGGCCGCGGCCTCGACCAGGTTCTCGCGCCACTTCTGTGCTTCGGCGACGAGTTCGGCCGGGATTTCCTTGTATTCGAACTTCATCCCCTGCGAAGCCTCGTCCCAGATGATCGCCTTCATCACGATGAGGTCGATCACCCCGGTGAAGCTCTCCTCGGCGCCGATCGGCAGCACGACCGGGACCGGGTTGGCCTTCAGGCGCGCCTTCATCTGCTCATAGACCTTGAAGAAGTTGGCGCCGGTGCGGTCCATCTTGTTGACGAACGCCAGCCGCGGCACCTTGTACTTGTTGGCCTGGCGCCAGACGGTCTCGCTCTGCGGCTGCACGCCGCCGACCGCGCAATAGACCATGCAGGCGCCGTCGAGCACGCGCATGCTGCGCTCGACCTCGATCGTGAAGTCCACGTGCCCCGGGGTATCGATGATGTTGATGCGGTGCTCGGGGTGGGAAAAGTCCATGCCCTTCCAGAAGCAGGTGGTCGCCGCCGACGTGATCGTAATGCCGCGCTCCTGCTCCTGCTCCATCCAGTCCATCGTGGCCGCGCCGTCGTGCACCTCGCCGATCTTGTGGTTGACGCCGGTGTAGTACAGGATGCGTTCGGTCGTGGTGGTCTTGCCGGCATCGATGTGGGCGCTGATACCGATGTTGCGGTAGCGCTCGATGGGGGTCTTGCGGGCCATGATCAATCTCCAAATGCAGGGGCCGCCGACGGGTTAGTGCTAACCCGTAAAGGCGGCCAGAGAAAAGCGCCGGTCGGGTGCCTAGAAGCGGAAGTGCGAGAACGCCTTGTTCGCCTCGGCCATGCGGTGGACTTCATCGCGCTTCTTCACCGCGCCGCCGCGGCCTTCGCTGGCCTCGAGCAGTTCATTGGCCAGCCGGGCAGCCATCGACTTCTCGCCGCGCTTGCGGGCCGATTCCTTCAACCAGCGCATCGCCAGGGCCTGCCGACGGACGGGGCGAACTTCCACCGGAACCTGGTAATTCGCACCGCCGACGCGGCGCGACTTGACCTCGACCATCGGCTTGATGTTGTTCAGCGCGACCATGAAGATCTCCAGCGGATCCTTCTGGGCCTTGGTCTCGACCTGCTCGAGCGCACCGTAGATGATGCGCTCGGCGATCGCCTTCTTGCCCGACTCCATGATCACGTTCATGAACTTCGAGAGGTCGATGGAGCCGAACTTCGGGTCGGGCAGGATCTCGCGCTTGGGTACTTCGCGGCGACGTGGCATGGGAGTCTTCCTTCTTCGGTTTCAGTTGGTGCCCCTCTGGAGCACCGCGAAAGGCCATCGGGACCTTTCACTTACTCGGCGGGCCGCAAGGCCGGCCGCGGGGTCGGCATCGGGCCCCGATCGGACCCGACCGCCGTCAAGCCTTCTTCGGCCGCTTCGCGCCGTACTTGGAACGCGACTGCTTGCGATCCTTGACGCCCTGCAGGTCCAGCGAGCCGCGCACGATGTGGTAGCGCACGCCCGGCAGATCCTTGACCCGGCCGCCGCGAACGAGCACGACGCTGTGTTCCTGCAGGTTGTGGCCTTCACCGCCGATGTAGCTGATGATCTCGAAGCCGTTGGTCAGGCGCACCTTGGCCACCTTGCGCAGCGCCGAGTTCGGCTTCTTGGGCGTGGTGGTGTAGACGCGCGTGCAAACGCCGCGGCGCTGCGGGCTGTTCTGCATCGCAGGCGACTTTGACTTCGTGACCTCGACCTGGCGGCCATGGCGCACGAGCTGGTTGATGGTTGGCATGGGTGCTTGTTCCCGTTTGAAGCTGCTCGTTCGTGTTTCCGGAAACCGCGCCGGCCACTCGAGACCCCCGGACGACCCGGACGGCAAGTGAAGGGCGCAACGCGCGCTCGACAAGGAGCACGGCTACTGTCCGCCGAAAAGCCTTCCATTGTATTCGGAGCCGCCACTCACGGCAAGTGACCCACCGCGGGCGGGCCAAATCAGCGCCGCGGAGCCCCCCACCGGCGAGCCGACCCCTGGGACGTCGACCCTTGCACCCGGGGTTGCAACCGGCGCCACAGCCGCCACGCCCACAGCCCGCGCGCCAGCCACCGCAGCGCCCGCCGCGGCCGGACCACCGCCAGGACCGCGACTGCCGCAAGCGGCCACTGCGGATGGCCGCGCAGCCACAGCAAGGCGTCGCGGACCTGGTCGACGGCGCCCAGGGGCCGTTGCCAGCTCGCCAGATCGACTCCCAGCCGGGTTCGCAGCGCCGCGCTTCGGCGCAGCAGGCGGTCGCGCCGGTCGGCCAGCGACCGTTCGTTGACGGCGCCGCTCACTGCCGCCCCCCACAGTCCGCGGCCGATCCCGTCGGGCGGAGACGAGCCCGCGGCGAAGTCTGCGACCTCATGACCGGTCGGCGTCGGCCGGGTCTGCGGCCAAGCATTCGCGGTCGCGCGCCAGTTCGGCAGCGCTCGTCTTGAACAGGCCGTCGGAACGGTGCAGGCGCGAGCGTGCGGCTGCGAAAGCCCACGCCCCACCACCGAGGAAGAACAACGCCAGCAAGGCCACCGCCAGGCGGCGTCGCTCGGGCTCGACGAGCATCACCAGCCAGACGCAGAGCAGCAGCACACCGACGCCCAGCCCAAGCAAGGCCAGTAAGGCCAGACCCAGGGCGTCGAAAAGCCGCAACTTCTCCTGCTCGAACTCGAGCGCCAGCAACTCGAGCCGGACCTGGACCAGCTCCAGCGCGGTCCAAAGCAGCCGCCGGGCGGAAGCGAACAGCCCGCTCGGCGCTTTGTCGTCGGCCACCGGAGTGAGGCCGGTCAGCGGCGGCTGATCAGCAGGCCGACGAGCACGCCGATACCGGCCGCCAGGCCAATGGCAGGCCAGGGCTTGGCGTGCACGAAGGCGTCGGCCGCCTGGCCCGCGACCCTGGCGCGCTCGAACGCGTCTTCCTGGATGTCCGACAGGCGGTCGCTGGCCTGCTGCAGGCGTTCCCGCACCCGCTCGCGCACCCTGGCCGCGCCCTCGCCCGCCTGGTCCTTGCTCAGCGACAGCAATTCCTCCGCCTCGGCGATCACGGCCCGCAGGTCCTCCATCAGACGGTCACGCTGCTCGGCAGTTCTGCTGGTCATCGTTATGCTCCTGGGTCTCGTGGGCAGACTCTGACCATAGACCCGGTCGACGCGACGGGCAAGGCAAAGACCGCGTGCAACCGTCAAAGATGATCCTCGCGTCCGCGCCGGTCGTCGTCATCGACACCAACATCGTCCTCGAGGCCTTGCTCTTCGGCGACCTCCGTGCGGCCCGCGTGGTGGCGGCACTGGAGGGCGGGCAGTGGCGCTGGCTGGCCACCGCGCCGATGCGCGACGAGTTCGAGCGCGTTCTTCAGCGTCCCTTGCTGCGCCGCTGGCAGCCCGATCCAGCACGGCTGCGCCACGCGTTCGATGCACTGGCCAGCCTGGTGGAGCCGGCGGCGCGATCAGCGATTCGCTGCCGTGATGCCGACGACCAGATGTTCATCGATCTCGCGCTCGCCCGGGGTGCGCACTGGCTGCTGACGCGCGACCGCGCACTGCTCGCGCTGCGCCGCCACGCCGCGCGCCACGGACTGGCGATCGGCCCGCCCGAGTCGCTGCCGGACGGAGCGCGGGACGCCGCCTGATCCAACCGCGCTGGCGGCCGGGCGCCGACGAAAAAAGGGCGGCCGCAGCCGCCCTTCCCCTGGCCGTTGGCCGACGGTCAGTCGGCGGCGTCCTCCGCTGCCGCTGCTGCCGCCGTGGCGGCATCGACGTTGGCCATCTGGACCGCCGCCAGTTCCTCGGCCTCCTGCAGAGCAATGGCGCGACGCTCGCTCTCGTCCATCGCCTCCTTGGCCTTGCGCGCCTCGTGGAAGGCCATGCCGGTGCCGGCGGGGATCAGGCGGCCGACGATGACGTTCTCCTTCAGCCCGCGCAGTTCGTCGCGCTTGCCCATGATCGCCGCCTCGGTCAGCACCCGGGTCGTCTCCTGGAAGGAAGCAGCCGAGATGAACGAGTCGGTCGACAGGCTGGCCTTGGTGATGCCCAGCAGCACGTCGGCGTGGGTGGCCGGCACCTTGCCTTCGGCGCGCATCTTGTCGTTGGTATCCAGCAGCTCCGAACGCTCGACCTGTTCGCCGGCGATGTAGCCGGTGTCGCCGGGGTTGACGATCTGCACGCGGCGCAGCATCTGGCGAACGATCACCTCGATGTGCTTGTCGTTGATCTTCACGCCCTGCAGGCGGTAGACATCCTGCACCTCGTCGACGATGTAGCGCGCCAGCTCCTCGATGCCCAGCAGGCGCAGGATGTCCTGCGGGTCGGCGCTGCCGTCGACCACCAGTTCGCCGCGGTTGACCACCTGGCCCTCGTGGACCAGGATGTTCTTTTCCTTGGCGACCAGTTCCTCGTGCACCTTGCCTTCGTGGTCGGTGATCTGCAGGCGGTTCTTGCCCTTGGTCTCCTTGCCGAACGACACCGTGCCGGTGATCTCGGCCAGGATCCCCACGTCCTTCGGTGAACGGGCTTCGAAGAGCTCGGCCACCCGCGGCAGGCCGCCGGTGATGTCGCGCGTCTTCTGGCCTTCCATCGGGATCCGCGCCAGCACTTCACCCGGCGACAGGTCCTGGCCGTCGCGGATCTGGATCAGCGCGCCGACCGGGAAGCCAATCGTCACCGAGTGATCGGTGCCGGGGATCTTCACCTCGTTGCCGGCCGCGTCCAGCAGCTTGACCTGCGGGCGCACGACCTTGGCAGCGCCGCGGCGCTTGGGGTCGATCACGACCAGCGTCGACAGGCCCGTGACCTCGTCGACCTGCTTGGCCACCGTCACACCTTCCTCGACGTTCTCGAACTTCGCGCGGCCCGCGAACTCGGTGATGATGGGTCGCGTCAGCGGGTCCCAGGTCGCGAGCACCGTCCCGGCCTTCACGTGCTGGTCGGGCTTGATGTTGAGCGTTGCGCCGTAGGGCAGCTTGTGACGCTCGCGCTCGCGGCCGTGCGGGTCGGTGATGACGATCTCGCCCGAACGCGAGATCACCACCAGCACGCCCTTGCCGTTGGTGACGTAGCGCATCGTGGCGTTGAAGCCGATGATGCCGTCGCTCTTCGCATCGACGCTGCTGGCCACTGCTGCGCGCGAAGCCGCGCCGCCGATGTGGAACGTGCGCATCGTCAGCTGCGTGCCCGGCTCACCGATCGACTGCGCGGCGATCACGCCGATCGCCTCGCCGACGTTGACGACGCCGCCGCGGCCGAGGTCGCGGCCATAGCACTTGGCGCAGATGCCGAACCGGGTGCCGCAGGTCAGCGCGGTGCGCACCTTGACCTCGTCGACGCCGGCGGCCTCGAGCACGTCGATGACGTCCTCGTCGAGCATCTCGCCCGCGCCGAGCATCGCTTCCTGTGTCTCGGGGTGCAGCACCTCGACCGCGGTGACCCGACCCAGGATGCGGTCGCGCAGGCTCTCGATGACTTCACCCCCTTCGACCAGCGCGCGGCGGTTCATGCCGTTCTGCGTGCCGCAATCGCTCTCGGTGACGACCAGATCCTGCGTCACGTCGACCAGCCGTCGCGTCAGGTAGCCCGAGTTCGCGGTCTTCAGCGCCGTGTCCGCCAGGCCCTTGCGGGCGCCGTGGGTGGAGATGAAGTACTGCAGGACGTTCAGGCCCTCGCGGAAGTTGGCCGTGATCGGCGTCTCGATGATGCTGCCGTCCGGCTTGGCCATCAGGCCGCGCATGCCGGCCAGCTGCCGGATCTGGGCCGCGCTGCCGCGCGCGCCCGAGTCGGCCATCATGTAGATCGAGTTGAACGACTCCTGGTCCACCTGCTTGCCGTGGCGGTCGGTGACCTTTTGCTTCGAGAGCTGGGCCATCATGACCTTGCCCACCTCGTCACCGGTCTTGCCCCAGATGTCGACGACCTTGTTGTAGCGCTCGCCGGCGGTGACCAGGCCCGAGACGTATTGCTGCTCGATCTCCTTGACCTCCTTCTCGGCGCGCTCGATCAGGCCCGGCTTCTCCTTGGGCACCAGCATGTCGTCGATGGCGATCGAGATACCGGCCCGCGTGGCGAGCTTGAAGCCGCTTTGCAGCAGCTTGTCGGCGAAGATCACCGTGTCCTTCAGGCCGCACTTGCGGAAGCTGACGTTGATCAGGCGCGAGATCTCCTTCTTCTTCAGCGCCTTGTTGATGTTGCTGAACGGCAGCCCCTTGGGCAGGATCTCGGACAGCAACGCGCGGCCCACCGTGGTGTCCACGAGCTTGGTCTCGGGCACGAACTCGCCACTGGCCGGGTCCTTGACCCATTCGGTCAGGCGCACGGCGATCCGGGCGGTGACTTCCACCGCGCCGTTGTCGAGTGCGCGCTGCAGCTCGAGCAGGTCGCTGAAGACCATGCCCTCGCCCTTGCCGTTGATGCGCTCGCGGGTCGCGTAGTAAAGGCCCAGCACCACGTCCTGGCTCGGCACGATCGACGGTTCGCCGTTGGCCGGGAACAGCACGTTGTTGGAGGCCAGCATCAGCGTGCGGGCTTCCATCTGCGCCTCGATGCTCAGCGGCACGTGGACCGCCATCTGGTCGCCGTCGAAGTCGGCGTTGAAGGCCGAGCAGACCAGCGGATGCAGCTGGATCGCCTTGCCCTCGATCAGCACCGGCTCGAAGGCCTGGATGCCCAGGCGGTGCAGCGTCGGCGCGCGGTTCAGCAGCACCGGGTGCTCCTTGATCACCTCTTCCAGGATGTCCCAGACCACCGGCGTGCCGCTCTCGACTTCCTTCTTCGCCGCCTTGATCGTGGTCGCGATGCCCATCGCCTCCAGGCGGCTGAAGATGAAGGGCTTGAACAGCTCGATGGCCATCAGCTTGGGCAGGCCGCACTGGTGCAGCTTGAGCGTCGGGCCGACGACGATGACCGAACGGCCCGAGTAGTCGACGCGCTTGCCCAGCAGGTTCTGGCGGAAGCGGCCGCTCTTGCCCTTGATCATGTCCGCGAGCGACTTCAACGCGCGCTTGTTCGCGCCCGTCATCGCCTTGCCGCGACGACCGTTGTCGAGCAGCGAGTCGACGGCCTCCTGCAGCATGCGCTTCTCGTTGCGCACGATGATCTCGGGCGCCTTCAGCTCGAGCAGGCGCGCCAGGCGGTTGTTGCGGTTGATGACGCGGCGGTAAAGGTCGTTCAGGTCGCTGGTCGCGAAGCGGCCGCCGTCCAGCGGGACCAGGGGGCGCAGGTCCGGCGGCAGCACCGGCAGCACCTCCATGATCATCCAGTGCGGCTTGATGCCGCTCTTCTTGAAGGCCTCGAGCACCTTCAGGCGCTTGGAGTTCTTCTTGATCTTCAGCTCGGAGCCGGTCATGTCGTTGCGGATCTTGTCGATCTCCGCATCGATGTCCATCTCCTCGAGCAGCCGCTTGATGCCCTCGGCGCCCATCAGGGCGACGAACTCGTCACCGTACTCGGCGTGCTTGGCCTCCCAGTCGTCCTCGCTCATGATCGAGAACTTCTTCAGCGGCGTCATGCCGGGGTCGACGACGACGTAGGCTTCGAAGTACAGCACGCGCTCGATGTCGCGCAGCGTCATGTCCAGCACCAGGCCCAGACGCGACGGCAGGCTCTTGAGGAACCAGATGTGCGCGCATGGCGCGGCGAGGTCGATGTGACCCATGCGCTCGCGGCGCACCTTCGTCTGCGTGACCTCGACGCCGCACTTCTCGCAGATCACGCCGCGGTGCTTCAGGCGCTTGTACTTGCCGCACAGGCACTCGTAGTCCTTGATCGGGCCGAAGATCTTGGCGCAGAACAGGCCGTCGCGTTCCGGCTTGAAGGTGCGGTAGTTGATGGTCTCGGGCTTCTTCACCTCGCCGAACGACCAGCTGCGGATCTTCTCCGGCGAAGCCAGGCCGATCTTGATGGCATCGAAATGCTCATCGGGGGTGAACTGCTTGAAAAGGTCGAGTAGTCCCTTCATGCATCTTCTCCTTTAGTTGCGCTCGAGCTCGATGTCGATGCCGAGCGAACGAATTTCCTTGACCAGCACGTTGAACGACTCCGGCATGCCGGCCTCGATCGCGTGCTCACCCTTGACGATGGACTCGTAGACCTTCGTGCGGCCGTTGACGTCGTCGGACTTGACGGTGAGCATCTCCTGCAGGATGTAGCTCGCGCCGTAGGCTTCCAGAGCCCAGACTTCCATCTCGCCGAAGCGCTGCCCGCCGAACTGCGCCTTGCCGCCGAGCGGCTGCTGGGTGACGAGCGAGTACGGGCCGGTCGAGCGCGCGTGCATCTTGTCGTCCACCAGGTGGTGCAGCTTGAGCACGTGCATGTAGCCCACGGTCACCGGGCGCTCGAAGGCCTCGCCGGTGCGGCCGTCGCTCAGCGTGGCCTGGGTGCGGCTCTCGGTCAGGCCCTTCCTCGCCGCGATGTCCTCCGGGAACGCGAGCTTGAGCATCGCGCGGATCTCTTCTTCGGCCGCACCGTCGAACACCGGCGTCGCGAAAGGCACGCCGTGGCTCAGGTTGTGCGCCATTTCGAGCACCTGCTCGTCGCTGAGCTCGTCGATGCGCTCGCCCTTGCCGCCGCTCCTGTTGTAGAGCTCGTCCATGAACTTGCGGATCTCGGCCACCCTGGCCTGCTGCTGCAGCATGTCGCCGATGCGCTGCCCGATGCCCTTGCCGGCCCAGCCCAGGTGCACTTCCAGCACCTGGCCCACGTTCATGCGCGAAGGCACGCCCAGCGGGTTGAGCACGATGTCGCACGGCGTGCCGTCGGCCATGTAGGGCATGTCCTCGACCGCGACGATCTTGGACACGACGCCCTTGTTGCCGTGGCGGCCGGCCATCTTGTCGCCCGGCTGCAGGCGGCGCTTGACGGCCAGGTAGACCTTGACCATCTTCAGCACCCCGGCCGGCAGCTCGTCGCCCTGCGTGAGCTTCTTGCGCTTCTCCTCGAACGCGAGGTCGAAGCTGTGGCGCGTCTGGTCGTTGGCGTTCTTGATGCTCTCGAGCTGGTTGGCCACCTCGTCCTCGGCCGGACGGATGTCGAACCAGTGGTACTTGTCGATGCCCGCCAGGTAGTCCTTGGTGATGATCGTTCCCTTGGCGATCTTGTTCGGGCCGCCGTTGGCGACCCTGCCCACCAGCAGCTTCTCGATGCGGTCGAAGGCGTCGGCCTCGACGATCCGCAGCTGGTCGTTCAGGTCCAGGCGGAAGCGCTTGAGCTCGTCGTCGATGATCTGCTGCGCGCGCTTGTCGCGCTGGATGCCTTCACGGGTGAAGACCTGGACGTCGATCACGGTGCCGTTGGTGCCCTGGTCGACGCGCAGCGAGGTGTCCTTCACGTCGGACGCCTTCTCGCCGAAGATCGCGCGCAACAGCTTCTCTTCCGGCGTCAGCGTCGTCTCGCCCTTGGGCGTGACCTTGCCCACGAGCACGTCGCCGGGGTTGACCTCGGCGCCGATGTAGACGATGCCGCTCTCGTCCAGGCGCGCCAGTTGCTGCTCGCTCAGGTTCGGGATGTCGCGCGTGATTTCCTCGGAGCCCAGCTTGGTGTCGCGCGCCATCACCACCAATTCCTCGATGTGGATCGAGGTGTAGCGGTCTTCGGCGACGACGCGTTCACTGATCAGGATCGAGTCCTCGAAGTTGTAGCCGTTCCAGGGCATGAACGCGACCAGCATGTTCTGCCCCAGCGCCAGCTCGCCGAGGTCGGTGCTGGCGCCGTCGGCCACGACGTCGCCGCCGGCGACATGGTCGCCGCGCTTGACGATCGGTCGCTGGTGGATGTTCGTGTTCTGGTTGCTGCGCTGGTACTTGATCAGGTTGTAGATGTCGACGCCGACCTCGCCCGCCACCGTCTCCGCGTCGTTGACGCGGATCACGATGCGGTTGGTGTCGACGTAGTCGACGATGCCGCCGCGACGGGCGGTGACCACGGTGCCGCTGTCCACGGCCGCGACACGCTCGACCCCGGTGCCGACGAGTGCCTTCTCGGGCCGCAGCACGGGCACGGCCTGGCGCTGCATGTTGGCGCCCATCAGCGCGCGGTTGGCGTCGTCGTGCTCGAGGAAGGGCACGAGCGAGGCCGCTACCGAGACGATCTGCGCCGGCGCGACGTCCATGTACTGCACGCGCTCCGGCGACAGCAGCACCGACTCGCCCTTCTCGCGCGCGCTCACGAGCTCGTCGATCAGGCGGCCTTCCTTGTCGAGCGAGGCGTTGGCCTGCGCGATCACGTACTTGCCTTCCTCGATCGCCGACAGGTAGTCGATCTCCATCGTCACCTTGCCGTCGACGACGCGGCGGTAAGGCGTCTCCAGGAAGCCGTACTCGTTGAGCTGCGCGAACAGCGCCAGCGAGTTGATGAGGCCGATGTTCGGGCCTTCCGGCGTCTCGATCGGGCAGACCCGGCCGTAGTGCGTCGGGTGCACGTCGCGCACCTCGAAGCCGGCGCGCTCGCGCGTCAGGCCGCCCGGGCCCAGGGCCGAGACGCGCCGCTTGTGCGTGATCTCGCTCAGCGGATTGGTCTGGTCCATGAACTGCGACAGCTGCGACGCACCGAAGAACTCCTTGAGCGCCGCGGAGATCGGCTTGGAGTTGATCAGGTCGTGCGGCATCAGGGCTTCGGTCTCGGCCTGGCCCAGCCGCTCCTTCACCGCCTTCTCGATGCGGGCCAGGCCCGAGCGGTACTGGTTCTCGGCCAGCTCGCCCACGCAGCGCACGCGGCGGTTGCCCAGGTGGTCGATGTCATCGACATCGCCGTTGCCGTTGCGCAGATCGACGAGGATCTTGACGACATCGAGGATGTCGTCGTTGCTCAGGGTCATCTTGCCTTCGGGCGAGTCGCGGCCCACGCGGGCATTGAACTTCATGCGCCCGACACGGCTCAGGTCGTAGGTGTCCTCGCTGTAGAAGAGGCGATGGAACAGCGCCTCGACGGCGTCCTCGGTCGGCGGCTCGCCGGGGCGCATCATGCGGTAGATCGCCACGCGCGCTGCGAGCTGGTCGGCGGTCTCGTCGGAGGCCAGCGTCTGGCTGATGTACGAGCCCTGGTTCAGCTCGTTCGTGTACAGGCACTGGAATTCCTTGATGCCCGCGGCGCGCAGCTTCTTCAGCAGCGCCTCGGTGATCTCGTCGTTGGCCTTGGCGACGATTTCGCCGGTCTCGGGATCGACCATGTTGCGTGCGATGACGCGGCCGATGATGAAGTCCTCGGGCACGCTGACGAAACCGGTGCCGGCCTGCTCCAGCGTGCGGACGTGACGTGCCGTGATTCGCTTGTCCTTCTCGACGATGACGTTGCCGGCCTTGTCGGTGAGGTCGAAGCGCGCGACCTCGCCCTTTAGGCGCTCGGGCACGAACTCCATCTGCGCGCCGGTGTCCATCAGACGGAAGCTGTCGTTCTGGAAGAAGTGCGCGAGGATGCTTTCCGGGTTCAGCCCGATGGCCTTGAGCAGGATCGTCACCGGCATCTTCCGCCGGCGGTCGACGCGGAAGTACAGGATGTCCTTGGGGTCGAACTCGAAGTCCAACCACGAGCCGCGGTAGGGGATGATGCGGGCGCTGAACAGCAGCTTGCCCGAGCTGTGCGTCTTGCCCTTGTCGTGCTCGAAGAACACGCCCGGGCTGCGGTGCAGCTGGCTGACGATCACGCGCTCGGTACCGTTGACGATGAACGAGCCGTAGTCGGTCATGAGCGGCACTTCGCCCATGTAGACCTCCTGCTCCTTGATTTCCTTGACCAGCTTCTGCGGGTGCGACTCGCGGTCGTAGATGATCATCTGCAGCTTGGCCCGCACGGCCGCGGCGTAGGTCAGACCACGCTGCTGGCACTCGCGCACGTCGAACGGCGGCCTGGCGATGTTGTATTCGCTGAACTTCATCTCCACGAACCCGTTGTGCGACGTGATCGGGAACGCGGACAGGAACGCCGCCTGCAGCCCTTCGGGCTTGCGCTTGGCGGGCGGAACATCCTTCTGCAGGAACGCGACGTAGCTCTCGCGCTGCATCGTCAGCAGGTAGGGAACCTTGAGGACACTCTCACGCTTGCCGAAGCTCTTGCGGATGCGCTTGCGCTCGGTGTAGGTGTAGGGGGTTGCTTGCGCCATTGAACTCTCCGTGTCGGGAACCCCGGCCTGGCCTTGGCAGGACTCCGTCAACGACTGGCATCTCGGGTGTTGCACCCGAGGCTTGGTGGCAGGCCACTACCTGCCGCTGGCGGACAACCCCGGCGTTGCACCGAAGCCCGACCAAACCTGTTCTCTGCAGTCGGATCAGAGAACACTGAACAGGGCCCCAAGGCTGCGGTGCCGGCTTCGCCGGCATCCTCGCCACCCCCCCCGGGGGGGGGGCTCCGCCGGCGGACCGACAGTGCCGGATCCAAGGCGGGGCTTGACTCTGTTCGCTGCTCTCGCGCGAGCTGCGCAGTGGCGGGGCCGTTGCATCGGCCCCGCAGCTGCGCCTTACTTCACTTCCGCCTTGGCGCCGGCATCGACCAGCTTCTTGAGGGCGGCCTCGGCATCGGCCTTGGCGATGCCTTCCTTGACGGCCTTGGGCGCGCCGTCGACCAGGTCCTTGGCTTCCTTCAGGCCGAGGCCGGTCAGTTCGCGCACGGCCTTGATGACCGACACCTTGTTGGCGCCGGCCTCGAGCAGCATCACGTTGAATTCGGTCTTCTCCTCGACGACCGCGGCGGCGGCACCGCCACCGCCGGCGGCCGGCGCGGCCATCGCCGCGGCGGAGACGCCGAACTTCTCCTCGATGGCCTTGACCAGGTCATTGAGCTCCATCACCGACATGCTGTCCATCGCGGACAGGAAAGTCTCTTTATCGAATGCCATTTGGGGTTCCTCGAAACGATTGGTTCAATGTTTGAAAGCGCTGCGCGCGGCTCAGGCGGCTGCCGTCTCGGCCGCGGCCGGGGCGTCGGCAGAGCCGCCGCCCTTCTTCTCGGCCACCGCGGCCAGCACGCCCGCCAGTCGCTGGATCGGCGACTTCAGCAGGCCGGCGATCTGGGCGATCAGGACTTCGCGGCTGGGGATCGCGGCCAGGGCCTTGACGCCTTCGGCGTCGAGCGCCTTGCCGGCGTAGGCCCCACCCTTGATGACCAGCTTGTCGTTGCCCTTGGCGAAGTCGGAGACGACTTTCGCCGCCGCGACCGCATCCGCGGAAAAACCATAGATCAGCGGCCCGACCATGACACCCTGGGCCACCTCGAACGGCGTGCCGGCGACGGCGCGGCGGGCCAGCGTGTTCTTCAGTACATGAAGGTACACGCCCTTGGCCCGCGCATCGACGCGCAGCTTGTTCAGGTGTTCCACGGTGAGGCCACGGTACTCGGCCAGCGCCAAGGTCTGCGAACGCGCGGCCTGAGCCGAGACGTCCGTGACCACGGTGGCCTTCTCGTTGCGATTGAGACTCAAGGTCTGCTCCTCACACAAAACATGCCTTGGGGCCTTGCAGCCCGTCCAGCACACCAAGAATCAGCAGCCATCTGTTTCGGAAAAACCCTTGCACAGGCATTCGTCGCAGCGGGACCGCCATCTGCGCTGGCTTCGAGCCCGACCTTGCGGTCTCGCCCTCGATTACGGGATCCGGGCAGCACCCTTGTTCCCACCAGCGGTCTTGGATGGCCCGACCGCGAGGAACTGCTTCCTTGCGGTCGACCCACCAAACTCTCTCGCCGCGCGCCAGACCCGCGCGCGACCCTGTTTCACATCACGCGTTGCCAACGATCGAGGCGGTGTCGACGCGGACACCCACGCCCATCGTCGAGGAAACCGCCACCTTGCGCAGATAAACACCCTTGCTCGTCGCCGGCTTGGCCTTGTTGAGCGCATCGACGAGCGCACGCAGGTTGGTCGACAGCTTGTCGGCGTCGAACGAGCGGCGACCGATCGTGCCGTGGACGATGCCGGCCTTGTCGACCCGGAACTGCACCTGGCCGGCCTTGGCGTTCTTCACGGCGGTGGCCACGTCGGGCGTCACCGTGCCGACCTTCGGGTTGGGCATCAGGCCGCGCGGGCCCAGGATCTGGCCCAGCGTACCGACGATGCGCATCGTGTCGGGGCTGGCGATGACGACGTCGAAGTCCATCTTGCCGGCCTTGATCTCTGCCGCCAGGTCGTCCATGCCGACGATGTCGGCGCCTGCGGCCTTGGCCTCCTCGGCCTTCGCACCCTGCGCGAACACCGCCACGCGCTTGGTCTTGCCGGTGCCGGCAGGCATCACGACGGCGCCGCGCACGACCTGATCGGACTTCTTGGCGTCGATGCCGAGCTGAACCGCGACGTCGATCGACTCGTCGAACTTGGCGGTGGCGCATTCCTTGACCAGCGCCAGCGCGTCGGCCAGCGGGTAGAGCTTGGTGCTGTCGACCTTGCCTTGCAGGGCCTTGCCCTTCTTCGTGAGCTTGGTCATGTTCAGACTCCTTCGACCACGAGGCCCATCGAGCGGGCCGAACCGGCGATGGTCTTGACCGCGGCGTCCATGTCGGCGGCGGTCAGGTCCTTCATCTTGGTCTTGGCGATTTCCTCAAGCTGCTCGCGCGTGACCTTGCCGACCTTGTCCAGGTGGGCCTTGCCCGAACCCTTCTCGATCTTGGCCGCCTTCTTCAGCAGCACGGTCGCCGGCGGCGACTTCAGGATGAAAGTGAACGACTTGTCGGCGAAGGCGGTGATCACCACCGGCAGCTTCAGCCCCGGCTCGTAGCCCTGCGTCTGGGCGTTGAACGCCTTACAGAACTCCATGATGTTCAGGCCGCGCTGGCCCAGCGCCGGGCCGATCGGGGGCGACGGATTGGCCTTGCCGGCCGGCACTTGCAGCTTGATGAAGCCGACGATCTTCTTTGCCATGACTGGCTCCTCGAGTTCATGCGACCGCCGCAGCGGTCTCCTCGTCTAGCGACCCTGGTGGTGACGGCGTGCCGGGGTCGGGGCGGCGCGCCGTGTTGCTCGTCAAACTTTGCGCTGCGCCCTTCGGGCTGGGCGAGACGTCTGACGAACGGTGTTCGTCAGACCTTCTCGACCTGCGCGAAGTCAAGTTCGACGCCGGTGGCGCGGCCGAAGATCGTCACCGAAACCTTGACCTTGCTTTTCTCGTAGTTCACTTCCTCGACGGCGCCATTGAAGTCAGTGAACGGACCTTCCTTGACCCGCACCAGCTCGCCGACGACCCATTCGACCTTGGGCCGCGGCTTGTCGACGCCTTCCTGCATCTGGTTGACGATCTTGGCCACCTCGGCCTCGGAGATCGGCGCCGGGCGGTTGCGCGCGCCGCCGATGAAGCCGGTGACCTTGCTCGTGTGCTTGACCAGGTGCCACGTGTCGTCGGCCATGTCCATCTCGACCAGCACGTAGCCGGGGTAGATTCGGCGCTCGGTGACCGACTTCTTGCCGTTCTTGAGCTCCACGACCTCTTCGGTGGGCACCAGGATGCGGCCGAACTTGTCCTGCATGCCGGCGCGGTCGATGCGCTCGCGCAGGTTGCGCTCGACCGCCTTCTCCATGCCGGAGTAGGCGTGAACGATGTACCAGCGCTTGGTCGTCGGCACCCCGGTCGGCGCCATGCTGGCAAGCGAATTTTGTTGCTGCTCGGTCATGCGTTCACCTCTAGCGGCGCCAGCCCAGGATCAGGTCGTACAACACCCACTCGAGCGTCTTGTCGGTCAGCCACATGTACAGCGCCATCGCGAAGACGAAGGCGAACACGTAGCCGGTCATCTGCGTGGCCTCCTTTCGCGTCGGCCAGACCACCTTCTTGACCTCGCGCACCGAATCGCGGCCAAAGGCCACCAGTTGCTTGCCCGACTCGGAGGTGAAGAACAGCGCCACCGCTGCGGCCAGCAGCAGCAGCAATGCGGCCACGCGCAGCCACAGATCCTGCCTGCCGAGGTAGTAGTAGGCGACGATCGAAGCCAGCAGCAGCAGGACCGCACCGGCCAGCTTGGCCTTGTCTGCGCCCGTGGAGACGGTTTCGACTTGGGGTTGGGTGGACATGGCTTTCAATCTGGGGCGCCGCATTTCAGCGGCAAGGCCCGCTTGGAACGCAAGCGTTCCCGCGGGCCGGCGGTTCGAGGACCAACCGGCATCACCGGTTGGCAGGGGCAGAGGGAATCGAACCCCCAACCTTCGGTTTTGGAGACCGACGCTCTGCCAATTGAGCTATACCCCTGCGGCCCTCTTCAAAGGTTCGTCACTCGATGATCTTGGCCACGACGCCGGCGCCGACGGTGCGCCCGCCCTCGCG
>JBBINW010000082.1:0-17748 GCA_037443665.1 Betaproteobacteria bacterium
CCGTCCTTGCACAGACCGGTCGAGCCGGCCGGGGCCGTGGCGGGAGCCTGGGCAAAGGCCGCAGATCCTGCGAAGAGCGCGCAGGACAGGGTTAGGACTGAAACCAGTGCCTTCATTGAGATGGTCCTTTGGATTTGCATTGGTTGAGGTTGGGCGGGCAGCGCTTAGGGAGGGATGGTTTGGCCGGGAACGATAGCAACACTTCTTCACGCCGGGGCGAATCATGCACCCGTCTGCATTGCCAGCCGGCAAGGGGGATGGCGGCGCCTACCCGATAGGCAGATTTTTCCTCCCCACTGGCGCCGGCCAGTGGGCGGCGGCGGTGATGACTCTGCTGCGGTTCGCACGGCTCAACGGGCTGGATCCGTACACCTACATCATGGACGTGCTGACCCGGTTGCCGACCTGGCCCGCCGGATGGATCGAGGAATGGCTGCCTCATCGCTGGCAGCCCGATCCCCGCACTGATCCCCCTCGAGATCGCGGGGTGTGATGCCCTTGCGCTTACAGCACGAAGCCCTCCAGCGTGCGATGGCCGGAGTCGACGCCGCAGTCGTCGGGGCGGTGTTCTCGGGGCAGCGCTGTACGACCCGGTCTGGCTCAGTTTGGTGGGCGGCAACACATACGCGCGCCGACTTTGCATTCGCGCTCGCTGCTTTCGGGCTTCTGATCCATGCGCGAACGCGACATGGGAAGCCGTCGCCGCACGGGCTGCTGTGGCGGGGTGGCTGCGGCCGTAGGACCCGCGTCGGCGAGGCTGCGGGCCGGCGCCCGCGGCGATCGGTCATCCCCGCCGCCCCCTCGCGTCACAAATGGCCCTTCCAGCGGAATCGAACCCCACAATGGGCCGGCTGCCGGACAGAATCCGGCAGCCGGCCATTCATTGGCGCACCGCGCCGCTACTAGAACGAGGACAACAAGTGCACCTGCGCCACGTCCGCGATCGACCCTGGGCCGTGGCAGACCAAGCAACTTTCCCTCGAGTTGGTCGGCTTGCCCGTGACCGGATCGATGAGTTGGCCGGTGGTCGGGTCCTTGGCCGCGTTGAAGCTCGCGCCGTTCGCGATCATGTGGTACTTCGCCTCGGTCGTGGAGTGGCACGACGAGCAGACCGCTGCGCCCGCAGTCGTCGCTACCACGCCGCCCGCATTGGCTGCGGCTGCCGGGCTCGATGTATCTGTTGTCGTCGCGAGCGCCGGTGAGCTTGAGGGATCCGGCGGATAGTACGTCGTGCCCTTGTGGCAACCCGTGCAGTGGTTGATCGTGGGACCACCGGTTGGGCCGGCTCCGACGGGCGTCGGGAACGGCGTGCTGCTGCTCCAGTTGTGTGCCGAGCCGACGTGGTAGACGACGTACGGTGTGTAGCTCACCCCAAGAGATGCTGCGTAGCTCGCGATATCCGGCGCTCCGTGGATCGCGTGGATCATGACCTTGAGGTCGATCGTCTGCTCGCCGAGGCCGTCGGTCGGATCCGGCGCCGCCCAGGTGATGCCCTTCTTCGTCCGCGCCACGACGTCGGTTGCATCCGGGTTGTGGCAAGTGGTACACATTTCGGGATCGCCGACCCGGTTGTTGCCGTGGCCGTTCAACTGGTCGTGGCACGTGTCGCAGTTCGCGACCGCGACGACGCTTCTGCGCGCGACGGGGCTCGGATCGGTGATCGCCGCGTAGAACATGGCGCTCGCCTGCGGCACCGGGATTTCCTGCTCGCTCGTGCCAGCCTCACCGGTGCCGTAGAAGTACGCCGGGTTGCCGAACTCGTGCGCCGGGTGACCCTGGATCATGACGCCCGCGGAGCCGGTGGCCTTCGCCGGGACCGGGGTCAGCGAGGTAACGGTGAAGGTGCCATCGCCGTTTGCAGTCGGAGCCACCGCCGGGGCAGTCGGGCAACTGATCGCGATCGTGAGCGGCTGTGCGATCTCGCTGGTCACGCCACTGCCGATGTTGGTGTAGTCCTTGGAGCTGAAGGCGAACGCGATGCTGAGGTTGGAGTTCGCGTTCTCCGAAGCGCCGCAGTGAGCGAACGGCTCGTCGGTGTTGACGTTCCAGGGCGCGTTCTTGTTGGTCGGATCGGTGATCTTGAACTTGACGACTGGGTGCTGACCCGGCTGCGTGTTCGTGACAGACAGGATCGTGTACTGCAGCCTCTGCTGGTAGTCCCGCTCCGGGATCACGTGAACGTCGGCGACGCCGAGCGTGCCACCCGTGCCAGCCACCGTCGTGTAGACCAGTCCGCTCGCCTTCGGTGCTGTGGTCGCGTTGCCGTGGCAGTTCTGGCAGTCGGCATTCGTCAGGCCACCGAGGCTGATCGGGCTGTGGTTCGCGCCCGTCGTGAAGTTGTTCGTGTCGTGGCACGAGCCGCAGACCTCGATGCCCGGGTTCTGGCGCCAACCGACCGTGTCGGGTGTCGCCTTGTCGGACTCGTTGTGGCACGTGTAGCAGGTGCGCAGGTCGCCGGTCGGGAAGTTGATCTTCGAGTAGTCGCTGACGGCGTTTTGGTAGCCGACAATGAAATACGAGCCACCGGCCGCAACGCTCGGCAAGCTCGCTCCCATGTGGATCTTGTGGAACATGACCTTGAAGTCGATCGACTGGCCGGTGTTCGGGTCCCAGGAACTCGGGTTATGGCAGATCACGCAGTACTGCACTTCGGTACGCGCACCACCGTGCGCCGCTATCGACGTATGGCAGTTCTTGCAGGTCTGGTCATCGACGATTGCGCGCGAGAAGATGCCCTCCGTGTTGCCGGTCGACGGCTGCACCGTGTAGACCGGGCTGTTGGCCGGCACGACGCCGCGGATCTCGAAGCCCACGCGATGCGTCAACGTCGCGTCGTACGTAACGGCCGGATCGGCCGAGATGTCCTTCGCGAACGTGTAGGCGTAGGTGCCGTCACCTTTGTCGACGAGCTTGCCCGCGGTGCCGCTCTCGGTCGTCGCCTGCGGCATCGGCGTCGCACCGGCGACCACCTGGTAGGGCGTAGCGAGCGAAGTGGCCGGATTTGCTGTCCTGTAGATGTACGACTGCCACTGGCTGGAGTTTTGCGCCGCGGCGGCCCTCGTCAGCGGCGGCACCGCCGCGAGCTGCGCTCCGGCCGGGACGAGCTTGGCGATTGCGAAGCTGATCGAGTTCGCCTGCAGGCCCGTCACAGGCTGGCCGACTTGGTTGACCAGCGAGAACGTGACGACAGGGGCAATCGGCGCTGCGGTCGGGAACGTCACGCCAGTAATCGTCGCAGTCAGCGACGTCGCACTCGTGATGGATGCCGTGACGCCGGGGCCCTGCGGCCCAGCCGGGCCTGTCGGTCCGGTGGCGCCTGTGGAGCCAGCGGGGCCGGCCGCGCCCGTATCGCCGTTGCAGCCTCCGAGCAAGGCGCTTAGCCCAAGAATACTGACGGCGGCCAGAAGCGTGCTAAGACGCCGCCAGCCTTGGTAGCTTCTCATCGAGCCCATCGTGGATTCCCCCGGTCTTGAACGCCGCGCGCGTTGTCCTGTGCTGCGGCCAGTTCTTTTCCTTCCCAGCAGCGCGTCGCGCCCCCCGCGCCACAATCACACAGGGAGCGCCTCCCGTACCCACATCGGTGTTTACCGTAGCTCGTCGCTCGACCAGGACATTGCGCTACGTCAATCAATCGCGCCGTCGGCCGATGGCATGCTCAAACTCGATCGGCCGGATACGCGCTGCGCCGTCTCGATCGCGGGCGTTGGCGCATCTCGGGCTGCTTCAAGTCGTGTCAAGTGGTCGGACCGAGGAGACGAATGCGCCTCTCGGCCATTTCGCCGATGCTCGGGGAATGTCCGCACTTCCGGACGGCTGCCGTTGGAGTCGACCGGCGCGACTGCGTGCTCGAAGTCGCATCCAAGCCAAGGTCAGCGCGGAAGTGCCGCTCGCCGGGGTCAATGGGCCGACTATCGATCAGGCTCGGGTGCCGCAAGAAACTGACACCGCTCAGCCTCAGACACGAAGCACTTCGCTCACTCATCGGCAGCAGTCAGGACCATCAACATCTCCGCCACGACTACAAACCCTTCTTCGCCTTCGCTCACCCGAATCTCGATCATCTCGTACTCTGGCCGATCCGAATCCGGGTGCGGCGTGACGCGCTCATGCCGCCAGCCACCGACCCCGTCCGGCACCTTCTCGCTCGCGTAGAGCTTGACGGTGTACCGCCCCCAGTCTCCGGGTCCGCGATGCTGCGGTGCTGAACCACCACCACCTTGCCCCGGCGCGTGCCGGTGGGGTTGGCGCGGAACAGGCACCAGGCGCCGTTCGGGATGCGGCGGTTCATCGACTCGCCCAACACCTGGGCTACGAGCAGGCCGGGCTGGGGGCGCACCCAGTCGGGCAGCGCCACCCAATCGTCGGCGCCGTCCTCCAGCGCCTGAGCGTCTGAGAAGGCGCCGGCAGCGAAGCGCAGGTCGATGACCGGTGCGGCCGCCGCGCCGGCGTCCCGTTCCGCCTTCGTCACCGGCGGCAAGGGCACAACGTTCGACGGAGCAGACGCTGGCACGGAAGCAGGGGTAGCGCCATTGGCAGACACAGAGGCCATGGCGTCATCGGCGGCGTCGGTCGCTGACGCAGCACCCAGCCCCGCCTGCAAGTCAGACTGCAAGCCCGTCCGCAAACCAGACTGCAACCTCGACTGCAGGTACGCCGCCAGCGCCGCATCGGTGCAGTACACGTAGCAGCTCTTCATGCCCCGCGTCAGCAGCGTGCGGTAGGTGCTTGACGATGGCATCCGCCAGGGCGCTGGCGCGTTCGGGCTCGGTCTTCAGCATCGCCTTCAGGCCCTTCACCGACTGGTCCGACGACGCGCGCTTCGTCGCATCGGTCACGATGCGCCCGTCGCGGTAAAACAGGTCCGGGCCGATGATGACGCCCACGTAGTCCAGCACCAGGCCCTGGCAGGTGTGGATGCAGCCCACCTGCTCCACCAACCCCGGCGCCACGATCCACAGGCTGCTGTCCTTGTCCAGTCCAGGTTCGAGCGGCCCCGGTAGTCGAACGCCTGCAGCTCGATGTCCCAGGCCTGCGGGTGCTTCTTGCTCGGCCACTTCCAGCAATAGCCCGCCACCAGCCGTGAGCGGTTGTTGGCGCGGTTTTTCAGCTCCACCAGCGCATGCAGCTCGGCCGGGTTGTCGAAGACGCGGAAGTCGTACCCGGGCTGTTCGACAACACGGCCAGTTCTCGGTTTATCGCGCTGGGCTTCGCGGTGGTCTTGTCGGCGGCGCGGACGATGGTCTTGCCACGCGGCCGCACGGACAAGGGTTCCTTCTGACGCTGGTACTTGTAGCGCTCGATATCGAAGCCGCTGATCTTGTTCAACGGGTAGCCACCGCACGTACGGATCTGTGCGGGGGGTGGGGCGCAATCCCCGTCCCTACCGCGACCCCATTTCTCGCCGTCCGCCTTGATGGACGGCGCCCGGTGGTAACTCCGCAACGGTCCTTTCGGGGCCATGTCAACCCGTAGAGCTGGGCTTGCTCAGCTTGGTGGATCGGTCTGGGACTGACGCAGCGCTGCGGGAAGTTTCGAACCGATCGGAGGCCGCCTTACGCGCGTCAATCCAAGAAGGGGTTGACGATCTGCACGCCGCCGAACCGAGCGCCGTTCTGCATGTCTTCGGTGAGCACGCGCCGGCACCCGCTTGCCAGAGCAGCCTGGATGATCAGCGCGTCGTAGAAGGACAGCGCGTGCAGAACATGCAGATCCAGCGCGCCAGCGATCAAGTCGGGCGTGGTGATGGCGACTTCGAACCGCCGGTAGAACGCCAGCCGCTCCCGGATCAGCGGCGCCGGCAAGCCCAGCTTGCGCAGGGCGACGTTGACGAACTCTTGCAAGACCTGCGTGCACAGCACGGCCTCACCAGTGGCGCGGTGCTGCTTGATGAGCTCGATGGCGCGGCGCTGCCGGGTGGGCTCATCGACTGCATCGGCGTAGACGAGGACGTTGGTGTCGAGCAGGCTACGCACGACGGTTGGCTTCTTCGCGGTCGAACTTCCAGCCCTTCAATCGCCCCGGTGTCGACAGGGCCGATTGCTCGAAGGAACTCAGCTCCGCATCGAGTTGCTGCGCGCCGGCAAGTTGCTCGAGGTAGTCCCGTACCGCCTGGTTGAGGCTCTTACCCATGGACGAGGCGGCCTTCCGCGCCTGCTCGGCCACGCGCTCGTCGATCGACAGGGTGATGTTCATGGTGTCTTCGCAGAAGTTGTGCGCACGTATTATGTGGTAGCAGTGGTGGGATAGCAAGAGCCCTGCCATGGCCGCGGGGTCAGCAGCGTGCGAACAGGGGGTGGCCGCGACCGACCGGTCTGGAGCCACAGGATGAGCCTCGATACCGAGGTGAGCCTGGGGTGATGTCCGGCGAGCCGACCTTCTTTGTTGGTAGCGGGCCGAGAAGGAATGTTCGACTACTGCCGGGTGAAGGTCAGCAATCTATGCCAAGCCGGGCCGCAATCGGCATAGCCCGCAGATTCACGGTGCGCTCGAGCGCACAGACGATGACGGACCGGCGGCCCATGCTGGATGTCTTGGAGGTCTCGACTCGTGGTCCGGCGCACAGCAACGCGCCCAGCGCACTGAAGAGGCCGATCATCGAGCGCATCTTCGCGGACCTCGGGCTGCCGGCGGGGGGCATGCCGCCCACCCCTTCGCTGCCGACCAGTAGCACTCTGTGGCGCCATCGCCGAGCCGCCAGGCGCCCGGATCAGAATCGCTCGCCAGGGGTCAGACCACGCAAGGCGAAAAGCTCGGCCTTGACCTTTGCAGGAAACCCCCGCCGATCGCAACGCCTGCCGCCCAGCAGGTCCTTGAAGACCATTCCCGTTAGTACCGGGCGGCCCAGCACAGTGCCAGGCGATTGGCGATCCGGGGGTACAACTCGCACAGTGCCACCGGCCACAAGTCGGGCCGGAGGCTTGCGCCCCACGCGCTCGATGAAGTGGTTGATCAGGGGCAGCGGGCCCAGCCGCTCGGTTCGCAGAGCGAAGCCTGTCTCCTCCGGTGCGGAAGACGGATCTTGCAAGCGCGACATGCTGGCAATAGTATTATCGCCAGCGTCGCAAACGTCTAGGACCCATGCCGAGTTCCGCCGCACAGCGCATCAAGCAAACGCGCGAGAAGATCGCGCGCATCCGCGCGGCGCTCACCGAGATCGAATACCTGTGCTCGGGCACGCTGCAGCAGCGCACGAAGGTGTGTGGCAGGTCGACTTGCCGCTGCGCCAAGGACCCGCTCGCGCGGCACGGTCCGTACTACGAATGGGGGCACCTCAAGGACGGCAAGCTCGTGCACCGGGTGATCACGCCAGAACAGGCTCACCTACTGCAGTTGGCCATCGACAACCAGCGCCGCGTCAAGCGGCTCATGCGAGCCTGGGAAGAGCAGACCGAGCGCCTCATCGACCTGGAAGCACCCCGCCAACCCTGAACCTACCGAGGCCGGGAAATTACGCGCACATGCGTTCAGCGACCTGCGGAAAGTAAGGCCTGGGGCGCCGGGGGTGGCCGGTATACGGCGACTCCGCGCTGGCCGGTATATGCCGACTCCCGTGTGGCCGGAGTACGCCGACACCGGGATCACCTCGCCGGCCGCCATGTGGCCGGGAATACGCCGACTCTGAACTGGCCGGAGTACGCCGATCGCTGACACCTGTTCCAGGTCTCGATATGCGTGCGCACGTCGGTGGTATTTCCGGCGGCGCAGCGGAAGTGCACCGGCACGCCGCCGTCCGCATCGGTGGTCAGGATGAACAGCAGGTGCTTGAGGTCGGGGCGGTGGTCGCGGGAGTAGCCGTAGGTGATGGCAAGGGCGCGCTGATGGCGCACGCTGCGGCCGCTGGCGCCGCAGTACTGGCCACACAGCGAAATCGAGGTCGAGTCGTTGTGCAGTTGCTGCATACGCACACCGAAGCACCGCGCCACCGCCAGGGCGACCTCGGTTAGCAGCGAGCCGCGGTCGGCGTCGAACAGCCGATCCAGGGCGCGCCCGATGCGATCGTCACTCAGGGCGCGGTCTGCGCTGCATCGATGCCGAACAGACCGGCAGCGAAGCCGACCGTGCTCTCCTGCTGGCGGTAGATCGGCTCGCGCTCGACGATGATCGAGCGCAACAGCACGCCCAGCGCCTGCGCGTGGGAGACGGTGCTGCGGCCGTCGGTGGTGGGTACGTGCTGCTCAAGCAACTCGAGAAGGCACATGCGCGCGAGAAAGTGGTTGATCAGGGGAAGCGGCCCCAGCCGCTTGGCGAGGATGCCCAGCGCGCAGGGTGAGGGCACCGCTTGATTGATCATCTATCTAGCATCGAAATATGTGAAAGACGACGAGAGGTCAAGGACTTCATGGCCCTGCCATCCAAACGTACCGTTGTGCAGGCTCGCGCGCGCATCGAGCGCATCCGGGCCGCGCTGCCCGCGTTTGACCTGGTGTGCTCGGGCACGCTAGCGCGACGCATGATGACGTGCGGCAAGCCCAGCTGCCGCTGCGCCAGTGATCCCGACGCGCGTCACGGCCCGTATTGGCAGTGGGGGCACATGCGCTTGGGCAAGCCCACGCACCGCCACGTCGTTGAGCAGCAGGCGCTCGTCCTGCGCCAGGCGATCGACAACCACCGCCAGATCAAGAAGCTGCTGAAGGCCTGGGAAGAGAACACCGAACGGATCATCGACGCTCTACAGCCACCCCAGCCCTGAACAGTCAATCTGCGGCCGACGGTAATTGCGAGTTATTGCGCCGCAACATGCGCGGAATGTGTGGCAAGGAGTCTCAATGGCGCGCCTACGCGTGTCCCATGCGAACGACCAAGCCGTCGGCTCCGAAGACGCCCTCGGCCGGCATCACATTGCCCGCCCGCTCCATCGTGCGCCACGAGCGGGTGCAGAGTTCCACGGGGCGCGCCCGGAGCGGGGCTTCACGATTCTGTGGGAGGAATCCTCGCAGCGCAGCTACCGGGTGATGACCTTCGAAGAGGTCAGTCAACTGCAGCCGGCATGAGGCAATTTCGCGGTTGCAGCCGCAGCAGGCAACGCACGGCTGCACTCTGCGCCAGCCGATCCACGCCAGCCAGTCTTGACCCACCGGCGCGCCCGCCTTGTGATCCAGCAAGGCATCTTGCGCCTGCCGAACTCCAGACTCAAGGTCACATCAAACAGGTTGATGGGGGCCGGGCTTCTCGGCTTCCTGCTTCTCTTCCAGCTTTTCCTTGACCAGCTCCACGCCTTTGTAGCCGGCGACGGCAGCAGCGGCTTCGCCCAGCAAGGAGGCGTTCGGGTCGACCTTCTTCAGGCCCTCGACGGCAACGACCGCTCCCGCAACTTCTTCCAACGCATTCAGAATTCCCATGACCTACTCCATGATGATCGTTAAACAAAACGTCTGCTGCGCCAAAGAACCAGCAGCCCATTACAGGTCCAGTGCACCGCTTGGAACTGGGGCCGTCGAGGTCCGCGTATCGGAGGTCGCGCTAGCGAGACTTTGGCAAGGCGGTCGCCTGGGCGCTCGAGCGAGAGGCCCTACGCGGCGTCATCCATACGCCGCGTAGTGCTTCGCGCAGCACCGCGGGGGCGAGGTCTTGATTAGAAGCAGGCTTTGCCGTGGTCAGCGTGGTTGCCCGCCGCCTTGGCGGCCGCTTCGGTCATGTACTCGCCCTGCTTGGTCTTTCCGTAGTACTTCGTCCCAGGACAGTGATAGACCTTGGTGCTCGTGTTGACCCAGACTTGGCCAGGACCGCCGCCAGCCGCGGGCGCAGCCGACGTGGTTGCTGTCACGGCCTTTGTAGCCGCCGGCTTGGTTGCCGGGGCGGGCGCGGCCGGCGCCGCTTCGGCTCCGAACCAGTCCTTCACGCCCCTGTGCCCGGCGCAGGCCCCTTTCTTGGTGGCGTTAGTCGTGTATGTGCCGTCCTTGCAGAGGCCGGTCGATCCAGCTGGAGCAGAAGCGGCCGGCATGGCAGCCATCGCAGACGAGGCGGCTAGCAGGCCAACTGTCAAGGCGAGATAGGCGAGGGATGATTTCATGTTGCTTCCTGTGTGAAAACTTGTGGGTCTGTCGTAATGGCAGGGCGGCCTCCTGGCGTTGGGCCATTTCGGCCACAGCGATGCTAAGCGCAGCGCCGCGCGGTGTCTTCAGCGGACCCGGATCGGCGTCGGCACGCCGGAAGCGCGACCAGACGTTGCGCCCGGTCTCCCAGCACGGCTCGTCGAACCACTCGGCCGGCAGTTGAGCACGACGGGCTAACGCTTTCCTAACGCCCGCTTCGTACAACTTCATGCTGAGAGTTGCCAACGGCAGCGCAGCCTCAGGAGGGTCTATGTACCGCGGATCATTTGTTCAAGCTGCCAGGCAGGCCGGCACCGGCGGCGGCGCTTCGGCGCCTCTGCGAGCCGCTCCGCCGGCTTGCTCGGCATCTTGGCTCACTACGCTATGAAGGGGCAATGTGCGGTTGCGCGATGGCTCGAGCCGCTGCTGTGGATGACATTGGCAGCGATCCTGCTCTCCGCTTGTGGGGCGGAGGCAGCGTGGGCGCAGGCAATGGCGGCACGACGACACCGGCGTGCACTGTCACGGGTGTCACGGTCAGCGGAACGCCGCAGACCGTGGCGACGGGGTAAACCGCGAGCTTCACTGCGACGGTCAATGCAAGCAGCGCATGCACGGGCGACGTCAGCTGGAGCTTCGCGCCCTCGACCAGCACGCTGAGCCCGAACGGCGACACGGCGACTTTCACCGCGACGTCGGCCAACGTCTATACGATCACCGCGACCAGCAAGGATGACGTCAACCAGCGCGGGTCGGCGACCGAGACAGTGTCGACCAGCACCAGCTGCGCTAGACCGAACGGTACGGTGGTGCAACACACGTCCAATATCGCCGCGAGCGAGACCTGGGCGGGCAACGGCGTCACCCACAACGTCCCTAACAGCATCAACGTCACTGGCGCCGCCGTGGTCTCGATCGAGCCCTGTGCGGTCGTGACCATGGGCCAGAACGCGTCGATCACCGTGGGCGGCACCGCCACCCTGCTTGCAGCAGGGACGAGCGCGACGCAGCAGGTCTTCTTCGTGCGTGCCAACAGCAGCCAGCCCCGGGCATCCTGCGTGGCGCCAGCGAGACCTCGCTGATCGACTTGCGCTACACGCTGGTCCAGGGCGCCGGCTCGTTCGGCGGCCGACACCACAACCCCGCGATCGCCGTTGTCGGCCCCGGTCACTTCGTTGCGCCGGCAGCGGTACTGAGGGTCGACAATGTTTTTATCGCCTCGCCGATGGGTACGGGCATCTACATCGATTCCAACGGTGCGTTCACACCTGACTCGCAGCAGCTGACGATCCAAGACGCCGGCGACTACGCGATGATGATGACCATGATGTCGGTCGGCAGCGTTCCGAGTGACATGCACACCGGCAATGCGACCGACGAAGTCCTCGTCATCGGTGCGAGCAACAACGTTTTTGCCGACATGACGATCAACAAATTCAGGATCCCGCTGCGCGTCGTCGGCGACATGCATGTCGGCCCCTCGGGCAACAACACCAACGTCGTGACGCTCACGCTCGAGCCCGGCGTCACCCTCAAGTTCCCGAAGACCTCGGCGACCACGCCGGGCGGGCGTGTGATCTTCGGCGGCAACGGCAATTCGCCGAACAACACTACCGGCGTTTTGAATGCGCTCAGTACGGCGAGCCAACCGATCGTCTTCACCTCGGGCGAGACCGTGCCAGCCCCCGGCGACTGGGTCGGACTGTGGCTGGATACCGCTTAGGGGGTCGCGGCTCGATCACGTCGAGATCGGCTACGCCGCCGCGTTCAGCGGCATCGTCTCCAACAACTGCCAGCCGAACGGAGCGGGTCCCCTCGGCGATGTCGCCGCGCTCATCGTCGGCGATTTCGAGACACAGTACGTGCCGCCGCCTGAGCTGATCACCAACAGCGTGATCCACGGCAGCGCCGGCTTTGGCATCGACGCGGTCTGGCTGAATGCGTCGTATGCGGATCCCGACCTCACCGTGACCAACACGTTCCAGAACAACGTGGGGTGCAAGCAGACATACAACGCCGTGGCGTCTCCCGGGGTCTGCCCGGTGCCGCGCGGATGCACTGCGAGTTGACAGAAGCAGCCAATGCGCGCCGTCTCCTCTTCCTCCCCGGCACCGCCCATGCTGGCGGCTCCACGCAGCGCAAGTGGCAAGTGCGCGAGCGCATGCATGTGGCCGATCTTGCGCCCAATGCAGGCGCCGCTCTCGGTGCTCTGGAGCGGCAACTCGTCGGCACCCTTGCAGCGCTCGCCGATGCTGCGGGGCGTCCCCAGAGTCGCAGATGGCGGGGCCATCGGCATGCCAGTGGCGTGTCCGTCGAAGGCGTGCAGCGACGAAATGCGCAAGACGGTGCTACTCCCGCAGCTGGCCGAAGTGGGCGCCAGGCTCGCCGCGCTGCCGCCGGACAAGCAGCCGCTCGTCGACGAGTTGTCCCAGGCGCTGCGCGCGCCATGCCTTCCAACCGCAAGGCGTTCCGCGAGGGACTGGGCAACGGCTTCTTCCCGCCCCCTGTGCTGGAGAGACTGCGCGCCGGCGGTGCGCTCGATTGCCCCGCCACTCACCGCGAGGAGAGCCCACATGTCCGATCCCAGGCAATGCATCGCCGAGCTGTTCGCGCTGGCGCTGATCGGCGCCAGCATGGCGGGGTGGGACTTCAGCAGTGAC
The DNA here is from genome assembly GCA_037443665.1 of Betaproteobacteria bacterium. Lineage (GTDB taxonomy): Bacteria > Pseudomonadota > Gammaproteobacteria > Burkholderiales > Burkholderiaceae_C > Rubrivivax. Next base: position 12,692 of record JBBINW010000082.1, read on the forward strand.
TCGGGCGACGGCAGCACCGCCGGCTCGCCCGCCCCCGCCCCAGCACCCGCACCTGCGCCTGCGCCGAGCGGCATCGGCCCGGCCAGCGGCACCGTGAGCGGCCCCTATGGCGCGCAGCTCGTGGTAACCGCGGGTGCGCTCGCGACCACCGTCGCCCTCGCGGTGGCGCGCGACAACACCGGCGCGCCCGATCTACCACCCGCCGGCATCGATAGCGCCGGACAAATCGTGCAACGGCCTCCCGACCCATAGCGCAAATGCAGCAGCCGCCTACTCCCCGCGCCCATCTGAGCGGCATTCAAGACTCGGCAAGGGCGGGTCCCTGCATGGTGAAGGGGACCCTTCGCGCTGTGAGAAGGCATGCCCCCCTGGTCGAACGGCACGGCGTCGCCGCCGGATGCAAGCGGCGCAAGCAAGTACTCGACAGGGTCCAGCCGTGAGGTGAGGTCACTCCCCCGTTCAATGCCGATGGCCTGGCCCATAGGAGCGATGCATCAGTGCTTCGACGGTGACGCGGGCGAGTCCTGTCCAGAGTCCTCGCCTGACACCGACAAACATGGGGATGGCGACGGTGCAGCGGGAGAAAAAGAATGAGAAGTTGCCCCAACGCAATCGAGTATGGCAGCTGATGAGAAATGCTTGGACTCGGCTGCCGTGCCGCCCGACATGCTCGAACCGCGCGGGCTCAGTTTGCGGAGTGAGTGGCCTCAAGCTCATCGGCCGTGATGGAGAAAGCACATGCCTGAAGAGAAGCTTGTTGGAATGCGTGACGAGCTCGCGCCCGTCTCCGACATCGGACGCGGCGCGGTCGGACCTGGGCTCGAGGACGGCGTGGCGTTGTGCCTGTCAGGTGGGGGGTACCGCGCGATGCTCTTTCACACGGGCGTGCTCTGGAGGCTTCATCAGGCTGCGATGCTGCGCACCGTCAAGAGGGTCTCGAGTGTCTCCGGCGGGACCATCACGGCCGCCGTGCTGGCAAGCAGGTGGGCAGCCATCTACGGTCCGGGCGCATCGACGTCCGCCTTCGTCGACGAGCTCGTCACGCCGTTACGCAAGTTCGCCCACGTGTCGGTCGACGCCGCCTCGGTCGGCAAGGGCACCTTCCTGCCCGGCACCATCTCGGACTACGTCGCCGATGCCTACGACGAACATCTCTTCCATGGAGCGACCCTGCAGTCAATTCCGGACGATGCGCCGCGCTTCGTCTTCAATGCCACGAACGTGCAATCGGGGGCGCTGTGGCGATTCTCCAAGCCGTACATGGGCGATTACCTGGTCGGCCGTGTCGCCAATCCGAAGGTGCGGCTGGCCGCCGCCACGGCCGCATCCTCGGCCTTCCCGCCATTTCTCTCGCCAGCAAAGCTCGTCGCCATGGACTGGACATGGCTGCCGGTGACGACGGAGCCGCTGCACAGGAAGCCGTTCACGGAGACGGTCGTTCTCACCGACGGCGGGGTCTATGACAACCTGGGACTGGAGACCGCATGGAAGCGGTACTCGACCATCCTCGTGAGCGATGCCGGGCAGAAAATGGACGCCGAAGGCCGGCCCCACGAAGACTGGGTTCGCCACGCCACGCGCGTCCTCGACGTGGTGGACAACCAGGTCAGGTCGCTGCGCAAGCGGCAACTGATTGCCGCGTTCAAGACCGGCCTGCGCAAGGGCGCCTACTGGGGCATTCGGACCGACGTCGTCGACTACGGCGTCCCGAGCCTGCCATGCTCCATCGACCGGACCCTGGCCCTCGCCGCCGTGCCGACGAGACTCGCGCCTGTCGACGACCTCACCCAGGAGCGACTCATCAACTGGGGATTCGCGGTCTGCGACGCCGCGATGCGCGCCTGGGTAACGCCAGGGATGGTCCCTGCGGCCGCATTTCCGTATCCCGCCAGCGCCGTGTGAGACAGCTCATCCACCCCGGCGCCGGCATCGAGGAGACGCACGCCCATGCGTCGTGAAGCCTTCGGGCCGCTGGCCGCGCTGAACGATGGCGACCTGGCGCGGGCGCTGGTCACCATCGGCATCCGTGGCTTCCGATTGAAGGGCCCCGCGACGATTGAGGCGCTCATCGAGCGCTACCCGAGGGAATTCCACTGGCGGCACCAGCGCAACCACGAGTCCAACCTGGACTTCACCGTCTCCGTCGCAGCGCTGCAGAGCTACGCCTCCCGCGCCAGGCGACTCACAGCCGACCCCGAGCCGCTGGCGCAATGGGACGTGCTCCATCCAGGCACCACGCTGCCCGCCACGAGGTACTGCCTCGACCTGAGCGGCGCGGACAATGCCCCGGACCTGCAACTCGATTTGGATTGGCTCACAGGTCTGCTGGGCCAGGAGAGCGTCAACCCGGCGGGCGTCTTCGCGGCCTGGCCAGCGGAATACCTGCGCCTCGAATGGGAGTGGCCGCTGCGGGTCGGCATTGCACCGGGGCCGAGTGCAGCAGACTTTCGGCAGCAGGTCGAGCGCTGCGTCCATCGGGACCTGTTCAACCTCGTCGAGCTCGACGCCGCCGACAGTCGTTGCGACGTGCTCATGTTCGCTTCAGGCCTGCACGATGCGATGAGGTCGGCACTCGACCTCGGTGCCATGCGCGCAAGTGCCGTACTGGTGCTCGGCGGGATGGAAGTCCCGTGGGCACAGGCCAGTCCGTGGTTGGGGGGCCTTCGGCGCCAGTTTCGTGCGGGCGCGGTCGGGGTGTGCTTCGTGCCGGGAGTGGAGCGCGGGGCGTGGTTCCAGGCGCTCGTCGAGGAGCTGTCCCACAACGCTTCGCTCGACCGCGCCCTCTTTCGGGCGTCATCCCAGTCCGCGAGACAGGACCAGGGGTGGAGATTCCCGGAGGCGGCTGCCTCGCAGGTCAGTCTCGTGCCGCCTCTCATCCTGGCCGACCGAGACTTCCTGGACAGCACGCCCGTGGCGGAGACGGCCAAGCGAATTGGTGCAGCCGCTGCGGTCGCCACCGAAGCGGTCGTGCCGGTGCCAGGCCCGTGGAACAACCTGGAGTTTCAATCCCTTGCCAACAGGCTTCGCAGCGCAGGTGCTGCCGTGGCCTCGATGGCGGACCTCCTGCCCTGGCATCAGGAATCGGGCGATGCCACCGCGCTCAAGCAGTTCCGGGGGAGTGTCGAGACCATCCAGGGCGCGGCGCTCGTGCTGCCGGCCATCGTGGTCGGCCTGAGGGCTGCGCGCGCGATGGCACGCCCGCCTCGCAGTGCCACGACCGGACAGGGCGCAGCACCACCCTTGGCCGACGCTGCGCCCCCAGGCGATGCAGTCGCCGTCACACGCGGAGGCAGCAGCAGGCCGCCATCGCCGGACGTCGCGCGCGTTGCCAGGAAGCCGAAGCAGGAACGTCGGCGAGCAGCCCCGAGGCGCGTCGAACTCGACGTCTTCCGGTCTGGCGACAACGCCCGGCAGGCCAAGGTCGAGCCATCGACTTCGTACAGGGCCGCAGTCTTCATCGGCGCGGGCCGACAGGCGGCCGTTCGCGCGGACACGCCCGTCGACGAGCGACTGCTCCCCCCCTCTAGCGCCGGCCACCAAATCAGGATGGTGTTCACGCCGATGTGGAAGGGGGCGGACGGCGAGATTCCGGCGGCCCAGGTGCAGGCGGTCCATCTGCCACCCAGCGGGAACAGCCCGAAGGTGCTGTTTCACTTCACGACCCCCGCGGAGCTCGCTGACTTCCGTGCCCGCCTGGTGCTGCTGAACCAGTTTCGGGTGCTGCAGACCCTGTTGCTCCACAGCCCGGCAGAGGGCGCCGCGGCGAGCCGCAGCCTGCGCCTGACCGAGGAGAACATCGTGTCTACCGACTACGGGGACACGACCGTCGCTCCGCCATTCGAGGCGGCCCTCATCGTCAACGACAGTCCTCAGGGCGTCACGGGACTGACCACCATTGCCGGGGGTGGCGCGCAGTTCTTCGAGCCAGCCGGCTTCGACAAGCTGCTCCAGGCCATTCGCGACGACCTGGCCTCGCTGAATGCGCCGGAGGTTCCCGAGGGTCAGCCCGAGGAGGTCATCGTCGGCTTGGACGACGAGCGGGTCCACGACCTGCTCTACCGGCTGGCGCTGCGCGGCGCGGCCATCGCCAAGGAGTTGAAGCGGCAGCCGATGCTCGGGGCCTTCCTCGGTGCACCGCGGGTGCAGGTCGTCGACGCGGTGTCGGGTGCGTTCTTCCCCGTCGAGCTCATCTACGACGGCAAGCCACCCTCCGAAGGCGCGAAACGTTGCGAGCACAGCATCGCCGCGCTCGACAGGCAGTCGGTGCACGACGAGTGCCCCAACCGTGCGAGCAGCGACCACATCTGCCCGGCGGCCTTCTGGGGTTTCTCCAGGTGCATCGAGCGCCAGCCGTCGAACGGGCAACTGGGCTACGGCTTTGCGCAGCCCTCCCAGGCGGGCAATGCCCTGCGACCCTTGAAGAACGTCCTGTTCGGTGCGAGCCGCAAGGTGCGGCAGGTGGACATCGCGCCGCCGAACGGCCTGGAATCTGTGTTCACCAGCGCTGGCATGGGATTCGGTCAGGCGAAGACCTGGGCGGACTGGACCACAAAGATCGGCAGCGACATGCCGTCGATGCTGGTCTTGCTACCGCATTCGATGAACTCCGCCGGTGCCGCCGACCTTCCTGCCCTGGAAATCGGGGGCACGGAGATGCCCTCGGTCCGCATGGACGAGACCTTCGTGCACGGCAGCGGGGACGAGCGCCCGGTGGTCCTGCTGCTGGGCTGCAGCACGGCGCTGCCGGACATCCCGTTCCTGAGCTTCGTGCGCGAATTCAGGTTCAACGGCGCAGCGGTGACGGTCGGCACGCTGGCCACGATTCGTGGCCGCCAGACGGTGGAGTTCGTCAGGGAGTTCATCGCGCAGCTCAAGGACGTCGCGCAGCATGAGCTCACGTTCGACGAGGCCATCCTGCGCGTCAAGCGCCGGATGCTCGCCAAAGGCGACCCGTTCGTGCTGAGTCTGGTCGCCTACGGTGACACCGGCTGGCGCGTGCGCAGCTAGGAGTGTGGGCGGCAGAAGGGAAGACCCGGACATCGTTTCGTGAGGGTGCG
>JBBINW010000083.1:0-17204 GCA_037443665.1 Betaproteobacteria bacterium
AATTCAATTCAGGTCTTGACAGGAGGGGAAGTCCTTGTAGCGAGCGGTTTAGTCCGGCGACCCACTCCGGACATTGGCCCGTGAGCGAAGCACTCGTTGGCAGCGGCGCACCGTTGGCCCACGGTGCATCTGAGTTCGCCGTTACCTCAAGAGTAGAAGTGAGACTTTGGACGAGAGAGGGCGTCACTAGCGAGTCCGAGTCCGAACCTACAACGTCGCCCGCCGGCAGTAGCAGTAGACGAACTGCTGAGGTGCTCCCCACGGCGTCGTATGCTGCTCAACGCTGCTGCCGAGGAGTTCGAAGGGTTCGCCGAAGGCGCCATGAAGCTCGCTGGGCGCGTACCTGGAAACTTGCAGCCCGCTGCATTTCCCGGGCCCCTCGGGTCCGAAGGTTCCGACGATAGCGAAGCCCCGAGGCTTCAGCGCCTTGAGTACCTGGGCAACGTAGCGCCGCCGCTGGTCGTCGCTGGTCAGGAAGTGAAACACTGCGCGGTCGTGCCAGATGTCGTAGGCGCCGACCGGAAGCTCGACTTCGAGAATGTTGGCGGCCATCCACTTCACACGCGCACCCAGCGGACCGAGCCGCCGCTTCGTCACTTCAAGTGCCGTGGCCGAGATGTCGAGAACGGTGACGTCGCTGTAGCCCTCGTTGACGAGGTCGTCCACGAGCGTCGACTCGCCCCCGCCGACGTCGATGATGGCGACGTACTTGTTCTCCGCAGCTTGGGCTACATAGCGCAGCGACTCTTTCAGATGAGGCGCATACCAGCTCACCGCTTCCGCCGGCTTGGTCTCGTAGACGGATTCCCAGTGTGACTTCGTGCTCATCACGGCGCCTCCACGGCAGTAGCCCTGCCGAGCTTCATGTCCCATTCTGCTGCAAGAAGGTCGCGCGGGCTGATCGATGTGTGCTCAAGAAGCAGGAGCCTCACGCCGTCCGACGCAAGAGTAGGGAGTTGGACTCTGACAATGGATGGCCGTCCATCCCGGCAACATTGCTCTTGGGCGGCGTCAACCCGCGTGAATGCTGGGTAGCTTGGCGTGGGGAACTCGGGTAGCCAACAATGCGCTCATGTCGCTGTTCCCGCGCCTTTCGCTTGCTGGCCTCCTGCTGCCCGTAGGAGTCGGGCCTGAATCCGCGCCTCTGCTCATGGCGCGGGCGCTGCGTGCGGTCGGCGATGGCTACATGGCCGTGCTGCTTCCGGCGTATCTGCTGGCGATCGGAATGGGCACTTTGCAGGTGGGCATCGTCAGTACCGCAACGATGCTCGGGTCGGCTTTAGCCACACTCGCAGTCGGTGCCTGGGGCCACCGGTTCGCCGCCAACCGTCTGTTGCGCGGGGCGGCGGTGCTCATGGCCGCCACGGGTCTTGGCTTCGCAAGCCTATCTTCGTTCTGGCCCTTGCTCGTTGTCGCCTTCGTCGGCACGCTCAATCCTAGTTCTGGAGACGTGAGCGTCTTCCTGCCTCTGGAGCATTCGCGCCTGGCGAGCGCAGCGCAGGGGAGCGCGAGAACAGCACTGTTCGCCCGATACAGCGTCGTCGGAGCTTCGTGCGCCGCTTTCGGAGCTCTTGCTGCCGGCCTTCCGGACTGGTTGGCGCGCGACATGGGCTTCTCGCGATTGGGAGCGCTGCGCGGCATGTTCGTCGCTTACGGCTTGCTCGGCCTGATCGTGTTCTGGCTCTATCGACGCTTGCCTTCGCGAAATGGACTGCACGAACATACGGCGCTCGCGCCGCTGGGTCCGTCGCGCGGGATCGTCGTGCGACTGGCGGCACTCTTCAGCGTCGATGCTTTCGCCGGTGGTCTGGTCGTCAACTCGCTGCTGTCGCTGTGGCTGTTCCAGCGGTTCGGACTGTCGCTAGCGCAGGCCGGCGCGTACTTCTTCTGGGCCGGGCTACTCAGCGCCGCCTCACAGCTGGCGGCGCCGCTGGTCGCCGCCCGCATCGGCCTACTCAACACCATGGTGTTCACGCACATCCCGGCCAACGTTTGCCTGGTTCTTGCGGCGCTGGCACCCAGTCTGCCCGTAGCGCTCGCTTTGTTGTTCGTGCGAAGTTCCTTGTCGCAGATGGACGTGCCGACCAGAACCGCCTTCGTGATGGCGGTGGTCACGCCGGGCGAGCGCAGTGCCGCGGCCAGCTTCACCGCGGTGCCACGAAGTCTTGCGGCGGCGCTGAGCCCGACGCTCAGCGGCGCACTGTTTGCCGCGGGCTGGATTTCGCTGCCGCTCATCGTTTGCGGCGCGCTCAAGATCGTATATGACCTTGCACTTTGGCGCGCGATGAGACGGCATCGGGTCGATGAGCAGTAAGCCGAACACGAAAAAGTCTGGCGCTCTCGCACGGCCAGGCGCGGTGACCTGCTGAAGTCGTCAGAATGCTCTCATGACCGGCAGCTTTCCAGCGCTCCGCGGCGGCCTCTTCGCCCTGGCCGCGGCCACGCTGTTCGGCATCAGCACGCCGTTGGTTCAGCGCGCTGGTGCGGGTCTTGGCGCATTCAGCGCGGCCGCCTTGCTGTACGGCGGTGCGGCGCTGGTCGGCGCGCGTTGCTGCGCGAGCCGATCGACCGCGAGGCTGCGCTGCGCCTCGCCGATCTGCCACGCCTGGGCGTGATGGCGCTGTTCGGCGCGGCAATTGGGCCGGTCGCGCTGGCTTGGGGTCTTCAGCACACCAGCGGCACGAGCGCATCGCTGATGCTGACCCTCGAAGCGCTGTTCACCGCGCTGCTGGCCCAGGCACTTTATCGGGAAGCAATGGGCGGACGTGTCTGGACGGCGATGCTGCTCCTGCTGACTGGCGGTGTATTGCTGGTCATAGATCGGGGGCAGAACGCCGGCGCTCAAGTGTTGGGCCTGATGGCGGTGCTTGGGCGCGACCGCAGCCTGGGGTACAGACAACACGCTGTCCCGCGCTCTGGCAGATCGCGATCCGGGCCAGGTAGTGCTGGGAAAGTGCGCGATCGGTGCCGTCGCCACCGCGGCGCTCGCCGCGGCTACCGGGGAGCCGATGCCGGGATGGGGCGCTGCCGCCGCTCTGATGGCTATCGGTGCGAGCGGCTATGGACTGAGTTTGCGGTTCTACCTGCTGGCACAGCGAGCGTTCGGTGCGGCACGAACCGGCTCGGTGTTTGCGTTCGCACCGTTCATCGGAGCACTGCTTGCGATCAGCCTCGTGGACCAATCATTGAGCTGGGGAATGGGCTTCGGTGGCGTGGCGATGCTGGCCGGCGTCCTGCTGCATCTCGCCGAGTCGCACGGTCACAAACACGCACACGGCGAGCTTGAACATGAGCATGCGCACACGCACGGCGACGGCCATCACGCTCACCGGCACAACCCGATGCCGGCGGGCACGCACAGTCACGCTCATCGTCATGAGGCACTGCAGCATGTGCATCCGCATGTACCGGATGCGCATCATGCGCATCGGCACTGACAGCGTCTTGTACGCCGTTGGCAGTCGTCTCTGGCAGTCCGTTGTGACCAGCTCCGGGTCTCGGAGGAACGCTGTTGAACGGCTGTTGAGGGCTGCAAAGTTCGCTGTCGGCGGCGCAATGTCAACACCGGCAGACGACCCGTCCCAAAAGTACGCCGTACAAGGTTGGACGCCCGCAGGCCGAAGCAAAGAGCCGGATAATGTTGCTGGCTTCGGCGCCCATCAGCGGTGATTCCCGATTCCGGCCCGGGCGCATCAGGCTCCTGCACCTTGATAGCAACGATGCATAACGGGGCCGGCTTACAACTCCAGCCCATCGGATCGACCGAATGCTGGGCGTGGCGTTCAAATGTGCCCGTTTGAAGTGTTCAGCTTCTGAATTAGCGCAGCCATGTCCGCCGCGGTCATGCCCGACACATTTGAGGCGGAGCTCATGAAGCTCGTCATCGCTGCGGCCAGGCCGCTGCTGCCGGCCGCTGGGGTCATCATGCCGCCGCCCGTCATTCCGCCCATCGACATCGAAATCGGGCTGCCAGCATGCATGCCGTCCATGACGCCGTCGAATGCGTCGCCCATCATAGCTGTGACCATCATCGACGAGTCCGCCAGGCCAAGACCCTTCGCGTACTGCGACATTGCGGCCAGCGTCATGCCGTAGTTCCGTGAGTCCGGACTTGCACCAGCGCCGGAGCCGTTCGCCAAGGGATTCATGGGCTGGGTGTGGAGGATGTCGCTCACCGAGAAATAGTTGCCCATTGCAGCGTTGGCCGCGGCGATGTTCGCGTCCGTCATGCCGCCGCTCATGCCCACTGCGCGGGTCTGGGCCATCGACGTGACGGGCGTAATCCAGACCCCGGTGACGCTCGCGCCGCTGGCCAGGGTCGGCAGCGCGGCGCTCATGATGTTGCCGCCGCCCATGGTCATGCTCGTCGTGGTCGCTTCGTCGGTGTAGATTCCGCCGCTCACCTGCAGCATCACGGGCCCGGCGTAACTGCCGAGTGCAAGAGTGAAGTTGCCTTGGCCATCGGTCGCGCCGCTGGCAATCTGCGCGCCCATCACGCCGCTGTTCACCGCAAAGGCAGTCACCGTCGCCTTGCTCATCGGACCATTGAAGGCCGTCCCGCTTACCGATGCGCTTGTCATCCCCGATCCGGCGCTCATGATCTGACCGTTGGCCCCATTGAGCTTACCGACCAGCGCCGGAGTGGTGACGCCGGACTTGTTCTGCGCCGACATCATGAAGGCATTCATGGCGGCCCCCAGACCGGAAGTGCCGGCATTCGACGGCATCGTCATCGACCCGCCCATCATGCCGCCCATCTGAACCGGTGTGCTTCCAGCCTTGCCGTCCATCATCCCGTCTGACGCATCGCTCATCATCGCCGTGACCATGGCCGATGAGTAGCTCATGCCCTGCGTCTGGGCGAATTTCGACATTGCTGCCAACGTCATTCCGTAGTTCTGTGAATCCAGGCTCGCGCCTGTACCCGAGCCGGCCACCGCGGGATTCATCGGTGGCGTTTGCAGGATGTCGGCGACCGAGAAGTAGTTGCCCATCGCCGTGTTGGCCGCGGCGATGTTGGCGTCGGTCATGCCGCCGCTCATGGTCATGGCCCGGGCCTGGGCCATCGAGGTGACTGCCGTCACATGAATGCCGCTGGTGGTCGTGCCGGCGGCGATGGTCGGCAAGGCAGCGGTCATCACATCGCCAGACAACATGGGCATCGAAGTGCCCGTCGCCTCGTCGTTGTAGCTTCCCCCGCTGACCTGCAGCATCACCGCGCCGGCGTAGCTGCCGATGCTGATGGTGAAGTTCCCGTTGGCGTCGGTGGTCGCCGTGCCGATCTGTGCGCCCGCCAGACCCCCGGAGATTGCGTGGGCCGTGACCGTGGCACTTCCCACCGGACCTTTCGTGACGTCACCGCTGATGTAGCCCGTGCCGCCCGAGCCCACACCGGCGTCGCTTGAGCCACCCCCGCCGCAGGCCGCTAAAAGCGTCAGCGACGCGACCATCGCAGCCATCGTCCGGATGCGCGCAAAGAAGAAGTTTGACATTTGAAACTCCTGGAGAAATCTGCAAACCGGATGCACCGTCTACGTCTTGACGTTGGGGCCGTGATAGAAATACATGCCGATACGGACGCGTTGATCAGCACCGCCTTGGCCACGATCTTGATCACTCAGAGTCGTGGCGTCGCGCACAAGTTCATGGAAGACTCTTGACCAAATCTGGCGCGCCAACGTGTTCATGGCCGCCACAGATTCGGGGCGTAGGCTGTCGGCGAACACACTCTGTTCGAGCATAGGGGTACCAGTGCCGATCAAGTTGTGTGTTGCTGCGGCGAGATGATCTCCAACGTTGTCGGAGAACAGTTGCAGCATTTCAGCGGCACCTTCTTTGGGGACGAAGGCATCCACGCACAGACTAACCTTGCCACCTTCTGCGTCCGAGTCAGCTTCGACGCGCGTCGCGATTCCAAGGCGAATCAGTTCCTGCAGCAAAGCGTGCGAGCCCACATCGTTCGTCACCGAGGCTGCAAGCGCATCAAACGACCCAGGTCCACCGGAGCGGTCGAGGATTCGGGGGCGGCCCTCCCAGTCGCAATACAGCGCGTCGTTGGACCACCGGGCATAGACCTCCATCACAGCGCCGAAGGTCTTGGCTGGAGGCAGGGGTTGTCCTGCGGAGCGCCAGTGCCGCACATCCTTGCGGTGAATGCCGGTCAATGTGCTGATGCTCGAATCGTTGACCCGCACTGCACCGGCTTCGAGAACACCAGGTGCGGCATCCAGGAAGGTCTTCTTGAGTGCGTTGGCAAAGCGGGGGTAGGCCACGCCCTCACTCAACAGCAGTTCCACTAGCGGTGCCATGACGCGCAGAGCGGCGGCCAGGGCGAGGTCAGAGCGCGATTCGGACACGTCTTGCGGACACTCCAAGTTCATAGATTGGGAATATACCACAACTCTAATTCCGACGAAATCACTTTGTTGGAGCTGTGTGTTCGTCAGCCAACGAAGACGGTCGCTTGATGCTCGAATCCGCCCGCGCTGTTCCATTCGATGTCCACGACCCGGTCCTCGAGCCTTCAACACGGGCGGCGGCGCTAGCGCAGCGGCGGCAAGCGTTAAGACGTGATGCCGGAAGGTAGCGCCGTCTGGTCTCATGGCACTTACTTGACTCGCTGAACTTCGGTGACGACCAGGACGCCGGCCGTGGTCTGCTCTGCCGTGAAGCGCACCTTTTCGCCGATCTTGACCTTGTCGAGTAGCGCAACGTTCCTTGCCTTGAAGACCATCGTCATCGGCGGCATCCCGAGGTTCTTGATCTCGCCGTGCTTGATGGTCATCGTTCCAGCGGCCCTGTCGACCTTGCGGATCTCCCCCTCGGTCATTTCCACCGGGGCCGATGCACTGGCTGCGCTGTGGTGCGCGGCGTGATCGTCTGACTTCTGTTGGGCAAAGGCCGGCGCAGCGAAGACCAATGCGAGCAACTGGATGAAGAGAATCTTGTTCATGTTGGTGTGCTTTCAGCTATGGGCTTGGTAGATCGTCGTGGAGCCGTCCTTGCGGACCAGCAACACGTCGTAGAGGCATTTGCGGCCGCCGTAGGCAGGGGTGTTGGTCCCAGGCGACCCGAGGGACATGCCGGGCACTGCGAGTCCGACGGCGTGGGGTCGCTTCATGAGCAGGCGATGAATCTCGCGCGCCGGAACGTGGCCTTCGATGGCGTAGCCGCTGACGAGCGCGGTGTGGCGGGAGCCGTACTTGACCGGTATTCCGAGGCTCGCCCGAACATCGTTGTTGCAGGTGTCGCGGGCCTTCACCTGGAAGCCGTTCGCCTCCAGGTGATTCATCCGGGCCTCGCAGCAACCGCAGACCGGGCCCTTCCATCCCTCGACAAGCCGCGACTTTGGAAGGGTCCTGACCACCGCCCAGACCGGCAAGGCCGCCGCAGCAGCGGCGGGAAGCAGGCGCCTCCGGCTCGGCGCAGCGTGAAGCTCGATCCGTCGGATTCTCATAGTCACTTCCTCGGGACGTTGGAAGTTCCGGCCGCAGTCACATTGACACTGCCAACCATGCCGGCCTGGTAGTGACCAGGAATCAGGCAGGCAAAGTCGAACTCTCCGACGCGGTTGAAGGTCCAGACGATCTCGCCCGCCTTGCCAGGTGGCACATGCACCATGTACGGCTCGTCATGCTGCATGTTCGGAAACTTCGCCATCAACGCCGCGTGCTCGTCGAGGTCCTTCTTGGTGCCGAGCACGAACTCGTGCAGCACCTTGCCCTCGTTCTTCAGGACGATGCGGACGGTCTCGCCCTGACGGACCTCGAGCCGATCCGGGGTGAAGCGCATGTTGTCCGTCATCGTGATCCTGACCGTACGCCGAGCAGCCATGCGAGTACCGGCGAGGCCCCAGTCCTTCTGTTCCTTCACTACGTGCGCATCGTTCGGCTGGTGACTCTCGTCGCCGTGAGCAATGGCGTCCGTGACAACCACAGCCAGCCCGAGCGCGGCAACGATCGTGACGAACACCCCTGCCCTCGCAGTCTTCATAGGCGCCTCTCCTCGTAACCGAATACCTGCACCTCCGCTGGTTTGCGGGTCGCAGGATCGGGCGACGCTGCTGACGCGGCAAGCGCTTTAACGCTAATCAAGACAAGACGTCGGCTCATGCTGTGCTCCTTCTGGTGCTTGCCAGCGCTGTCTTCTGCGGCCGCGCTGGCAGGGGAGCGTCGGGCGCTCGATCAATGATCGTCACGCCGCACTCAGGGCTTTGCCTGCTTCGCCATTTGACGGTAGCCCGCGGCCATGGCGTCGTACTCCTTAGCGAGGCCGTCGCTCTTGCTGGCGATCGCATTGCAGTGGGCGGGCATGCTGGCGCCGCCGCGTCCGCCTCCGATCATCCCTTGATAGCTCTTGGCCATCTTGCGATGTTCCGCCGCCATCCCGCGAGCCGCTGCGGCTTCCTTGTCGTAGTAGGCGGCCAGTGCGTCGTAATCGCTGCTGGTGCGCGCGGCCTCGACCTGTTGAAGCAGTTGTGGAGAAGGTGCGTCTGCAGCCGAGGCGCAAGTGGCAAACGCAACGCTCAATAGCAACACCGAGGCAATGCGACGTGACGATTTCAGATACGTGTTCATGAAACTTCTCCGTTGTTGACAAAGTGAATTGAAACGGCCGAGCTCATTCCGCGCCGGCCGTGGAATGCACCGCATCCGCTGGTGGTGCGGGTGCGATGCGCTGAATGCGCCCCAACTGCCACTGCTTGACCAGGGCATAGAGCGCCGGAATAACGCCGAGCGTGAGCACGGTCGAAGAGATCATCCCGCCGACCATCGGTGCTGCGATGCGGCTCATCACCTCCGATCCGGTTCCGGTGCCCCACATGATCGGCAATAGCCCGGCCATGATGGCCACCACGGTCATCATCTTCGGCCGCACGCGCTCGACCGCACCTTCCATCACAGCGCCATAAAGGTCCGACGCGGTGGGCGCTTTGCCTTCGATGCGGCATCGTTCCCTCGCGGCGTCCCACGCGTGATCCAGGTAGATCAACATCACGACGCCCGTCTCGGCGGCCACTCCGGCCAGTGCGATGAACCCGACCGCGACCGCGACCGACAGGTTGTAGCCCAGCAACCACATCAGCCATACGCCACCCACCAGCGAGAACGGCACCGACAGCATCACGATGAACGTCTCGGTCAGCCGCCTGAAGTTGAGATACAACAGCAGGAAGATCAAGAGCAGAGTGACGGGGACCACGACCTTCATCTTCTCGATCGCGCGCTCCATGGCCTCGAACTGCCCGCTCCAGGTGATGTAGTAGCCCGGCGGGAACTTCACCTGCTCGGCCACCGCCTTGCGGGCATCGGCCACATACGAGCCGATGTCGCGCTCGCGGATGTCGACGAAGATGTAGGCCGACAGCAGTGCGTTCTCGGTGCGGATGCCCGGTGTGCCGCGCGCGACGACGACCTTGGCCACCTGACCCAGCGGCACCATCGCGCCACCCATGATGGGCACCAGCACCTCGCGCTCGATCTGCTCGGGGTTGGCGCGCAGCTCGCGCGGGTAGCGCACCGTCACGCCGAAGCGCTCGCGGCCTTCGACGGTGGTCGTCACCATTTCGCCTCCAAGCGCGGTGCCGATCACGTCGAGCAACTCGCCTACCGACAGGCCATAGCGCGCCAGTTGCTCGCGATCGGGCTCGATGTTGAGGTAGCTCCCGCCGGTCAGGCGTTCGGCGAACGCCGAAGTCGTGCCAGGCACCTTCTTGACGACAGCCTCGATCTCCTTGGCAAGCCTCTCCATTTCGCCCAGGTCCTTGCCGAATACCTTGATGCCGATCGGTGTGCGGATGCCGGTAGACAGCATGTCGATGCGCGCCTTGATCGGCATCGTCCAGGCGTTGGAGATGCCCGGGAACTGCAGCGCCTTGTCCAACTCGGCGATCAGCTTGTCGGTCGTCATGCCGGGCCGCCACTCGGTCTCCGGCTTCAGGTTGATGACCGTCTCGAACATCTCCGTGGGCGCAGGGTCGGTCGCCGTGTTGGCCCGTCCGGCCTTGCCATAGACCGAGCTCACTTCAGGGAAGCTCTTGATGATCTTGTCCTGCGTCTGCAGCACCTCGGCGGCCTTGGTGATCGACATGCCGGGCAGCGATGCCGGCATGTACAGCAGCGTGCCCTCGTTGAGCGTGGGCATGAACTCGCTGCCCAGTTGCGAAGCCGGGTAGTACGTCACTGCCATGGCGATCACGGCGAGCACGATGGTGACCTTCTTCCAGCGCATGACGGCCGCGATGATCGGGCGATAGACCCAGATCAGGAAGCGGTTCAACGGGTTTTTCGCCTCGGGCATGATCCTGCCCCGGATGAACAGCATCATCAGTACGGGTACCAGCGTCACCGACAGCAGTGCCGCGCCAGCCATCGAGAAGGTCTTGGTGTAGGCCAGCGGCGAGAACAAACGGCCTTCTTGCGACTCTAGGGTGAAGACCGGGAGGAAGGAAACGGTGATGATCAGCAGCGAGAAGAAGAGCGCTGGCCCCACCTCCTTGCAGGCGTCGAGCATTGCGTCGGCGCGGTCCTTCACCGTGTGATCGGGTTTCAGGCGTTCCAAGTGCTTGTGGGCGTTCTCGATCATCACGATGGCGGCGTCCACCATCGCGCCGATGGCGATGGCGATACCACCCAGGCTCATCAGGTTCGAGTTCATGCCCAGCAAGTGCATAGCGATGAAGGCGATCAGCACGCCCACCGGCAGCATCAGGATGGCGACGAGTGCCGAGCGCATATGCATCAGGAAGACTACGCAGACGGCCGCGACGATGAGGCTTTCCTCCAGCAGCGTGCGCTTGAGGGTTTCGATTGCACGGTGGATCAGGTCAGACCGGTCATAGACAGCCTGGATCGTCACGCCCTCGGGCAGGCCGGCCGAGATCTCCGCGACCTTGAGCTTTAGCTTGGAGATGACCTCGAGCGCGTTCTGGCCGAAGCGCGACATCGCGATGCCGGAGACGACCTCGCCCTCGCCGTTCAGTTCGGACAGGCCGCGCCGCTCGTCGGGCGCCATTTCGACTCGGGCGATGTCGCGGATCAGCACGGGCGTGCCGCCTTCGCTCTTGACGACCAGCTTCTCGATGTCGCCCTTGCCGCGGAGGTAGCCTTTGCCTCGCACCATGTACTCGGTCTCGGCCATCTCGACCACGCGGCCGCCGACGTCGCGGTTGGAGTCGCGGATCACCTGCGACACCTTCATGAGCGGGATACCGTAGCTGCGCAGCTTCAGCGGATCGACCGTTACCTGGTAGGTCTGCACGAAGCCACCGAGCGAAGCCACTTCGGCGACGCCGGGTGCCTTGGTCAACTGGTAGCGCACGTACCAGTCCTGGATCGTGCGCAGCTCGGCCAGCGTCTTGTTCTTGGCCAGCAACGCGTACTGGTACACCCAGCCGACGCCGGTGGCGTCTGGCCCGAGCGACGGTGACACTCCCTGGGGCAGTCTGCTGGAGGCGAAGTTCAGGTACTCGAGCACTCGGCTGCGTGCCCAGTAGATGTCGGTGCCGTCCTCGAAGATGACGTAGACGAACGAGGCGCCGAAGAAGGAGAAGCCGCGAACGACCTTGGACCGCGGTACCGCCAGCATCGCAGTGGTCAGCGGGTAGGTTACCTGGTCCTCGACCACCTGCGGCGCCTGGCCGGGATATTCGGTGTAGACGATGACTTGCACGTCCGACAGGTCGGGCAACGCATCGAGCGGCGTCCTCATCACGGCAACGACACCACCGATGACGACGAAGAGGGTCGCAAGCAGGACCAGAAATGGGTTCCTGCCCGACCACTGGATGATTTTGGCCAGCATGGCGTTCTCTCGTCAGTGGCCGCTGTGGGAACTTGGGACCGCAGTCGATGACGGCGCGGCCGTCGCCTTGGCCGCGGGAACCGAAGAGCCAGTGCGCGCTGCCGCGGCAATCGCGGTCACCACGTACTCGCCGGGCTGTCGCTCGACGAACTCGAAGGCCACGGCTTGTCCAGGCTTCAGCCCGTTCAGCAGGGATGCGTTCGCGGCCTTGAACTCCATCGTCATCGCAGGCCATTTGAGCGTGGCGACCGGGCCGTGGTTCAGGGTCAAGGTGCCGGCCTTCAGGTCGATCGTGTCGACCGTACCATCGGCCCTATGACCGATCGCTGAAGGTACTGACGAGGAGCTTGACGATGCGCCCGCTTCGGTTCCCTTTGAAGCGCCACCATGGCCGGCATGCTCACCCAGGCCACCGACGACCGCTTTCAGGTTGCTCTCAGCGTCGATCAGGAAGTTGGCTGCCACGACAACTTGTTCGCCTTCGCGCACACCCTTGACCACCTCGATATAGTTCTCGCCACGCTCGCCCAGTTCGACCTCGCGGGGCTCGAAGCGTCCTTCCTTCACTTGCACCAGCACGATGCGTCGTGTGCCACTGTCGATCACGGCCGAATCCGGCACGGTAAGCACCGGCGCCTTAACTCCAACCAGTAGCTCGACCTGCACGAACATTGCCGGCTTGAGCAGTTGGCCCGGATTGGCCAGCTCCACGCGCACTGCCACCGTGCGTGTCTCGGCCTTCATGGTGGGGTAGATGTAAGTGACCCGCCCCTCGAACACCTGGTTGGGGTAGGCGTTGATCGTTACCTTGGCCATGGCACCGGACTTGACCAGGCCAACGTCCTGTTCGAACACATCGGCCACTACCCAGACGGACGACAAGTCGGTTACCTGATAGAGCGCCTCACCCGGCATGAAACGCATGCCCTGGATCGCTTTCTTGTCGGTAATGAGACCGGACACTGGCGAGCGGAACGTGATCGTGCGACTGGCCTCGCCTGTCTTTACGAGTGCCGCCAGCTGTTCCGGAGAGAAGTCCCAATTGCGCAGGCGCACTAGGCTGGACTCCGCAAGCTGCTTCATGCCAGCCTGCGCCTCGGGTCCGGCGTCTTTCATCGCTTGCATGCCCTGAATCGCGATGGCGTATTCACGCTGGGCCGACACCAGCTCGGGGCTGTAGACCTCGAACAGCGGCTGCCCCTTACTCACCGGCTGGCCGGTCACGTTGACGTAGAGCCGTTCGACATAGCCCTCGAACTTCGGCGAAATCGCGTACATGCGCCGCTCGTCGGGCTCGATACGCCCCGCGGCGCGCACCGTCCTTCCGAGCAGGCGCATGCTGGCCGCTTCGGTGCGTACGCCCAGCTTCTGCACCTTCTCTGTGCTGATACGGATCTGATTGGCTGCGGCCGGTGCGCCGCTGGTGTCGTTGTCCTCGCCCTCGTAGACCGCGATGTAGTCCATCCCCATCGGATCTTTTTTCGGCGTCGGTGAGGTGTCGGCCAGCCCCATCGGGTTGCGGTAGTAAAGCAGCTTGCGCTGGGGGGCTGCACTCGCCGCAGGTGCGGTGGCTGAAGTGCCTTCGTGTGCTGGGGCCGGCGAGCGCGTGCCGAGCCAATAGCTGCCCGCGCCCACGGCGCCGAGCACAGTGATGGCGAGCAATGTCGTGGCAGGCTTCAAAGGTCTTCTCCCAGAATGCGTTCGATTTCGGCCAGGCGCATCTGCGCGTCGACCTGTGCTTTGAGACGATCCAACCGCGCCTTGCGAATCTGCCGTTGGGCGTCGAGGAGGGTGGCGAAGTCGACCTTGCCGTTCTCATAGGCGGCCAGCGCCGAGCGCAGGCTCAACTCCGACTGCGGTAGCAACTGCGTCTCGACCAATGCCTCGATGCGACGCGCGCCGTCGTAGGCCGCGAGATTGCCAGCGAGTTCACCCAGCAGTTGGTTCGACAGCGCTTCGGCTCGCGACTGCGCAGCGCCGACCATAGCCTCGGCCTCGCGCTCCTGTGCACGGCGCGATTCCTGCTGCAGCGGAAGGTTGACCTCGAGCATCAGACCGTACGAGGTCAAGCGCGAACCTGCCTGCGTCCACTCCAGCCCCACAAGCCAGTCGGGATAGCGGTTGCTCCAGGTGAGGTCGCGGCTCTTCTGCGCGCTTGTGACCCGCGCCTGCTCGGCCAGCAACTGAGGATTGCGCGCGCGAGCCCGCTCGGCGAGTAGCGCGGCGTCCGAGGGCGTCAGGCTTGGTAGCGGGCGTATCACCTGCGGCTCGGCGAGGGGGGCGGCCACGTCGCGGGCCATCAGCCCGTTAAGCCGGGCCTGCAATTGACGCTTATCGTTCTCGAGCCCAATCAGCTCCGAACGCATCGCGGTCTGCTCGAGCTGCGCGCGGATCGCGTCCTGTTGGGCGACGAGTCCACCGGCATAGCGAGCCTGGGCGATTTGCTCGAGACGCGACATCAGGTCGATTACCTCACGCGTCAGTCGCTCGCTTCCAACAGTCCGGTAATACTCGGCGTAGGTGGTTTTGATTCGCGCTGCCAGTTCGGCCCACGTGGCACCAGCGCGTGCGGTCGCCTGCTCTGCATCGGCAGCGGCCACATCGCGCCTCAGATCACGCTTGCCCCAACCAGGCAGCGGTTGAAGTAGCCGGTACTGGGTCTCTCCGACCTGCCACGGCAACACGCTTGGCGGTGTATTGCTGCCGTAGTTGTTGATGTTATTGAGCTCGACGCGAAGCACGGGATCGGCCAATGCGCCGGCTGATCCCAGACGCTGGGCCGCCGCATCGGCCTCTTGCCGCATCGCAGCGAGTTCCGGGCTGTGTGTTCGTGCGTACTCGAGCAGGCTCTGCGCACTGGACCCCGGCGCGCTCTCCTGGGCCCAGGCCGGGCCAGCCACGCCAACGCCAACCAGGGTGGCCACGAGCAGACGTCGGCCGCACGGATCGGCGCCCACGGCAGCAGCCGTCAAGACGCGTCGTAGCCGGGCCACTGCGGTTGCGATTCCGTGCCAGCGCCTCGAGGAGGCCAGCCGCGAGAAGCTGGGGCCCCGGCTCGCCCCAGCACTTGAGTCAAGGGGGTTCATGTTGCCTCCGTGGGGGTCGTGCCGACGTGGCGGTCGCATGGTCTCACTGACTCTTGTGGAGGCTGGCGTGGTCATCGGGCTGGTTGAGCTTCGCTGCCGAAGCCGTGTTTGCCGGCGGGCAAGGCTTCATGACCATCGAGCCGCCGCCCATTTCCATGGCGCCATGACCGTGGTGTGCGGCGTTGGGCTTTGTGCAGTCTTGGGCGCTCTGGGATGACGAGACAGGCGAGTGCGTCGCGATGGCAGGTGCGGCTTGGTCGGCACGCGAGGCGATACTGGTGAGAGCTGCGAAAAGGCTGACGAGAACGAGACAGGAACAGTTCACGATGTGACTCCGTGGATTCAGAGGAGGGATGGCGGCGCTCGGCAGCTGATGCTGCTCGAAGGCGCAGACGCGCAAGCAGCCGCGCGGGATCAACTCCCGTCGGCTACCTGGCAAGGATGGCTAAATCGTCAGACGCAGGAAGCGTATGAACAGAGGCGGGCCCTGTGAGACCGGCCGCTCGACCGACCGCCGTGGTGGGACGGTGGCGATGGGCATCGTCGGTCGCCAGTCGATGCTGGCCACCATGAGTATTCCCGGGAGATCGGCCTGGGCCTTTTCAGCCTTGGCGACGGTCGAAGACTTGTCATCGCAGAACTTGAGGCACCCGGCCTTACCCGTGTCGGACTGGCCTTCATGGCCACCAAAGGCATCGTGGTCGCCATCGCCGACACGAAGCGCGTGTCCGGCGTGCATACCCCACTCATTGGAATCATGGTGTGCGGACGCACCGGACGGGTGCGTGCCAGGCGTGTACGCCTGAAACTGACATGCGTTGACCATCCCCGCCATCAGTGCCAACGCCCACGCCAACAGCGTCAACATAGCAGTGCTGCGAAGGTGGCGGCGGTGGAAGGGCAAGGACAGCATGGTAGTGATCGTCAAGTTGGGTAATGTAATCGCATGTGCAACTTGGGCTTTGTGCCATGTCAATCCAGCCACTCGAGAGGAGCGAAGTATCCCGGCGCAGGATGGCTACCGCTTCCGACGATGCGCTGTGAGAGTTCCAGAAACATGCAACGCAACTAGCATGCCTGAGGTGCCCGCATCGGATAACAAACGATTCGCGTTGCGAACCGCGCGCGGTGAAACGACGGCCTAAGCCACACCGCTTGCTGACAAAGCCGCGCCACGTCGAGCGCGAGCGCCTCGAACAGCGTCAGCGCAAAATCCTGGCTGCGTTTGCTTAAGGAAGTGCGATTGGCATCTGCATCCTGGTTGGCGGCCTCGTGCATCGGGAGCAAAGCTTCCGCGTCGAGGGCGCCGGCGCCAGCTTCGCCGCTTTGATTGCGATGACGGCACTGTCGCTCGTGCTGCCGGACTTCACGATCAGTTCAGAGTATGCGACCTACAGCGGCTCCCAGCTCGGATTCGTAGCGGCAGCCTGCCTTGCCCTGTGGGCGGTCTTCGTCTTCATTCAGACTTCGCGGCACCGCGACTACTTCCTTCCCGTCGCGAACCCGTCCGACACCGAGTCGCACGCGCTGCCGCCGTCCGACCGGGAGGCGTGGGCGAGCTTCGGCTTGCTGGTCGTCTCGCTGGTCGCGGTCGTAGGGCTTGCCAAGGTGCTTTCACCGGTCATCGAACGCACGGTCGCCGCCGCGGACGCGCCGCAGGCCGTCATCGGGATCATCATCGCGATGCTGGTCCTGTTGCCGGAGACAATCGCCGCCGTGCAGGCAGCACGGGCGAACCGGCTGCAGACGAGCATGAACCTCGCGATCGGCTCTGCGCTCGCCAGCATCGGACTCACGGTCCCCGTGGTCGCGGTGGCGGCCATCGTC
This sequence comes from Betaproteobacteria bacterium, assembly GCA_037443665.1. GTDB lineage: Bacteria > Pseudomonadota > Gammaproteobacteria > Burkholderiales > Burkholderiaceae_C > Rubrivivax. Next base: position 16,716 of record JBBINW010000083.1, read on the forward strand.
CTTCAGATGCCGTTGGTGCTGGGCCTCGAAGCCAAGGACCTGGTAATGCTCACCATTACCTTTATGGTCAGCACGGTGACGCTGGGAACTGGCCGCACACACTTGATGCAAGGCGCGGTGCACCTGGTGCTTTTTGCCTCTTACCTGTTCCTGGCGCTAGTGCCGTAGACGTCGGGCGCGTCCCCGCAACTTGAATGGCCGCTTCAATGGATTTCTGCAAACGGTTCCGTGGACCGCGTCGGACTGCTTGGGGTCGGGAGCGCACGGCCGCGCCGGTTGAGAGCGGCCGTTGGGCCTCGGCGTCGTCGACGTCTTCGGCACACCAAGTCCGAACGACCGCTTCCTTCGATCACTACTTTTCGCTACCGGTCGGCGAACGCCTGCCATCTGGTGCGGACCGGTCATTCGCTCAGAAATCGCCCACAGGCAGCAATTGTTAAGGCTTGCGTGACACCTGCCCTCCCGCGCAGGCGGTCGCGCTACCCCAGT
>JBBINW010000084.1:0-17096 GCA_037443665.1 Betaproteobacteria bacterium
ATCGTCCCCACGTTCACGTGCGGCTTGGTCCGTTCGAATTTACCCTTTGCCATTTTCAAGCGCTCCTGGCTGAAGAACTGAAGTCGAGAACAACGAGATCGATATGTCTGGTGCCCATGGCGCGGATCGAACGCGCGACCTCTCCCTTACCAAGGGAGTGCTCTACCACTGAGCCACATGGGCATCGGTACGGGTCTGGCGGCCGCCTTGCAACCGGCAGGCCCGTAACGACGTCGAGATCAACTGTCTGTGGACACACCTTCCGTGGAGCGGGAGACGGGAATCGAACCCGCGTCATTAGCTTGGAAGGCTAAGGTTCTGCCATTGAACTACTCCCGCTTGGGCGTCCACCGCAGGCCCCACTGTCGCCCCTGCCGACACACACGCGAGGTCTCTGGTGGAGGAGGCTGGATTCGAACCAGCGTAGGCGTAAGCCAACAGATTTACAGTCTGCCCCCTTTAGCCACTCGGGCACCCCTCCGGAGAGCCTGTGAGTGTAGCACGCTCGCCGGTCAGTCGAGCGCCCAATCCAGCCGGCCGCGACCGGCCGCGGCGAGGTACCGGCTGGCCCGGCCGAAATGGCCGCTGCCGATGAACGGCGAAGGCGGCCGCGTCGCCGACAGCGGCGATGGATGGTTGCACTGCAGGACCAGATGGGCGCCGCCCTGGGCAGCCGCCAGCGGTGCCCGCGCCTGCGCATGCGCGCCCCACAGCATGAGCACCTTGGGGGCGAGGTCCGCACACAAAGTCTCGATGATCGCATCAGTGAGCGCACACCAACCCAACCTGCTGTGCGCCGCCGGCCGACCCTCCTCGACCGTCAGCGTGGCGTTGAGCAGCAGCACGCCACGCTCGGCCCAGTCCAGCAGCGAACCCGAGGGCGGCGCCGCCACACCGAGGTCGCGCGCGAGTTCCTTGAAGATGTTGCGCAGGCTGGGCGGCAGCCGCTGCCCGGTGGGGACCGAGAACGCCAGCCCTTCGGCCTGGTCAGGGCCGTGGTATGGATCCTGCCCGAGGATCAGCACCCGCGTCCGCGCCAGCGGCGTGAGTTGCAGCGCGCGGAAGACCTGTGCCGGATAGACCGGCACCCCGGCCGCCACGCGCGCATCGACGGCGTCGATCAGCGACCGGCCCTCCGGGCTGGCGCGCCAGCGGTCGATCAGCGCCTGCCAGTCGCCGAACGGCGCGTCGAGCAGGCGCGCCAGCGGCTGCGTCAGCCGGCTCAAGCGAACAGGCCGGCGAGTGCCGCGCCCGGATCGTCCGCGCGCATGAAGGCTTCGCCGACGAGGAATGCGTGGACGCCAGCGTCGCGCATGCGCTGCACGTCGGTGCGCGCGAGGATGCCCGACTCGGTGACCAGCAGCTTGTCCGGCGGCACTTGCGGCAGCAGGTCCAGCGTGGTCGCCAGCGTGACCTCGAAGCTGCGCAGGTTGCGGTTGTTGATGCCAAGCAGCGGTGTCGCCAGGCGCAGCGCACGGTCGAGTTCGGCGCCGTCGTGGACCTCGACGAGCACGCCCAGCCCCAGCGCAATGGCGCAGGCTTCGAGATCGGCCATCTTCGCGTCCCCCAGGCAGGCCGCGATGAGCAGGATGCAGTCGGCGCCCAATGCGCGCGCCTGCACGACCTGGTATTCGTCGATCATGAAGTCCTTGCGCAGCACCGGCAGCGCGCAGGCGGCGCGCGCCTGCTGCAGATAGGCGTCGGCGCCCTGGAAGAAACGCTCGTCGGTGAGCACGCTCAGTGCCGCGGCGCCGTTGCCGGCGTAGCGGGCCGCGATCTCGGCCGGCACGAAATGCTCGCGCAGCACGCCCTTGCTGGGGCTGGCCTTCTTGATCTCGGCGATCACGGCCGCCTGCCCCGCGGCGACCTTGGCGCGCAGCGCTGCTTCGAACCCGCGCAGGTCACGCCGCGCCGCGGCCGACTCGGCGTCGGCGCGCCAGCTCGCCAGGCTGCGGACCTTGCGCGCCGCGGCCACCTCCTCGCGCTTGACGGCGACGATGCGCTGCAGGATGTCGGTCATCGCAGCCCCTCGCGGCCCGCACGCCTGGTTCCCGCCGGGGGGATGAGGGTCGGCTGGAGGCGGCATCGCGCCCGGCTCGTCCCCCGCAACCGTGACCGGACTCGCTTCACGCCGGCCTGAACTTGTTGCTGACGCTGACGAACTGGCTCAGCTTGGCCATCGCCTTGCCGGAGGCGACCGCCTCGCGGGCGCGCTTGACGCCGTCGGCGACCGAGCCGGCGACGCCGGCACAGTAGAGTGCTGCGCCGGCGTTGAGCAGCACGACGTCGCGGATCGGCCCGTCCTCGTTGGCCAGCGCGCGCTGGATGCACTGCACCGACTCCTCCTTGTTCGCCACCCGCAGCACACGCGAGTCGTAGACCGGCAGGCCGAAGTCGCTCGGGTGTATGACGTATTCGCGCACCTCGCCGTCCTTGAGTTCGCCGACCGCCGTCTCGCCCGACAAGGAGATCTCGTCCATGCCGTTCATCCCGTAGACCACCATCACGTGCTCGCTTCCAAGGCGCTGCAGCACGCGCACGAGGATGCCGACGAGGTCGGGATGGAACACGCCGAGCAGCTGGTTTGGCGCGCCCGCCGGGTTGGTCAGCGGGCCCAGGATGTTGAACAGCGTGCGCACGCCCAGCTCCTTGCGCACCGGCGCGGCATGCTTCATCGCCGCATGGTGGTTGGGCGCGAACATGTAGGCCACGCCGGTCTCGGCCAGGCACTGCGCCACCTGCTGCGGTTTGAGCGTGATGCAGGCGCCGAGCGCCTCCATCACGTCGGCCGAGCCGGAAGTCGAGGACACGCCGCGCCCGGCATGCTTGGCCACCCGCGCGCCGGCCGCGGCAGCGACGAAGACGCTGGCAGTGGAGATGTTGAAGGTGTGCGAGCCGTCGCCACCGGTGCCGACGATATCGACCAGGTGCGTGTGGTCGGCGACCGGCACCGGCGTGGCGAACTCGCGCATCACCTGGGCTGCGGCGGCGATCTCGCCCACCGTCTCCTTCTTCACGCGCAGCCCGATGGCCAGCGCGGCGATCATCACCGGCGACATCTCGCCGCTCATGATCCGGCGCATCAGCGCCAGCATCTCGTCGTGGAAGATCTCGCGGTGTTCGATGACGCGGGTGAGCGCCTCGGTGTCGGTGATGGGCATGAAGGCTCCTTACAGATGCCGGCGAAGGATGTCGATGGCGCGCCCGGCATCGGCGGCCGAAACGTCCAGATGGGTGACCAGGCGCAGCCGATCGGCTCCGGTGCACAGAACGCCTGCCGCGCGCAGCCGATCGACCGCGCCGGCCGCGTTCGGGCGCGCGAGATCGACAAAGACGATGTTGGTCTGCGGCATGTGCACGGTCACGCCGGCCAGGCCCCGCAGCCCCTCGGCCAGGGCGCGCGCGTTGGCGTGGTCCTCGGCCAGCCGTTCGATGTGGTGGTCCAGCGCGTGCAGGGCGGCTGCGGCCAGCACGCCGGCCTGGCGCATGCCGCCGCCGAGCATCTTGCGGATGCGGTGGGCGCGGGCGATCAGCTCGCGGCTGCCGACCAGGGCCGAGCCCGCCGGCGCGCCCAGCCCCTTGCTGAAGCAGACCGAGACGCTGTCGAAGGACCGTGCGATCTCGAGCGCCGGCACGCCGCTGGCCACGGCGGCGTTGAACAGCCGCGCCCCGTCCAGATGCGTGGCCAGGCCACGGCTGCGGGCCAGCGCGGTGGCCGCCTCGACGTAAGGCTGCGGCAGGATCCGGCCGCCCCAGGTGTTCTCCAGCGCCAGCAGCCGCGTGCGCGCGAAGTGCGCGTCGTCGGGCTTGACCGCCGCGGCGATCTCGTCGAGCGCGATCAGGCCGTCGGCCTGCTGCGGCAGCGGCTGCGGCTGAATGCTGCCCAGCACCGCCGCACCGCCGCCTTCCCAGCGGTAGGTGTGCGCCATCTGGCCGACCAGATACTCGTCGCCGCGCTGGCAATGCGCCATCAGCGCGCACAGGTTGCCCTGGGTGCCGGTGGGCACGAACAGCGCCGCTTCCTTGCCGAGCATGGCAGCGATGCGGTGCTGCAGCGCGTTGACCGTGGGGTCGTCGCCGAACACGTCGTCGCCGACCTCGGCGCTGGCCATCGCCGCGCGCATCGCCGCGGTCGGCCTCGTCACCGTGTCGCTGCGCAGGTCGATCACTTCGGCCCCTCGCTCCGCGGGCACGCCGGGCCGCTCATCGCACGTCATCCAGGAAGTTCCTCAGCATCGCGTGCCCGTGTTCGCTGAGGATCGATTCGGGGTGGAACTGCACGCCTTCGAGCGGCAGTCCGCGGTGGCGCACGCCCATGATCTCGCCATCCTCGGCCGTCGCCGTGATCACCAGTTCGTGCGGCAGCGACGCGCGCTCGATCGCCAGCGAGTGGTAGCGGACGACGCTGAAGCGTTCGGGCAGGCCGTGGAACACGCCCTGGCGGTCGTTCGTGATCGTGCTCGCCTTGCCATGCATCTGCACCTGCGCCCGCACCACCTTGCCACCGAGCGCCGCGCCGATGGCCTGGTGGCCCAGGCACACGCCCAGCAACGGCAGCTTGCCCGCGAAATGGCGGATCGCCTCGACGCAGATGCCGGCCTCGGCCGGCGAGCAGGGCCCGGGCGAGAGCACCAGCCGCTCGGGGCGCAGTTCGCCGATGCCCTCCAGCGTGATCTCGTCGTTGCGGAACACGCGCACTTCTTCGCCCAGCTCGCCGAAGTACTGCACCAGGTTGTAGGTGAACGAGTCGTAGTTGTCGATCATCAGCAGCATTTGCGCTCTAACCCTTTGATTTCATAGGATGTTCCGAAGAGCATCCTGATTCGGTACCCGCTTTGATACCCGCTTTTTGCGACGCTGGCGAAGCCGGCGCGCCGTGCTGGGTGGGGACGGAATGCGCCCGCTGGGGGCGCATAGGGGTGGTCAGGCTGATGGCTTGCGCCAACGCCAACCGGAGCGCGCTGCGGTGATCGGACGGATCGCAGACATGACCTGCATTATGGCCGCGCGCGCGGCCAGCGCTTGAGAACGAACTCGTCCGCTCGACTCTGCGACCCAGGTCCATCCGATCCAGAAACCCAGAGCCACTCTGGGAGGAGCGTAGGAAGGTGCACCGGCCTGACTGGCTCACGGTGAACTGCCCAGCCCGTCAGCCCCGAGTTGGGCGTTTGGGTTGTTCCAAGTGAAGAGGCCACTGAAGTCGTCTGACCACTTTGGGCTCTCCCGCTTGGGAAAGTAGTAGGCAGTGCCACCTGACTCAACGAGCCCAGCCTCCAGCGGCTGCAGCCCGCTTTCGCTGAGGAACCCGACGCCCACCACGTGGTCCCGGCCTTCACCACTCAGGAAGCGACTGACCGCGATCCGAAGGGCCGTAGGCGTCTGGCTGATATCTTGGTCTTGCTGCGCGACGGAGAAGAGTTGATCGCCGCCAAGGCCATGAAGACCAACCAGAAACATTGCACCCCGGGTGCCCGAGAACTGCCGGCGCGCGGAGTCGCTGAGGATGTCGAAGATGGCCTTCATCAGCGCATCATCTTGCGAACTCTGTAGGGTCAGCGCCAAAGCACCGCCTGCATGGGTGCCGACCACCATAGTTTGGCGGTTTTGCGTTTCGCTGACTTGGTCGATCGTGGCGCGAACCTCCGAGGGTTGAACGCCGTTTGGAATGTCGCCCAGAACCGCAGGATCGAACTCGCTGATACGCACGCCCGAGCCGTCCGGCAGCGAAGTGCTCTTGCCGGCAAAGATCGCCCTCGCAAAGCCCCGAGCCAGATCGACGCGTTGGGCGTGCCGCTCGGGCAGTCTGCCCTGCAGCGTCAGCACAGCAGACAGCCCTGTCTGCAGCCCCTTGATCGTTGGCTGGAGGTGAGGCCACAGCAGCCCATAGAAGTCCAGCGCTTCACGCTTGTGGACCTTACGGCCTTTGTCTTCTCCGATCGACTTGCACTCCACTTCCAGACCGTCGGGGCCTACGTCCTCGACGAGCAGATCGAAGGTGCCGCCACCGGTCATCTCCGGCCACGTCAGCCTCCGTGAGCGACGGGCGAAATGCGTCGCGGTACTCAGCTCAAGCCGAAGGGCACGCATAGCCTCGGGCTTGTTCGAGGCGTCGTGGACTCGACGCCGAAGTTGCTCGGAGAGCGGCCTGGGGGACACCTGCGCCAGCGAGAGCACCTGGGCAGCGAAGCTCATCGCAGGATAGATCTCCCGGTTGTTGACCTCCCAGGCCGGGATGCTGCCGTAGCGGGTCTGAAGCTCCCGCAGGTTTTCAAGCTGAAAGCACAGCGCGTTCTCGCTGCGCAGAAACTCCCCAAGAAAGCGATTGCCGCGGATCTCTTCCTTGATCTTCCTGATCCTGTTGCGCCAGTGGGCCTCGCCAACAAACTCAGCGAACCGGCGATAGATCTCCGGGATGTCGCCCGTACCCAGTTCCGTCAGCAGCATTGCCGCCTCTGGCAACTGTAAGGCGCGTCGACGGCTCGCGAGCTACCAGCTGGGCGGTTCAGAAGCTCCATTCTTCGTGCCCGAGTGGCGCCGCGTTCAGCCGCTTCTGCGACACCGCCCAACGTGGCAGGTGACGATTCATGAGCGCAACGAAGCGCTCGCCGTGGTTGGGCTCGGCCAGGTGCAGCAGCTCGTGCACGACGATGTACTCGATGCACTCGACCGGCTTCTTGGCCAGCTCCGAATTCAGCCAAACGCGGCGGCTGGCCGGGGTGCAGCTGCCCCACTTCGTCTTCATCCGCTTGATGCCCCAGGCGCTCGCCTGGACGCCGAGCTTGGCCTGCCACGTCGCGAACATCGGCGTGACCAACGCCGTGAGCTGCTGCCGGTACCAGCGGTCCAACACAGCTGCACGCTGAGCTTGGCTCGCGCCCGGGCGCGCGAAAAGGTCGAGCGATGCGATGCCTCTCATCGCCACCCGCGGAGTGCCCTCGGCCTCGTGCACACGCAGCCTGTAGCGGCGGCCGAAAACGTAGTGGCTCTCGCCGACCGCCATCTCGCGTTCCGACTGGCGCGGCTGCTGCTCGAACTTCGATCGCTGCAGCTTGATCCAAGCCAGCTTGTCGATCACCGCCAAGCGTACCGCCTCGTCGCTGATCACCAGCGGCGCTGCCACCCGCACCCGCCCCGCCGGCGGGTAGACGCCCAGGTGCAGGTTCTTGATGTCCTTGCGCACCACGTTGATCGTGAGGCCCGCCACCTTCAGCACGGTCTCAGTACTCATGCTGGTTCTTGGCCAGTTCAAGCACCTTGTCGGTCGCCGCGTCGATGTCAGCAGGTGACACACCGAGCGAACCCTGCGGTGTCTCCTGCGCCTGCCCGGGCAGCGGCTCGACCAATCGCGCCGCATGCTGGGTCATGACGGCATGGATCGCAGCGCGCACGCGCTTGAGCTTCATCGCGTTCGACCGCCAACCGTCCTGGCGACTCGTCTGCAAGGCCGCGTCGATGGCCAGGGTCAATGTGCCGTCCTTCCCGAGGTTGTTGTACAGCGCCCGTTTCGCCTGGGTATCCACGGCCGGCGGATAGCTCGCCGGCGCGCCTCCCGGCGTCGTGGCCGCCTTGGTCAGCGCCGCGATCTCGTCCAGGTACTTCTTGTAGTCGATCACCCCTTGGCGCCGCTGGGCGATCAGCGCGTCGAGCAGCTTCGACATCTTCTCGTAGTACGCCGGGTCCACCGGCGATTCCTTGACGATCAGGCGCCGTACGTTGTTCTCGATCGTTTCGGCCACTGCTGTCTGGTTTTTGCGAATCGAGGCCGGCAGCGCGCCGACCGCCGCAGCGCCCCGATCGACGATCAACTGGATCAACGACAAATCGTCAAAGGCCGAGATCTTCTCGCTCTCCTCGGCGCGGATGTAGGTATCGATCAGGAACCGCATCGCCGGCTCGAAGGCCTTGAGGTCGATGTAGTCCCCGCTGGCCAGGCGCACTTCGTCGCGCACCTTGGTGAAGTGGTCCACCTCGGTCTTGATCGTCTGTACGTCGGCGGCCGTGTAGCCCGCCGCTTCGAGTTCGCTGGCCAGCGCAGCGTAGGCGCGCAACAGCGCCGCTGCGTATTTGTATAGCTTCAGCCGCCCGGGCTCGTTGGCCTTCAGCTGCTCGGCATTGCCTGACTCCCCCGCACAGAAGAAGCGCATGTAGGCAGCGGAGTCCCTGGGCTGCTGCACCGGCTCGCACAGCGCCTTGATGGCCTCGCGGGCTTCCTCCAGGTCTTGCCGGGCCTCGGCCAAGCGGTCCTTGAGCAGACCCTTCACATCGTCTTCGTCGAACGCGTCGAACGCGCCGCTGGTGTAGTCGCGCACGGCGCCTTCCAGCGGCTTGAACAAGTCCTTGTAGTCGATGATGTAGCCGTACGGCTTGTCTTCGCCGTCCAGGCGGTTCACGCGGCAGATGGCCTGGAACAGCCCGTGGTCCTGCATCTTCTTGTCGATGTACAGGTAGGTGGCCGGCGGCGAGTCGAAGCCGGTGAGCAGCTTGTCCACCACGATCAGGAGCTTCAACTGTCCAGGCTGCTCGATGAAGCGCTTTTTGGCCTGCTTCTCGAACAGCTCGGCCTTCCCGGCCGCCACGTCCTCGGGCTCGTTGAACCAATCGGCCAACATCTGCCGGTAGACCTGGTACTTGCGCAGATTGTCTGTCTCGCCCTCACCGGTCGCCTCACCCTTGGCATCGGCCGTCGTGGGCATGTAGCTGGTGACGATGGCGCACTTGCTCTTCAGCTCGGTCTTCGCGAACAGCTCGTAGAACTTGCACGCCTCGTAGATGCTGCCGGCCACCAGCATTGCGTTGCCGTGACCGTCCATCAGGCGAGGCCGAGTGCTCATGTCCAGCAGGATGTCGGCCACGATCTTCTCCAGCCGCGACTGGCTGGAGAGCACGCGTTGCATCGTGCCCCACTTCTGCTTCAACTGCGCCTTGGCCAGGTCGTTCAGGCCCTTGGTCTTGGCCTCGAACCACTCGTCGATCTTCTTCTGCGCTGTGATGGACTGGTCGATGTCCCGCGCCTCGTAGCGCAGGTCGAGCACCACGCCCTCGCGCACCGCCTGATCGAACTTGTAGGTGTGGATGTAGCGCCCGAAGACCTCGATGCTCCGTGCCTTGTCGGCCTTCAAGAGCGGTGTGCCTGTGAAGCCGATAAAGAGGGCGCTCGGCAGCAGCGCCTTCATGGCCTTGTGCAGGTCACCGCTCTGCGTGCGGTGGCACTCGTCCACGAAGACATGCAAGTCGCCCTGCGCCTTCCACCCCGGCGGCACCCTGCGCAGCGCCTCGACAAACGCCTTGGTCGCCGCTGCCCCCTCGGCGCCGTCATCATCGTCTTTGCCGCCGAACTTGTGCACGAGCGTGCAGATCAGCGATTCCTCGGCCTGGCCGAGCGTCGCGATCAGGTCGGCCCCGCTCCTGGTGCGGTAGATGTTCTCGCTGACGCCGAGGAACACCTTCTCGATCTGCTCGTCCAGCTCGGTGCGGTCGGTGATGATCAGCACGCGGGCACCGGGCCGGTTCTCGCGGATCCACTTGGCCAGCCACACCATCGTCAGCGATTTGCCACTGCCTTGCGTGTGCCAGATGATCCCGCCCTCGCGCCGGCGGATGGACTCCTGCGCCGCCACCACGCCGAAGTACTGGTTTTGCCGGCACACCTTCTTGATGCCGGCATCGAAGACGATGAAGTCGTGGATCAGCTGCAGAAGCCGCTGCTTGGCACATACCTGAAGCAGGTGCCGGTCCAGCAGGTTGGGCTCGCCGGCGAACTCGCCGGTCTCCTCGACTCACGAAAGCCAGTACTTCTCGGGCGTCTCGATGGTGGCGTAGCGCAGACCTTCGGTGTCGTTGCCCGCCATCACCCACTGCATGGTCGAGAAGAAGGGTTGGATGAACTCCTTCTTCTGGTTGTCCAGGTTCTGGCGGATGCCTTCGGACACTGACACCGTGGAACGCTTCAACTCCAGCACGCCCAGCGCGATGCCGTTGACATACAGCACCACGTCGGGCCGCTTGGTGCTGGCCTTCGCGCCACTGACCAGGTCACCTCCGGGGACGGTCACCTCCTCGGCCACCGCGAAGTCGTTGGCCAGCGGATCTGCCCACTTCACCAGCCACACGGTGACCGTGTTCTCCCCCGCCTCGGGCCGTACCTTCACGCCATAGCGCAGCAGGCGGTAGACGGCATGGTTGCGGTCATAGAGGCTCTTGCTGGTGTCGTTGGCCACCTTCTGCAGCTCGAACAAGGCGCGCGCGGCCAGCGCGTCGCTCACGCCCTGGGTGACCAACCAGGCCTTCAGGCGTTCGGGCTCGATGTTCGAGTTGGCGGGCCGGTCGATCCAGTCGCCCAGGTAGGTGTAGCCCAATCGCTGGCTCAGCAGCGCCAGCACCCGCTCTTGCGTCTTCTTCTCGATCTGGCCGACGCTGGGCATGGCAACCTCGCCGTCAGGGCTCGAAACGCGGCATCGCGCGCCGCATGAAGGCCTCGAACAGCGGCACGGTGAAGGCCATCTCACCGTGCGAGGGGCTGTAGACCATGCCCTTCTTGATGAGGTTGGCGCGCACCGGCGCCAGGCTCGTGGTCTTCACGCTCAGCTTGTCGGCGATGTCGCCCGTTCGGTACGGCCCTTCGCCCAGTTCGGCCATCGCACGCAGGTAGGTCTTCTCCCGCGGAGTCAGCCGGTCGAAGCGCACGCGGAAGAAGTTCTCGTCCAGGCGCTGCGACACCAGCTCGCTCGTCTCGCGGATCACGTCGGCGCCGATGGGCGAGGCCGCTGCGTGGTTCCAGGCCTGGTAGCCCCATTCCTGCAGAAAGTACGGATACCCCTGGGTGAGGCGGAAGATCTCGTGCAACGCATCAAGGTCGAACGCCACGCCCTCGGCCTGCACGGGGTCCTGCAGTGCACGCGCAGCATCGGGCTCAGGCAGCGGCCCCACGGCGGGGAAGTTGAACAGCCGCTCGGCATACGACTTCGACTCGCCGGCCAGCCCGGGCAGGATCGGCAGGCCCGCCCCCACCAGCACCAGCGGCAGTTGGCGCTGCTGCATGCGGTGCATGGCCATGATCAGCGCGCTCAGCTCCTCGGTGCTGAAGTACTGGATCTCGTCGATCAGGATGGCGACGGCCGCGCCCCGCTCCTGCGCCGCCTCGCCCACGGCCACGAACAGGTTGGGCAGGTCGACCTCCAGATCGCCGCTGTCGGCGGAGCCAGGCTCGGGCTCGATGTCCAGGCCGATGTCCAGATCACCCACCTTCACCTTGATGGCGCCGATGAAGCTGCGCAGCACGCCCAGGCCGCGGCGTACCTTGTCCCCGGCCGCCTTCACCCGGTCCAGGTCGAACAGCAGGCGGCGCAGATGGGGCGCCAGCAGCACGGCCAGCGGCTTGCCCTCGTGGGCCTCGACCAAGATGGTTCGGAAGCCCTGAGCCACCGCAACGCGCTCGATCTCGTTGAGCAGCACCGTCTTGCCCACACCCCGCAGGCCCGTCAGCAGCAGGCTCTTCTCCGGCCGCTTGGCCTGCACCCGCCCGAACAGCACCCGGGCCTGCTCCAGGATGCCTTCGCGGCCCGCCAGCTCGGGCGGCGGCGAGCCCGCGCCCGGGGAGAAGGGGTTTCGGATCTTGTCCATGGCAGGCGCCACTATAGCGACCTATGCAGCCTTATACGACCCTGACCGCATAAGAGCGAATAGATGGCTATCAACCCAGGAGCGCCGCTGCTGCGTCCGTTTTATCGGACTCCAGATAAAGCGCGATAAAGCCGAGGCCCCAACGGGCACTCGATCACGGGAGGCGGAACAAACCCGACGTTTTCAGTGTCAACTTATCTGTAAACTACTTCCAGCCTCTCCGAAGAGAGAGGTTGCCACCCGCCCCAGGAGCCACCATGACCACCACCGCGCTCGGCACGTGGCGCCAGCCACCGCTCGTCTACGTCGTCGCGGAGCTGGTGATCTCGCCCTACTACTCCTTGGCCGGCAAGGTGCCCGGCCTGCAAGATCGACTGCGCAGCAGCTTCCCGCGGACGCTGGAGGCCAAGGAGATCGCCATCGTCGAGGGCGCCAAGCCCAGCGCGCAGACGCTCTGGCAGTTCATGTCCGGCGACCAGCGGCATGCCGTCCAGTTTGGCATCCGCGCCATCTCGATGCATGCCACCGGCTACCTTCACTCGTCCGACTTCCTGGGACGCTGGGCCGAGGTGCTGAGCACCATTCAGCAAGCCGAGCTGGGCGCCTACGTCGAACGAGCGGGGCTCCGCTACGTAGACCTGATCGTGCCGAGTGACGGAAACGCGCCAGGCGACTACCTCGTGAACAGCCTGCAGGGCATCGTCCCCGAGGGTGCGCAGTGCACCGGCTCCATGTGGGCAGCCGCCTTTCAGTTCGACGGCAGCATCGTCAACCTTCGCGCCGGCGCACCTTCGCCGCAAGGCATGTTGCTGCCTCCGGACTTCAACGCGCTGCCCCTGGCCAAGCCCGCTGTCATGATGCAAGCCGAGGCGCGCCTGAAAGTCAACCAGCCCATCGGCTTCGTGGACACGGACTGCATCCGCGAGATTGGCCAGGTGTTCGAAGCCGACGCTCTGCTGACGCACTACAAGAGCATGCAGAAACTCACGTCGACCACCTTCAAGGCGGCAATGTCCTCTCTGGCCCAGAAGGAGTGGATGTGAGCGAAGTCATCCAGCCCCGGCACTACGCCGCGCGCGAGGCCGCCCTGCGGCAAAGGCGGGTGGGCACGATCATCGACGAGGCAGAACGTCTTGACGTTGCGTCGAACCAGTTCGTGGCCGTGTGGGTGCCTGAGCTGCAGCCCACGGGCATCGTCAAGATGGGCAGCCTGGTGGCGGTGTTCAGCGGCGGGATGACGGCTGCCACTCGCTGCGCGCCGGTGGTGAGCAGTTGGTCCACCACGGCGCTGGAGGATTTCGACGATCTGCTCCCCACGGCCGCAGGACCGACCTGGACCCAGTGGGCCGAGTCGACACGGAAGGCATTTCTGGAGGCAGCGACCAAGGCTGCCGCGAAGAGCGCCACGCCCCAGGCAGTCGAAGCTCAGGATCCGCAGGCCGAGGCCAAGCGCCGCGTTCAGCGTCTCATCGCCATCCAGGCCGCCCTCGGGCTGACCATGCAGGACCTCGCGACAGCGCTCAACCTGTCCAGGCCGCAGCTCTACAAGTGGCTGGAACCTTCGCAGGACGTGCGCCTGCAGGAAGCCAAACGTCAGCGTCTCGACACCATCGAGCGAGTGGCCAAAGCATGGCAGGCGCGGTCGGCGGCACCACTACGAGCCGTGGCACACGAGCCGCTGGCCAACGGGCGCACCGCCTTCGAACTGCTCGCAGCCGATGCCATCGACGAAGCTGCGGTGAATGCGGCGTTCGGCGAGCTGACGGCCAAGCTGCAGGCGCAGCCCAAGACGCGCAGCCAGTTGCTGGCCGAGGCAGGCTTCAAGCGCCGACCTTCTATCCACTCGCTGCCCAGCGATGAGTGAAAGGCGCAGACCGTGGCGTTCGGCGATGACGTGGCGCAACGCGGCTGGCAGACGGGATCCGTCGTGCCGGCCGACTTGCTGCCCGCCCTCTCACCGCACCTGAGCCGTCCGGGGCAGGCTACAGCAGCGATCGGCGAGCACGACTGGCTGCTGGTCGTCTCGCAGACCTGCGACCTTGTCGCCAGCAAGTTCGAGGCCGAACCGTACGTCGAAGTGCTTCACGCCTACTGGCGCGAGGGCAAACCGCGCAAGGAGTTCGTCGATCTGCGGTCCACACGCCAGATCGACTTCCGTCCGAACCCGGCGACGCACAAGGACCTGGTGCTCACCGCGCACGCCATCGGCGATCGGTACATCGTCCCCCGCGAGTGGTTCACCCAGAACGCTCCGGACCCGGCGCGCCGCCTCAGCGTCGACGCCGCCCGGCGACTTCTGGCGTGGTACGCGCTGCGCGCGGCCCGGCCCTCGTGGCCCGACGAACTCGAGCGGCGGCTGCGCGGCGCAAAGCCGGCACTGCTGGATGCGCTGACCCCGCTGGCCGACGACATCGCCGAAGTCAGGGTGGCGATCGATGAGCGCGACGAGGAACTGCCGACCGGCCAGCCCTACCACATGGTCGTGTTCTTCGTGGTCGACGAAGAGGTCTGGAACGCCGACGCGCCGGGCCGAGCGGCCATCTACGACGCCTTCACCCGCTTCGTCGCCGCCCTGGCGGGCTGCGACGGCATCGAGGTGAACACGGACCGCAGCGAGGTCGTCTCTGGTGCCGTCTTCACCTGGCAGGAAACCCGGGCCACCGACGAGTGGAACTTCGCCAACCTGAGCGCTCGGGAGCCTTGAGGCCGCCGCAGGGCGGAAGGCTCACACCAGCCGAATCCGGCCCGTCAGCAGCGCGTGCATCATGCCCTGCTTGAGTTGACGGGTCTTGTCGCGCCGGGCTTCGAGCGCGGCGAGTTCGGCATCGATGTCGGCAAGCGCATCTGCGATCGCGACCTGTTCGTCGCGGCTCGGCGGCTCCACCTCGTAGGCACTGAACGTGGCTGCATAGACATGCCTGATGGTGCTCCCCTGGGAGAGCGCGACGACTCGGCGTCTGTGCGCCTCGGTGCTGAGGAGGTAGGACAAGAACCTAACATCCGCCTGCGCTCTGAAGATCAGCACATCGCCGCCGACTGCGACCTCATCGTCGACGCATAGAGCCACGGCTTTGCCGATGTTCTCAAGCATGTTCGACGAGCTGGCAATCAGTAGGCTGGGCCTGTTGACGGTCACTTCGGCCCTGGATCGCGACACACGGCCCACCACATCCACCATCGATACGATCTGACCGAAATCTGTGTAGATCGCCGTGTAGGGGACTGCAGGTAGCTCGCCACTCCTCGCAAGATCATCCTTCGATAGACCTCGGCCCTTACTGAAACTCCCCAGACGCCCCATTTGGATCTGCTGCCATGGTGCAGCGAATCCCTCCAACCGCGTGCGCCCGGTCAGCAACTGCTGCATCGCGGCCTGCTTCATGTCACGCTTCTTGGCGATCAGTCGGTCGAGCTTGGCGAGCAGGGCATCGACATCCGACAAGGCTGCCGCGATGGCCGTCTGCTCTGCCTCGCTGGGCAGCACGACACGAACTCGTCGCACTTCCTCCAAGTTCATCCCGGCCTTCGCGCCCTGATCGGTCTGTGCCCGAAACGCGCGCTGCGAGGCCTCCGCACCGAGAAAGTACGCGACGTACCGACTATTGACGCCAGGCCGTAGGAATCGAATCAGCGAAACGTGCTGATTGATGTACGCCGGGCTGGGCACGCCTTCCCCAACCCAGCTGACGATTCCGATGTCGGCCGTGATGGAGACAAGCACATCACCCACCCGAAGTTGGGTGCGATTGGCCTCGGCATCGTCGGCTGGAACCCGGACTTGCTTGAGATCGCTCAAGTCCAGGTCAATCGACTCGCGCGACATGTTGGTGATTCGGATGAAGGCCGCCCCGAACTCGGTATAGCGTTTCGCCCAGCCGCGTGACCCACTCGTGACGAACGGATCAAGACTCCCAACATCACGGCAGTCCCAGTCCGACGGGAAGTTCCCGAGCGGCGTAGGTTTCAAGCCGGCGGTCACGTCCACGCAAACCCCATCTTCTTGAGATGCAGTTCGACACGCGTAGACAGCTGATCCAACCCGTCAAGCAGATCGGGCAAGCCCGCTGCATAGCGGCTGGCCAAGTCTGCGAGACGACTGGAGAGAATTTGGCTGACACGGCTCAACTCCGCATCCACCAGTGCCGCCATCGCCGCTAGCCACTTGTCGTCAACGGCCAGCACCTTCACCTCTTCGGCGGTCAGCTGCCCGTACTTCGACGACACCTTTCCGGCCAGCACCTTCTGCGCGTCCTTCAGCTTCCTGCCCGCGGTCGCCTCCTTGTCGAACAGCGCCTGCAGCTTCTCCAACACGGCGCGCTCGTCGTCGGCATCCTTGTCGCCCCGAATCTCGCGCAACCGCTCCTTCACGCCCTTGGCCGTGACCTTGCCCTTGTCGTTCTTGGCCTCGTCAAGCGGCCCGTCGTCGGCGCCGTGCTCCTCGATCAGTTCCTCAAGCTCCAACGTCACCGCATCGCGCTCGGCTTCCAGCGCATCCACCTGTGCCTGCTCCTTGGCGAAGTAGCGGGCGATCACCAGGTGCTCGGGGATCAGATCGAAGTTCGGCTTGCCGTCTGCCATCGCCTGCCAGCCATCCAGCGCGATGGCCCAGGCGTCGTCGTTCATCGTCTCGTCCCAGTAGTCCATCAGCCGCTGGTAGACGTCGTAGGGGTCGAGCAGCGGTGCGCCCTGGAAGGCGGCCAGCAATTCCTCGGACAGTGTCTCGATCAGGTGCTTGGGTGAGTCGCCGGGCTTGAGCGCCACGAGGCCGGGCCGCTGCGCCATGCGCCAGGTCTCGAAGCGCGCCTGCACCTGCTGCCGGAAGGCGGTGAACTCCGGGTGCCCGAAGATCGTGACCTTCACCTGCGCCGGCGCCACCAGCAGCCGGCTGTAGCCGGGGCGACCGGCGGACTCGAACAGCTGGGCCCGGACACCCGGCAGCACCTGCCAGTGGGCGGCCAGCGCATCCAGGTCGCGGTCGGGGATGCCGCCCTTCAGGTGCGCTTCGATGTCCTGCAGGTCTTCGGGCTCGCTGGTGTCGATGTAGCGCGGCAGGTTCAGGTTGAAGTCGTTCGCCTCGATCTCGGCCACCGGCACCATGCGCGCGTAGCGCGGTTGCTCCAGCTGGCGGTGGAAGGTGTCGACGATGCGGTGCATGTCCTGCGCGCGCAGCCGGTTCTTGTTGCCGTCCTTGATGTAGTCCTTGCTGGCGTCGATCATGAAGAGGCCGCGGCGGCCCGCGCTGCCCGCCTTGTCCAGCACCACGATGCAGGCCGGGATGCCGGTGCCGTAGAACAGGTTGGCCGGCAGCCCCACCAGCGCCAGGATCACGCCCTGCTGCACCAGCTTCTTGCGGATGGCGCCCTCGGCGCCGCCGCGGAACAGCACGCCGTGCGGCAGGATCACCGCTCCGCGGCCGGTGCTCTTTAGTCCCTAACCAGTTCAGTCTTGACAGGTCTTGCAAAGACTTCAATGGGTAG
>JBBINW010000085.1:0-16832 GCA_037443665.1 Betaproteobacteria bacterium
CGGACTCATAACCCATTGATTTAAAACACTTTTTTTCTGAGATCGCGAAATCCGTCACTCCCACTCGATCGTCGCCGGCGGCTTGCTCGAGACGTCGTAGGTCACGCGGTTGATACCGCGCACTTCGTTGATGATGCGGCTGGACACCTTCTTCAGCAGCGCGTAGGGCAGCTCGGCCCAGTCGGCGGTCATGAAGTCGCTGGTCTGCACAGCGCGCAGCGCGACGACCCAGTCGTAGGTGCGGCCGTCGCCCATCACGCCCACGCTCCTGACAGGCAGGAAGACGGCAAACGCCTGCGAGGTCTTGTCGTACCAGCTGCGGCCGTCGGCCGGGTCGATGGTGGCGCGCAGCTCGTCGATGAAGATCGCGTCGGCCCGGCGCAGCAGGTCGGCATATTCCTTCTTCACCTCGCCGAGGATGCGAACGCCCAGCCCCGGTCCCGGGAACGGGTGGCGATAGACCATCTCGCGCGGCAGCCCCAGCGCCAAGCCGAGCTCGCGCACCTCGTCCTTGAACAGGTCGCGCAGCGGCTCGAGCAGCTTCAGCCCCAGCGTCTCAGGCAGGCCGCCGACGTTGTGGTGGCTCTTGATCGTGGTCGCCTTCTTGGTCTTGGCGCCGCCCGACTCGATGACGTCGGGATAGATCGTGCCCTGCGCCAGCCACTTCGCACCGGCGCTGGGAGCGGCGCCTTCCGCGCCGCGCAGCTTGGCCGCCTCGCGCTGGAACACCTCGACAAACTCGCGGCCGATGATCTTGCGCTTGGCCTCGGGATCGGCCACACCCTGCAGCGCAGCCAGGAACTCGGCGCTCGCATCGACGTGCAGCACCCTGGCGTGCAGCCGGCCGACGAACATGTCCATCACGAGCTTGGCCTCGTTCAGGCGCAGCAGACCGTGGTCGACGAAGACACAGGTGAGCTGGTCACCGATCGCACGGTGGATCAGCGCCGCCGCGACGCTCGAATCGACGCCGCCGGACAGGCCGAGGATGACCTCATCGCTGCCGACCTGCTCGCGGATCCCCGCCACGGCCTCGGCGACGTGGTCACGCATCACCCAGTCGGCCTTCGCGCCGCAGATGCCGAGCACGAAGCGCTGCAGCAGCGCCGCCCCTTGCAGCGTGTGTGTGACCTCGGGGTGGAACTGCACGCCGTAGTAGCCGCGGGCCTCGTCGGCCATGCCGGCGATCTGGCAGCTCTCGGTGCTAGCCATCAGCCTGAACCCGGGCGGCAGCTCGGTGACCTTGTCGCCATGGCTCATCCACACCTTGAGGATCCCGTGTCCCTCGGGGGTCGCGAAGTCCTCGATGCCTTCGAGCAGCTTGGTGTGGCCCCGCGCGCGCACCTCGGCGTAGCCGAACTCGCGGTGGTCGCTCCAGGCCACCGTACCGCCGAGCTGGGCGGCCATCGTCTGCATGCCATAGCAGATGCCAAGCACCGGCACGCCGGCGTCCCACACCGCCTGCGGCGCGCGCAGCCCGTGGTCGTCGTAGGTGCTGCCGTGGCTGCCCGAGAGGATGATGCCCTTGGGCGCGAAGGCGCTAACGAAGTCGTCGCCGACGTCGTTGGGGTGGATCTCGCAATAGACGTGCGCCTCCCGCACGCGGCGCGCGATGAGTTGCGTGACCTGCGAGCCGAAGTCGAGGATCAGGATCCGGTCGTGCATCACGCGCCCGTCGTGGCAGCCGTCAGCCGCAGCCGGCGCAAGCGGCGGAAGTGGACGACCGCGAACGCCAGCGCCAGGCCCTGCAGGGCAGCGCAGAAGAACATCGGCAGCCCGATGCGCCAGTCGCCGGCGGGCAGCTGCGACACCACGCCCAGCAGCGGCGCGGCCAGCGTCGGCGCGATGACTGCCATCAGGCTGTTCAGCGAGCTGACCGAGCCCATCGTCTGGCCCTGCTTGCTGCCGTCGGCGGCGCCCGAGATCAGGCTCTGCATCGCCGCGCTGACGGTGTTGCCGAGCACGTTGGCGAATATCACCACGTACATAACCCAGCCCTGCGTGACGAGACCGAAGGCGGCGAAAGCCAGCGTCGAGGAGATCAGCCCGAGCACCGCCAGGCGCTGCGGCGAGAAGCGCTTGAGCAGGCGGCCCAGCAGCGCGCCCTGGACCAACGCCGCGACGACGCCGATCGCAAACAGGGACCAGCCGTTCTGGGTCGGGCCCCAGTGGAACTTGAAGGTCGTGTAAAGCACCCACACAGTGTAGAGCGCGAACTGCGCCAGGCCGGAGCAGGCCAGCACGCCGACCAGCATGCCCACGCCCTTGAGCTGGGCCAGTTCCTTCAGCGAGGTCAGCGGGTTGGCGCGGCGCCAGTTGATTTCGCGGCGGCGATCGTGCGGCAGCGACTCGGGCAGCACGAAGATGCCGTAGACAAGATTGACCAGCGACAGCGAGCCGGCGACGAAGAACGGCAGTTGCAAGTTAATCCCCCCGAGCAGGCCACCGATGACCGGCCCGAGGATGAACCCGATGCCAAACATCGCGCCGAGCATGCCGAAACGCTTGGCGCGCTCGTCGGGTGTGGAGATGTCGGCGACGTAGGCGTTGGCGACCGCGGCGTTGGCCTGGAAACCCCCGCCGATGGCGCGCGAAACGATCAGCATCCACAGGCTGGTCGACAGCCCGGTGAAGAAGAAGTTCGTCGCCAGGCCGCAGAAGCCGAGCAAGAGGATGGGTCGGCGGCCGTAGCGGTCGGACAGCGCGCCCAGGATCGGCGCGCCGATGAAGCTGGCCAGCGCGAAGACGAAGGCGATCACGCCGTACCAGTGCGTCTGCTCGGCAGGACTGCTGGTGAACTGGCCCACCAGCGCCGGCAGCACCGGCACGATGACGCCGATCGACAGCATGTCGATCAGCACCGTGAGCATGATGAAGCGCATCGCCGCGCCGCGCGCCGGGCGTGCGACGGCGGCCGCCGCGGCCGGGGAAGAAGAATCCGGAGTTGCGTTTGCGTTCATTCCATGCGGTAGTTCGGAGCTTCCTTGGTGATCTGGACGTCGTGGACATGGCTCTCGCGCATGCCCGCGGCGGTGATCTGAACGAATTCGGCGCGCTGTTGCATGTCCTCAATGCTCGTGCAGCCGCAGTAGTGCATCGACGCCCGCAGGCCGCCGGCCATCTGGAACACGATCGACACCACCGAGCCCTTGTACGGCACCTGGCCCTCGATGCCCTCGGGTACCAGCTTGGCCGTGCTCTGGTTGTTGCCCGCATCCTGGAAGTAGCGGTCGGCGCTGCCCTTCTGCATCGCGCCCATTGAGCCCATGCCGCGGTAGCTCTTGTAGGTGCGGCCCTGGTAGAGGATGGTCTCGCCGGGTGCCTCCTCGGTGCCGGCGAACATGCTGCCCATCATCACACTGCTGGCGCCCGCGGCGATGGCCTTGGCGATGTCGCCCGAATAGCGGATGCCGCCGTCTGCGATCAGCGGCACGCCGCTACCGCGCAGCGCCGTGGCCACGCTGTCGATGGCCATGATCTGCGGCACGCCAACGCCGGCCACGATGCGGGTGGTGCAGATCGAGCCCGGGCCGATGCCGACCTTGACCGCATCGGCGCCCGCCTCGACCAGCGCCAGCGCCGCCGGACCAGTGGCGATGTTGCCGCCGATCACGTCGACCTGCGGGTAGTGGCGCTTGACCCAACGCACCCGGTCGATCACGCCGGCACTGTGGCCGTGCGCGGTGTCGACGACCAGCACGTCGGCGCCGGCCCGGACCAAGGCCTCGACGCGTTCCTCGGTGCCCTCGCCCACGCCGACCGCTGCGCCCACGCGCAGCTTGCCCTGGGGGTCGCGCGCGGCATTCGGGAAGTCGGTCTGCTTGGTGATGTCCTTGACCGTCATCAGCCCGCGCAGCTCGAAGCCGTCGGAGACGACCAGCACGCGCTCCAGCCGGTGCTTGTGCATCAACGCCTTGCCCTCATCGAGCGAGGCGCCCTCGTGCACCCACACGAGCCGTTCGCGCGGCGTCATGATCTCGCGCACCGGGGCCTCGAGCCGGGTCTCGAAGCGCAGGTCGCGGTTGGTGACGATGCCGACCACGGCCTTCCCTTCGAGCACAGGGAAGCCGCTGACGCCGTGCTGGCGCGACAGCGCGATCACGTCGCGAACGCTGGCTTCGGGGGTCACCGTGATCGGATCGCGCAGGACGCCCGATTCGTAGCGCTTCACACGCGCGACCTCAGCCGCCTGCTGCTGCGGCGTGAGGTTCTTGTGGACGATACCGATACCGCCTTCCTGCGCGATGGCAATCGCCAGGCGGGCTTCGGTGACCGTGTCCATCGCCGCCGACACCAGCGGCAGGTTCAGCGCGATGCTGCGGGAGAGACGGGTGGCAAGACTGGTGTCGCGCGGCAACACCTGGGAGAAGGCCGGCACCAACAACACGTCGTCGAAGGTGAGCGCTTTGCCGAGTAGGCGCATGCAAGGGCTCCAGACGCAAAAGCGGATTATAGGTAGTCGTGCACGCGTCTCACGTCCTGTCACCATCGGCCCGGTCGCGGGCGTGCCGCGCCGGCGGCCACCGAACTACACTTATTTGATGGTGACGATTCCTTCGATTGCGGTGAGTCGATCGGTGGGCCTGATGGCGGTCCTGCTTGCCGTGCTCGGCGCCGTGCCAGCCGGCGCCGAGGCGCCGGCGCAGGATCAATGGAAGTGGCGCGACAAGGAAGGCCACATCACGGTCAGCGACCGGCCGCCGCCGCGTGACGTTCCCGAGGCCGACATCCTCGGCCGGCCCGATCCTCGCCGCGCCGTGCAGGTGGTGGCCCCGGCCAGCGCCGGCAGCGCCGCGCTGACCGCGACGCCGGAGCATGCCACGCCGCTGCAGGCCGAGATCGAGGCCAGCAAGCGCCGCGCCGAGCAGGAACGCGCCGCCAAGGCCAAGGCTGACGAGGAGCGCGATGCCGTCAAGCGGGCCGAGAACTGCCGTCGCGCACGCAGCCAGGAGATGGCGCTGCAGAGCGGGCAGCGCATGGCGCGCGTCAACGACAAGGGCGAGCGCGAGATCCTCGACGACAAGGGCCGGGCCGAGGAACTGCGGGCGGCGCGCGACGTCATCGCCTCCGACTGCCGCTGACCCCGCGGGCGACGCCGCGCGCGCGGTCAGCGCGTCTTCTGACGCCGGTATCGCTGGCGCCGAGCTTCCTTCGGATCCACCGTCAACGGGCGGTAGATCTCCACCCGGTCGAGGTCGCGCAACTCGGTACCGGGCTCGCGCGGCTTGCACCACAGGCCGACGCGCAAGCCCTCGTGCGACAAGCCATGCCGCTCGAGCATGCCGCTGGCCTCCAGCGCCTGGACCAGCGTCGTCCCCGGCGGCAGCCGCAGCTCGACGCGGTCGCAATGCCCGGGCCGCGGGCAGTAGACGACCTCGACCCGCAGCGTGCCCGACCGCGGCCCGCCTAGCGGCTCAGCGGGTGCCATAGACCGCCTCGGCGCGGCGGACGAAGGAATCGACGAAAGTGTTCGCGACCTTGTCGAACACCGGGCTGACGACGGTCTCCAGCGCCTGGCTGGAGAACGCATAGCGCAGATCGAACTCGATCCGGCAGGCCCGCGACGCCGCGTCCTGAGCGTCGGCACGCCCCACGGCCAGGAACTGCCAGGTGCCCTCGAGCAGCGAGAACGGGCCGTCGACGAGACGCAGCGCCACCGAGCGGCCCGGCACCTCGGCATTGCGGGTGGTGAAGGCCTGCCGCACGCCCATGTAGGCCAGACCGAGGCGCGCGGTGACGCCGCCTTCGTGCCGCTCGAGAACCTGCGCGCTGTTGCACCAAGGCAGGAAGTCGGGGTAATCCTCGACCGCGGTCACCAGATCGTACATCTCGGCCGGCGAGTACCACAGCAGGACCGACTTGCGAACGTGCTTCATACAATCCAACGATTGTAGAAGCGCGTTCAGCCCCCAACTCGAGCGCCACACCATGGCCAACATCGCAGAGAACCGGCGCGCCCGCTACGAGTACAGCATCGAGGAACAGTTCGAGGCCGGCATGGTGCTGGAGGGCTGGGAGGTCAAGGCCGTGCGCGCCGGCCAAGTGCAGCTCACCGACGGCTACGTGCTCATCCGCGACGGCGAGCTCTACCTGATCGGCTGCCGCATCAATGCCCTGCGCACCGCCTCGACGCATGTCCACCCGGAGGCCGACCGCACGAAGAAGCTGCTGATGCACCGCGAGCAGATCCGCCGCCTGATAGGCAAGGTCGAGCAGAAGGGCTTTACGCTGGTGCCGCTGAACCTGCACTACAAGGGCGGCCGCGTGAAGGCCGAGATTGCGCTGGCCAAGGGCAAGGCGCAACACGACAAGCGCAACACCGAGAAGCAGCGCGACTGGGAGCGCGAGAAGGGTCGGCTGATGAGACACAAGGTCTCATCGGGGTCCAAGGCCTGAGCGGCAAAGCCGGTCAGCTGAGCGTCGCCGCCATGGCCCAGGCCAGGTCGGCCCGCAGATCGGCAGCCGCCTCGAGCCCTATCGAGAAACGCACCAGGTGGCCGCGCAGGTCGTTGCGCGCGCGGGCTTCGGGCGAGCGCATCGCGTCGAGGTCGTAGGGCACGACCAGGCTGACCGGCCCCGCCCAGGAGTAACCGATGCGGAACAGCCGCAGCGCATCAACGAACGCATCCACCTGCGCCGTGCCGAAGCGCTCGTCGAGCAGGATCGAGAACAGCCCTGCGGAAGCCGTGCAATGGGCCTGCCAATGGGCGTGCCCCGGCGACCCGGGCAGCGCCGGGTGGAGCACGCGATGGACCTGCGGCTGCCCCGCCAGCCAGGCCGCGAGTTCGCGGCCGACGCGGTCCTGCGCCGCATAGCGCAGCGGCAGCGATGGCAGCGAGCGCAGCACCAGTTCGGCATCGTTGGCGGCCACGCCCAGGCCCAGGTGCATGTGGGTTAGCTTGATGCGCTCGCCCAGCGCGTCGTCGCGCGTGACCACCGAGCCCATCAGCACGTCAGCACCGCCGCTGGGGTACTTGGTCAGCGCCTGCATCACGATGTCGATGCCGGCGTCGAAGCCGTTGAACGCGATGCCTGCGCCCCAGGTGTTGTCTAGCGCCGTGAGCACGCCATGGTGCTTGGCCGCGGCGACGAGCCCTGCGAGATCCGGGAACTCCATCGTCACGGACCCCGCCGCCTCGATCCAGACCAGCTTCGTGCGCGGGCCGATCGCGACCGCCAGCGAGGCCGCGTCCAGCGGGTCGTAGAGTCGGTGGGCGATGCCCCAGCGCGTCAATTGGTGGCGCGCGAACTCGCGGCTCGGGCCATAGACGTTGTCGGGCAGCAGCACCTCGTCGCCCTGCGCCAGCAGCGCCTGGTCGACGAGCGCGATCGCCGCCAGCCCGCTGGGCACCAGCGCGCAGTACCGGCCGCCTTCGAGCGCAGCGATGCGCTCCTCGAGCGTGAAGGTCGTCGGCGTGCCGTGCAGGCCGTAGGTGTAGCCGCCCTTGCTGCGCCAGTCGCGCGCGCGCATCGCCGCCACGTTGGCGAAGATCACGGTCGATGCCTTGTGCACGCCGGGCTGCGTGGCCTCGAAACCGGTCGGCGGCCGGTAGGCGTGGTGGACGAGCTCGGTGGCCAGGTCGCGGGTCATCTGTTGCGTTCTCGGTTGCGGTCAGACGGGCACGCCGACCAGGTCGTGGCCCTCGGTGGCGACAATGCAGGCGCGCGTGAACTCGCCCACCTTCAAGGTCTTCGATGCCTTCTCGGGCGGCAGCAGCCGCACCACGCCGTCGATCTCGGGCGCGTCGGCGTAGCTGCGCCCGATGCCGCCCCGGCGGCCTAGCGCCGGCGCCTGGTCGACCAGCACCTGCATCGTCGCGCCGATGCGGCCCTGCAGCTTCTGTACAGAGGCCCGTTCGGCAACGGCCATGAACCGCGCGCGGCGCTCTTCGCGAACCTCCTGCGGCAGTTGGCCCGGCAGCTCGTTGGCTGCCGCACCCTGCACCGGCGAGTAGGCGAAACAGCCGGCGCGGTCGATGCCGGCCTCGCGGACGAAGGCCAGCAGGGTCTCGAACTCGGCCTCGGTCTCGCCCGGAAAGCCCGCGATGAAGGTCGATCGCACGACGATCTCGGGACACAGCTCGCGCCAGCGCGCCAGCCGCTCGAGGTTCCTCTCGCCGCTGGCCGGGCGCTTCATGCGCTTGAGCACATCGGGGTGCGCGTGCTGGAAGGGGACGTCCAGGTACGGCAGCACGCGGCCGGCGGCCATCAGCGGCAGCACCTCGTCGACGCTCGGGTACGGATAGACGTAGTGCAGCCGCACCCACGCGCCGTGCGGCTCGGCGAGCTCGCCCAGCTTCGTGCACAGCTCGAGCAGCCGCGTCTTCACCGGCTGGCCGTCGAAGAAGCCGGTGCGGTACCTTAGATCGACGCCATAGGCGCTGGTGTCCTGGCTGACGACTAGCAGTTCCTTCACGCCCGAGTCGAACAGTGCCCGCGCCTCGGCCAGCACGTCGCCCACAGGGCGCGAGACGAGGTCACCGCGCATGCTCGGGATGATGCAGAACGTGCAACGATGGTTGCAGCCCTCGCTTATCTTCAGGTAGGCGTAATGGCGAGGCGTGAGCTTGATGCCCGCCACGCCGCGAAATTCGGCGCGCGCTTCGGGCACCAGGTCGACGAACGGGTCGTGCGGCTTGGGCACGTGCAGATGCACTGCGTCCATCACCTCCTGCGTCGCGTGCGGGCCGGTCACGGCCAGCACCTTCGGGTGGACCTCGCGCACGAGGTTGCTGCCTCTGTCGCCGTTGCGGCCGACCTTGGCGCCCAGGCAGCCGGTGACGATGACGCGGCCGTTGGCGGCCAAGGCTTCGCCGATCGCGTCCAGGCTTTCCTTCACCGCGTCGTCGATGAAGCCGCAGGTGTTGACGATCACGAGGTCGGCGCCGGCGTAGCTCTTCGAGGTCTCGTAGCCCTCGGCGCGCAGCTGCGTCAGGATCAGCTCGGAATCGGTCAGCGCCTTCGGGCAGCCGAGCGAGACGAAGCCGACGGTGGGGGCCTTGGCGGCGGCGGCGGCGGCAATCGGGGTGGTTTCGGACATCGCGCGATTTTCAGCCATCACGCGTACCGCCCGAAGCGGCCTACTTCTTGGCGCCCGGGAACCCCGCGATGCCCGGGAACATCGAGCCGGCCTTCTGCATCTGCTCGAACATGCTGCGGCTCTGCTCGAGGTAGTTGCCCATCAGGTTCTGCAGCACCGCGGGCTGGCCGCTGAGGAACTTCGTCCAGGCCTCGGGCGAGAGGTGCTTGGGGTCGTACAGGCCCTTGCTCTGGTTTAGGAACTGCGACTGCAGCTCGGCGAACGCGGCCATGTTCTTCTCGAGCATCGTGCCCATCACGCCCTGCATCGCGTGGCCATAGAAACGGATGATCTGGCTCAGCGTCTGGGTGCTGAACATCGGTACCCCGCCCGACTCCTCTTCGAGGATGATCTGCAGCAGGATGCTGCGCGTGAGGTCGTCGCCGGTCTTGGCGTCGCGGACCTCGAATTCCTCGCCCGCGAGCACCATCTGCTTGACGTCTGCCAGCGTGATGTAGCTGCTGGTGCGGGTGTCGTACAGGCGCCGGTTGGGGTATTTCTTGAGCGTGCGCACCGGGCCCGGCGCATCGGCTTCGGGGGCGGCGGCCGCGGCGCGGCGTCGAGTAGGCATGCAGGTTTCCTTGCGCGAAGTGCGAGGCGATTCTAGGAGCCGGCGGCACCCCGGTTCACGAGGAGTTTCCCGCCGCGCCGGCGCCGCCGCTGGCGACGAAGTGCGGGTTCTCGAAACCGGGCTTGCCATAGACCAGCGGCCGGCCGGCCAGGTCGCAGACTTGGCCACCGGCGGCGCGCAGCACGGCGTCGCCGGCAGCGGTGTCCCACTCCATCGTGCGGCCCAGGCGCGGGTAGAGATCGGCCTGCCCGGCCGCGATCAGACCGAACTTGAGCGACGAGCCGGCGTTGATGCGCGCCGCCGCCGGCCGGCCCTGCAGCCACGCGTCCAGTGCCGCACGGTCGCCGTGCGAGCGGCTGCTGACGAGCACCGCCCCTTCGGGCGGCAGCAGCCGGCAACGGATGGCGCGGCGGGTGCCGTTCTCGACCTGCCAGGCGCCCTGCCCCACCATGCCGGCGTACAGCCGGTCGGGCACCGGCAGGTAGACCACGCCGAGCACCGGCACGCCATGCTCGACGAGCGCGATGTTGACCGTGAACTCGCCATTGCGCGAGACGAACTCGCGCGTGCCGTCCAGCGGGTCGACGAGCCAGAAGCGCTCGCCGACCGCCGGTGCCTTGCCGCGCGCGACCGCTTCCTCGGCGACCACCGGCCAGTGCGGCGTCAGGGCCTGCAGCGCCGGCACGATCAGCGCCTCGGCGCGCTCGTCGGCGGCCGTCACCGGCGAGGCGTCGGCCTTGTCGCGCACCGCGAAGTTGCCGCGGTAGACCTCGAGGATCAGCGCGCCAGCGTTGCGCGCCAGCTGCTCGATGGAGGGCAGCAGATCGCGCAGTGCTTGGGCCGAAACGGGGGCGGGCATTCGATGGATGCTAAGCCAGCGCCTCGCCGCTAGACCCCGGCGGCCAGGGTGCCCTCCGCGCGCCGGCGCCGCCAACGCGTGGAAGGCCCTTTGCGCAAGCCGGATTCCAGCATTCCCCGCTCCGCGGCCGCCGATCGCGACGGCGCCCGGGCCGCGCACGTTGCAGAGTTGGCCTGGGCCGGCATGCAGCGTGAAGCCGTCACGGCCGCGGGCACGGCACTGGCCCATCTGGATCTCGCGCAGGCCGAGCGTCTCCAACTGCTCGACCTGCGTGCCGAGAGCCTGCTGGCGGTGGGCGACTTCGGTGCTGCGATGGCCGATGCGCAGGCCATGCAGGCGCTGGCCCGGTCAGCGGGCGACGGGACAGCGAAGGCGCGAGTCCTGTGCCGGCTTTCGGGCGTCCAAGCCCGCCTGGGCGACGAATCGGACGCTGCGCGATCGGCCCGCGCCGCCCTCGCAGCGGCGCGCCGGGCGGACGATGCCGGGCTGCAGGCGCTGGTGGCTTCGCAGCCCCCGGAGGAGACGATCGAGCTGCTCAACACCTATTACACGCTGATGTTCGACGCCATCAGCAGCCAGGGCGGTGTCGTCATCCAGATGGTGGGCGTCGGGCTGATGGCGGTCTTCGGCGCGCCGCTGCCGCTGGCCGGGCACAGCGAGGCTGACCTGCGCGCGACACTGGAGATGGCCGAGATGGTCGAGATCTTCAGCGCCGAAGGCGAGGCCGCAGGCAAGCCCGCGGTGCGCATCGGCATCGGCATCGCCAACGGCCTGGTCGTGGCCGGCTACACGGGCACCCAGCGGCGCGCGACCTACACCTGCGTCGGCGACGCGGTGAACCTGGCGGCGCGGCTGGAGGCACACACCAAGGAGGCCGGCCGCACGATCCTGATCGACGGCGTGGCGCGCGGCGCACTGGGCGGCGGCTGGACGCGCTGGGCGCGGTGCCGCTGAAGGGCTTCCAGGCGCCGATCGAGGTGTTCGCCGCCGAGCGGCCGGGCCGGCATCGCGGGTAGACATCGGCTGCATCCGGCGGCGTCGGCGGCACGCCACAATCGCGGCCGATGCATAAGAACAAGAGTCGATGACGATGCACCCAAGCGTGGGATTCTGGATCGAGGCGGCGGGCTATCTCGGGGCCACGCTGACCTTCGCCGCCTACTCGATGAAGACCATGGTGCCGCTGCGCGTCGCGGGCATCCTGGCCAACATCGCCTTCATCACCTATGGCGCGGCCGCCGCGATCTATCCGACGCTGCTGCTCCATCTGGTGCTGCTGCCGCTCAACGTGGTGCGCCTGCGCCAGATGCTGGCGCTGGTGTGCCAGGTCCGGGAAGCCGCGCGCGGCGACCTGTCGATTGACTGGCTGCGACCTTTCACGCACCGCTGGCACTTCAGCGCCGGCCAGCGCCTATGGCGGCGCGGCGACGTGGCTGCGGAGATGCTGTTCGTGCTGGGCGGCCGTTATCGGGTCGTGGAGGCCGGCGTGTCACTGGGCGCGGGCGACGTGATCGGCGAACTCGGGCTGATCGGGCCCGAGAACAAGCGCACGCAGACGGTGGAGTGCGTGGAGCCGGGCGAGGCGCTGGCGATCAGCTACGACGAGGTCCGGCAACTCGTGTTCCAGAACTCGAAGTTCGGCTTCTACTTCCTGCAACTCGTGAGCAAGCGTCTGCTGCAGGACGTTCGGCGGCTGGAGGGCGATGCCGCGGCGCGGGCGCCCGTGGTCGACGCGCTCGACTGACGTCGATCGCGCAGCCACGCCGCAACTAGCGGGACGACCCGGCCGCCAGTAGCAAGGGTCGCAGCGCCGACAGTCGGGCCTTGACCCGGCGCTCGTTGTCGGGCCCCATGCGCAGCAGGATGCGCTGGCCGGCGGCGAGCGACTGCAGCGCGGTGTCGTCGAACTCGTACATCACCCACGGCCGCGCGGACTGGACGGAAGCCGCGGTGGCCGGCGGGTGGACCTTGAGGACTGGTCCGGCGTCCGGCGTGGCAAGCAGCAGGTCGACGACCTCGAGCAGTCGTTCGTTGAACCGCCGGTTCGGATACCCGAGGTCGGCGTAGGCACGCTCGAACAGCGGGTACAGCTGCCGGCAGGTGGCGGCCAGCGCACGCAGGTCGACGTCCTCGATCAGCCGTACGTAGGGCTCGTAGCGCTGCGCATTGGCGGCGCCGATGACCTCGGCACCGCCCTGGCTCTCGACCGTGAAGCGGCCACCCACTGGAGCCAGTGGCCACAGCCGCACGGTGGCAGTGCGGCCGGCCAGGTTGTCCACCGTGGCAACGAAACGGTGCACGAAGTCGTCGGCGTGGAAGATCGTCAGAACGATCCGGCGGCCGAACAGGGCGACGAGCGCCTCGTCGGCATCCGGGGTCGAAGACGCCGCCTGCGAAGCGGTGGCCGACGGCTCGGCGACCGGGGTCGCGAGGGCCACCGGCGCCGGCGCCAACGGCATCACCTCGGCCGGCCCGGGCGCGGCCGGCGGCAAGGGCTCGGGCGCCGGATGCCACGCGAACCATGCACCCACGCCCAGCAGCAGCAACGCCGCCGCAGCGATCGCAACGACCCTCCTCTTCACCTTGGATCCTCCGTCGTCATGGCAGGGAATGGCAGGGCTGCGCCAGCATACGCTCGCTGCGTGCGGCCAGGATGCCGGCGCTGGGCCGCACGCCGCGGCGGGTCCTCACGCGGCGCTCTGGCCATTCGGCGACGAGGCGCAACGACCGCGCCGAAGGCGACGCAGCATGCATCACGCCGCGTTCGTCAGTGCAGCGAAGAAGTGGCTGACGCTGCCGGCAACGACGAACAGGTGCCAGGCAAGGTGGGCGTAGCGCATGCGCGAGTCGAAGAGGAACACCAGCGCTCCCAACGTATAGGCCAACCCGCCGGCCAGCAGCCAGGCCAGCGTGGAGGCCGACAGCCG
Organism: Betaproteobacteria bacterium; assembly: GCA_037443665.1. Lineage (GTDB taxonomy): Bacteria > Pseudomonadota > Gammaproteobacteria > Burkholderiales > Burkholderiaceae_C > Rubrivivax. The sequence continues at coordinate 13,437 of JBBINW010000085.1, forward strand.
GTGGAACAGCGGCACGGCGGCGATCAGCGCAACCCAGCCCATCGCCACGTACAGGCCGGTGGACCACAGCGGATGGCGCAGCCGGTGACCCAGCTTGGCGGCGACGCCCACCGCCGCCGCACCCCAGACGATGCCGAACAAGGTCCAGCCCCAGGCGCCGCGCAGCACGCCGAGCAGGTACGGCATGTAGCTGCCGGCGATGAAGACGTAGATCGCGGCGTGGTCCAGGCGGTTGAACCAGTGCTTGGCGCGACCCGGCGGCAAGGCGTGGTAGACGGTGGAGACGAGGTAGAGCAGGATCATCGTGGCCCCGAACAGGCTCACCCCGACGATGTCCGCGGCGCTACCGCGGTGGCCTGCGACGTGGACCAGGACCGGCAGCGCCACCACCGCGAACGCCAACGCCAGGCCATGGCTGACGGCGTTCGCGACTTCCTCGCCGAAGGTCTGCGGGCGCTCGCCGGCGGGGCTCATCGCGGCGATGTCAGGCCGGTGTTTCGAGCTCGAGGTTGTCGATCAGGCGCGTGCGGCCCACCCGTGCGGCCGCGAGAACGACCAGCGAGTCGCCCGGCACCGGCACGGCCAGGTCCTTGCGCCGGCGCACGGCGACGTAGTCGGTCTGCCAGCCGCGGCGCTGCAGCGACTGCGCGGCCCCGGCCTCGAGCGCGGCCCAGTCGCGGCGGCCTTCGTGCACCGCCGCCGCCACCTCGCGCAGCGTGCGCGACAGCGCCACCGCCTCGACGCGCTGGGAGGCATCGAGGTAGCCGTTGCGCGAGGACAGCGCCAGGCCGTCATTGGCGCGCGTGGTCTCGCCGGCGATGACCTCGATCGGCAGTGCCAGCTGGCGCACCATGCCTTCGATCACGCGCCATTGCTGGTAGTCCTTCTTCCCGAACACCGCGGCACGCGGCTGCGCGGCGTTGAAGAGCTTGAGCACGACGGTGCACACGCCGGTGAAGAAGCCGGCGCGGAAGCGGCCCTCGAGCATGTCGGCCAGCTCGGGCGGCGGCTGCACGCGGTAGGTCTGCGGTTCGGGGTAGAGCTCGGACTCGGCGGGCGCGAAGACGACATCGCAGCCGGCGGCGCGCAGCAACCCGCAGTCGCGCTCGAAGGTGCGCGGGTAGGTGTCGAAGTCCTCGTGCGGCGCGAACTGCAGCCGGTTGACGAAGATGCTGGTCACCACCGGCACGCCGGTCCCGGCCGCCGCGCGGGCGCGGCCGACCAGCGACAGGTGGCCCTCGTGCAGGTTGCCCATGGTCGGCACCAGCACGCCACGGGTGCCGGCGACCTGCTCGCGCAACTCGGCGATGGTCTTGACGATGCGCACGGGCGATCTCTTCGGGGCCCGACGTTGCCTACTGGTAGCCGTGCAGCGCCGCGTCCGGGAAGCTGCCGTCCTTGACGGCAGCGACGTAGCGGCGCACGGCGTCCTCGATGCCGCCGCCCTCGCGCATAAAGTTGCGCACGAAGCGCGGCAGCTTGCCGGCGGTGATGCCGAGCATGTCGTGCACCACCAGCACCTGTCCACCGCAGTCGGGACCGGCGCCGATGCCGATAACAGGAATCGGCAGCATCTCGACCAGCGCCCGCGCCAGCGCGCTAGGCATCACCTCGACCACGAGCATCGCCGCGCCGGCGTCGGCCAGCGCCTTGGCGTGCTGCTGCAGGGTCAGCGCCTCCTGCTCCTCGCGCCCCTGCACACGCCAGCCACCCAGCGCATGCACCGACTGCGGCGTCAGGCCCAGGTGCGCGCACACCGGGATCCCGCGCTCGACCAGCATGCGCACGACCGGCGCGGTCCAGCCGCCGCCCTCTAGCTTGACCATCTGCGCGCCGGCCTGCATCAGCCGCACGGCGCTGGCCACGGCCTGTTCGGCCGACGCCTGGTAGCTGCCGAACGGGAGGTCGGCGATCAGCCAGGCACTGCGGTTGCCGCGTGCCACGCAGGCGGTGTGGTACGCGACCTCGTCCAGCGTCACCGGCAGCGTGCTGTCGCGCCCCTGCAGCACCATGCCCAGCGAGTCGCCGACCAGCAGTGCATCGACGCCGGCGGCGTCGAGCACGCGGGCGAAGCTGGCGTCGTAGCAGGTGAGCATCGCGATCCTCTCACCCGCGGCGTGCATGGCGCGCAGGCGGTGCAGGGTCGTCGGCTTGCGTTCCATCGTCAGGCCTCCATGGCGCGCAGCCCGAGGCGCTCGAACAGGCCGCGGTCGCGCGCAGCCTGCGAGTTGGCGGTGGTCAGCAGGCGCTCGCCGTAGAAGGTCGAATTCGCGCCGGCGACGAAGCAAAGCGCTTGCACTGCGTCGTCCATCTGCTCGCGCCCGGCCGACAGGCGGACCATCGCGCTCGGCATCGTGATGCGCGCCACCGCGACCGTGCGCACGAACTCGAACGGATCCAGCGGCGTGGTGCCAGCCAGCGGCGTGCCCGCCACCTGCACCAGGTTGTTGATCGGCACCGACTCGGGATAGGGCTCGAGATTGGCGAGCTGCGCCACCAGGCCGGCGCGCTGCGCGCGACTCTCGCCCATGCCGACGATGCCACCGCAGCAGACCTTGATGCCGGCCTCGCGCACATGCGCCAGCGTGTCCAGCCGGTCCCGGTAGGTGCGGGTGCTGACGATGGCGCCGTAGAAGCCGGGGTCGGTGTCGAGGTTGTGGTTGTAGTAATCCAGCCCGGCCTGCTGCAGCGCTCGCGCCTGCCCGCCGTCGAGCATGCCCAGCGTCATGCAGGTCTCCAGGCCCAGGGCCTTGACCTCGCGCACCATCGCGCCCACGCGCTCGATGTCGCGGTCCTTGGGGCTGCGCCAGGCCGCCCCCATGCAGAAGCGCGTCGCCCCCTGGGCCTTGGCGGCCTGCGCGGCCGCGACCACGTCTTCCAGCGGCAACAGCTTGTCGGCCTCGACGCCGGTGTCGAAATGCGCCGACTGCGGGCAGTAGGCGCAGTCCTCCGGGCAGCCGCCGGTCTTGATCGGCAGCAGGGTCGAGAGCTGGACCTCGCCAGCGTCGAAATGCTCGCGGTGCACCTGCTGGGCACGGAACAGCAGGTCCAGGAAAGGCAGCTCGAACAAGGCCTGCACGTCGGCGACCGGCCAGCGCTGCGGCGGTCGCGCCGGCTCGCCCGTGGCGCGCGAGTGCAGGGCGGAGAGGTCCACGGTGGCTGGGGTCATCGGAGGGCGGGTCGGACAAGAAGGCGGATGGAGCACTGCGGCGGCGCGCAAGACGCGAGCGACTGGCGCCGACGATCGGCGCCGGACGCCCGGCGCCCGCGCGGCGAGCAGTGGAAGCTGCGGGAAATTATGCAGGCAATCGAGCGGCCGAGCCGATGAGCCGACACACCGCCCCTAGGAGTGTGGGCGGCAGAAATCCGCGAAGCCTACGCGTTCGGTTGGAGCTT
>JBBINW010000086.1:0-16818 GCA_037443665.1 Betaproteobacteria bacterium
GGATCCGCAACCGACGATCATCGTCGGCATTCAATTCAACGGGCTTTGCGACGCGAATGACATTCACCTTCAGCTTACGCTGGAGTGCGAATTGTCGTATAAGTTACGTTATTTATGGCGCACTACACTGGCACGACGTGACGCGACTCGACGCCGCCGGCTTCGCCGAGAGCGCGGCAAAGGGTCGCGCGTTGGCAAACGCCATCGCAGAGCACAAGAGCATCTTCTCCGCCGAATCGATGCCAGACGGTGCGCCCATCGACTACCGCGCAGCGGTCACCGGCGCACTGGATCTGGCACCCAGCGGCGACGCGCGGAAGACGCTGGCCGAGGACTACCAGCGCATGGTTGAGGACGGCCTGCTCTTGGACGACGCCGAGCCCTTCGACGTGCTGCTGCAGCGTTGCCAGGCGCTTGCGCTCAAGGTGAACGCGGCGGCGCTAAGGGCCGCATGACGCTCTGCCCGCGCATCCAAGAGCGCGTGCCGACGACCGCTTGTAGGATGACGACAACAGATTGCCGCCCAGCGCCATCGACTGGGCTCGCAGCGGAAAAATGTGGGGGTGTGCGTGGGGGTACCGCCCAGACTTCAGTAAACAAACCTCAATAAAATCAGGTACTTAGGATTGCTTTGAAACTCGCCACTTGGAACGTCAACTCGCTGGCCGTGCGTCTGCCGCAGGTGCTCGCCTGGCTGGCCACGAACCCGGTCGATGTACTGGTGCTGCAGGAAACCAAGCTCACCGACGACAAGTTCCCGCAGGCCGAGATCGCGGCCGCCGGCTACGCCGCGCACTGCTTTGGACAGAAGACCTACAACGGCGTCGCGCTGCTCAGCCGCGGCGACGCGGTTGACCTGATGAGGAACATCCCCGGCCACGACGACCACCAGGCCCGCGTCATCGCCGCCAGCGTCGGCGAGTTGCGCTGCATCGGCGCCTACTTTCCCAACGGCCAGGCACCCGGCAGCGAGAAGTTCACTTACAAGCTGCGCTGGATGGATGCGCTGCGCGACTGGGTGCGCGGCGAGCTCGCGGCCCATCCGCAACTGGTACTGATGGGTGACTTCAACATCGCGCCCGAAGACCGCGACGTCTACGATCCAGTGGCCTGGGCCGGCCAGATCCACTGCACGCCCGAGGAGCGCGCGCATTTCCGTGCCCTGCTCGAGGTCGGTCTGGTCGACGCGTTCAGGCTGTTCGAGCAGCCGCCGAAGTCGTGGAGCTGGTGGGACTACCGCAATCTGGCGTTCCGCAAGAACCAGGGCCTGCGCATCGACCACATCCTGGTCAGCGAGGCGCTGCGGCCGCGCGTGCAGGCCTGCGCGATCGACAAGCTGCCGCGCAAGAACGAGCGGCCGAGCGACCACGCACCGGTGGTGCTGGAACTGCGCTGACCGCCAGCGCCGCCAGGCCCGTCAGTCGTCGAGCCCCAACTCCTGGATCTTGCGTGTGATCGTGTTGCGTCCGATGCCCAGCCGCTGCGCGGCCTCGATGCGCCGCCCGCGCGTGAGGTCGAGCGCCGTATGGATCAGGCAGCCCTCGAACTGCTTGGTCAGCGCGTCCCAGACCTCGCGCTCGCCGGCGTCGAGGCGGCGGCGCGCGTCGCGTTCGAGGTCGGCCAGCCAGCTCGGCGAGGCCGGCGCGGCGCCAGCGGGCAAGACCGTCTCGGCCGGCACGACGGGCATGGGCGGCACCTGCAGGGCGGCCGCCGGAAGCGGCGCCGCCGTCTGGCCACCGGTCGGCGCGGCACCGCCGACCGCTGCCGGCGGGCCAGCCGTCGCCACGCCACTCACTTCAGGCGGCAGGTCCTTGGGCTCGACGACCTGCGCCGGCGCCATGACCGTGAGCCAGTGGCACAGGTTCTCGAGCTGACGCACGTTGCCCGGGAAGTCGAAGTTCGCCAGCCGGTCTAGCGCCGCATCGGTGATGCGCTTGGCCTCCACGCCCAGCTCGCGCGCGCTCTTGCCGAGGAAGAACCTGGTCAGCATCGGGATGTCGTGACGGCGCTCGCGCAGGGCCGGCAGGCGCAGCCGGATCACGTTCAGGCGGTGGAACAGGTCCTCGCGGAACGCGCCTTGGCGCACCCGCTCCTCCAGGTTCTGGTGCGTGGCCGCGATCACGCGCACGTTGGCCTTCAGCGGCTGGTGGCCGCCGACGCGGTAGAACTGGCCGTCGGAGAGCACACGCAGCAGACGGGTCTGCAGGTCGAACGGCATGTCGCCGATCTCGTCGAGGAACAGCGTGCCGCCGTCGGCCTGCTCGAAGCGGCCGCGGCGCGTGGTCTGCGCACCGGTGAAGGCGCCGCGCTCGTGGCCGAATAGCTCGCTCTCGAGCAGGTCCTTCGGGATCGCCGCGGTGTTGATCGCGATGAACGGGCCGCCGCCGCGCGGGCTGTGCTTGTGCAGCGCACGCGCGACCAGTTCCTTGCCGGTGCCGCTCTCGCCGGTGATCAGCACCGTGACCTGGCTCTGGCTCAGCCGGCCGATGGCACGGAACACGTCCTGCATCGCCGGCGCCTGGCCGAGCATCTCGGGCGCCTGCACCGGCGCCGACTCGGCCACTTCCTCGCGCAGGCTCTCCTCCACCGCGCGGCGGATCAGATCGACCGCGGTGGTCAGGTCGAAGGGCTTGGGCAGGTATTCGAAGGCGCCACCCTGGAACGCCGAGACGGCGCTGTCGAGATCGGAGAACGCGGTCATGATGATGACTGGCAGGCCGGGCTGGCGGCTCTTGACCTCGGCCAGCAGGTCGATCCCGCTGCCACCGGGCATGCGGATGTCGCTGACCAGCACCTGCGGCGCGTCGTCGTCGAGGGCCTTGATGACCTCGCGCGGATTGGAGAACGTGCGTACGCTGAACTGCTCCCGCGTTAGCGCCTTCTCGAGCACGAAGCGGATGGATTGATCGTCGTCGACGATCCAGATGGGTTTCATGCGTTCGGCGCGATCGTCAAGGCAGGGGGATCAGGATCTTGAAAACGGTCCGGCCCGGCACGCTGTCGCATTCGATTGTTCCCTGGTGTTGCTGCACGAAGGTCTGCGCCAGCGTCAGCCCGAGGCCCGAACCCCCTTCGCGCCCAGAGATCAGCGGGTGGAAGATGCGGTCGCGGATGTCCTCGGGCAACCCGGGCCCGTTGTCCTCGATATGCAATTCCAGTGCCAAGCGGTAGCGGTGGCGGCTGAAGGTGGCCTGCCGCGCCACCCGTGTGCGCAGCGCGAGCACGGCGTCGCCGGCGGCGATGCGCTCGGCCAGTGCGTGGGTGGCGTTGTGGGCGATGTTGAGCACGGCCTGGATCAACTGCTCGCGGTCGCCCCGGAACTCGGGGATCGAGGTGTCGTAGTCTCGCACCACGCTCAAGCCACGCGGGAACTCGGCCAGGATCAACGAACGCACGCGCTCGCAGACCTCGTGGATGTTCACGTCGGCCACGACCAGCGGCCGCCGGTGCGGCGCGAGCAGCCGGTCCACCAGTGCCTGCAGCCGGTCGGCCTCCTGGATGATGATCCGCGTGTATTCGGTGAGCTCACGAGAGGTCACCTCCATCGCCAGCAGCTGCGCGGCGCCGCGGATGCCGCCCAGCGGGTTCTTTATCTCGTGCGCGAGGTTTCGCACCAGTTCCTTGTTCGCTTGCGCCAGGCCCAGCGTGCGCTCCTCGCGGTCCAGCCGCGTCTGCTGCTCGATCTCGATCATCTCGACCAGCACGCGATCTGGCCATTCGGTCTGACTGACGATCACGTGCACCGGCAGCTCGGCGCTGCCTGCAGGCATCCGCTTGAGGTGGGCGTCGAAGCGACTCGTCGCGACCTGGTTGCGCGCCACCAGCCAGAGCGTCTCGCGCAGCTGCGTGGGGTCGGCAAGCCAGTCGAGCAGGGCGCCGCGCTGCAAGGTGCGACGCGAGACGCCAATCACGTTCTCGAGCGCCGAGTTGGCGAGCAGGCAGTGGCCGTCGGGAGCGACTACCGCGACCATGCTGGCCAGCTGGTCGAAGGGCTCGAAGCCCGGGGGGGTGGCCTCGCCGGTCACTGTGGCAGCTTGGCGAGCTCGCGCTTGAGGGCCGCCACGTCGGCCTCGGTGCGGTCGATCGATGCCTTCAGATCGGCCACGCGGTCGAGGTAGCGCTGGTAGTTGCGCTCGCTGCCCAGGCGCTCGGGCTGGCCATCGTTGTATTCCTTGCGCAGGTCGTCGAGCTTGGCCTGCTCGCGCTGCAGTTCGTCCTCGAGGATGCGGCGGGCATCGTTGTCGCGCGCGCGCTGCGCCGCCGGATCGACGCGTGCGTCGCCCGGCCGCGCCGCACTGGCCGATGTGCGCGGGCGAGGCGCCGGCACGACGGTGACCGGCGCCGCCTCGATCATGGTGCAGCCGCGCTCGCGCGCCTCCTGCGAGGTCAGCGAATCGGTGTAGAGAACGGGCGGACCCGGGCACTTGTACACCGGCTTGGCGGCCTCCTGGGCGCGGGCCGATGAACAGGTGGCGGCGACCAGCGCGCAAGCAAGCGCCGCGCGGTACGGAACGCAGGACCGGGCACGACGCCGGATGCCGGAACGAGCTTGTATCAGCAACATGAGGGCATTGTGGCGCACGCCGAACCGGTGGTGCAAAGGCGTGCAGCACCATGAAAAAGGCGGGCTCCCAGGCCCGCCTCGGTGTCTGGTCGATCGACCGGACTACAGCGAGTAGTACATGTCGAACTCGAGCGGGTGGGTGGTCATGCGGAAGCGCGTGACCTCCTGCATCTTCAGCTCGATGTAGGCGTCGATGTAGGCATCGGTGAAGACGCCGCCCTTGGTCAGGAAGGCACGTTCCTTGTCGAGGTACTCCAGCGCCTGGTCCAGGCTGTGGCAGACGGTAGGAATCTTCGCGTCTTCTTCCGGCGGCAGGTGGTACAGGTCCTTCGTCGCCGCTTCGCCCGGATGGATCTTGTTCTCCACCCCGTCCAGGCCGGCCATCAGCAGCGCCGAGAAGCCGAGGTAGGGGTTGCACGTGGGGTCCGGGAAACGCACTTCGATGCGCCGCCCCTTGGGGTTGGCGACATACGGGATGCGCACCGAGGCGGAGCGGTTCTTCGCCGAATACGCCAGCTTCACCGGCGCCTCGAAGCCGGGCACCAGCCGCTTGTAGCTGTTGGTGCCGGGGTTGGTGATGGCGTTGAGCGCCCGAGCGTGCTTGATGATGCCGCCGATGTAGTACAGCGCGAATTCGCTCAGGCCGGCGTAGCCGTCGCCAGCGAACAGGTTAACGCCGCCCTTCCACACGCTCTGGTGCACGTGCATGCCGCTGCCGTTGTCGCCGACGATCGGCTTGGGCATGAAGGTGGCCGTCTTGCCGTAGGCATGAGCGACGTTGTGGACCACGTACTTCTGCAGTTGCAGCCAGTCGGCGCGCTGCACCAGCGTGCTGAACTTGGTCCCCAACTCTTGCTGGCCCATGCCGCCGACTTCGTGGTGATGGACCTCGACCGGGATGCCCAGTGACTCCAGGATCAGGCACATCTCGCTGCGCATGTCCTGGAAGCTGTCGACAGGCGGCACCGGGAAGTAGCCGCCCTTGACGGCTGGGCGGTGACCCATGTTGCCGCCCTCGAAGTCAAGGCCGCTGCTCCAGGGCGCCTCTTCGGACGACACCTTGACGAAGCAGCCCGACATGTCGACGTTCCACTGCACCTGGTCGAAGATGAAGAACTCGGGCTCGGGCCCGAAGTAGGCGGCATCGCCGATTCCGCTGCTCTTCAGGTAGGCCTCGGCGCGACGTGCCAGCGAGCGGGGGTCGCGCTCGTAGGGCTTTCCGTCGCCGGGCTCGAGAACGTCGCAGGTCAGGATCAGCGTGGGTTCTTCGTAGAACGGGTCGATGTTCGCGGTGTTGGGGTCGGGCATCAGCAGCATGTCGGAGGCTTCGATGCCCTTCCAGCCCGCGATCGACGAACCGTCGAACGCGTGGCCGGCGCTGAACTTGTCCTCGTCGAATGCGGAGACCGGCACGGACACGTGCTGCTCCTTGCCGCGGGTGTCGGTGAAGCGAAAGTCAATGAACTTGACCTCGTTCTCTTTCACCATCTTCATCACGTCGGCAACGGTTTTTGCCATTCAGATCTCTCCTAGCGGGGCTCGTGGATTGGTATTGCGTACGGTGTGGGGTCGCCGCAGCGAGCCCCAACAAGGCGCGAGGGAATTTAGCAGAAAGCGTGCCCGCGGCCGCTGCGCCGCTATCACCGGTGACGGACGGCCGCCGGACCCATCTGCCTTCCTGCGGTGCCCGGGCTGCGCACCATTCGCGGGATATAGCATCGGATCTACCGCACCACTTCGGGGCCAAGCTTGGCGCCAAATTCGAGCAGGCCCTGCCGCAGAGCAGCAAATGCGGCAACGGGGTCGCCGACAGCCTTCACGCCCAGTTCGATGTGGCGGCCGTACTCGGCGTGGTCCACGCTGGGCAGACTGAACACCTTGACGCCCGGAAAGCGGGCCTCGATGTCTTCCATCAGCGGGGTCAGGCTGGCCTCCATCGACCCGAAGACGATCACCGAGCGCTCGACGGTGCGCGCGCCGCCCTGCAGGTGACCATAGCGCCAGTCGAGCACCCACTCGATCATCGGCCAGGCCATGACCGGGAAACCGGGCACGAAATGCACGTCGCGAACGCTGAAGCCGGGGATCTTGTTGTACGGGTTGGGGATGATCTCGGCGCCGGCCGGGAACACACCCATGTTCAGTCGGTGGACGTTGTCGGGGCGATCGGGCTCGTAGGCCACGCCCTGCTCGGCGGCGAGGTCGCGCATGCGGGCCAGGATCAGTTCCCGCGCCCGGGGATGGAGGACCAGATCGACGCCGAGCGCTGCCGCGGCGCATTGCCGTGTGTGGTCGTCGGGCGTGGCGCCGATGCCGCCGCAAGAGAAGACCAGGTCACCGCTGGCGAAGGCGTCGCGCAGCGCGACGGTGATGCGCGGCCTGTCGTCGCCCACGTAGCGTGCCCACGACAGCGCCAGCCCGCGCGCGGCGAGCAGTTCGATCACCTTGACCAGGTGCTTGTCCTGGCGCTTGCCGGAGAGGATTTCGTCACCGACGATCACGAGACCGATATTCATGCACTCATCTTGGTGGTTATGACGGCGGCAGGGCTAGGCGATCGACGACCGGTGCCGCGGCAGGCGCCGGCGCCGGCGCCGGCGCTGCAGCAGCCGCGGCCGCCTCGGCCAGCCGCAGCCGCTGCAGCTCGGCGAGCAGGAAATGCCCGAACCAGGCGGCAGCGAAGGCGAATACCAGCGTGTAGAGCCACACCGACACCAGCACCAGCACCGGCGCGAAGATCAGCGTCACCGCGCTGGCCGCCCACAGCAGCGAAGGCAGGGTCCCGAGGTAGCCGCTGACGACGCCCATCGCCAGCAGCGGCCAGCGGTGGGCGCGCAGCAGGAAACGGCGCTCGGCGGCGCTGGCGTGCAGCGCGAGCACGTCGAACGCCAGCACGCGATAGGTCAGCCAGCCCCAGATCAACGGCGGCACCAGCAGCACCAGCGGCGGTACGAACCACAGCGGCACGCTGAGCAGCAGCGCGGCCAGGGCCGCCAGCGTGCACAGCAGCGACCACAACAGGCCCTGCCACCAGGTGCCGCCACGGCGTTGTTCCAGCCCGGAGAAGCGCCGCTTGGCGACCAGACGCACCACGGCCGGCGTGGCCATCAGCGCCACCAGCAGCAAGGTGGCCACCAGCACCGCCGGCACGGCCAGCGCAACGATTATCAGCGGCGCCAGCAGCGCGCGCAGCTGCGGCAGGCCCATCGAATCCAGCCATTGCAGCAGCGCGGCCACCAGCGACCAGCGCTCCAGCGTCGCCCGCACCGCGGCGACGCTGCTCTCCCAATAGGCCCAGCCGAGCAGGCCCACGGCCGCGCCCGCCACCACCAGCGGCAGCAACGAAAACAGGATCACCCGCGGATGCAGGCAATACGCGACGGCGCGCCAGAAGGCGTCGAGGACCGCGTTCACGGCTGCCCGGTGGTCGGCATCAGCGCGTGTTGCCGGTGTGCCCGAGCGAGTAGCTGCCCGGCTGCGGCCACACCGTCAGCCCGTGCGGCTCCTGGCCGACCTTGACCTGCGCGACCTCGCCGGTTCGCGTGTCGAAGCGATAGACCACATCGTCGTAGCGCCCCGAAAGCCACAGCCACCGGCCGTCGGCGCTGACGTTGCCCATGTCGGGGCTGCCGCCGCCGGGCACCGGCCAGTGGGCGACGACCTTCTCGGTGGCGAAGTCGATCACCGCGACCCCGCCGTCGCCGTGCGCGCTGCCGTGGATGCGGTGCGATCCGCGGTTGGCCACGTACAGCAGGCGGCCGTCGCGGCTGGGGTACATGCCGTGTGCGCCCAGGCCGCTGACGATGTAGCCGACCTCGGTGAACGCCGCCGGGTCGATGACGTGGACGCCGTCGGCGGCCATGTCGGCGACGAAGAATCGCTTGCCGTCGGGCGAGCTGCGGATGTCCTGCGGCATGCCATGGGTGGCGGTGCAGACCTCCGTCGCGCCCGGCTCCCACACGTCACCGGGCCGGGCGCGCCGGCCGCCGGGCCGCTCACGCAGCCGGGTGGCCGGCATCTTCAGCTGCAGGTAGCCGAGCACCTTGTGCGATACGAGGTCGATCTTGGCCAGCGCCCCCGAGAATTCACAGGTGAAGATCGCGTAACTGTTGTCGGCGGCAAAGTCGGCGTGGTTGATGCCGGGACAGCCCGGCACCTCGATCGAATACTGCAGGCGCATCGTGTGCGGGTCGCGGAAGTCCAGCCGCTTGCGCGCCTCGGCGACGACGATCGCCGACTTGCCGTCGGGCGTGAAGTACATGTTGTACGGGTCGTCGACCGCCACCGGCGCGCCCGGCCTGCCGGTGCGCGCATCGATCGGCGTTAGGCTGCCCTTGGCGCTGCCCTCGGCATTGTTGGTGACCCACAGCGTGCGCATGTCCCACGAAGGCACGATGTGCTGCGGCGACAGGCCGACCTTGAACCGGTCGACGACCTTGAGCGTGGCCGGGTCGATCACATAGACGTCGTCGGACCTCAGGTTGGGCACATAGACCCGCGCCAGGTCGGCGGCGACGTCGGGCCGCAGCTTGTCGGCCGTGCTGCCCGCATACACGTTGACGGCTGCCGTGCCGACACCTTGCGCGGCGGCGTGCACGCCCCAGGCGGTGCCCAGCACGGTGGCCACGCCGCACAGCGCGGCGGCTGCCGACTTGATTGCCGAGTTCATTTCATCTGCTCCGTGAAAAGGGGTGACTTTGCCCGTCGGGCCGCGATCGGCCGGCGCTCAGGGCGAACGAGGTCGGCGGCCGTCGGTGGCGACACGGATCGCGGCCACCGAGACGTCGACGATGTGGTCGGCGCCGGCGCGCCCGAGCGCTGCGGTCGCGCGCCGCGGATCGCCCGAGACGCCCTCGCGATCGACGGCGCTGGCCAGCGTTGCGGCGGCGGTACGCACCAGCGACGGCGCGGTGGCCAGCGTCAGCGCGGTGTCGGCGAGCCCGCCGTGGGTACCGATCTCGGCCGCCGTGAAGCCCTGCGCCCTCAGCGCCTGCGCGAAGTCGGCTTCCGAGGCGCGGTAGTACTCGGGCAGCGCGATCGCACCGCAGCCTGCCTTCGGAGTCGGCCGGCCGTGGTTGACCTGGGCCACTGCTCGCACCACGCCGGCGAGGTAGCCGCCGTGGTCGGCCAGGAAGACGACGTGGCAGAAACCATGCGCCAGCAAGCTGCGTGCAGCGCCGGCCAGCGTGGCCTCGAACGCGCCTTCGGGGATCGAGATCGTGCCCGGCCAGCGCATGTGGTGCGTGGGCGGGGCGATCTCGCCTTCGGGCACGTAGGCCACGACCGGCGCGACGATGGCATCGCCTAGCCGCACGGCGATGCGCTCGGCGAGCACGCGCACACGGGCATCGTGCTTGCCCAGAGCGATGTGCGGCCCGCTCTGCTCGGTGCCACCCAACGGCACGAGCGCGGTGGTGTCGCCGGCGGCGATGCGCGCGCGCAGTTCGGTCCAGGTCAGCTCTTCGAGCTGCACCGTGGCCGGCGCGGCCGCGGCGCGAGCCACCGGCGCCAGTACCGCGGCCAACAGCAGCGTGGCCCCTGCGGCGACGAGCGAGCGCGCCGATGCAGCACCGGCGGGTCGCGGCGCGGCGGCGAGCAAGGCCCCGCGGCGTCGGCCGGTGCGAGCGGGCTTCACGCTATTCGTCGTCGCCACCGAGCCGGGTGCCGAGGCTGCCACCCACAGGAAAGCGGACGCCGAGCCTGCGCAAGTCCATTTTGACGATCTCGCCGGGGTCGAGCACGACCTCGACGGACTCCACCTCAGCGCCCTTGATCTCGCAATCCACAACGTTCATCGCCATTGCGGCGGCTCCTTCGTACAAACCCGGGTCTGGATGGTACCGAAGCGGGCTGACGGCCCGCGGGCGCGGCGTCTGCGCTGGCGATAATGCGCGGCCGCCCAACTGCCCCCCATGTTCAACGCCATCGTCGCCGTCAGCCTGGGCGCCGCCCTGGGTGCCCTCGCGCGCTGGGGCCTCAGCCTGGGCCTGAACCACCTGTTGCCGCACCTGCCACCGGGCACGCTCGTGGCCAACCTCTTTGGCGGTTACCTGATCGGCGTGGCGCTGTCGGTGTTCAGCCAGATGCCCGCGCTGCCACCGGAATGGCGGCTGTTCGTGATCACTGGCTTTCTCGGCGGCCTGACCACGTTCTCGACCTTCTCGGCCGAAGTCACCCATTCGCTGCAACAGGGTCGGATCGGCTGGGCTGCGGCGGCCATCGCGATCCATGTCGGTGGCTCGCTGGTCATGACCTTTGGCGGCATGGCCACCGTCGCGCTGCTACGGCGTTAGCCGAAGGGGCGACTCGGCGCTCCGGACCGCAGGCTGCGGCGCCCCTGGCGACGACTGTGGCGCGGTCGGGGGCGAGCCGATTGGCTCTTAGAATCGCGCCGCGTTTTTCGATTGCTGGATCCCCCAGCGGAGAGCCCGATGACCCTTGCCGAAATCCTTGCCCGGTACGGCCCGCGCGAGACGATGGAATACGACGTCGTCGTCGTCGGTGCCGGCCCCGGCGGGCTGGCCACGGCGATCCGCCTCAAGCAGATCGACCCGGCGATCTCGGTGGTGGTGCTTGAAAAAGGCTCGGAGCCGGGCGCGCACATTCTCTCGGGCGCGGTGATGGACCCGCACGCGATGGTCGAGCTGTTCCCCGACTGGCAGCAGCGCGGCGCCCCTCTGCTGCAGCCGGTGACCGAGGACGAGGTGCTGTTCCTCGACGGCAAGGGCGCGCGTCGCCTGCCGCCGTGGCTGGTCCCCGACTGCCTGCACAACCATGGCAACTACGTCGTCAGCCTGGGGGCGGTGGTCAAGTGGCTGGCCGAGCAGGCCGAGGGCCTGGGCGTGGAGATCTTCCCCGGCTTCGCCGCTGCCGAGGTGCTGTACGCCGACGACGGCAGCGTGCGCGGCGTGGCCACCGGCAACCTTGGGCTGGGCAAGGACGGGCAGCCCACCGACCATTTCCAGCTCGGGATGGAGCTCACTGCCAAATACACCGTGTTCGCCGAGGGCGCGCGCGGTCACCTGGGCAAGGCGCTGATTGCACGCTTCAAGCTGGCCGAGGGGCGCGATGCGCAGAGCTACGCGCTGGGCGTGAAGGAACTCTGGGAGATCGATCCCGCCAAGGCGCGGCCGGGCCTGGTCGTGCACACCGCCGGCTGGCCGATGGACGAGCAGACCTACGGCGGCGGCTTCCTCTACCACCTGCAGGGCAACCTGGTCACCGCGGGCCTGGTCACCGGCCTGGACTACCAGAACCCATGGCTGAGCCCTTTCGAGGAGATGCAGCGCTGGAAGACCCACCCGGCGATCCGCAGCCATCTCGAAGGTGGCAAGCGCATCGGCTATGGCGCACGCGCAATCGCCGCCGGTGGCCTGCTCAGCCTGCCTAAGCTGGTGTTCCCGGGCGGCGTGCTGGTTGGATGCGATGCCGGCACGCTGAACGCGGCGCGCATCAAGGGCAGCCATGCCGCGATCAAGACCGGGATGCTCGCCGCCGAGGCCGCCGCCGCGGCACTGAAGACCGGCCGCGGCGGCGACGAACTGGCCGCCTATCCCGAGGCCTTCGGCAAGAGCTGGCTGTTCGACGAACTGAACCGGGCCCGCAACTTCAAGCAATGGTTCAAGCAGGGCAATACCGTTGGCGCGCTGATGACCGGCGTCGAGCAATGGCTGCTGCCCAGGCTGGGGATCAAGAGCCCGCCTTGGACGCTGCATCGCGACACGCCCGACCACAAGCGCCTGCACGCCGCCGGCCAGGTGGCGCCGATCGCCTACCCCAAGCCCGACGGCCAGCTCACCTTCGACCGCCTGAGCTCGGTCTTCATCAGCAATACCAACCACGAAGAGAACCAGCCAGCGCATCTCACCCTCAAGGACGGTGCGGTACCGGTGGCCGTCAACCTGTTCCAGTACGCGGGCCCCGAGAGCCGCTACTGCCCAGCCGGCGTCTATGAATTCGTCGACACCGACGAGCGCGGCGAGCGCTTGGTGATCAACGCGCAGAACTGCGTCCACTGCAAGACCTGTGACATCAAGGACCCGACGCAGAACATCGTCTGGGTCGCGCCGGAGGGCGGCGGCGGGCCGAACTACGCCGGCATGTAGGCGCAGCGGAGCCCGGGCCGATGGCCGCCCGGCTCCGGGCCGGCGCCGCCAGTTCGCAGCCGCGCGGCGTCAGGGCCGACGTCCGGCGCCTGACCCGTTGCCCGGACCGAAGCCGCTGCCCGCCGGCTTGACGTCGCCGCAATCGGCGCCCAGCCACTTCGACTGCATCGTGATCTCGGACTTGCGCGGCCCGTCGGCGCCGGTGGTGGTCGAGTTCACCTTCATCGTGTAGCGACGGGCACCGTCGAAGCTGGCTTCGCCGTCGGCGACGATCGCCGGATCCGTACACACCGTGTGCCAGCGCCAGCGGCGGGTGCTACGTTCCAGGTAGTCGGTCTTGCAGCCGCGCTCCTGCTGCGCCTGGCGCCCCCGCCATTCGCCCTTGGCCAGGGCGTCGCGGTCGATGCAGACCTTGATCTCGCCTGCCCCACCGCTCATGTCGACGCCGTGCTGCTTCATCATCGATTCCATCATCGCGCGCTGCTCCGGCGACATGGCGGCCAGTCGCCCGCTCAGGTCGGGGGCCTTGCGGCCATCGACGACCCGGTCCATGTGCACCTCCCACAGGCCGGGCTCGATGGGCGGCGCGGTCTGCGCGCCGGCGCTGGCGCAGAGCAGCGACGCGACGGCGCCGGACAGGATTCGTGGAAGCCAATTGCCGCGCATGGATGTCTTCTCCCGGTCGCGGGCCTGGGGCCCGATTGAACATCCATCTTGCCATGCGGCGCCAGCCGCCGCCAAGCCGTCCGGGGGCGTCGCTCTGGCACCATGCGCCATTCTGCGTCGCCTGTTCCACTGCAACCATGAGATTCCTCGCTTCGCCCAGCAAGTTCACCGTCGCCGCCGCGGCCCTGGCCGGCGCCGCCATCGCGCTCCTCGCCGTGCCGGTCTTCGTCCACGGCCGCACCGAGGCCGTGCCGCGAGTGGTCACGCCACGTGGCCCGCTCGAGCCCGACGAACTGGCCAACATCGCGCTGTTCAAGAGGACCTCGCCTTCGGTCGTGCACATCACGTCGATCGGTGTCGAGCGCGACCTCTTCTCGCTCAACGTGCAGGAGGTGCCGCGCGGCACCGGCACCGGCTTCGTCTGGGACGACGAGGGTCACATCGTCACCAACTTCCACGTCATCCAGGACGCCAACGGCGCCCGCGTGACGCTGGCCGACCAGAGCAGCTACGACGCGACGCTGGTCGGCGCCTTCCCCGACCGCGACCTGGCGGTGCTGCAGATCACCGCGCCGAGGTCCAAATTGCCGCCGATCGCCATCGGCAGCAGCCGCGACCTCGTCGTCGGCCAGCGCGTCTACGCGATCGGCAACCCGTTCGGCCTCGACCGGACGCTGACCACCGGCATCGTCAGTGCACTCAACCGCGAGATCGACTCGTTCAACTCGCGCACCATCCGGGGCGTGATCCAGACCGACGCCGCGATCAACCCCGGCAATTCGGGCGGCCCGTTGCTCGACTCGGCCGGCCGGCTGATCGGCGTCAACACCCAGATCGCGAGCCCCAGCGGCGCCAGCGCCGGCATCGGCTTCGCGATTCCCGTGGACGAGGTCAACCGCATCGTGCCGCGGCTGATCCGCGACGGCCGCTTCGTGCGCCCGACGATCGGCATCTCGGCCGGCCCGCCGGGATTGCAGCGCGCGCTGGAGGTGCCGCAAGGGGTGGTGCTGGTGCAAGTGATCCCCGGCGGACCAGCTGCGCGCGCCGGGCTGAAGCCATTCCGCCGCGGCCTGCGCGGCGAAGTCGTCGCCGGTGACGTGATCACAGCAATCGACGGCACGCCGGTGTCCGACCTGGACGACATGCTCAACCTGTTCGAGCGCCGCCAGCCAGGCGACACGGTGAGTCTGACGGTCTGGCACGCCGGCAAGGTCCGCAGGGTCAGCGTCGTGCTGGCCAGCCCGGGGTAGTGCACCGGCGGGTACGGAAGCCGCCGGTGGCCGCGAGAACGCGACGGCCGTCAGCCTGGCTCAGGGCGCGCAGGCGACTTGACCAGCGGCTCATGGTCGCGGTCGGGCCGCCGCCACGGGTCCAAGTGGGTCATCAGATCGATCACCCGGTGGCGGTCGAGCACACGCCGGCGCGCCAGCACCGCGATGTCGTGCCCGGCCTCCACGCTGATCTCAGCATCCACCTCGAGATGGGCATCGACGACAATCATGTCGCCCATCTTCCGCGTGCGAACGTCGTGCACGCTGTGCACGCCCGGCGTCTCGCACAAGGTGCGCCGGATGGCGGCCACTTCCTGCTCGTCGGCGGCACGGTCCGTCAGGTCGTTGAGCGCGCCCCAACCGAAACTCCAGCCCATGCGGGCGACCAGGAAGCCGACGATGGCCGCGGCGATCGGGTCGAGGATCGGGTAGCCGGCCAGGTTGCCGACGATGCCCAGGCCGACGACCAGCGACGATGCCGCGTCCGAGCGCGCGTGCCAGGCGTTGGCGAGCAGCACGCTCGACTTGACCCGCTTGCCCACCGCCAGCATGTAGCGGAACAGCGATTCCTTGGCGACCAGGGCCACGCCAGCGACGGCCAGGGCCGCGGGGCGGACGCTCGGCACCGAGGCCGGCGCCTGCAGCTTCAGGAACGCCGACCAGAGCATGCCCACGCCCACCGCCAGCAGCAGCAGACCGAGCACCAGCGAGGCCGCGGTCTCGAACCGCTGGTGCCCGTAGGGGTGGTCCTCGTCGGCATCCTTGAGGCTGTGGCGATTGGCGAACAGCACGACGCCGTCGGCCAAGAGGTCTGACAGCGAATGGATGCCGTCGGCCACCAGCCCCTGGCTGCGCGTGAACACGCCGGCGAGCACCTGGATCCCGGTCAGCACCAGGTTGATACCGACACTGACCCAGGTAATGCGCGAGGCGGCCGCAGCGCGTTCGGCGCTGGTCGGCTGTGCGTTCTGGGCGTGGTCGACGGGATCGTTGAGAGTCATGGTCGGGGTCGATGGTGCACTCGGTTGACAGCCGGCAGGTGGCGGCGCCAAGCCGAAGGCTAACCCGTCGGTGCCGGGGTGCGCCCGGTGGGGCCCGCACGATGTGGGGATCGGGGTCTGCGCGTGCACAATCGCCGCAGGCAGGAGCCGCGCGATGGTCGATTTCAGCTCGCTCACGATGACCGAAATCATCCGTCTGCAGAATCATCTGCAGGAGGAGTTGACGCGCCGCTTCGAACGGCCACTGGCGCTCGTCTTCTCGGATATCGTCGGTTCGACCGCCTATTTCGCGCGCTTCGGTGACGCCGCCGGGCGGCAGCTGCAGCAGTTGCACACCGATCTGCTGACATCCTGCATCGCGGCGACGGGCGGCCGCATCGTCGATACGGTGGGCGATGGCGCATTCGCCGTCTTTCCGTCGGCAACCAGCGCGGTCGACGGCGTCATCGCGTTGCAGAACATGATGGCCCGCGCCAACGAGACGCGGGCTCGCCAGCAGCAGCTGCTGGTGCGCATCGGGCTGCATTGGTGCCCGGTGCTGAGTGACGGCGTGGCGGTCAGCGGCGACGGCGTGAACATGTGTTCGCGCGTGGCCGGATCGGCAGAGGCGGGCGAGGTGCGACTCACGCGCGCCGTGTTCCATGAGCTCGCACGCGAACATCGACTGAATTGCCGCTCGCTCGGCGAGGCGACACTGCAGGGCTTCGCCAGCCCGGTCGAACTGCTGGCGCTCGAATGGCGGGACCAGTCGCTGTTTCCGCGCAGCCTGCGCATCGAGGAGACATCCGAGCAGATCAACCTGCCGCGCCAGGACGTGGTCAGCTTCGGGCGCCTGCTGGACCACAACGGCGCGCGCGCCAACGACGTCGTGCTCAGCCATCCCGACCCCACGCTGCTGCGCCAGATCAGCCGCTGGCATTTCGAGTTGAGGCGCTCCGAGCACGGACTGCGCCTGCTGGCGCTGTCCGACAGCGCCACCACCGTCGACGGACGACGGATCGAACGCGGGGAGGCGGTCCCGGTGCGAGCCGGCTCGCGAGTCGGCGTCGCCGGCGTGCTCAACCTCCATCTCCTCGGCCCGGACCGGCCGGCGTCCGAGATCGACGCCAACTCGACGATGTTGCGGCCGCCCGGCCGGGCGGCGACGACGCCGTCCGGCTAGGAGTGTGGGCGGCAGAAATCCGCGAAGCCTACGCGTTCGGTTGGAGCTT
>JBBINW010000087.1:0-16610 GCA_037443665.1 Betaproteobacteria bacterium
AATCTACGGTGTCGGAGACCGGCCGCCATCCCTACACGGCGACCATCATGTCTAGTAGGAGGACCAGGCTCATCGTCACGAGGGAAACGCTCGCTGGCTCGGGCACAGTTTGAGATGTCGGGTCATAGACTGCAATGGATGCTGGCGTGTACCCGAACTGGCGCAAGACGGACAGGCCGCTGCCATCCAGATTGGCGGTCATCACGTCGTTGCCGTCGATCCAGTACAACGACTGGCCCGCAATCGTCAGGTCTTCGACGTTCGTGCTGGCGGTCGCGAAGACGGTGCCATAGGCGTTCGGGACCAGAGGGTATTGGCCGATCAGCGGGGATCCGGTATTGAACCCGACGAAATAGATTGCCAGCTTGCCGCGCTGGCCAATGCAGACGAGGCAATGAGCGGTCCTACCCCCAAGCAACAGTGCGCGCCAGAAGAACTTCATGACAAACCTC
Source organism: Betaproteobacteria bacterium (assembly GCA_037443665.1). Taxonomy (GTDB): domain Bacteria; phylum Pseudomonadota; class Gammaproteobacteria; order Burkholderiales; family Burkholderiaceae_C; genus Rubrivivax. The sequence goes on from JBBINW010000087.1 coordinate 453, forward strand.
CAACATTCTCGCCGGCATCCCGAGCCAAACAGGCAATTGCCGTGCCGCTCTAGCAAAATCAAGGCGACATGTGGATCGTCCTGGCCGGGTGCGGTTTGCCCTCGACATCGTTGTAAGGATTGTCGACATTCGTAGTCCCAACGCGCATTGGATCAACATCCCGCGGAGTGACGACCGAGAGCGGATGAATGCTCAAGACCGCCAGCTTGGCAGCCGTCCGATCAGCAGGTGCGTCGACTCCAAGAGGCCGCAACGACGGTGCGCACCGCTGCCGTTGCCGATCGCAAGGCCGCGTAGCATTACGCAAGAGGAGCCGTGATCCGTTCACGCTCAGCAGCTATCGCGGCACTGCCCCCGTGGCCAGACCGCAGGGTCGTGAAACGCCGTACGCCTGGGGTATCGTCGCGCCTTGAAGATGAATGCGCTGGCGCTTGTGCATCGTACCAAGCTGGGGAAAGATCTCATATGTCTAGGAAGGCGGCCATCGCGCTTGCACTCATCATGTTGGGCATCGTCGCTTGGGGATTCTTCCTCGAGGCGGGGTCGACGCGGATCATCGTCAATGGGCATGAGATCACAGGACCGCTTAAGGGCGCAGTGGGGGTGGCCGGATTGATCGTCGGTCTGATCGCCTTGTTCTGTGGAGCGATCTTCCTGCTATTCGTGTTTGCCGGAGTCGGCGTATTTGTCCTGGGCGGCCTGATGCTCGTCGGACTCATCTGGACGGCGTGGTCGATGCCGTTCGTGCTCGTCGTGCTCCTGCCCCTGGCGATCGTCTGGCTATTCATTGCGATCACCCGCCAGGGTGACTCCTGAATGTCTGGCGGCTCAACGCTGGAGAGGGCATGAGTACGCCTCGCAAGCAACGTATCGGACTCGCGCTCGGTGGCGGCTCTGCGCGCGGCTGGGCGCATGTCGGAGTCATCCGCGCGCTGGAGCAAGCCGGGATCCGGCCGGACCTGGTGTGTGGGACCTCGGTCGGATCGCTGGTTGGCGCGGCCTACGCGGCCGATGAGCTCGACCGATTCGAGCAGTGGCTCCTCGGACTGCGGCTAAAGGACGTCGTCGGGTTCCTGGATGTGGGTCTGGGGGGCGGGATGCTCAAGGGTGCCCGGGTGATGGAGTTCTTTCGGCACAACTACGTGGATCGCCCCATCGAAGAGCTCGGCACGCCATTCGCCGCGGTCGCCACGGCGCTGCGTACCGGCACCGAAGTGTGGATGCGCGAGGGCTCCACGGTCGAGGCGGTGCGCGCCTCCATTGCCCTTCCCGGCTTGTTCACGCCGGTCTTGCGCGAGGGCATGACGCTGGTCGACGGCGGGCTCGTCAATCCGGTGCCCGTATCGCTGGCGCGCGCAATGGGCGCAGAGGCTGTGATCGCAGTCGATCTGAGCTCCGACATCCTTGGGCGCCACCTGATCTCGGCTCCTCGCGTCGCAGAGCCCGGCGGCACCATTGGCGAATGGATGAGCAAGCTCCAGGAGAAATTCGGCGGACTCCTCCCCGCGCGTTCGTCCGACGAGCGCAAGCTGCCATCCATGCATGACGTGCTGTTCTCGGCTATTGAGATCATGCAGGTGCGGATTGCGCGCAGCCGCATGGCAGGAGACCCGCCGGACATTGTCGTGGCACCACGGCTGGCCCACCTGCACCTGCTTGACTTTCACCGAGCACGTGAGGCCATCGACGAAGGCAAGCGCGCCGTGAATGCAATCCTGCACAATCTTCGAGCACTTTCTGACCGACCGCACGCAGACTGAAGGGAACCTTCGTCCGGCCAAGGCGTACAGCCGGTTATGGCCGACAACCGAAGATGACCGTCTGCAATTTGGACACGCCACCGGCAATGCGCTCGGTCGCGAGGCTTGCCGGCGGCTGCGCTTACCGGACCTCCGTGAGGTCACTGGATGCCTTCGGCCGAGCGGGCGATGAAAGCATGGGCGTTGGCCGTCGGACGACCATGGTCTCGCGAAAGCGCTCGCGAGCGGGCCCGACCAGGGCTTTGATGATTCCGTGTCGCCGAAGACGGCGTCGATGTCCCTGGCGCTGTGCAGGACGCGCACCACGTCGATCCCGTCCTCGATCGGAACGTAGAAGATGACATAGCGCCCGAATGGGAAGCTCCTCAGTCTCGCGGCCAAATCCTCGCGCTCTCGACCCATCAGGTGCTGAGTCGCGATCAGATTGAACTTCGCGTCCAACCTGTCGACCCAGCGATCCGCCGCTGCCAGGCTGTCCTCGGCAATGTGGTCCCAGACATCCAGGATGTCGGCTGCAGCAAGCGGCCGACGCGTGACCCTCGGCATCGCCGTCTACGCAGTCTTGCGAGTGCGTCGCGCGCGTGCCTCGCGCTTCGCTGCTTCGGCACTCCAGGCTTCACTTGGTCCGCTGTTCAGACCTTGGCGGACATCCTCTCGCAATTGCTCGATTTTGGCCGTGCGCAGTCGGTCTTGCTCGTCCATGAGTCGCAGCGCCTCGCGCACGACTTCGCTGGCGGACGTATACATGCCCGAGGCCACCTTGGCACGCACGATTTCTTCGAGCTGTGGCGTGAGATTGACGTTCATGCCCACGGGCGATCTCCTGCTGAGGGGACTTCCCATTTTATCCAAAAGTGTCAAAGATTGACATCCGGAGCCTCGACGGCGCCGGCGCCATGGCGGCGGCGCCCTGCCGCCCACTTCTCTGGAGGCTCACGATGGAAGCAACCCAAGCCAGCAGCCGTCCCCGGGTGCCCTGGAACAAGGGCAAGCTCGTTGGACAGAAGGCGCCCTTTAAGCCCAAGGACGTCTGGGCCATGCGGGCGAGGATGCAGCAGGAGCACCGATCCCGCGACCTGGCAATGCTGAACCTGGGCATCGACAGCAAGCTGCGCGGCTGCGACCTCGTCGCGCTGAAGGTGCGGGACATCCAGCATGGTGGCCAAGTTGCCCCTCGAGCCATCGTCGTCCAACACAAGACAGGTCGCCCGGTCCAGTTCGAAATCCTGGGCAACTCGCTGGTGTGCTTGCGTGATTTCCCGGAGGACGCAAGGCAGGATGCTGGTTACCAGCTCGACCAGGTGCAGCGCGGCAGGCAGCCGACTGACTTCAAGCCCATGGCGACCGTCGGCAAGGGCGTCGAAGAGCTACGGGTCTGGGACGACAGTGGCACCTACCGGGTGATCTACGTGGCCCGGCTGAAGGACGCCATCTAGGTGCTGCAGGCCTTCCAGAAGAAGTCCAGGGCCACGAGCAAGCAAGACATCGAGATCGCGAAGAGTCGGTACACGGAACTGATGCGAGGACGCAGATGAAGAAGCGCGAGAACACCTATGCGAGTGTCTGGGACGCTCTAGCAGACACGCCCGAGCAGGCGGCGAACCTGCAGGCGCGGGCGGATCTGATGCGTCAGATTGCCGAACTGATCCAGGCCGAAGGCTGGAAGCAGGTCGACGCGGCCGATCGATGCGGCGTCACCCAGCCGCGCATCAACGACCTGCTGCGAGGACGCGTATCGCGATTCCCGCTCGATGCACTCGTCAATATCGCCACGGCGCTGGGACGGCGCGTGAGCTTGGAGCTCGAAGCGGCCTGAACATCGCGGCGCGGCGCTCTGACGGTCCGCTGACGAGACTTGGATACGCGCTCGGTGTCGATGAAGGATCGGCGCCAGTGCCGAAAACGGAGCGGTCTCGGTCGGCTTTCGACCCAAAGCCGAACTACAACCGACTCGATTCGAGGCCGCATAGCCGAACTTCAGATCGCTGATCGCCCTCTCCGCGCGCCAGCGTAGACCGGGCGCTGCGGCGCCAGTCATCTCAAAACACGAGGACCTTGTCGGCCCAGGTGGTCCACTGGCTCAGTTCGCCCATGCTGCTGCGGTGCGACCCCTCGATTAGGTCCTCTACGGCGATGCCTCTTGCATCCATGCACGTGCCGCAGACGCCGATGACGCCGCCGTGCTTGCCTACCGAACCTAGCATAGCCTCAAGGTTGTAGAAGCCCGCGGGCACCTTCTGCTTGTTGTGGGCTGCTGCGGCGGCGTCACCAATGAGGAACACGCGCACCTCGCTGTCGGCCTGCTTGGCCAGGGCCACGGCCAGGCGTGCACCGTTGTATGTGCGTTCGCTGCCATAAGGCGCGTCATTCAGGATCAACAAGAATTTCATGGTGGCTCGCCCTTATCCCGGGGCCCGTACGTTCGCAGTCCCGGCCTACGAGGCTGCTCGCCGGCAGTAGCAGTACACGAACTGTTGAGGTGATCCCCATGGCGTCGTGTGCTGTTCGATACTGCTGCCAAGGAGCTCAAAGGGCTCACCAAAAGCGCCATGAAGCTCGCTCGGTGCGTACCGGGTCACTTGCAGCCCACTGCATTTCTCGGGGCCCTCGGGGCCGAAGGTTCCAACGATCGCAAAGCCGCCAGATTTCAACGCCTTGAGTACCTGACGGACATAACGCTGCCGCTGGTCGGCAGTGGTCAGGAAGTGGAACACTGCACGGTCGTGCCAGATGTCGTAGGCGCCGACCGGAAACTCGGCTTCGAGAATGTCGGCCGCGAGCCACTTCACACGCGCACCCAGCGGACCGAGGCGCCGCTTCGTCACTTCAATCGCCGTGGCCGAGATGTCGAGTACGGTGATGTCGCTGTATTCCTCGTCGATCAGGTCGTCGACAAGCGTCGACTCGCCCCCGCCCACGTCGATGATGGCGACGCACTTGCTAGCTGCTGCCTGGGCGACATAGCGCAACGACTCTCGAAGATGCGGCGCATACCAGCTGACAGCTTCAGCCGGCTTGGTTTCGTATACCGATTCCCAGTGTGTCTTCGTGCTCATTGCGGCGTCTGCGAAGCAGCCTCAATCATCCTCACGGTACTCACGTTCCCGAAGCAAGCCGCCCCGGTTCAGCGACTGGGGAGGCTTGTCCACGTTGCCCGTCCGAAATCAGGAACAGATGCTCAGCATCTCGACGCAGCACGCTCCTCTTCTCCAGCCGAGCCACGCAGCGATACAAGGCTTCGTGAGTCACTCCGATCTCGCGCGCGATCGACTTCAGTCCGGCGCTGAGCGGAACGCCAGCCGCACCGCCATCAGTTTCGAGCAGGCGCACCAGCCGTGCCTCGACCGTGTTCAGGCTCAGGCGCTCGCATTGCAAGCGCAGCCGCCTGACTTCTCGGTTGAGCGTACTGATCCAACGTAGCGCGAACATCGGGTCGGTCTTCAAGGCGTCGAGGAGTTCCCGCAGGGGTATCCGGGTCACCTCCGAGTCGGCGACCGCCGTCGCATCACAGTGGTACCGGTCCGACTGCAAGCTCGCTTCCCCCACGAAGCCATGGCGGGTTCGCAGCAGGATCACTGGCTCACCCTCGACGCCATGACGCTGGAGGGTCACTTCGCCGGCACTGACATAGAACATCGACGTCGGCCGCTTCCCTACCTCGAAGAGCATAGACCCCTTGGTGTAGCGCACCGTTTCGCACAAGGCGTGCAGGCGCCCCGGGAGCAGCATCTCCACTTCGGGCGGCAGTGGCAAAAAGTCTCTCTTCATATGATTCAAATCATACGCCTCGACTTCGGTATCCGAGCAAACTGGCGTCAGTCCTCTGACGGCGACCTTCCCATGCGCGATCGAATATTCCAGTTCGGCCAGGAACTGCCCGACTACGCCGTGCCCGTGCTCAACGAGCGCGCCGTGCGCGCCGCGGCAGGCATCGTCTTCGTCTTCGCGATCGTCTCGTTCTTGAACGCCTGGCTGATCGGCAACTTCCAGCCGACGCGGGTATTCGTGGTCGCCTTCTTGATCGACTTCACGCTGCGCATCTTCGTCAATCCGAGTTTCGCGCCCAGCCTGATCCTCGGTCAGTGGATGGTGCGCAAGCAGCAGCCCGAGTGGGTGGGTGCGCCGCAGAAGCGCTTCGCCTGGGCGATCGGTTTCGCACTCGCAGTGGCGATGTTGTACCTCGTGGTGATCAAGCACGTCATCGGGCCGATCAACCTGATCGTGTGCGCTTCCTGCCTGGTGCTGCTGTTCTACGAGTCGGCCTTCGGCATCTGCATCGGCTGCATGGTCTACAACTGGTTCAACAAGGACCAGGCACAGCTCTGTCCGGGAGGCGTATGCGAATACGTACCCGCACGGGGCGCCGGCGGCGGCCTGTCGCAGGGTCTCGTCGTGATCGCCTGTGCAGGACTCGTCGGTGCCTGGGGCGTCTGGGTGGCCGGCAACGATCCCTACGCCAGGACGATGGTGCCCGCGGTCGCATCGGCCGCTACCCCGGCGACCGTGGATCCTGCCGAGGCCGAGCGCTGCAAGGTCCCCGAGTTCGCCAAGGCCCTAGGGCACGAAGAGAAGTGGAAGCTCCACAACAACTGCAAATGAAGGACAACGCAATGACCTTCGTGACTCACACCCGCCGCTGGGTCCTCACCGCAGCCGCCCTGATGCTCTGTGCTTCCGCAGCGCAGGCCACGCCACCGGTAGTCGAAATCATCGCGTTTGCCCATCCGCCGGTGCAGTCCGCGCTGAAGCCGCTGCGCGACTGGCTTGCCAAGCAGGGAGGCAAGCTCAAGGTGATCGAGATCGACATGGAATCGCCTGCGGGCGAGAAGCGTATGCAGGCGGTTGGCCTCGAGGGCCACATGCCGATCGTGGTGTTGATAGACGGTCAATACCGCCACAAGCGCGCCGACGGCAGTACGGTCGAATTCCTCAGCTTCCCGGCCGGTCCGGGGACGCCGCCCGGCGTGAAAGGCACGTGGTCCGCAACCGATGTCGAGGCCCTGCTCAGACCGCGTCTCCAATGAGCGGGCCGCCTTATGGGCAGCCACCAGCGCGCAGCGGTAGCGGTCCATGACATCGCCGACCGGCGCGACCGCAGACATCTTGCCCAGTCAAACGGCGGCCCTCGCCGCCGCGGGCCTGACGCGCCGCTTCGGGGACCGCGTCGCCGTCGACCATGTGAGTTTCGCGGTCGGCCGTGGAGAGATATTCGGCTTCCTGGGCCCGAATGGTGCCGCCAAGAGCACGACGGCGCGCATGCTGACGGGATTCCTGCCACCTACCGAGGGGCAGGCGTTGGTCGACGGCATCGACGTCAACCGGCACCCCATCGCGGCCCGGCGCCACATCGGCGTCGCGGCGGAGGAGGCCAACGTTTACGCCGACCTGACGGTGGAGCAAAACGCGCTGCTGATGGCCGAGCTCAATGGGGTGGCCAAGCTCGAGCGCATGCGGCGCCGTGCAGACTTGCTGCAAACCTTCGACCTTGGCAAGCGCTCGATGCAAAAGGGCCGCGAGAGGTCCCAAGGTCTGCGGCAGCCCCTGATGCTGTGCTTGGCGCTCGTCAGTGTCCCGCGCATCCTGTTCCTCGACGAGCCGACTTCGGTGCTGGACGTGGCCAGCACGCGCATGATCCGGTTCTGTCGCAATAAGGTAGGCCGGTCGCAGAAGAGCGACCTCTCGCCGAACTATTCGGTGGCCAGACTGTAGAAGTAGTCGGCTGCCGAAAAGGCCAAGCCACCGGGGCAGCGAAGCTGCCCCTTCTTGACCATATGCATGGTCTCGATGCCGGCGATGATCTTGGCGGCTGACCCGAAAGACTTGAAGCCCATCATCGGCCGAGTCCGCCTCTTGATGGCTCGATGATCCTGCTCCACGACGTTGTTCAAGTACTTGCACTGCCGAAGCTCGATGTCCACACCGCTGTCTGCCATCAGACCGCGCACGGCGGCCGTATTGGCACCGCTCTTGTCAATCGTGATTTTCTCCGGTACGTCGTGTAGGTCGATCGCTCGCTCGAAGAACCGGCGCGCAGCCGGCACGTCACGGTGTGCGGTCAAGAGGAAGTCCACCGTCTGGCCGAGCTTGTCGACTGCGCGGTACAAGTACTTCCACTGGCCGCCTACGAGCACATAGGTCTCGTCGACGCGCCAGGACTTTCCAACAGGCAGCTTTCGCCGGCGGAACACCGCCGCCAGCACCGGCAGCATCTTCAGCGCCCAGCGGTGAACGGTGGCGTGGTCGACGAGCACGCCACGCTCGGCCATCATCGCCTCCAGGTTGCGCAGGCTCAGCGGGTAGGCGGCGTACCAGCGCACGCACACCAGCATGACTTCCAGCGGGAAGCGCAGCCGCTTGATCACTCGTCGCAGGGTCGAGTTCACCAGCTGGACGTGCAGCGGTACCATGGGCAAATCCTCCGCGAAATGCTTATTGCGACAGAACCTTGAATGCCCGCAATGTGTTGGACAGCGGCCGCACGGGCGAGTGAGGTGGCGGGCAGCACCCGGCCAACATCTGCTGTCGCTCGCGAACGGCGGCTTCGGTCAAGCTCAGCGGCAGGATCGATTCGGGCCACCGTCCCCGCCGGTGCTGAGCGGAAACCTGACCACGACAGCCAGCCCGCCAAGCGACGCGGAGCGCGTCACGTGAACGTCGGCCCCTGTCACGGCCGCGATGCGTCGCGCGATGGACCAACCCAACCCGCTGCCACTCTCGCCGCTGCCGATGACCCGGAAGAACCGTTCCCCGAGGCGTTTCATGTCTGCGGCATTCATGCCAGGGCCACTGTCCTCGATCGTCAATTCGCTACTGCCCACGGTGTTGCGGATCGACACCTTGACCCTCGCGCCTGATGGGCTGTAGCGAATGGCGTTGTCGACCAGATTGCGAATCAGCACCGACAGCAGCGTTGCCTCGGCCTCGACCCTGCAACTCTCTGCCGCCTCGACCTCGATCGTCTGACTCTTGGCCAGTGCCAAGGAAGCCACGGCTGCAACCGCTTCGCGGACCACCGCACTGAGGTCAAGGCTGCCGAGCGCAGGTGCACTTCCCGCCTCGAGCCGGGAAAGGGTCAGCAACTGCTCGACCACGCGCGCAGCACGGTCGCAGCCCTGCAAGGTACTGTTCAATGCGTGTATGCGCTCCGTGTCGTCTGCCGATGCCAGCGCGACCTCCGCCTGGGCACGGATCGCCGCAATCGGTGTGCGCAGTTCGTGGGCGGCGTCTGCCGTGAACCGGCGTTCGGACGCCATCAGTTCGGCGATCCGCTGGAACAGTCCGTTCAATGCCTCCAGCATCGGTGTCATCTCGGTCGGCGCGGCGCGCACCGCAATCGGCTCCAGTGCCTGTGGCTTTCGTTGCGCCAGCGCTTGCCCCAGATAGCGCATCGGTGCGACGCCCTGGCGCACAGCCCACCACGCGGCGAGCAGCAGCAGCGGCAATGCGAACAGCATCGGCATCAGCACACCTCGCAGCACCGCCCGGAGGATGCTGTTGCGAGATTCGACCTGCTCGCCGACCAACACTTGCGTATCACTCTCTGCGCCATGGGCGGCGAAGACGCGCCACAGGGCACCGCCCATCGCGATGGTCCGGAACCCTTGCTCGGTGCTGCCGCTGATCGCGAGCATTGGCTCCGCCGGCGCGTTAGACGAGCGCAGCGCCAGATGACCCTCATGAAAGACCTGAAACGCCACCTTGGGCGCGTAGCGGTGCAGCGACGGCGCGTTGATGCCGTGATCGTCGTCCTCGATCTCGCGAGCCTGTTGCGCGACAAGCAGTGCGGCGGCCTGCGCCAGGTGGCTGTCCAGCAGTTCGTCGAGTTCATGGCTCACGTCCCGCCAGGTCAGAACGGCAGTGGTGATCCAGACGCTGCCGACCAGTGCAAGCATCAGCACCAGGAGCCGACCTTGAATGGATCGTGGCAGATGCATCACGACTTGGGCAGTTCGCGCGCCACCATGTAGCCCACGCCGCGCACGGTCTGGATCAGCGGGCTGCCCAGCTTGCGCCGCAGGTGGTGCACATGAACCTCGATGGCATTGCTCTCGACCTCCTGCCCCCAGCTGTACAGCTGTTGCTCCAGTTGCTCGCGAGACAGGACCCGGCCGGCGCCTCGCATCAGCGCATGCAGAAGGTCGAACTCGCGCCCCGATAGCATGACCGGGCTGCCGGCCTTGGTGACGGAACGAGCTGCCACGTCCAGCACGATGTCCTGCGCCGTCAGGCACTCCTGCGGCTGCCCGTGGGCGCGGCGGACGAGCGCACGCAGCCTTGCGGCGAGCTCGTTCAGATCGACGGGCTTGAGCAAGTAGTCGTCGGCACCGATGTCCAGGCCGCGGATGCGGTCCGGCACGGCATCGCGGGCCGTCAGCACCAGGACGGGCAGCGTGAGGCCCGCACGTCGAACGGCAGCGAGCACGTCCATGCCATCCTTGCGCGGCAGGCCGAGATCGAGGACGGCCGCTACAAAAGGCTGCGCCCGCAGCTCTCGTTCGGCGGCCTCGCCGTCACGCACCCAGTCGACCTGGAAGCCCATTTGCCGCAGCCCCGCGCGCAGCCCGTCGCCCAGCAGCGGGTCGTCTTCAGCGAGGAGGATGCGCATGGGCCGGATTGTCCGTGTTGCGCTCGGCGCATCAGTCGTCGTCTCGATCCTGGTGCCGGGCGGACACCGAAGTCGCAGCCGAAGTGCCCGTCGCCGGGGTGCCTTGCCACTGGAACATCCAGAAGCCCAGCACCCCCACCAGCATCAGCGCGGCTACGCTGCGCCAGGCGCTGCTCACGGCGTCCTCCGGTCCGCCGGCCTTGCGGCCCGCCACCATGGCGCCGATCAGGTTCTCGCGACGAATCCAGCTGCTGACCACGACGCCGGCGATGTGAACTCCGACGACGGCCAGCATCACGTTAGCGGCACCCTCGTGCAGTTCCTTGAGCCATTCGCCGCCGAGTTCGTTGTAGCTCGCCCAACCGGCCGCCGTGACGGCGCCGGCCAGGGCCAGGAGGGCGACGATGGCGAGCGCGCCTGCGGGGTTGTGCCCCACGTGCTGCTCGGGTTGGCCCCGAACCAGGCTCCGCAGGTAGGCCACGATCGCCTTCGGACCACGCACAAAGCTGGCGAAGCGCGCATGGCGTGTTCCGACCAGTCCCCAGACGATGCGGAACGCCACCAACCCGGCCATCGTGTAGCCGAGGGTGACGTGAACGAGGCGCCACCGTTCGCTCTCCGCTGTCAAGTAGGCGCCAGCGAAGCTGAGCACCATCAACCAGTGGAAGACACGAACCGGTGCGTCCCAGACCAGCACCTTGCGGATACGACCTGCTCGCGCCGGTTCGCCGGCGGGCACTTCAGCGGGGGATGCGGACATGGTATTCATCGAAATCTCCTTGATCGGCCTGCGCATGGCAGGCGCTGCAGTTGGAAGGGCTCTTCACACTCGGACGCTGCCACGCCGCAGGGGGCACTTCGTCGTGCTCGCGCGTGAACCAGTCCGACCGGGTGATGCGGTCCTCGGGCGGCGACTTGCGGACGCGGTGGTTCGTGCCTGCGTTGGCCACGAGCCACGTCGACAGTTTCTGCATCGAAGCCGCATCCGGCGACGCGTCAACGCCGAAGTGGCGAGGCAGGCCGGTCATCAAGCGCCGCCAGGACGAGGCCGGCAGCAGGTCGGGCGGATAGGCGATGTGGCACGACGCGCACTCCTGCTGGTACTTCGGCAGCAACGGCAGCCGTGGCCCGCGGCCGTTGTCGTCGGCCTGCGCGGCGAAGGATGCGCCGAGCACGGCGGCGAACGCCAGCGCGACGCGAGCCGTGATGAGGAAACTCGCTGTCATGGCTTGAGCGTCCTGAGCCAGCTGATCACATCGGCCTTCTCTGCGGCGCTGCACTCGCGGCCGACGACGTCGTTGCAGTTGCGGCGGAACCACTTCTCGGCCTTCGCCTCGTCGGTCAAGCGCCCAGTGTTGAAGGCTGGGGCGAGCGGCGCGATCGGCTTGCCGGTGGCAGCGTGGCTGCCGGCGCGTATGGGCACCGCACCATGGCAGGACGAACAACTCCACTCTCGACCGTGGCGTGTGGTGAAGAACTCCTGGCCGCGCGCCACGCTTGCAGGTGCCCCCGCCTGCGACGTGTACGCGGCTTCGAGGTCGGCGGCCGTGGCGCCGAACACCAGCGGCGACAGCATCGCGCTGGCCAACAGTGCAACCTTCGTGGTTCTGAATAGGTGCGAACGGGTCATGGCTTCTCCTTGGTAGCCATGTTGGCGCGCCGGCCTTATCGGTTTCTTATCGGCGCGGAGCTCGACGATCAGATTTCCTTCATATTCGACATCAAGAATGGCCGCGCAGCAGTCCGCTTCCGTTCTCCCGCGCACCGTGGCCTGCCCGACCACCGACAATCTCCACCGACATGAACCTCGACACGCTCCCGGACGACCCAGACGACCCGCAACACAGCCCTGAAGAGCGTGCCGCCGCGGCAAGCCGCAGCACCTGGGTCAGCGTCGGCGTGAACCTCACCCTGACAATCACCCAGGTCGTCGTAGGTGTCCTGTCCAAGTCGCAGGGCCTGGTCGCCGATGGCATCCATTCGCTCTCGGACCTGGTCGCGGATGTCGTCGTGCTGTTCGCCGGTCACCACGCCAGGAAGGACGCCGACGCAGACCATCCCTACGGGCACCAGCGCTTCGAGACCGCGGCATCCCTGGCGCTGGGCGCTCTGCTGCTGGCGGTGGGTGTCGGCATGTTGTGGTCGGCGTTCCGCAAGCTGGAGGAACCCGATCTGGTGCCGCAGGTCCATGTCGTCGCGCTGTGGGTGGCCGGCGGTGCACTCGTGGCCAAGGAGCTGCTCTTCCGCTACATGCTGTCGGTGGCCAAGCGGGTGAAGTCCAGCATGCTGGTGGCCAACGCGTGGCACGCGCGGTCGGATGCGGCGTCGTCGCTGGTGGTCGGCATCGGCATCATCGGCAATCGCGCAGGCTACCCCATCCTCGACCCCATCGCGGCGCTCATCGTCGGCTTCATGGTCGCCAAGATGGGCTGGGGTTTCGGCTGGGACGCGATGCACGACCTGATGGACCGCGCGGTGGACGAGGAGGAGGTCGACGCCATCCGCCGGACGCTGGTGGAAACGCCCGGTGTGAAGAGCGTGCACGACATCCGCACGCGCAAGATGGGCGACATGGTCGTCGTCGATGCGCACATCGAGGTCGATGCCGCGATCACCGTCGAGGCAGGGCACGACATTGCAGTCCTTGCGCGACAGCGCGTGCTGCAACGTCATCGCGTGCTGAACCTGATGACACACGTCGACCCGTGGCGCCGGCCTGATCTGGATCACGCAGGCCCGGCCATGCCGGCTAACTGATGCGCGATGCCGATGGGGCGCCCGCAACCCTCGCCGTGACCGGCGGATTGAGCCAGGCCGAGGCGCTGCAGCGCTTGGCCCGTGACGGCCCGAACGAATTGCCGGTGTCCAAGCCCCGCAGCGTTCTGCGGCTGGTGCGCGAGGTCGCCTCGGAACCGATGTTCCTGCTGCTGGTCGCCGGCGGCGCTATCTATATGGTCCTGGGCGACCGGCAGGAAGCCCTGATGCTGCTCGGCTTCGTCTTCGTCGTCATGGTCATCAGCTTCGTCCAGCAGCGGCGCAGCGAGCGCTCGCTGGATGCCTTGCGCGACCTGTCGAGCCCGCGCGCCGTCGTGTTGCGAGATGGCCAGACCCTGCGTATCGCGGCCCGTGAGCTTGTGGCAGGAGACGTCGTCTTTCTGGCCGAGGGCGACCGGGTGCCGGCCGACGTGCAACTGCTCGAGGTCTCGAATCTGGCCATCGACGAATCGCTGCTGACAGGCGAATCGGAGCCCGTCGTCAAGGCGGCGCCGATACCTGTAGCGGCAAATGCCGCGCACGGCACGGCGCAAGTAGGCACCGACGCATTGCAGGCCTATTCTGGCACACTGGTCACGCGCGGCACGGCGCGCGGCGTCGTCGTGGCCTGCGGTGATCGCAGCGCCCTGGGCCGCATCGGTCAGTCCCTGGCGGGCATAGCCGTCGAGACCACGCCCATCCAGCAGGAGACACGCCGGGTCGTCAAGTTCGTGGCGATCGTCGGCCTTGGCCTGGCTGCCGCGCTGGCTGTCGCCTACGGGATCGCACGGGGCGATTGGCTGCATGGCCTGCTGGCCGGACTGACCTTGGCCATGGCCATCCTGCCGGAAGAGCTGCCGCTTGTGCTGACCCTGTTCCTCGGCCTCGGCGCCTGGCGGCTGGCTCGCGAGAAGGTGCTGGCGCGCAGCATCCCGGCGGTCGAACTGCTGGGGGCGACGACCGTGCTGTGCGTCGACAAGACCGGCACGCTGACTGTGAACCGCATGGCCATCCGGCGCCTGTGGTCTGCCCAGGCGACCTACGACGCGGCACAGGCCGATGCCGGGCCCCTGCAGGAGGCCCTGCACGGCGTCCTGGAGTATGCGGTGCTGGCCAGCCACCGTAGCGCATTCGACCCCATGGAGACTGCCATCGGGCAAGCCGGGCAGCGGCTGCTGGCCGACACCGAGCACTTGCATGCCGATTGGACACTGGTCGACGACTACGCACTGTCGCCCGAGATGCTGGCGATGTCACGCGTCTGGCAGTCACCAGACAGGGCCGAGCGCCTGATCGCAGCCAAGGGCGCACCAGAAGCCGTCGTCGATCTTTGCCACCTGGATGCTGCTCAGGCCGAGCAGATCATCGATCAAGTCCATGCGATGGCCGGAGCCGGACTGCGGGTCCTGGGCGTGGCTCGGGCCGCCTTCGCAGCAAGCACGCTACCCGAGCAGCAGCATGACTTCGACTTCACCTTTCTCGGATTGATCGCGCTCGAAGACCCGGTGCGCCCCGACGTTCCGAAAGCGATCAGCGAGTGCCAGGCTGCCGGCATTCGCGTCGTCATGATGACGGGCGACCATCCTGCGACGGCGATCTCGGTGGCCAGGCAAGCAGGCCTGCGCATTGATGCGCCTGCGATCACGGGGACCGAGCTTGCCGCCTTGAGTGACGAAGCCCTCGGTGAGCGTCTGTGCTCAACGCACGTCTTCTGCCGCGTTCAGCCGGATCAGAAGCTGCGTCTGGTGCGGGCGCTCCGGGCGCGCGGCGATGTGGTCGCGATGACGGGCGATGGGGTAAACGATGCACCGGCGTTGAAGGCGGCCCACATCGGCGTGGCCATGGGCGCACGCGGCACCGAGGTGGCGCGCGAGGCTGCCGCGCTGGTGCTGCTGAACGACGACTTCTCTTCTCTGGTGACGGCCGTGCGCTACGGGCGCCGGGTCTTCGCGAATCTGCGCAAGGCCATTGTGTTCGTGGTGGCCGTGCATGTGCCCATCGTCGGCCTGTCCATCTTGCCGGTGCTCTTCGGCTGGCCGCTGCTGCTAATGCCGGTGCACATCCTTTTCCTGCAGCTCATCATCGACCCGGCTTGCTCGGTGGTCTTCGAGGCCGAGCCGCTGGAACCCGAAGTGATGAAGGCCCCACCACGCCGGCCCGACCAGAAGCTGTTCGACAGGTCCGTGCTGGCTCGCGGCCTCTGGCAGGGCGCTGGTTTGCTGCTCCTGCTCCTCGCCGTCTATGCGAGCGCCAGGGCATGGGTTCCGGCGGGTGAGCGGCGTGACGACATCGCCCGCGCGTTGACCTTCGTCGCCTTGGTCCTGTCGAACCTGGGTCTGATCCAAGCCAACCGGTCCTGGGGCCGAACGGCGTTGCTGGGCAACGCCGAGTCCAACGGGCAGTTCGGCTGGATCGCGGCGGGCGCGGTGATCGTCCTCGGCGCCGTGCTGAGCGTGCCCGCGATCAGCAGGCTGTTCACCTTCGCGGCACCTACGCCGGTTATGCTGCTCGGCGCAGTCGGTGCGGCCGGTCTGAGCATGGTCTGGTTCGAAGGGGTCAAGCGGGTCCAAGGCCGGTCGATTCGAACGCCGGCCTGACGGAACCTATCCCTTCATGTCATGTGCTGCGCCACGGCATCAGCAGCGGGGGCGAGTGTCCCGATGTGGTGATGGAGGCTCGCCGGCATAGTGGTGAACGCAATCAGAGCCACCGGGACCAGTGCGGCCGCGATCGTGCCGACGAAGCGGGAGAGAAATTCGCGGAGGTCGGTTTGCAACTGAAGGTCCTTCTCGTGTGTGTTCGGATGTCGAGAGCATGGGCGCACCACCTTATGGGCGCCTGAGGTGCGCTCGCGCGAGCCGCCTGCCAAGCTCGGCGACCCACCGATACGACGGGGCGTTGCGGTCAGACCCTTCGTGGCGGTGCTGGCAGCGCCACAGTCACTCGAGCAGCCCGCCAGCGATCAACGTGTGTCCGCAATGGGACTTAGTAGGCCGTTTTATAAATATGGACACGTATTAACTTGATTCGTTCGGCCAC
>JBBINW010000088.1:0-16504 GCA_037443665.1 Betaproteobacteria bacterium
CTGGGGTAGCGCGACCGCCTGCGCGGGAGGGCAGGTGTCACGCAAGCCTTAACAGTCACGACCGGCAGCTTCCTGGTGGCAAGCGTTCAAGGACCGCTCTTCGGCACAGAACTCGGGAATCCGTCGAGCATGTCCCGACGTTGCCGTCCCTGCGATGGCCAGTTGCGCTTCCCGCAAGCTGCCGGACGCGCCTGCGATAGAGACGTGAATCTTCCCCTCTGATGAGGACGACAGCGCTGTTGCGCGCACGCCGACGCTCGAGCTGGACACGCTTCCGATCGCTATCAACCTCAACTTGACGAGGCCGCGGCATCGAGCATCTCAGGGTTCTGGACCTGAGGCGGGCCGACATCGCCCGCAGCAAGAAAGCGCGCCGGAAAGCTCAGGGTCGCCTCCAACCCGCGCGGGTTGCGCCTTTCGAGCCGCAATTCGCCGCCGTATCGCTGCGCAATCGCATCGACGATGGAAAGTCCCAGGCCACTGCCCGACGTTCCACCGCTTCGGCGCCAGAAGCGTTGCGGCGCTTGCAGCAATTCGGCGGGTGTCATCCCGGGACCCTCGTCGAGCACGGCGAACTCGACGCGCTGATCGACCCGCCGAATCTGCAATCCGACCGAGACCGCCGCAGCCGTGTGGCGAAGCGCGTTGTCGAGAAGATTGCGCAAGGCAGAGACCAACAGCGGCTCGGGCACGCTCAGCACCGCTGTCGCTGCCGCCGGCGTCGATTGAAGCGCCACGCGTGGCGCCGGGCCAGTCCCTGCCATTGGGTTGCCCGCCAGGGCATCGGCGATCGCCAACTTTGCAGCGCGCACGGCATCGACCTGCACCGATGCTTCGGTCTCTTGCCGCCCCAGCCTGGCCAACAAGAGCAACTGGTCTGCAGTGCGTTGCAACCGCAGCACTCCGGCTTCGGCATTCGCCAGCGCCTGTGCCGTAACGTCCCCCATCGGCTGGCCCTTGCACGACAGGCGCAGCACCTGCAGGTGTGTCTTGATGGCAGTCAGGGGCGTGCGCAGTTCATGGGCCGCATCGTCGGTGAACCGTCGCTCGCGGGCGATGGCGTCCTGCACCCGGGCCAGGAGGCGGCGGATGGTTTCCACCAGGGGTTGCAGTTCCAATGGCAGCTTGAGCGCCGGCAGCGGCTCGACGGCGTCCGGGCTGCGTGCGGCGAGCGCCTTGCGGAGGTTCTCAAGCGGCCGCAGTCCACCGCCGACACCGAACCACAGCAGCAGCAGTCCGCCGGTGACGGCGACCGCGAACGGCGCGGCCGCCGCCAGGACGATGCCACGCAGCAGACCTTCGCGGACTTCGATACGGTCCGCGGTGGCCACGCGCAGCGCGCCCTGCCTGAGGACGAAGACGCGCCATTCGTGACCGTTGACGACGCGCGTGGCGTAGCCGGGCGGCGCTTGGTCTAGCCGGGGGCTTGCCGCGGTGCGCGCCAGTGTCTGGATCGCGACTTCGCCGTGCATCATGCTCACCTCGCAGGCCACACCGTCGCGCGCAACCACGTCCAGCGCTGGTGCTGCTGCAGCGTCGTCCGAGCGCAGCTGTTGGGGCGGCAGGCGTGCGACCAATCCTGCCACCATGTGGGCCGAGGCGGCCAGGCGATCGTCGAGCGCCAGGCGCAGCTCGCGCTGCACGCCCGTGAACATCCACAGTGCTACCAAGCTCCACAGCAGCACCAGCGACAGACCGATGATGCCGATCAGGCGCAGCCGAAGGCTCATGGCTGCGCCTTCCCGGCGCTGCCCAAACGGTAGCCCTGGCCACGGATGGTCTCGACGATGCCCGGGCCCAGTTTGCGACGCAGGTGGTGGATGTGCACGTTGACGGCATTGCTTTCGACGTCTTGCCCGTAGCCGTAGAGGCTGTCCTGAAGACGCTCCAGGCTGACGATCCGCCCGGGATGCTGCAGCAGCGTTGCGAGGAGCGCCATTTCGCGGCGCGACAAGTCCACCGGCTGATCGCTCAGGCGGACCTCGCCGCTGGCCGGGCTGTACGACAGTGCGCCGTGGACGATCAGATCGCTGCTGCGACCCGCAGCGCGGCGCAGCAGCGCGTGCAGGCGTGCGACGAGTTCATCCAGATCGAAGGGCTTCAGCAGGTAGTCATCTGCGCCTGCGCGCAAACCCGCGACGCGGTGCTCGATGGCGTCGCGCGCCGTCAGTACCAAAACCGGCAGATGTTCGCCGCGCGTGCGCCACCGGGCGAGCACCGCCATGCCGTCTTCGTCGGGCAGGCCGAGGTCGAGCACGCAGAGGTCGAAGTGCGAAGCCTGCAGTGCCGCGTGCCCGTGGGAGGCGCTGCCCACGTGGTCGACCGTCAGCCCATGCAGCCTCAGGCCGGCGACGATGCCGCTTGCCACCAAGGGATCATCTTCGATCAGCAAGACGTGCAATCCAGGCTCCCAGGGGGCAATTTGGCCTGTCGCAGTCTTAGATACCGCGATGAAGGGAGCGTTAACGACGCCTTAATCGCCGCCACCCACCATCGCCACATCGTCCAGCACCTCATGCATCTTGCACGCCCTTCCAATTTTGTCATCGGCCCTCGCGCGCGGCGCGTTCGCGACGCTCATTGGGCTGGCGCTCTCGCTAGCCAGTTCGGCGCACGCAACAGACCGGTTCCTGAACCCCGACCAGGCGTTCGAGCTCAGGGTCACCCAGGCCCCAGGGCAGCCCGTACGGCTGAAGTGGGAGATTGCGAAAGGCTACTACCTCTACCGAGAACGCATCGGCATTGTCGCCAAGCCGGGTGCAGCACCTGTTCAGGTCGTCTTGCCAGCCGGAGAAGTCAAGAGTGATCCGCAATTCGGCTCGGTGGAGGTGTACCACCACGAATTGACGGTCGATGTCCCGACCCATGATGCCCGCAGCCTGGAGATGAGCTGGCAGGGCTGTGCCGAGGCCGGTCTTTGCTATCCCCCGCAGAAGCGGACGATCCAGCTGGTCAGCGCACAGTCCGGCGGCGGCAATGGCGACGCTGTGAGCCGCGCGCCAACAAGCAGGTCGCCGCTGAGCCTGGCGCCCAGCGATGTCGGGATCACGCGGCTGATCGGTGAGCGTCCGCTGCTCGCCACGCTGCCGCTGTTCTTCCTGATCGGCATCGCACTGGCCTTCACGCCTTGCGTGTTGCCGATGCTGCCCATCGTCTCCAGCATCGTCGTCGGCAGCCGCGCGACGCCGCGCCGCTCGTTCTGGCTGTCGCCGGCCTTCGTCGTGCCGATGGCGCTGACTTATGCCGCGCTCGGCATAATTGCGGCGCTGGCAGTGGCCAACCTGGAAGCGATGCTGCAGAGTCGCTGGACCATCCTGGGGCTCGGCGCGGTGTACGCCGTGCTGGCGCTGAGCAGTTTCGGCCTATTCACGCTGCAACTGCCTGCGGCGCTGCGCGCGCGCCTGGACGGGGCGAGCCGGCAGCAGGCGAGCGGCACTGCCGCCGGTGCTGCGGCGATGGGCCTGCTCTCGGCCGTGCTGGTCGGACCGTGCATGACCGCGCCGCTGGCCGGGACCCTGGTCTACATCGCGCAAGGCGGCCATGTGTGGGAAGGCGGTGTCTTGCTGCTCGCACTCGGCTTGGGCATGGGCGTGCCGCTGCTGGTGGTGGGCGCAGCGGGTGCCCGCGTACTGCCTCGCCCCGGGGTGTGGACGTCGCGCGTGAACGCCGGGATCGGCTTTCTGCTGCTCGCCACCGCGGTGTGGACCGTGCAGCGCGTGGTGCCGGAAGCGCTCGCACTGGCGCTTTCGGGCGCTTTGCAGATCGGGGCGGCGCTGGCGCTGCTGCACGAGCGGGTGTCGCCGCCGCCGGCAGACCAGTCGGTCATCGGTGGGCGCATATTGGCCCGAACGGCGGCTGTCGTGGCCGGTCTATGGGGCAGTGCCATGCTGCTCGGAGCCGCCGCCGGGGCGACGGATCCGTGGCGCCCGCTGGGCACCTTGGCGGCCGCGGCTCAGCCGCCACGCTCGGCGCTGGCCCTGCATTTCGAGCCGGTGGTCAGCGAAGCCGCTCTGCAGGCGCGGCTCGAAGCGGCACGCAGCCAAGGCCAACCGGTGCTCGTGGATTTCTACGCCGACTGGTGCGTCTCCTGCAGGGCCATCGAGCGGCAGGTGTTCGGCGATCCGCACGCCGTATCGGCACTGGCCGGCGTGCTCTTGCTGCGCGCGGACGTCAGCGCCGACAGCCAGGCGCAGCATGAGCTGTTGCGCGCCTATGGCGTCGTCGGGCCGCCGACGGTCCTGTGGTTCTATGCCCAGGGACGCGAGCGGCGCGACGCCCGACTGGTCGGCGAATTCACCGTAGACGACCTGCTGCAGCGGCGTGCACCGGCCGGCGACGGGGGTGGGACGGCGTCGTGATGTCCACACTGCAACTGGGACCCCTGGCGCTGCCGATCGAACTGGTGGCATTCGCTCTCGCCGGTGGGGTGGGCCTGGCCATCGGCAAGCGGGCCGGCCACAGCGCGGGTATCGACCCCGAGCCGGTGCTGCTGCGCATGCTGCTGCTCGGGCTGGTCGCGGCACGGCTGGCCTTTGTCTGGCAATGGAGCAGCCTCTACCTGCAAGCCCCCTGGAGCGTGCTCGACATCCGGGACGGCGGCTTGGAGGCAGCAGCCGGATTCGCTGTCGCCGTTCTCTATGGGATGAGCCGGATGAAAGGGCAACCGCCGCTGCGCAAGCCGCTGATGGGCGCCACGCTGGCGACGCTGGCCATCTGGGGTACCGCTGAGTTGACCCTGGCGACCTGGCTGGGCGGCAGCAACGAGCCCTTGCCGCAACTCAGCCTTCCTGCACTCGATGGAAACAGCGTTGCTCTGACCAGCTTCGCCGGCAAGCCGACCGTCGTGAACTTGTGGGCCACCTGGTGTCCGCCCTGTCGGCGCGAGATGCCACTGCTGCAACAGGCACAGGCCGCACACCCGGAGATCAATTTCGTCTTCGTCAACCAGGGTGAAACGCAGGACCAGGTTGTCCGCTACCTCAAAGGCCAGGGAATGACGTTGCGCAACGTGCTGATCGATGCCACGCGATCGACGGGGGCTGCCTTCAACGAGGCGGCCATGCCGACCACGCTCTTCTTCGACACCCAGGGTCGACTCGCCTCCAGCCGCATCGGCGCACTTTCCGAGGTCACGCTGACGCAAAGGTTGGACGCACTGCAAGGCCCCACGACCACCCGATCCACCCCTTTAGCGACCCCATGACCATGCCGTTCTCCCGCTCGCATACTCCTCGTTTGGTCACTTGGCTGCTTCTCGCCACCACCGTTGGCCCGGCATTGGCACAGCCGCTGCCTGAAGCCGTTCAAGCCCTCGAGAAGCGGGGCCTGACCATCGTCGGCAGCCTGCCCAATCAGGCCGGGTTGACCGCATTCGCCAGCTACACGGGCCAGCAGTCCGTGGCGCTGTACCTCACGCAGGACGGCAGGCATGTCATCGCGGGGACCCTTTTCGACGCCGCCGGGGCCGATCTGACCAGCGCCGCGCTGCACAAGGCAGTTGCCAGGCCGATGTCCGATGGCCCGTGGCGCCAGCTCGAAGCCAGCCACTGGATCGCCGATGGTCGCAGCGACGCACGCACCGTCTATGTCTTCACCGACCCCAACTGCCCATACTGCAACAAGCTGTGGTCCGACGCGCGACCGTGGGTCGATGCTGGCAAGGTCCAACTTCGCCACGTCATCGTCGGCATCCTGACGCCCACCAGCGCTGGTAAGGCGGCGGCGCTGTTGGCGAGCAAGGATCCGGCTGCGATGCTCGCCGCCTACGAAGGCAAGAACGCGCCTGCCACGGCCAGTGCGCTGGCCGGCGGGCGGCCGCGTCCACTCGGGGATGGTGCGCTCAAGCCGCTGCTCAATATTGCGCCGGCGCAGCAAGCGCAGCTGGATGCGAACGAGCGCTTGATGGCGACACTGGGATTGCAGGCCACGCCAGCCATCGCTTGGCGCGACGAGAAGGGCGCGCTGCGGGTACTTCAGGGACTGCCTGAGGGCGGATTGGCAATGATCCTGGGACCACTTTGAACCAGCAAATTCCTCCGGTCGTCATCCTTTCCGTCCACAAAGCAACGAGATCAATCCCATGAAATTCCCCGCCATCGCCGAGGCCCTGGCCGCCTTCGCCTTCATTGCCTTGCAGGCGCTCTCGATGCCGGCCCTGGCACAAGCCGGCAGCGGCGCAAGCGAAAGCAGCAAGCCGCCCCTGCAGATCGTGAACCGGACAGGCCTCAAGGTGGCCATCCAGGTCAACCACGCGGACACCATTCCCAACGGCATCGGCAAGCAGGTGCTGGCGGCGAAGAATCTCGTCGACCAGTACGAGGCTCTGGGAATGAAGCCAGGGCAGGACTATGAATTGGTCATGGTCTTCAGGGGCGACGGTGCCCAGTTTCTCTTGACCGACGATGCCTACGACCAGAAGGTGGCGCAACCCCACCCCAAGGGCAACCCAAGCCGGCCGATGCTCGATGCGTTGAGCCAGGCTGGCGTCAAGATGTACGAGTGCGGCGTGGCCATGCGAATGAAGGGCTACGCAGCCCAGGAGATCCTGGCCAACAGCCGCATCGTCGTGTCCGGCATCGGCGCGTTGGTCGATTTTGCGAAATCTGGCTATATCGAAATGACGCCGTAACCTGATTGCAGGTCGCTTTCTCCCTTGCCAAATGGTTCCAAAGACAGTCGCCGAGCACCTGAGACAGCTTGATTGCTGGCTGAAGCCTCGAGCCCCACTCCGATCCATCCACTGCCACTCCGACCGAAGGGACTTCTTCATGAAACAGCGATTCAAGCACCTCTTGCGCGCGATCGTCGTCACCAGCGCGTTCATCTCGATCCACGCAATCGCCGCGGACGCACCGACCGCCCCCGGCGCGGGGAAGATCACCATCGACATACCGGTGACCTTGAAGGAGGCCAAGGTCGTCTTCAACATGGACCACGTTGCCCTGGGCGGCGACATGCCCTTCGGCATGAAGTACATGGACCTGCTGAGCAAGAAGATGAAGGCGGACAACGCGAGCGGGAAGATCATCGGCGTGTTCCACGGTCCTGCGGCCTTCATGACCCTGAACGACGCGTCCTACAACGCCAATCGCCATGTCACGACCGGCAATCCCTACAAGGGCCTAATCAATGAGTTGGTCGCCGAAGGCGTGCAGCTCGAGGAGTGCGCGGTCTCCATGAAGGGCAATGGCTGGACCAACAAGGATCTGCTGCCCGTAGTCAAGGTCAATACCGGTGCAGTCGGCCGCCTCGTCGAGTTGACGCAGCAGGGGTATGTGCAGATCCAACCGTGACGAGTTGCCCAAACTCGAACCGGCTCACCCGAGGGCCAGGTCAAGCGGGGGTCAATCGCAGCAGCCGGCTTGCCGGCCATGCATCTGGATCAGTGGGCACGGCACGGTGCCATACGAGCAGAAGACAGAGCAATCGCCGAGCATTTCTAATTGAGGCACTACACTAGGTCAGCGGGTTCGTCGGTGTTCTGGTCAGTGCCAATCTACTTCACTTGCGCGACCGCGGCCACATCGGTACTCGGGAGGTTGTCATCGGCGGCGCTGCAAGTTTTGATGCCGTCTTCGTCAACCAACTGTTTTCGCTGATGTGCAGCTAGACACGACCGTCACCCAGCGCACTTGCTCTTCTGCGCATGGCGGTCGCTGCGCCGAGCACGTGCCTGCGACAAGCCTCTGCGACCAAGCTGCCCGATTCGCCGTCCCCCCGGAATGAATGGCTCGAAGATTGCCAAACGGGTCAGACGCTTTGTCAATGTAACCGCGGCGTCAGGCGTCGGATGTCCCTGAATGAGACAACTCCCAGAATCCGATCATCCTTGTCGCTGACCGGAATTGCGCGGAATCCATATCGATCGAACATCTTTATGGCGTCGCGAAGCGTCTCATGCGGGTCCAAGGTGATGACATGATCCGTCATGATCTCGGCCAGCGTTTGATCGTCATCGGCGACGATCAACTCACGCATATCGACAACGCCGAGCAGCAGGTCGTTCTCGTCGGTCACATAGACGTACATCACAACCTCCATGTCGCGTGCAAGCTCCCGGTAGCTGTCGAGCACGTCCTTGGCGAGCGTTGTGGGTGGCTTCCTGAGGAATTCTTGTGTCGCGTATAGCAGAACGTTTTCGTCGTGCTTGTCCATGATCTGCTGCACCTTGGGCACGTTCTCCTGGTCCATCAATGCCAGCAGTCCATCCGCCGCGTCCGCGGGCAAGGCAGCGAGAAGATCAGCCGCCTGCGCCGGACTCATTTCATCGATTAGCCGCGCGGCCCGCCTCTTGTCCATCGCGCCGATCAACTCCCTCTGAACGCGTGGCTCAACCTCCTCCAGAGTGTCGGAAGCGTGCTCCGGCTCGAGTTCGTTGAATAGAGCCAGGCGTTGCGGCCGGTCGAGCTCCTCCAGGATGTCCGCCAGATCGACCGGGTGGATATCGCTGATCTTGTCCTTCAGCACGCTGAGCTTGACGTGGCCTTTGAAGGTCCCGATGTGCTCGGGCAGCGGTTGAACGTAAATCCATGACACCGTGGTTTCATTTCGCTGCTCCGAAATCCAATTGGCGAGCTTCTTGAGCCCCAAGCGGCGAAGAAGGCGCTTGCGGCTGAAATCGACTTCGCTCACGTACAGCTTCGTGTTCTGAAAGTCGAGGCTGATGTCATATACGACTTCGACTTCGTGGCCGTCCATGTCGAGAATCTTCTTGTCCAGGATGTGCGATCGCAGAAGGATCGACCCCTCAGCGGGCGCGCGCTCGTATTCCGTGGGGCTAGTAATGTCAAAGATGATTTCCGTATTCGAGATCAGCTTCAGCTTGTCCCATGGCAGCAGCAACGACGGATGACCGAACGGCCTCGTGACGACGAAATGGCTCACCTCCGGAAACTTGCCGGTCTCGACAATCACCATGTCGTCCAGGCGGCCGATGCGCTCAGTGCGCAGGTAGACCCTCCGGCCGATGACTTCGCTGAGGAAGAACTTGTGTTCCAGGAGAGCGACCATGAACAGGTTCCTCAGAGCAGGATCAGCACGAACTTGTAGAGGATCAATCCGACCAGCACCAGGAGATAGACCCGCAGCGCCATCAGCGAGACCTTGACGCCACGCGACATCTCGATGCTTGGCGTGCTGTAGCGATGATTGATCTCCCGAATCTTCTTCGTCAGGCGATCGATGTTGGCTTTCATTCCTGTCCCTCGGTTCACTGGAAAAGGGCGGGGAACATCACGCTGACGCCGTACAGCGTGGAGAGGATCACGATCGCGACCACGATCGTGCCACCCACGAGGTTTTGGGCAGCGGTGTTGCAGTAGTCACCCATGTGCTTCTTGTCATTCAGCAGCAGTATCAGGAATACCAACGCAGCAGGAAGCAGAGTCACGGCGACGACCTGAACGAAGAGCGTGATCAGCACCAGAGGGGCACCCGGAATCAGAACGATCAGGCCGGCGGTGATCAGCGTGAAGAAGTAGCTTGCATAGAACCAGGGTGCCTCCTTGATCTTCTGATTCAGTGAGTGTGCCCAGCCGAAGATCTCTCCGAACGCCCATGAACTGGCCAGCGATATGCAGATGGCGCCCAGCAATCCCGCGTCGAAGAGGCCGATTGCCATGAAGGTTCCGACGTAATGGTTGCTCTTGAGAAGCTGCTCCGCTGCCTGGGACGCGCTGTCGATGTTGACACCCTTCAAGACCGTACCGGTTACGATCACGATGAAGATGGCCACAAGGACGGTCAACACCGACCCCAGCCACGTATCGAACTTGCCCCACGGAATGTCCTTTTCGAGCATGCCCTTGTCGACTACGGCGCTTTGCTGGAAGAACAACATCCACGGCGCAATCGTCGTACCGATGTTGGCCATCAGGTAGAAGAACAATTCGCCGTTGAATCCACCAGGAAAGTTCGGAATCAGTCCTTGCTTCAAGACGTCTGAAACCGACGGATGAACCATGAAGGCGCCGGGAATGTAGATGAGGTTCAGCGCGCAGAACAGCAGCGCGATCTTTTCCCAAGTCCAGTAGCGCCCGTTCAATACGATGATGCCCATAAGGCCCACGACGCCCGCGACCGTCAGCCAAGGTGGCACGCCGAAGATCTGAAGCGCTGCCGTCATGCCGATGAACTCGGTGACGAGGGTCAGCCAGTCCACGATCATCAGATCGACCAGAGAGAACCAGCCCCAGAAGGCGCCGAAGCCATCGAAGATCGCCTCGGCATGACCGCGCTTGGTCACTGCCCCTAGTCGCACAGTCATTTCCTGCACGTAGTAGGCGACCGGAATCAGGATCAAGAGGAACCAGATAAGGCTGTAGCCGTACTTCGCCCCGGTGGCGGCGTAGGTCGTGATGCCGCCGGCATCGTTGTCCGCGACCATGACGACGAGCCCTGGCCCCGCGATGACGAGATAGAGTTGAATGGCCTTCCAGGACTTGCGGAACTTGTAGTAGAGCTTGGAGAAAAGGTTCATCGTTCGGCTCAGTCAGGATTTGTCACAAGCCAGGAGCATTGAGGAGCCAAAAACCGCGTGTCTCGCGAATGTCGCCTTGACGGTGTCGCCCTCGGTGCATCGATTCTGATTCAGTTTCATGACAACGGCCCGTCGACACATATACAACGCGCAGATGCCGGAGTCGGTGGTCCCTGGAGCAAAGAGCGCGACCAAGCCGGGGCAAGCTTGCTGATCAGGTCGATACTTGATCCCGACTTCCACGTCACCAAGACCATGTTGTGCAGTTCCCCCTGCGCCCGGATACATGCTTGTGAAAGGCACCATCAAGTGAAGGTGGACCTCGTCCATGGGGCTTGTGTTGAACTCGGCGGCCGGAGCCTGGACCGGCCTGATGCTGTCGTGTCCTTTGTTATAAGTGGTGAAGACATAGCCTTCCGAATGACCAAGCTCGATCGGTTCCGGATCGTCGGTCATGAACGGTGGCCCGGCCATCGCGACGCGGCAAGCAATCACCAGCGCAACGGCAACGCAACTGTTTCGTATGGAAGTGGTCCAATGCGCGTTCATTCATTTCGCCCCGCGATAGCTGAGTCGGCACCTGGCTGTAATGGGTGTGCAGGCTCGATCATCGCCGACGGGGCGCTGGCGACCAGCACCCAGGCCCTTGACGCCGGCACGGCGCCTCGCGTCGTGGGCGTGCGCAGCGAGCGGCAGACCCTGGAGGACGGCGCCGGTGACGTGCGGAAACAGCGGCCTCATGTAGATGGTTTCAGGAGACAGGCTTACGTGAGGGCTGAGTTTCGGCCATTCGCAGCGCGGCGATCGCCCCGGACAGAAGTGTCAGCCCGGCCACCAGCTACACCGCCGCTGCCAGGCCGAACAAGGTCGGCGGTGAACCCGGCTTGAAGGCCTGAACGATCTTGATGAGTCTGGTGTTACCCCAGCATCTGGGCCAGCGAGTGACCGTGGTGTGCCAGTCAGCAACCGCTCGGTGAACCCTGCTCGACCTCACCCTCGTGGCCGGGACTGTGAGCTCGCAGCCAGGCCGGGAAGCTGACTTTCGCTGGCAGGGGTCGGCCGACCAAGGTCAGCTCGCGGCGGCATCCGGGAAAACCCGGCCCCGGCCACAACCGGGCTCCCAACCGAGTCCGCTTTGGAGGAGTCCGATGCGGTCTTGTGATGTGTGGATGGGAAAGGGTTGCGGGACCAAGCCTGCGGCTGCGCCACCACTTGCCACCTATGGCCTATGCGCCATGCCGCGCCCAAGTATAGGAAAGTTTGAGAGTTTATGTTTCTTGCGTAACTTACCTAAGATCCCTACACTCGGCGCATGGACGCGGTCAGAAACCCGTTTGCCCCGGGCGCCGGTTCCCCGCCGCCGGAACTCGCTGGTCGCGACGAACTGAGAGAAACAGTTCGCGTCGCTGTAGAGCGCACGCGAGTCGGGAAGTCCGCGCGCAGCGTGCTGATGGTCGGCTTGCGCGGCGTCGGCAAGACGGTGCTGCTGGACCGCATGCGCGACGACGCGGAAGCGTCAGGCGTGCACACCATTCGTATCGAAGCCCCCGAGGATCGCTCGCTGCCCGCAATGCTGGCGCCGCAGTTGCGCGTGGCGTTGCTGCGCCTGAGCAAGCTGGCGCATGCCAAGGACTTGGCCGTGCGGGGCCTGCGCGCCTTGGCGGGTTTCGCCAAGGCCCTGAAGGTCACCTACGGCGACATCGAGGTCGGCCTGGACTACGAAGGCGAGCCCGGCCTAGCCGACAACGGCGACTTGGAGCACGACCTGCAGGAGTTGCTGGAGAGCGCCGGCGCGGCGGCCAAGGCGGCCGGCACGGCATTGGTGATCTTCGTCGACGAACTCCACTACGTGCCCGAGCCCCAGTTGGCCGCCCTCATCACCGCGATGCACCGCTGCGCCCAGCGCCAGGTGCCGGTGCTGCTCGTGGGTGCTGGCCTGCCTCAGTTGCGCGGGCGCATGGGCGACGCGAAGTCCTACGCCGAGCGCCTATTCGAGTTTCCCGAGATCGGCCCACTCAGCGCTGACGCGGCGGTGCGCGCCATCACCAAGCCCATCCAGGCCGAGGGCGCTGAAATCACCGTTGGCGCCGTCGAGCGAATCGTGGCGGACACGCGCTGCTATCCGTACTTCCTCCAGGAATGGGGCCAACGGAGCTGGGAAGCGGCTGTCGAGTCCCCGATCAAGACCGACGACGTCGAGCGTGCGACGACGACGGCCGTGGCCGCGCTCGACGAGAGCTTCTTCCGAGTTCGCTTCGATCGGCTGACGCCGCAGGAGAAGCGCTACCTGCGCGCCATGGCCGAGCTTGGTCCCGGCCCCCACCGCTCCGGGGCGATCGCCGACTGCCTCAAGCGCGAGGTCAGCTCGCTGGGCCCGGTGCGCAGCTCGCTGATTGTCAAGGGCATGATCTGGAGCCCCAGCCACGGCGACACCGCGTTCACGGTGCCGCTGTTCGATGAGTTCATGCGACGGATCATGCCCGGTGGAGACTGGCGCGCGTAACCTTGCCTGGCAACGCGGTTGCCCCGACGGTCTCTGGTCGGCCATCAAGAGACACCCGCGATGGTCGGCTTGGATGCAAGCTGGATCGCGCGATGGCCGGTACCCAAAACGTTCGCGAAGTCCACCGCTGGCTTGTCAGACGGGTGAAACCTGCAGCAAGACCCAAGAACGCTGCCCGCAGCGGCTGATTGCCGTTCCTGGCTCGAAGCCCGAGCCGCTTTGATTGCCATCACGCAATGACATGCCCTGCCCGAGCGCGCTCAGGACGGGACCACCCAGCCAGGCGAGGCGGCGGCTCGTACCGTTGCGCGTTCGACCGAAGATGCGCCCGCGCCGGGCACCGCCGCCAGCGGCTGTGACACGATCTTCTCGGCTCGCGCTGGTGTCAGCCCGAGCGCTCGAAGCAGGGCTGTGACGAGATGCTCCGGGTAGTCTGACGCGGCTTCGCCTGCCGCGATCCGCAACGTGGCCAGCAAGGCCAGCCGGCCGATCAGGTGCTGTGCAACCTCGATCGGCATGCGCTTGAACCGGCCAGATGCGAAGCCAGCCTCCAGGTGAGGCGGCAGGTAGTCATAGATCAGGTTGTTCGGATTCGCGAGGTGCCGCCCCGTTCGCACCACGAAGCGTGCGAACGCGAGGACGCCATCGTGCGCAACAGCGCCATCGACCTGGCGCTCGCTGCGCTCCTGTCCACCGCATTCGACAACTGGTGCTGAGGCCCAGCATGTCGGCTCCGGCGGCGCCAGGCGAGGCGTGCGGGCCGACTTCGTCAGGCGCACAGTCACTCAGCGCGCGCTGCACCCACCGAAGAAGGACTCCTGTCGGTACGCCACCGGCAGGCCGGATGTCGTGCAGCCGAAGAAGCCGACGAGCCCCGGTTGGCCTGCGTAACCCAGGTACTGGTCGGTGTCGAAGATGTCCTCGAGGCTCTTGAGCAGCGAGTAGTGATTGAACGGCGTGTCCGAGACTGTGCCCGGCTGCAGGAAGGGCGACAGCAGCAGCGCGCCGGTCCGGTCGCCACCGTAGCTCTGGTAGCTGAGCGTGTACGGTCCGAGCGCCGTAGCCTGCGGGAACGACCCGAGGTTCGGGCCCGGCAGCTCGTTGCAGCAGAACTGTCCCGCTGCCGAGATCACGTAGCCACCCTGCGCGTTCACGCTCACGCTCAGCCCACCCTCGTCGAAGGTGATCACGAGCAGGCCGTCGCGCTGATAGGCCGGCGAGGCGAGGATTAGCGGCACCCACTTCTGCAGGAACGCGTTCGCCGAGGCGAGGCCGCCGGGCTGACCGTTCTTGCACGGAGCGTCGTGACCATCGTTGCACAGGTTCGGCGTGATGAACACGAAATTCGGCGTCTTCGACGCCTGCGCCAGATCCGCCGCCAGCCCCTGCAGGCTCACGACATTCGTCTGGCAGACTGGGGAGTCGATGATTGAGTGGAAGTAGACAAACGGGTCATGACGGGCCGCGTACATGTCGCCCCGCGGAACCGCGGCCGAAGGCGCCTCCGCCGATTGCGTCAGGTCCCGCGCGTTCAGCGCCGGATGCCCGCAGGTAGCTGACTCCCGCGCCGGATCGTTCCCCATGTCCTCCATGTACGCGCGCCAGGTCCGGCCCTTTGCGGCCAGCTGGTCGGGCAGCGTCTTGATCGACGCGGGATAGACACAGCCGCTACCGATCGCCTGGCCGTCCGCCGTGAGGCCGGTCTGGACGAAATCCTGATAAACGGTGCAATCGTTGCGGGTCTGGAGTGTTGCCGCCTGGCCGCTGATCATCGCGATGTAGTTGTCCAGGCTCACATGCCCGGTCCCGTAATACTGCCGCAGCAGAACGCCCTGCTGGGGCAGCGTCTGCGCGAGATACGGTGCCGCCGAAGTGGGACCGAACGTCGTGTCGTAGCCCTCGTTCTCGAGCACGATGACGAAGACATGGTGGATCGGGCTCGCATCGCCATGCTGGCGCGCGCTGTCGGCGCGGCAAATGCCGGGCAGGACCCAAGCCAAAAGAATCAAGGACAGCGCCAGGAATCCCTGAAGCGCGCGGCGGGGTATATCGATCACGCTCATCTCCGTTGTCTGGCGGTCGCGAAATAGTCGTCGCGCGATATTGCCTGCCGATGACAGGGTTGCACGCCGCGGCCTCGCGTAATCAAAATTAGCCATCCAAGGACCTAGGCCGAGAATCGTGCCGAACTCGTAAAGCAGGTTGAATTCGTTTCTGCTGCAGAGCCGGGTCTTCCGCTCTCCGCCGTCGGCTCCATGGTCAGTTGCCCAACCTTGAGCTCAAGCGCCGCGATCTTGGCCTCGTAGTCGGCGAGCACGGTCGCCTCGACTTCTTCGCCGTCGAGCTCGCCACGGTCGTACTGCGTCAGTCAGAGCTGGACGAGATTGGCCGACAGGCTGTACTTCTGCTGGGCATCGCGGCGGCCGAGCGCGCCGGAGCAGATCTCCTCACGTAGCTTCAGCTTGAACTGCGCCGAGTGGCGACGGTAGGAACCTCGTGATGGCCTGAGCCTAATCCTTCCGAAGACCCAGCCAGCGAATCAGTCCAACGATCCCTGCCTGCCCAACCTCACGGGTTCACTCCAATGACGATCGCGCAAAGGGGCCGCGCATTGCCGCTCAGCCCATCGGCCCTTGATCGCAGCGCAGTCATTGGCCTGCGACAACGGCCGCCCTGGTCATGTCTGGGTGACATCGCGCGTGATGGGCCAGAGCTTGCGATCCGCGATTTGCCATAGATCAAAGTTGGCGGGACGGCAACCGATTCGACATCGATCGGACTTCGCTCCTTCATCGAGCGTGGTCACGCTCGCGTCACGCAACTGACAAGAGGAGCGCATCGTGACTGAATTCATGCAGAAGGTCGAGACCCTGCGATGGGATGACCATCGCTATTACCACCAGTGCCGCATCAACCAGACGCTGCACCTGGTCAGCGCGATCAGTTTCGTTGTCGCCTACGCGCTGCTGTTCGTTGACCCGGCCAAGGCGGGTCTGGTGGGCTGGCTCGTCGGCATGGTGACGCGTCAGTCAGGCCACATCTTCTTCGAGCCGCGCGGCTTCGATCGCATCAACAACGCCAGCTACGCCCACAAGGAGTCGATCAAGATCGGGTACAACATGCGCCGCAAGGGCATCCTGATCATCGTCTGGCTGTCGCTACCAGTGCTTCTGATCATCAACCCGAGCCTGTTCGGCCTGATTGCACCGGCCACCGGCTGGCGCGGCATCATTCACGACCTGGGCCTGCTTTGGCTGGCGCTCGGCCTGGGCGGCGTGCTGTTCCGCACCGTGCATCTGTTCTTCTTGCGTGGCCCGATATGGGGCTTGGCCTGGGCGGTGAAGATTCTGACCGACCCGTTCCATAACATTGCCGTCTACTGGAGGTCGCCGCTGGCGTTGCTGAGAGGCGAACGCTACGATCTCCTCGGCGACTCCGACGGCCATCACGCGCAGGCGTGAAGCCAGCAGCCGGTTCGATCTGACGACGCGGGGAGGGCGGGTCCCTGACGACAGGTGGCGTGG
>JBBINW010000089.1:0-16356 GCA_037443665.1 Betaproteobacteria bacterium
CTACCAGGGTATCTAATCCTGTTTGCTCCCCACGCTTTCGTGCATGAGCGTCAGTACAGGCCCAGGGGATTGCCTTCGCCATCGGTGTTCCTCCGCATATCTACGCATTTCACTGCTACACGCGGAATTCCATCCCCCTCTGCCGCACTCCAGCCTTGCAGTCACAAATGCAGTTCCCAGGTTGAGCCCGGGGATTTCACATCTGTCTTGCAAGACCGCCTGCGCACGCTTTACGCCCAGTAATTCCGATTAACGCTTGCACCCTACGTATTACCGCGGCTGCTGGCACGTAGTTAGCCGGTGCTTATTCTGCAGGTACCGTCATTCGTACGAAGTATTAGCCCGTACTGTTTCGTTCCTGCCAAAAGCGGTTTACAACCCGAAGGCCTTCTTCCCGCACGCGGCATGGCTGGATCAGGCTTGCGCCCATTGTCCAAAATTCCCCACTGCTGCCTCCCGTAGGAGTCTGGGCCGTGTCTCAGTCCCAGTGTGGCTGGTCGTCCTCTCAGACCAGCTACAGATCGTCGGCTTGGTAGGCCTTTACCCTACCAACTACCTAATCGGACATCGGCCGCTCCAATAGCGCGAGGTCTTGCGATCCCCCGCTTTCACCCGTAGGTCGTATGCGGTATTAGCCAGTCTTTCGACTGGTTGTCCCCCACAACTGGGTACGTTCCGATGTATTACTCACCCGTTCGCCACTCGCCACCAGGGTTGCCCCCGTGCTGCCGTTCGACTTGCATGTGTAAGGCATGCCGCCAGCGTTCAATCTGAGCCAGGATCAAACTCTTCAGTTCGATCTTGATTTGCTCTTAGGAATCGAAGTGAACTTCACTTCAAATATCCATGAGCGTTTAAGGTCCTGAGACCTGGGTTTCGCGATTGCTCGCAGTTCCCTGGCACTCGCCTTCAAACGCCCACGCTTATCGGCTGTATGTTGTTAAAGAGCTTGCTTTGCAGCACTGCCGACCTGTGATCAGCGAAGACCGCGATTCTTGCATGATTTTTAAATCACTGTCAAGCACTCGGACTCTCTCCACTTCGCCTGCCGCAGCCCCGGCAATAGCCAGAAGCCGCGACCCGCCCAGCGGAGCCGATCAGTATAGCGCGATCGCGCCATGGCGCGCAAGCACCCGTCGGCGACGAGCATCGCCGCCGCTCCAGGCAGGCTCAATGCGCCTGCCGCTCGGGCAGCGCCAGCCGCATCGCTTCCGCCGGGTTGTCTGCGTCCAGCACCATCGGCAATTGCGCCGCCAGCTTGCGGGTGTCCGCGCGCAGCACGCGCTGCTTTACCGCGGCGATCCGGGCCGGGTGCATCGAGAAGCTGCGCAATCCCATCGCCAGCAGCAACTCGGTGAAGGCCGTGTCGCCGGCCATCTCTCCGCACACGCTGACCCCGCGGCCGACCGCATTGGCACACGAGATCGTGCGGTGCAACAACTGCAGGACCGCCGGATGCCATGGGTCGTACAGGTGCGCCACGGCTTCGTCGGCGCGGTCGATCGCCAGGGTGTACTGGATCAGGTCGTTGGTGCCGATCGAGACAAAGTCGAAGTGGCGCAGAAAGCGCTCGATCAGCATCGCGGCGGCGGGCACCTCCACCATGGCGCCAACCTCGACGCGGCCGAAAGCCCGCCCTGCATCGTCGAGTTGCTGGCGTGCGCGCGCCAGCGCGTCGAAAATGAGCTTGACTTCGCCCAGTTGGGCGACCATGGGAATGAGGATCCGGACCTTGCCATAGGCACTGGCGCGCAGGATCGCACGCAACTGCTGGCGGAACATGCCTGGCTCGGCCAGGCTCCAGCGGATCGCACGCAGGCCCAATGCCGGGTTCAGCCCATGTTCGTGGCGAAGGTCCTGCTGCGATATGCGCTCCAGCGGCTTGTCAGCGCCGATGTCCACGGTGCGGATCGTCACCGGCAACCCCTGGAGCGCCACGACCGCGTCTCTGTAGGCCTCGAACTGCTCCTCCTCGCCCGGCAGGTCGCCATCGCGGTTCATGAACAGGAACTCGCTCCGGAACAGGCCCACCCCGACGGCACCGGCCTCGACCGCGCCCACCGCATCACCGGGGAGTTCGATGTTCGCGAGCAATTCCACTGCCTCGCCGTCCAGCGTCACCGCCGGCGTGTGACGCAGCCGGTCCAGGCGGGCGCGCTCGAGTTCGCTCTGCCGCTGCCGGAACCGGTATTCCTCGAGCACGATCGAGGAGGGATTGACGATCACGACCCCGGCATCGCCATCGATGACGAGCCAGTCGTCCTGCCGGATCAGGCGGCTGGCCTCGCGCGCCCCGACGACCGCCGGGATGTCCATGCTGCGCGCGACGATCGCCGTGTGCGAGGTGCGCCCGCCCACGTCGGTGACGAACCCGGTGAACACGCTGCGCTTGAACTGCATCATGTCCGCCGGTGCGACGTCGCTGGCGACCAGCACCAGTGGATCCTCGCCCGCGAAGTCGCGCGCCGCGATCGGACCACGTACGGCCGATACAGGCAACCCGTTCGCCGTCCCGGCCAGCTCGCGCAGCAGCCGCTCGACCACCTGCTCCACGTCCGCCTTGCGCTCGCGCAGATACAGATCCTCCATCTCGTCGAACTGGCGGGCCAGCACCTCGAACTGCGCCGACAGCGCCCACTCGGCGTTGTAGTGGCGCTCGCGCATCCAAGTCTCGCTGGCCGCGATCAGCGCCTCGTCGTGCAACAGCATCAGGTGAACGTCGAGCACGGCCGCCAGTTCGTGCGGGGCTTCCAGCGGCAGTTCACGCTTGAGCGACTCGAGCTCGCGTGCGACCACATCGCGCGCTTGCCGCAGGCGCAGGACCTCGTCGTCGATGCGTTCCGCGCCTACGAAGTAATGCGCCACATCGACACGGCTGGACGCCACCAGCACCGCGCGCCCGATGGCCACGCCGCGCGACACCGGCATCCCGAAGACCTGGATACTCATGAACCCAATGTAGCGCAGCGCAGCCTGGCCCGCCTGCGACGTGCCTTCATGCAGCGGCGCGGCGCCGCTATCGCCTTCATACGGCGGCGCGGCGCCGCTATTCGCCTTCGCCGAACTTGGCGTCGATCAGACCGCGCAGCGCATCCATCGCCTGCTGCTCGTCTTCGCCGTCGGTCTCGATCTCGACCTCGCTGCCAAGGCCTGCGGCGAGCATCATCACACCCATGATGCTCTTGGCGTTGACGCGTCGCCCGTTGCGGCTCAGATGGATCTCGCTGCTGAAACTTCCGGCCAGCTTCGTCAGCTTGGCCGAGGCACGCGCGTGCAGGCCGAGCTTGTTACTGATCTGAATTCGAGTCTGAATCATCGATGAGCGGCCGGTTGGGCTGGTCCTGGCGGCGCGGCGCCGCCACCTGCATGATGCCTGCGCGACCTCCATCCACCGCCCGGGCAACGAGATCGGCCAGCGGCAGGCCGGCATAGCAAAGCGCGCGCCAGAGCATGGGCACGTTCACACCGGCGACGACGCGAGACCGTTGGCCGTCCACCACGCCCATCGCGGCATTGCACGGCGTGGCACCGAACGCGTCGGTGAGGACCAGCGTCTCGCCGCTGGCGATCGCGACCAGCGCCTTCGACACGAGATCGGCGGCCTCCTCCAGGCTGGCGCTGGGTGGCACGTCCACCGCCGTGACGTCGGGACTGCACTCCGCATAGGCGTGCCCGGCCAGGGCCTTGAGCGCGGTGGCCAGAGGGGCGTGGGCGACGAGCAGGATGGAAGCCATGACGCTGGACAGCGTGGATTATGAAGACCTGCGCGTTGGCCGGGCGGCATTCGGGCCTCTGCGCCGCAGGCGCGCCACCGCGGGCTCAACGCTCGAACCGGACGGACGAGACGAAGTCCTCCGCGTCCTCGGGCGACAACCGCTCGCCCAGTACCGTGGCCTGGAAGACATGGGTGCCATGCGCAAACAGTGCCAGTTGCAGTTCAACCCCCCGACCGTCGGGCCGATGCCCCGACAGCAGCAAGCGCCCGGTACCCCCGGCCGGCGTTGCCCCCGGCACCCGCAGCGGCAGGGTCCGACCTTCGTTGGCGCGGAGGTTGGCAGCGGTGGCTTGGCGCATCTCGGCGAGTGCCTTCTCGACGAGCGCCGGTGCGGCCACGTCGGCGACGCTCAGTGCCCAGGTCTGGCTGCCGGCGTTGCAGGCATACAGCGCCAGGCGAACGACGCTACCCGCGAGGACAACCTTCCGCTCGTGGGCCTCGGGCCGACACGGAAACTGCATCACGAGGTCGCTGCCGGCCGGACGCACGTCTCTCCAGTCCAGCGTCGGCGCGCAGGCCAGCATCGATGCGCAGGCCGCCATCACCAGCAGACCGCGGCGGCCGGGAAAAGTCATACCGGCATTATCCCGCCGAGGTTCCGGGAGAATCGGCTCGATGGCCGAAGACACCGCTCCTGCGACACTACCGCTGCCGCAGGCATTGGCCGGCGTGCGCGTGCTCGATTTGTCGCGCGTGCTCGCGGGGCCCTGGTGCACGCAGACCCTGGCCGACCTCGGCGCGGAGGTGATCAAGGTCGAGCGCCCGGCCTCCAGCAAGCACCCTGGCGGCGACGACACCCGCGGCTGGGGCCCGCCCTTCCTGAAGGACCGTGCCGGCAACGACACCGCGGAGGCCGCGTACTTCCTGGGCGCCAACCGCAACAAGCGCTCGGTGGCCATCGACATCGCCCGGCCCGAGGGCCAGGCGCTGATCCTGCGCCTGGCCGCCACCTGCGACGTGCTGGTGGAGAACTTCAAGGTCGGCGACATGGCACGCTACGGTCTCGATGCCCAAGCGATGCGCCGGCGCTATCCCGGCCTGGTCTACTGTTCAATCACCGGGTACGGGCAGACCGGCCCCTATCGCGACCGCGCCGGTTACGACTACGCGATCCAGGGCCTGGGCGGCTTGATGAGCGTCACCGGCGAGCGCGACGACCTGCCCGGCGGCGGCCCACAGAAGGTCGGTGTCGCGGTGGCCGACCTGTTCACCGGGATGTATGCCACCGTCGCGGTCCTGGCCGCACTGCGCCACCGCGACAGCACCGGCCAGGGCCAGGCGATCGACATGGCCCTGCTCGACACCCAGGTGGCGATGCTCGCCAACCTCGGCGCCAACTACCTCGTCACGCGGCAGGCGCCGCGCCGCGCCGGCAACGCGCACCAGAACATCGTGCCGTACCAGGTTTTCGCCGTCGCCGACGGCCACCTCATCCTCGCCGTCGGCAACGACGGCCAGTTCGAACGCCTGTGCGCGGTCATCGGAGCCCCGGAGTTGGCCCAGGACAAGCGATTCGTTCGCAATGCCGACCGCGTGCGCCATCGCGATCGGCTGATTCCACTGCTGGCCGAAAAGCTGCTCGCACGCAAGCGCGCGGACTGGCTGGCCGCATTCGACGCCGCCACGGTGCCGTGCGGCCCAATCAACGATCTGGCCGAGGTCTTTGCCGACCCGCAGGTCCGCGCTCGCCAGATGGCCATCGCCGTGCCGCACCCGCACAACGATGCGCTCGAACTCGTCGCCAGCCCGATCAAGCTCTCGGCCACCCCGGTTCGGGTGCGCCGCCCGCCGCCGCTGCTTGGCCAGCACACCGACGAGGTCCTGGCCGAGATCGGGGTCGATGCCCTGGAGCGTGACCGCCTGCGGGCGCTGAGGGTGATCGGCCCGCCGGGATGACTTCGGCGGCGCCGCTGCCGACGACCCCGCGGTCGCGGGGTGGCAAATCGGGCGCTCTGCCCTCAACCTTCGATCCGAGAGCAGGCGCCATCGCCGCCGGCTGGCTGCTTGCCCGCAGCGTCATGCGCCGAGCCGGGCGTGCCCCGCATGCCGGGCACAGGAAAGCAAAGCACACCATGAATCTGTCAGATCTCGCCCTCGAGCCGCAGCAGGTGGCGGAAGCAGCCGGCCCGACCGCGGGCGCGGGCGCCGAGCCGCTCGATACCCAAGCCCTGATCGCCCAACTCGGCAGTGAGGTGGCGAGCACCCTGTCGTCGGCGCTGGAACGTGTGGCCGGCTTGGCAGCCACCGGCCGCATCGGCCGCGACAGCCTGCGCGCCTTGCGCGAGGAGATCGAACGCGCCCGCCGCGCCGGCATCATGGGGCAACAGGTCGTGCGACTGGGCAGCGGCCACGTCCATCTCGCGCGCGAGCGGCTGGACCTGAATGCCTTGTTCCGCGAGGCCCTGCGCCAGCGCCGGGGCGAGATGGCCGCCCGCGGCATCGAGGTTCGCCAGCTGTTCACGCCCGCCTCGGTCGCGAGCGATGCCACGCTGCTGTTTTCCATGCTGCAGACAACGCTGGACTGGAGCTTCGAGCACGCGGTCTCGCGCATCGACCTGACGCTGGAAGTCAAGAACTGGCCCGCGCACGCGCAGCTCTTCGTCGCCTTTGCGCACCGGCCGCCCGACGAGGTCGAACCCGACGGTGCGGTGGCGCTGGCGGCCGAGGACTCGACCTTGAACACGGTGTCCTGGCGCCTGCTGCAGCGTACGGCCGGCGTGCTCGGCCTGTTCCTGCGGCGCCGTGATCTGTCGGGCAAGACCGAGCTCGCGCTCGAGTTTCCGGACACCGTGGCACCGACCCTGCTGGCTGCCGGGGACGCAGAGTCCGAGCCGCTGGCCGTCAACTCGCAGCCGCTGGCCGGCCGCCACCTGCTGGTTCTGGCGGCGCGGCGCGAGGTGCGCAATGTCGTGCGCGAAGCGCTCAGACCGATGGGTCTGATGATCGACTTCGTGGCGTCCGTCGAGCAGGCGCAGGAGCTCCGTGCCGGCGGCCTGCCCCACGCCGTGGTCTACGAGGCGGCGCTGGGCGGCGAACGCTTCGAGCGCCTGCGCGGCGAGTGGCTGGCCGAAGCCCCGGGCCTGGCCTTCGTCCAGATCGCCGAGGAGGGCAGGGCCTTCGAGGTGCTCAATGCCGGCGAGCACCAGTTCGCCAGCGTCGGCCGTGACGCGATCATCGAGTCACTGCCGGCGGCCCTGCTGTTCGAACTCGCCCGCGAGGGCTGAGCCTGGACCGAGGAAGTCCCTGCGGACTTCCGGGTGCCTGCCGAAGGCCGGCCCGTCAGCCGCCGAATACCTTGCGCAGCAGGCTGCTGCCGGTGCCGACGGGGTCGGCACGGATCTTCTTCTCCTCCTCGGCCATCATGAAGAACAGGCCATCCAGCGCACGCGCCGTGACGTATCTCTGAATGTTGGTGTCATCGCCCTTGAGCAGCCCGACCGAGCCGGCCCTGGCCGCCACCGCGTTGTAGCGATCGGCCAGCTGCACCCTTTCGGTGGCGCGCGTGACGATCGGCAGGAAACGCTCGCCCAGCGGCGCGCGCGTCTTGGAGGCGAAGAAGTCGGTCACCGCGGTGGCACCGCCGCGCACCAGCCTGAGCGCATCCTCGACGCTGATCGCCTTGACGGTGCTGACGAACAGGCTGCGTGCCTCGGGCACGGCCAGCTCCGCGGCCCGGTTCATCGCCGTCACCAGGTCATCGACCTTGCGCCCCTGGCCGATGGCCTTGAGCAGCCGCGCGGCGCCCTCCAGCGGGCGGGGCAACGGAATGCGCACCTGCGGGTTGCCGAGGAAGCCATCGGTCCGACCCAGGGCCGCTACCGCTGCCAGCGCACCGCGCTGCAGCGCCGCGCGCACGCCCGCGGCGGCATCGCTCTCGCTGGTGGCCGCACGCGAGAAGGCGCCGACGCCCGCCAGGCCGCCCGCCACCATCGCTGCCGTAACATGACGCCTCTTCATCGCGAACTCCTTGTCTTCGACCGTGCCCGATCTTGCCTGCCGCAGCGCCCTGCCGACATTGTCCGCCTACGGTCGTGCCCGGCCGCCGCGGTCCGTGCGGCGATGATCGGGCGCCTGAGCGGCCTGCTGGCGGAGAAGTCGCCGCCGACCGTGCTGCTCGACGTGCACGGCGTGGGCTATGAGGTCAGCGTGCCCATGAGCACCTTCTACAACCTGCCGGCACTCGGCGAGAAGGTCGTGCTGCTGACCCAGTTCATCGTGCGCGAGGACGCGCAGACGCTGTTTGGCTTTTTCACTGCCGCCGAGCGCGCGACCTTCGCCGAGTTGGTCAAGATCAGCGGCGTGGGCCCGCGCACCGCGCTGGCCATTCTCTCGGGCCTGAGCGTGGCCGAACTCGCGCAGGCAGTGACGCGGCAGGACGCGGCCCGGCTTGTCAAGGTGCCCGGCATCGGCAAGAAGACGGCCGAGCGGCTCTTGCTCGAACTCAAGGGCAAGCTCGGCGCCGACCTCGCCGTGCCGTCGGCCGGTGCCCTCGACGACGCCCAGGAAGACATCGCCCAGGCCTTGCAGGCACTCGGCTACAGCGAGCGCGAGGCCCTGGCCGCGCTCAAGGCGCTTCCCGCCGGCATCGGGGTCAGCGAAGGCATCAAGCTGGCGCTGAAGGCGCTCAATCGCTGAACGCATGGCGCTGATCTCGACCTTCTCCGCCAACGCGCCGAGCCGGCGCGTCCTGTCCGGCGCAGCAGAGTCACTTCATCTTCATCGGCATCGGCTGGCCCGCCGGCATGGCCTGCGTCTCCACTTGCATCTCGACCTTGACGTCGCCGGCCTTCTCGAAGCGCAGCGTGAGCGGCAAATGCGCCCCCACCTTAAGCGGCTCCTTCAGGCCCATGAACATCACGTGGTAGCCGCCAGGCTTGAGCTCCACCTTCTTGCCGGCAGGCACGTCGATGGCAGGGATCGCTTTCATGTGCATCACGTTGCCTTCCATCGTCATCGTGTGCAGCTGCACTTCCTTGGCCACCTCGGCGCTGGCGCCGACCAGGCGATCGGGCGCGCTGCCGCCCACGATGGTCAGAAAGCCGCCACCGTCGGATTGCCCCTGCACGGTGGGGCGGGCCCAGGCGGCTTCGACCCTGGGCGCCTGCTGCGCATGGACGGGCGTGGCGAGGATGCTGACGAGGGTCGCGGCGCCGGCGACGAAAGTGCGATATGTGAGATTCATGGCTGTTCCTTGGCGATCGACCGTGTGCAAGTCGTGGCTCATGGCGTGCACGCAGGTCGCGGACGCCCGGGTCGGCCCCTTGGTTCGGCGGCCCCGTCGTCGCACGCAGCGTGCGATCAGGCCGCCGGCGGCGGCGCGCGCGGCTGGGCACCGCGCCAGGTCAGCAGCCTGATCGGGATCCGCGAAGCGGGCACCCCCGCCGGCGAGAACGCTGCGCAGGCCAGGGCGAACCGCTGCGGCGCCGGCGGTGGCGCCAGCGTCGTCCCGGCCAGCGCGCACAAGGGGCAATGCCCGAGACCCCCGGCAGTCGGCGCCGGCACACGATGCCGAGGCTCGCTTGCCGCATCGAGCGCGACCAGCCGGGGCCCCTGCGGCGTGCAGACCTCGGACCACGTGCTGCCAGCACGCGCCAAGGCCAGCGCATGCGAGAGCGTCGGCAGCAGCGCCAGCGCCAGCGTCGCGACCAGCGCGAACCAGGCGAGCGGACGGAGTTGACGGCGCCAGACGATCACGGTGCCGAGTCTAGCCGCTCGTCATAATCTGCCGATGGCCATCAAGACCGACGATTTCGGCCCTTCCGCGGCCGCCCCACCGGGCATCGCGCGGGTGCTCAGTGCGGCGCCCGCGTCGCCCAACGAGGAAGCCATCGAGCGCGCACTGCGCCCGAAGGGTCTGGCCGAATACGTCGGCCAGACCAAGGCGCGCGAGCAGTTGGAGATCTTCATCCACGCCGCGCGCGGCCGCGCCGAGGCGCTGGACCACGTGCTGCTGTTCGGCCCGCCGGGACTGGGAAAGACGACGCTGGCACACATCGTGGCCCACGAGCTGGGCGTCAACCTGCGCCAGACCTCGGGCCCGGTGCTCGAGAAGCCCAAGGACCTCGCGGCGATCCTCACCAACCTCGAGAAGAACGACGTGCTCTTCATCGACGAGATCCACCGCCTGAGCCCCGTGGTCGAGGAGATCCTCTACCCGGCGCTGGAGGACTACCAGATCGACATCATGATCGGCGAGGGTCCGGCCGCCCGCAGCATCAAGCTCGACCTGCAGCCGTTCACGCTGGTCGGCGCGACGACGCGCGCGGGCATGCTCACGAACCCGCTGCGAGACCGCTTCGGCATCGTCGCGCGACTCGAGTTCTATTCGCCCGAGGAGCTCACGCGCATCGTCACCCGCTCGGCGGGGCTGTTGAACGTGCCCACCGACAGCGCCGGCGCTCTGGAGATCGCGCGCCGCTCGCGCGGCACGCCGCGCATCGCCAACCGGCTCCTGCGCCGGGTGCGCGACTACGCCCAGGTCAAGGGCGATGGCTGCATCGACGCCGCGCTGGCCGACCTGGCGCTGAAGATGCTGGACGTCGATCCCCACGGCCTGGACGTGATGGACCGCAAGCTGCTCGAGGCCGTGATCCACCGCTTCGACGGTGGCCCGGTGGGGCTGGACAACGTGGCCGCGGCGATCGGCGAGGAGCCGGGAACGATCGAGGACGTGATCGAGCCCTACCTGATCCAGCAGGGTTACCTGCAACGCACGCCGCGCGGCCGCATGGCCACCGCGGCGGCCTGGCGCCACCTCGGCCTGGCGGCGCCGGCGCGGCCGGCCGACGATCTCTTCGCGGCGTAGCCGCCCGCGCCGCCGCTCAGCCGGGCAGCGCGCCCTCGAGGTGGCCGATGTCGTGCCAGCCGATCACCGCCAGTTGCTCGGGCGTCCACAGCAGGCGGTTGATCGCCGCATTGCCGAGCTGCCAGGTGCGCGGCTCCTGCAGGTCGATGCCCAGCGCCGCGCGGTACAGGCAATCGAGCACGCCGCCGTGCGCGACCACGGCGATGGTCTGGCCGGGATGCGCGGATGCCAGCCGCAGCACCGCCGCCACGCTGCGGGCGTAGAAGTCTCGCAGCGTCTCGCCGCCACCTGGAGCGAAGTCGGGCTCGCGCCGGCGCCAGCGCAGCGAATCCTCGGGCCAGCGCTGCTCGATCTCGGTCCAGGTGTGGCCCTCGAGATGGCCGAAACCGCGCTCGCGCAGCGCGGTGTCGAGCCGCACCGTGCCGCCGACCTGCCTCGCCAGAGCCTGCGCCGTGGCGCGCGCCCGCTCCAGATCGCTGCTGTAGATGGCGGCGAAGTCCTCTTCGGCCAGGGCCTGTGCCAGCCGCTCGGCCTGCCACCGGCCGACGCCGTCGAGTGGCACGTCGAGCTGGCCCTGGATGCGCTGCTCGGCGTTCCACGCCGTCTGGCCGTGGCGCAGCGCGAAGATGCGGGCGGGCTCGGCGATCGGCATCGGGGTCCGGGGCCAAGCGTGGCGGGTTGTCGCCTCAGATGCCTGCGGCGAGCAGGCGCTGGTTGAGCGTGTAGGTGCCCGAGAACGTGGCCGCCGCCAGCACGTGTCCGGCAAGCTTCTCGCGCACCTGGACGCCGGTGAAATGGCCCTCGACCGGCAGCCGCGCCAGCGCCACCGCGTACAGCGTGAAGACGTAGTGGTGGACCAGAGAGTCGTTGAACGGCGGGAACGGTCCGTCGTAGCCGAAGTAGTTACCGGCCATCTGCGGGTTGGCCGCGAACCACCCGGTGTAGTCGTTCAGGCCGTGGCGCGCCCGCCCACCCGCCGCCGGGCCCGGCTTGCCGCGCGGCACGAAGCCGCGGCTGTACTCGCCCTCGTGGATCACCGTCGGCAGGGGCGGCAGGTCGACCAGC
The DNA here is from genome assembly GCA_037443665.1 of Betaproteobacteria bacterium. Lineage (GTDB taxonomy): Bacteria > Pseudomonadota > Gammaproteobacteria > Burkholderiales > Burkholderiaceae_C > Rubrivivax. Next base: position 11,646 of record JBBINW010000089.1, read on the forward strand.
ACCCAGTGGAAGAAGTCCACCCGCGGCAGCTCGGCGGCGATCTCGCGGCCCGGTTGGTTGACGTCGTCGGCGACGCCGGGCACGTCGAAGTCGTGGCAGATCAGCACCATCGACTTCGCCGCCGCCGGCACCTCGGTCCAGGCCAGGTGCGGGTTGAGGTTGTCGCTGAAGGTCGCGCCGCCGGCACCGTCGGGCTTGCCCGCGGCGTAACGCGCCGGGATCCGGTCCCCGTTGGTCCAGCTGTCGCTCCAGAGCTTCATGGTCGATCGTCCTCGTTCGTCTGCCGTGGCCGGCGGCCTCGGGCCCTGCCGTCTCGTCGGGCGCTAGACGCCCCAGACCACCGGTGCATCGGCGGCCTGCGCGCGCCGCAGCATGTCCACCATCGGCCACAGCCGCTGGCGCAGGCCGACCGGCTGGGCGTCGGCGGCTTCGTCGTCGGGCACCGGTCCCTCGACGGCCTCCGACGCGATCGCGGCCTCCAACGCCGCTATGGCCTGCGGCATCGCCTGCGGCTCGATGATCCCCTGCGGCGCCGGTTCGCGGCCGAGCAGGCGCAGCATCTGGTCGCCCTGCGGGCCGAGCATGATGACGTCCCCGCTGATGGAGGTCTTGAACTTGTAGAGCATGGTCCACCCTGCTTCGCACCCGGTCGTGCAACACGTCATTGTGCCCCTCGCGCCAGCGCGACCGACCCTGCGAGGGCCGGTGCGCTTCGCTCAGCCTCCGACCAGCCGGATGTGCGGCTTGGCCTTCGGCGCGGCGACCTTGGGCGGGCCCAGTCGGGCTTCGAAGCTCAGGCTGTCCAGCGCCGGCGCGAACAGGAAGCCCTGGAACTCGTCGCAGCCGGCGAGCTGCAGGAACTCGCGCTGGGCCTCGGTCTCCACGCCCTCGGCGATCACCTTCATGCCCAGGGCGCGCGCCATCTGCAGGATCGCCCGCACGATGCCGGCGTCGCTGTCGTCGCCGGGCAGACCCCGAACGAAACTGCGGTCGATCTTGAGCTTGCCGATCGGGAAGCGCTTCAGGTACGCCAAGCTCGAGTAGCCGGTGCCGAAGTCGTCGATCGACAGGCGCACGCCCAGCCGCGCCAGCGCGTGCAGTCGGTGCAGCGCCTCGTCGGCGTCGTGGACCAGGATCGACTCGGTCAGCTCCAGCTCCAGCAGACGCGCCGGCAGGCCGCTGACCGCGAGCACGCTGGCCACGCGATCGACGAAGCCGGCCTGCTGGAACTGCAGCGCCGAGACGTTGATCGCAATCGGCAGCGAATGCCCCTTCTGGTGCCACAGCGCCGCCTGGCGCACGGCTTGGCTGAGCACCCAGTCGCCGATGGCGACGATGAAGCCGCTGTCCTCGGCCACCGGGATGAAGCGCGCCGGCGAGACGTCGCCGAGCTCCGGGTCTCGCCAGCGCAGCAGCGCTTCGGCGCCGAGCACGCTGCCGTCGCCCATGTCCACCTGCGGCTGGTAATGCAGCCTGAAGCGGCCGCTGACCAGCGCCTGGCGCATCGCGTGGTCGAGCTTCATGTGCAGGCGGCGGTCGCCTTCGGCGCGCGCTTGGTGCGTGCGGAAGTTCGCCCGGCCGGCGGCCTTGACGGCGCGCATCGCACCCTCGGCGTGGCGCGCCAGGTCGTCGATGCGGTTGCCGTGCGAGGGCGCCAGCGCGATGCCGACGCTGCAGGTGATCGTGAACTGCGCGCCTTCCAGGCTGCAGGGCTGGGCGACGACATTGAGCACGCGGCGCGCGGTGGCCTCGGCGGCGGCGCCGTCGGCCGGATGGACGAGCACCGCGAACTGGTCGCCGCCCAGCCGTGCCAGCACGTCGTCGTGGCGCAGGCAGCCCTGGATGCGGCGCGCCACGTCGAGCAGCACGCGGTCGCCGATGTCGTGGCCGAGGCTGTCGTTGATCTGGCGGAAGCGATCCAGGCCGACCACCAGCAACGCGAACGAGCCACCGGTGTTGCGCGCGGTGGTGGCCGCGGTGCCGACGTGCTCGGCCAGGCGCCGGCGGTTGGGCAGCCCGGTCAGCGTGTCCTGCCAGGACAGGGCCTCGACCTTCTCCTCGGCCGCGATGCGCTCGGTGAGGTCGCGAAACGACCACACCCGCCCCTGCGGCCGACCGCCGTGGTGCAGCGGGCGGGTGACGCGCTCGACGATCTGGCCCGAGTGGAGCTCGAGCCGGTCGCTGGCCGAGACCAGTGTGGCCTGCATCAGCGCCTGCAGCCGGCGCTCGTAGCCCGGGCCCTCGCCGGCGTCGCTGACGCTGCGTGCCATCCAGGCCTGCACGGCGGCATCGTCGCGCTGGCGCAGCAGGTCCGGCGGCAGGCCCCAGATCTCGGCGAAGCGCTGGTTGAAGGCGCGGACGCGCCCGCCCAGGTCGGTGACGAGGATGCCATCGGCGGTGGCCTCGAGCGTGGCCTGCAGCTCGGCCAGCAGCGCCTCGCGCTCCTCCTCGGCACGCTGCTCGGCGCTGCGGTCGCAGAGCACGACCAGCGCGTGCGTGGCCCGGTCGCAGGGCGTGGCCAGCAGGCCGATGCTGCGGCTGACGCGCAGCAGCCGGCCGTCCGCGGCCGTGACCAGGGTCTCGGAGTTCAGCGTCTCGGCGCCGCCGGACACCGCGGCCTCCCACCACAGCAGGTCCTCGGGTGAAGCGGCCAGTTGCTCAGCGGACTCGCCGAGCAGGGCCTGCACCGGACGGCCGAAGAGCGCCGCCGCCGCCGGGTTGGCGGCGGTCACACGGCCGTCCGCCAGCGCCACCACCCAGGCCGGGTGCGGCATGCCGGCCAGCAGCGCGGCCCAGGCCGCCGCCTGCGCCCCTACCTCGGCGCCGGTCGCAGCCGCGATCGCCGCCGGGATCGGGTCGCGATTCACGCGGCCAGCTCCTCGGCCGGTTGCTCGCGGGCGACGGGCTCGAAGTAGTACTGCACGCGCGGCCGCGGGTCGAGCGCCTGCAGCACCGTCGCCGGCAGCCTGGCCGCGGCCAGGCTGCGCCGGATGCCGAGTCCGCCAGCCTGCTCGAGGTCGATCAGCTCGGCATGCGAGTCCGCGGCACTGCGTCCGCTGCGTCCGCAGACCGCTTCGGCCACGAGCACGCGCGGCTTCAGCGGCCGGCTCGAATTGACGCCCACGACCATCGCGAAGCGCTCGTCGGTGAGCTGCACCAGCGAGCCCGCCGGATAGACGCCCATCATGCGGATGAAGGTGCTGAGCACCGTGGCGTCGAAACGTGCGCGGCCCTGCGCAAACAGCATTGCCACCGCCTCGTGCGGCGTCAGCGCCGGCAGCCGGGTGCCCGGATTGCACAGGTTGTCGTAGCGGTTGACGATGGCCACGATGCGCGCGCCCATCGTCATGCGGTCGGCGTGCAGGCGCTGCGGGAAGCCGCTGCCGTCGGCGTGCTCGTGGTGCTGCGCCAGCACTGCCAGCGCGCCGGCCTTCAGCGCCATGCGCTGGCCGAGCAGCACGCCCTTGGCGACGTGGTCGCGGTAGGCGTTGAGTTCGGCCGCCGAGAAGCCGTCCTCGGCGTGGCGAAAGCGGTCGGCGACGTCGATCTTGCCGACGTCGTGGCTCAGCGCGCCGACGCCGAGATCGAGCATCTCGTCGGCGGCCAGGCCCAGCGTGCGGCCGATGAGCAGCGAGATCACTGCCACGTTGAGTGCGTGCGAGGCGGCACGGTCGGCGCCACCGGCGACCAGGCGGATCGCGATGTCTTCCGGGCCCAGCATCTTGTCCAGAATCGCCTGGGCCAGCGCCTCGGTCGTGCGGCCGGCCAGCTGCGGGCTGCCGGTGACGGCGTCGTGGGCCTCGCGCCAGGCCTTGGCGGCTTCGGCATGCTGGCGCTCGCAACGCTGGGCCGCCTCGCGCTGGGCCGCTAGCCAGTCGTGGCGGGTCTGGGCGGCCAACTCCTCCGCGGTCGGGGCCGCGCCCTCTCTGCTGGCCAAGCCCGCGATCACCTCCGAGCCCGCCGCCACCGCCGGGGTGGCGCCGTTCGCCGTCGCCGGCGTCGGGTCGCTCTTTTCCGGCACCCAGCGCACGCGTGCCAGGCCTAGGCCCCGGATGGTGGCGATCTGCTCCGGCGACGCGATGCGGAAGCTGGACAGCGGAAACGGATGCGATAGCCAGCCACCATCGAGCTGGATGTACATGCCGACGCGCAACTCCTCGACGGCGATCGTGCTGGACATGCGGCTTTCCTGTGAGAACCCGGCAGCCCGCGTTGGCCGCCCGACACGCCTGTTTTCGGGCGCTTGGGGCTCAAACTTGAGCCGCGATGCGACCCCCTGCGCGGCGCTGCGCCGCGCGCCAGGCCGCCGGCGGCTGACCAACCCGGTGGCGGAAGAAGCGCGTGAAATACGTCACATCCGAGAAGCCAAGCTCGAAGGCGATCTGCTTGATGCCCAGGTCGGTGTAGGCCAGCTCGCGCTGCGCCTGCAGCACGAGCCGCGCGTGCAGCACCGCCTGCGCCGGGTGGCCCAGCAGTTCGCGGCAGGCGCGATTGAGCTGAGTCGGCGTGATGCCCAGCTGCGCCGCCAATGCCGCCTGCGACGGCTGCAGGCGGTACTGGGCCTCGATCAGTCCACGCAGCCGGCGCACGTGGTTGATCGCCCGCCAAGCCACCCCCTGCGCCCTTGCCGGTGCGCCGGTCCGCGACGCGGCCGGCGCCGCAGGCGCGGCGCGCGCCAGCGCCACCGCCAGCCGCAGCAGCGCCGCGTCGA
>JBBINW010000090.1:0-15920 GCA_037443665.1 Betaproteobacteria bacterium
GCAGACCGCCCGCGAAGAGGGCGAGGGCATTGGCGCGACCGGCAAGAATCGAACTTGCGACGCAGCCTTCGGAGGGCCGCATGATATCCACTTCACCACGGTCGCACACCGTAATCGCGCATTCTAGCGCCCGGGGTCGGGAGCGCCGGCGCAGCGAGAGAGCGGGTCGGGGTCGCCCCCTATAATCGGCCGGCTTTGCCCGGCGACGGGCCCGCCGCCGACCGGAAGCTCGGACCCGAGGATTCGATGAGCGACTCGCACGACCCCACGCCGTCCAACGAAGAACACGAAGACGCGGCCCACGAGGGCCCGATCAAGACGCCCAAGCAGCTGATCGCGACGGTGGTCGCTTCTTTCCTGGTGCCGATCCTGGGCATCGTCCTGCTCGTCAACTACGTCGATTTCGGCAACCGCACCAGCGCCGGCAGCGACGCGCTCGCGCCCGAGGCCGTGGCCGAACGTCTGCAGCCGGTCGGGTCGGTGCAGATCCGCGACGCGTCCAACCCCGGCCCGGCGCGCACCGGCGAGCAGGTCTTTCAGGGGCAGTGCTCGGCCTGCCACGCCATCGGTGCCCTCGGCTCGCCCAAGTTCGGCGACGCCGCGGCCTGGGCGCCGCGCATCGCCAAGGGCTACGAGGCGCTGCTGACCTCGGCCCTCAAGGGCAAGGGCAACATGACGCCGCAGGGCGGCGGCGAATACTCCGACTACGAGGTCGGCCGCGCCGTCGTCTACATGGCCAACCGTGGGGGCGCCAAGTTCGACGAACCGGCCCCGCCGGCAGCGCCCGCTTCGGCAGCCTCGGCGGCCAGCGCAGCGAACTGAGCGTCGCGGCCACCCGCGACGCGGCGTGACGAAGGGCCGCCGCGAGGGCGGCCTCTTTGTCGGCGGCGCACCGCCTGCTGCGTCGACCTTGGGGTCAGCGCGTGCGGCGGTCCGGCCCTCTCAGCTTTCCCCACCCTCGGCCGCCGGTCGCAGCTGGTATCCGAACTGCGCGGGCATGCGATCGAACGCCATCGCTTGCGGCCGCCACTGGCCGGCTTCCACTGCCAGCGCGGCGTGGCCCATGTCCAGCGTGTGGACGATGCCGAAGCCGATGTCGGTGTCGAGGAACAGCCGGCCCGGCTCGTCGAGCCAGCTGCCGGTCACGCGCGCCGCGCGCCCGGTGTGGCTGTGAACCGGCCAGCCGGCGCCGTCGCCGACGCGCCAGACCCAGGGCGCGGCCTCGAGCTCGACGTAGACGCGCTGCGGCCCGTTCTGGAAGAACCAGGCGCCGTCGGCGTCGCAGCCGTAGTTGCGTTCGATGAAGCCGCGCAGCCGGTCGTGGTCGATGCGGCTGCCCTTCACGCGCGGGAACGGCCCGGCCGCCTGGATGCGCTCGTCGCGCATGTACCAGTCGCCGCGGGCGCCCAGCGCCAGCCAGCCGTGGCAATGCGGCACCTTGGGCCACTTGCGCAGCGCGGCCTCGACGATCGCGTCCATGCGCCGAACTTACACCTTCAGGCGCGGGCCTGCAGCCAATCGGCGACGGCCTCGGGCATCGCCAGCGTGTGGCTGGGCAGCGGCCCCTGCGGGAAGCCGACGTGCCCGCCCTGCGCCGGCTGCCACAGCGTGACGTGGCGCCCGGCCTCGCGGGCCGTGGGCAGTGAGGCCGCGGGCACGAAGGGGTCGTTGCGCGCGTTGAGCAGCAGCGCCGGGATGCGGATGCGCGCGAGGTGCGGCTTGGCCGAAGCACGGGCCCAGTAGTCGGGCGTGTCGCGAAAGCCGTGCAGCGGTGCGGTGAACACCGCGTCGAACTGGTACAGCGTGCGCGCGGCCGCGAGACGCTCTGGGTCGAACAGGCCCGGATGGCGCTGCAGCCGCGCCATTGCGCGCGGCTTCATCGTGGTCAGGAACATGCGCGCATAGACCTGGCGGTTGAAACCGCGGTCGATCGCGCGCCCGGCGGCCGCCAGGTCGATCGGCGCGCACACTGCGGCCACGGCCGCGGCGATGGCCGCGGCGCTTTCGCCGGCCTCCTCGGCCCAGCGCAGCAGGGCGTTGCCGCCCAGCGAGATGCCCACGACCAGCAGCGGGCCGGGGGTCGTCGCGCGCAGCCGCGCCAGGATCCAGCCGATCTCCTCGAAGTCGCCCGAGTGGTAGGCCCGCGGCGCCAGGTTGATCTCGCCCGAGCAGCCGCGGAAGTGCGGCACCGAGAAGGCCCAGCCGCGCGCCTGCGCGATGCTCGCGAACGCCTGCGCGTATTGGCTCGCGCTGCTGCCCTCCAGGCCGTGGAACAGCACCAGGTGATGGGCCGCGGGGGACGCATCGGCCGGCCGCTGCAGGTGATCGACGTCGATGAAGTCGCCATCCGGCGTGTCCCAACGCGCGCGGTCGAAGCGCGGCGGCGCGCCGAGATGGGGGCGCGAACGCGTCGCGGCCCAGATCGTCTGCAGGTTGCCGCCCGGCAGCCAGCGCGGCGCGCGGTAGCCCGCCGCGAACGGCAGGGCGGGCGGCGACTTCGGCCGGGATCCGGTCACGGGTCCCCTCGTGCCTAGTGAAGCGTGGCCGGCGGATCGCTGTCGACCGTCGGCGGCGGCTGCGGCACGCCCGGGCTGGCGTGGTGCGAAGCCAGGCGCCAGCCTTGCGCGGTCTTGACGTAGAAGTTGGTGGCCAGCACCCAGGCCGTCTGCGTGCCGCCTGCGGTGGCGACTTCGATGCGCTCCACCAGGTGATGCAGCGCCGCGCCGAGTTGCTGAAGGCGGTGCACCTGCTCGCGCCGCACCGGGATGCCGCCGCCGGCGAAGATCGCCTCGAAGCTGGCGCGAATGGCAGCGGCACCGAGCACCCGCGGCCCGCCGGGATGGACGCAGACGATCTCCTCGTCATCGGCCCACAGCGCCATCAGGCGCTCGATGTCGCCCTGCTGCAGGGCCTCGTAGAGCTGCGCCTCGACGTCCTCGGGGCTGCCGCCGAGCACGGCCGGCGGGGGTCTGCGGCGCGACACGGTGACGGCGCGTCAGCGGAAGACCACGCACTTGTGGCCGTTGACGAGCACCCGATGCTCGACGTGCCAACGCACCGCGCGCGCCAGCACCATGCATTCGATGTCGCGCCCGACGGCGGTGAAGTCCTCCGCCGACAGCGTGTGGTCAACGCGCTGCACGTCCTGCTCGATGATCGGGCCTTCGTCGAGGTCGGCGGTCACATAGTGCGCCGTGGCGCCGATCAGCTTGACGCCTCGCGCATGGGCCTGGAAGTAGGGCCGCGCGCCCTTGAAGCTGGGCAGGAAGCTGTGGTGGATGTTGATCGCGCGGCCGGCCAGCCCCTGGCAGAACTCGGGGCTGAGGATCTGCATGTAGCGCGCGAGCACCACGAGGTCGACCCGCTCGCGCTCGATGAGCGCCTCGACCTGCTGCTCCTGAGCGCGCTTGGCCTCGGCGCTGCCGCCGCCTGCAGCATCCTTGACGATGGGCAGGTGGTGGAACGGGATGCCGTAACTGCCTGCCAGCGCCTCGAAGCTGCGGTGGTTGGAGACGATGGCCGGGATGTCCACCGCCAGCGAGCCGCTCTTCCAGCGGAACAGCAGGTCGTTCAGGCAATGCCCGTGCTGGCTGACCATCAGCAGCACCCGCGGCCGCGCCGCCAGGGCATGGAAGCGCACGTCCATGCCGAACTGCTGGCGCGTGTGCTCGAACAGCGTCGCCAGCGTCTTGCTGCTGGCCAGCTGCGGTGGCGCATGGAAGTGCACGCGCATGAAGAACAGGCCGGTGGCGTCCTCGCCTTCGAGGTCGCCGAACTGCTGCGAATCGACGATGTTGCAGCCGGCTTGGTAGAGCAGGCCCGAAACCGCGTGGACGATGCCCTTGGTGTCGCGGCAGGCGAGCGTGAGCACGAATTGCTGGTCCATCGGTGCGCGCGATTGTAGTGAGGGCCGACGCGGGCCATCGGGAGCCGGGAGCGGCGAACGCGGCGGTCCGTACCGCCGCCGCACCGCGCTCAGGCCGCGATCGCGGCGGCGCTCTCGGGTGCGGGCCGCATAGCGGCCGCGGTGGCGCCTTCGGCGCTGCCGCTGGCGACGAGGATCCGGCACTCGGCCATGTCCACCGTCACCACCGCGCCGACCGGCAAGGCCTGCCAGTCGGGCTCGTCGTCGCACAGCGGCTCGCTGGCCACGATGACGCCGCCGCCGCAGCGGCGCAGGTACAGGCTGGGCGGCTTGCCGTCGCTGGCGATGCGGAAGGCGAACAGGCGCTCGCCATCGGTCAGCGCGGCGGCGAAGCGCAGCGGCTCCTCGATGCCGCGCGATTTCATCAGCGCTGCCGTCTCGTCGAGCACGGCGAGCATCGCACCGTCCGGCGCCATCCCGTCGCGCACGCGCGCCATCGCCAGCAGGAACAGCAACTCGGAATCGGTGGTTCCACGGCGCGCTGCGTAAAGGTCGTCCGCCAGGCGCGACTCGAGCACCCGGCGGATCTGCGCGTAGCCGCCGATCTGGCCGTTGTGCATGAACAGGTGCCGTCCGTGGCGGAAGGGGTGACAGTTCTGGCGCGAGCTGGCGCCGAACGTGGCCGCGCGCACGTGGGCGAAGAACAGCCGCGAGCGCAGCGTCTGCGATAGCGCCAGCAGGTTGTCGTCGCTCCAGGCCGGCGTGGCGTCGCGATAGATGCCGGGCTCGGCGCGCTCGCCGTACCAGGCGATGCCGAAGCCGTCGCCGTGGGTCTGCATCTTGGCCTGGTCGGCGCGCAGCGACTGGCGCATCAGCGAATGGCGCGGCTTGGCGATCAACTCCTCGAGGAAGAGCGGCTCTCCAAGGTAGGCGGCGAGGCGGCACATGCTGGTGTAAACCCTATTGTCACATCATCGTCACGCGGCGGCCAGGCCTGAAGGCCCGCGGCTGCCGAGAAAGCGCGTCCGTGCGCCTTGTGCCACAGTGGCGGCCCGCCCCTGGAGACACCCGCCGTGAACCTGCTCTTCGTGACCGACCCGCTGGTGTCGTTCAAGACCTACAAGGACTCGACCTTCGCGATGATGCGCGAGGCGGCGTCGCGCGGGCACAGGCTGCTGGCCTGCGGGCCACAGGACCTGCGCTGGCAGCGCGGCGAGCCGGTGACCGCGCTGGCGTGCGAGATCGAGCTCACCGGCGACGCCACCGACTGGTTCCGCGCCGGAGCGCCGCGGCCGCAGGCGCTGTGCGAAGCCAGCGCGGTGCTGATGCGCAAGGACCCGCCCTTCGACAGCGAGTACTTCTACGCCACCCACCTGCTGGGCCAGGCCGAGCGCGAAGGCGCGCGCGTGTTCAACAAGCCGGCGGCGCTGCGCGACCACCCCGAGAAGCTCTCGATCCTGGAGTTCCCGCAATTCATCCCGCCGACCCTGGTCACGCGCAGCGAGGCCGACGTCAAGCGCTTTCACGCCGAGCACCGGGACATCATCCTCAAGCCGCTGGACGGCATGGGCGGGATGGGCATTTTCCGTGTCGGGCCCGACGGCCTGAACCTGGGCAGCATCGCCGAGACGCTCAACCGCGGTGGCACGCAGACGCTGATGGTGCAGAAGTACCTGCCCGAGATCGTGCAGGGCGACAAGCGCGTGCTGGTGATCGACGGCGAGCCGGTGCCGTATTCGCTGGCGCGTATCCCGCAGGGCAGCGAGATCCGCGGCAACCTGGCTGCCGGTGGCAAGGGCGTGGCCCAGCCGCTGTCCGCGCGCGACCGCGAGATCGCCGGCACCATCGGCCCGGTGCTGGCCGCACGTGGGCTGCTGCTGGCGGGCATCGACGTCATCGGCGACTCCATGACCGAGATCAACGTCACCAGCCCGACCTGCTTCGCCGAGATCACCGAGCAGACCGGCTTCCCGGTGGCGAAGGCGTTCATCGACGCGCTGGAGCGCGTGCTGGCTTGACGCAGATCAGCGCCGGCCGCAGCGGCGCCGTCAGCATCGAAGCCGCCCGGGCGTCGAGGCAAACCGTCGCCATGCCCGGTGGCAGGCTCGCATGAAGACCGACTTCAGTGTACTCATCGCTTGCGTGCTCGCGGTGGCCGCCCTCGGTGCCCGGGGCCAGACTGCCGACAGCGATCCGTTCCTGGTCGGCGCGATCGGTGGCGTGCAGTACCACCACGACTGCTGGTTCTTCTCTGGCTGCGACGCGGCGCACGCCACCACCGCCAAGCTCGGTGGTGGCTGGCGCTTCGGTGTCTTCGCGATCGAGGTCTGGGGTACCGACTTCGGCCGCGCGTCGATCGACGCCCCGCCCGGCGGCGCGCTGCACGTGCACACCACGGGCATCGGTGGCGCTCGGTACCTGCGCGTGAACTCCTCGGTGCAGGGACTGCTGCGTGCCGGCGCCGCCAACAGCTGGCACTCGCGCACCGACGACGGCAGCAAGAGCACGTTCGACGCCACCTTCGGTCTCGGCCTGCTCGTGGACGTGGCGCCGAAACTCGCGCCGGAGCTCGCCTGGGACGTCACCGGCGCCGAGGGCAACCAGACCGCAACCGTGGTCGCCAACGCGTTGACCGCCGGGCTGCGGCGGCGGTTCTGACGGCTCCTGCGACCCGCGGCGCGGCGCCGGCTCGCTCCCGATCGTTGCGACCACGGGCGTGCGCCGCCGTCGGCGGAGAATCGGCGCATGGCCCTTCTCACCCTTGCCGATGCGCACCTCGCGTTCGGCCATGTTCCGCTGCTCGACGGCGCCGCGCTGGCGATCGAGCCCGGCGAGCGCCTGGCGCTGATCGGGCGCAACGGCGCCGGCAAGTCCTCGCTGCTGAAGATCCTGGCCGGCCTGGACAAGCCCGACGACGGCCAGCTGCAGGTGCAGACCGGCCTGCGCCGCGTCTATGTGCCTCAGGAGCCTGTGTTCGCCAGCGGCGCGACCGTCTTCGATGCCGTCGCCGAAGGCGTGGCCGAGGCGCGCGCGCTGCGCCGGCGCTACGAGTCGCACGCCGAGACCGACGACCTCGACGCGCTGCAGACGCGCATCGAGGCGCTCGACGGCTGGACCTGGGAGCAGCGTGTCGACGAGGCGTTGCAGCGGCTGCGGCTGGACGGGGCGGCAGCGGTCGACTCGCTGTCGGGCGGCACCAGGAAGCGCGTGGCGCTGGCTCGCGCCCTGGTTGCCGCACCCGACCTGTTACTGCTCGACGAGCCGACCAACCACCTCGACATCGCGGCCATCGAATGGCTGCAGGAGCTGCTCGTCGGCCGCAAGGGAGCGCTGGTGCTGGTCTCGCACGACCGCGCCTTCATCGATGCCGTGGCCACCCGCATCGTCGAGCTCGATCGCGGCCAGCTGCGCAGCTACCCCGGCGGTTTCGCCGCCTTCGAGGCGACCCAGGCGCGCGAGCTGGAGAACGAGGCGCTGGAGCGCGCCCGCGCCGACAAGCTGCTCGCGCAGGAAGAGGTCTGGGTGCGCAAGGGCGTGGAGGCGCGGCGCACGCGCAGCGTCGGCCGCGTGCAGCGGCTGCTGAAGCTGCGCGAGCAGCGCGCCGCCCGGCGCGAGCAGCTCGGCCGCGTCAAGCTCGAGCTCGACGCCGGGCTGCCGCCGGGCAAGATCGTCGCCGAGCTCAGGGACGTCTCGATGCGGTTCCCGTCGGCTGCCGGCGACCGGGTGCTGATCGACCACTTCTCGGCCACGATCCTGCGCGGTGACAAGGTCGGCCTGATCGGCCCCAACGGCTGCGGCAAGACGACGCTGCTCAAGCTCATCCTGGGCGAGTTGCAGCCCACGTCGGGCAGCGTGCGCCAGGGCACGCGGCTGCAAGTGGCGTACTTCGACCAGATGCGCGCCGCGCTCGACCTCGACGCGACGCTGGCCGACACCATCAGCCCGGGCAGCGAGTGGATCGAGGTCGGCAAGTCGCGCAAGCACGTGATGAGCTATCTGGGCGACTTCCTGTTCGCCCCCGAGCGCGCCAACGCGCCGGTGCGCACGCTCTCCGGCGGCGAGCGCAACCGCGTGCTGCTGGCCCGCCTGTTCGCGCTTCCGGCCAACGTGCTCGTGCTCGACGAGCCGACCAACGACCTCGACATCGACACACTGGAGCTGCTCGAGGAACTGCTGCAGACCTACGACGGCACGGTGTTCCTGGTCAGCCACGACCGGCGCTTCCTCGACAACGTGGTCACCAGCACGATCGCCTGGGAGGGCGACCCGGAATACGGCGGTCAGCCCGGACTGTGGCGAGAGTACGAGGGCGGCTACGAGGACTGGAAGCAGCAGCGCGAACGGGCGCGCGTGGCGCCGGTGGCGGCGTCGGCATCCGCCCGAGCACCGGCAGCTGCGCCGCGCCCGGCCGCCGCGCGCGCCAAGCTCAGCTACAAGGAACAGCGCGAACTCGACGGCCTGCCCGCGCGCATCGAGGCGCTGGAGGCCGAGCAGCGCGAGATCGCCGATCGCCTGGCCAGCCCCGAGCTGTACACCCGCGAGCCCCAGAGCGTGGCCGGCCTGCAGGCGCGGCACGACGCGATCGAGACGGAACTGCTGGCGGCGCTGGAGCGCTGGGAGGCGCTGGGGCAGCAGGCGCCCGCGCAGCGATCCGGCGCAGGATAGTCGCCGGCGCGCCTTCGCTCAGCCGCGCCCGATCGCCCGGGGATGCGAGCGGCTGACCATCAGCGCGGCCAGCAGGTACAGCCCGTTGAGCATGCGGGTGGCACGTTCGCGGTCGAAGCCGGGCCAGCCGGCGATTTCGCGCAGCGGCGTGGCCTGCTGGCGCAGGCGCGCGACCGCCGCGCCCAGCGAGCCGGCCAGGTCGAGTTGCCGCAGGTCGGCGCCGGGCGCCACGCGGTAGGCGGCCACGCCGGCGATCTCGGGCAGCAGGGTGGCGCGCGAGCCGCGCAACGCGAGCTCCCACAGCAGCGGCGCCAGCGGCTCGAGCCGGGGCGGCGGCGCCGCCGCGACGTCGGCTTCGCTCGCTGCGTCCCGCGCGGGCGCCGGCTCGACGCGCAGCACGCGGAGATCCGGCAGTCGCAGCGCCAGCAACTGCGCCAGCGGCAGCGGGCCGCGCACCGCGCGCTCCTCGGGCCAGACTGCCAGCGGGATCACCCGATAGGCCATCTGCAGGTGCAGCTGCAGCGACCGGCCGTGGCGCAGCGAGGCAGCCAGCACTTCCAGCAGGTCCAGGCCGTCGCCCTGCTCCGGCTGGAAGCGCAGCAGGTCCTGCATCAGCGAAGGGTTGAGCGCCGTCAGCCGCGTCGCGCCGGCTTCGGCATCGGCAGCGCGCAGGGTCGTGCCGTGCTCGCGCTCGAACTCGCTGACCCGCATCAGGTCGGCGGCGTGCAGCGGTTGGGTCCGGTGGAACAGGGCTGTGGACACGGCAACGGGTCGTCATCAAGCTCGCTGCATTGGACCCGGAGCCGTCGCGTCGCCCGGGGCTCAGCTTGTTTCAGGTGTGTCAAGCGGTACCGCCGCGAAGCGCTGCGGTGCGCGCGGCTCGCATAGACTGCGCGCGCCGCCGAACCTGGCGCCCGCCTGCCAGCGACCCGATGAGCCGACGCTTCCACCAACTCGACGTCTTCAGTGCCGTGCCGCTGCGTGGCAACCCGCTGGCGGTGGTGCACTCGGCCCAGGGACTGGACGATGCGACGATGGCCGCCTTCGCGCGCTGGACCCACCTGTCGGAGACGACCTTCCTGCTGCCGCCCGGCGACCCCGCCGAGGCCGACTACCGGGTCCGCATCTTCACGCCGGGCGGCGAGCTGCCCTTTGCCGGCCATCCCACGCTGGGCAGCTGCCAGGCCTGGCTGGCGGCCGGTGGCGTACCGCGTGACCCGGATGTCGTCGTGCAGGAATGCGGTGCCGGCCTGGTGCGCATCCGGCGCCAGGGCGCGAGGCTGGCGTTCGCGGCGCCGCCGCTGCGCCGCAGCGGGCCGCTGGAACCGGCGCTGCTGGAGCGCATCGCTTCGGCGCTGGGCCTGGGCGGCGACGACATCGTCGGCCACCAGTGGGTGGACAACGGCCCCGGCTGGTGTGCGGTGATGCTGCGCTCGGCGGCCCGGGTGCTGGCGGCGCGACCCGTCGCGGCGCTGCTCGGTGAACTCAGGCTCGGCCTCGTCGGCGCCCAACCGCCAGGGGGCGAGACGATGTTTGAGGTCCGCGCCTTCGTGCCCGGCCTGGGCGTGCTCGAAGACCCGGTCACAGGCAGCCTCAACGCTGGCCTGGCGCAATGGCTGATCGGCGCCGGTCTGGCGCCGCCACGCTATGTCGCCGCGCAGGGCGCCGCGCTCGGGCGCGCCGGGCGGGTTCATGTCGAACAGGAGGGGGACGCGATCTGGATCGGCGGCGATGTCGTCAGCTGCATCGAAGGGACGGTGACCCTGTGACCGTCCTCGTCGACCATCTGGTGGTGGCCGCGGCCACGCTCGAGCAGGGCGTGGCCTGGTGCGAGTCGATGCTGGGCGTGACACCGGCGCCGGGCGGCCGGCATGCGCTGATGGGCACCCACAACCGGCTGCTGAAGATCGCCAGCGCGACCTATCCCGACGCGTACCTGGAGATCATCGCGATCGACCCCGCCGCGCCTGCGCCGGCGCGGCCGCGCTGGTTCGGGCTCGACGATGCCCGGCTGCAGGCCCGCCTGGCCACCGGACCGCGGCTGATCCATGCCGTCGCCCGCTCGACCATGCTCGACATGCACCGCTGGGGCCTGATCACGGTGGGTTGCAAGCCCGGCGACCCGGTGCGCGCCAGCCGCGAAACCCCGCACGGGCCGCTGGCTTGGGAGATCCTGGTGCGCGACGACGGGCAGCTCGACTGCGGCGGCGCGCTGCCGACACTGATCCAGTGGCGCGGTGCTCACCCGTCGGCGCAACTGCCGGAGTCGGGCGTTACGCTGCGCGCGCTGGTGCTCAGCGGCGTGCCCGATCGCGCGCGCGACGTGCTGCGCCTGCGCGGCGTTGCCGTTCAGGCGGCGCCCGGTCCGGCGCTGGTGGCCACGCTGGCCACGTCGCGCGGCGACTTCGTGCTCGCCAGCGGCTGAGGCAGCCGCCGCCTCCCGTCACTCGTTGCGGAAGTCGTCGTGGCAGCCCTTGCACGTCTTGCCGACGGGACCGAATGCGGCCTTGAGCTTCTCCGCGTCGCCGGTCTTGCTGGCGGCGACGAGTTCGACCACCGCGTCCTGCATCTTCTTGGCGGCGGCATCGAACTTCGACCGCTCGGTCCAGATGTTGGCCTTCGCGGTGCCCTTTTCGGTGCCGGCCGTGCCAGCGACGAAGGCGTCGAAGGGCAGCTTGGACATCATCGCGACGACCTCGGCGTTGGAGGCTGCGGCGGCGGCATTGAACGGTGCCTTGCCCTGCACCATCGCGCCGATGCGCCCGAAATGGTTGCCCATCACGGTCATGACCGATTGACGGTATTCGACCGCGTCCTGCGGCTTCTGGAACTGGGCGACGGCGGACAGGGTGGGCAACAGCCCCGCGATGGCGGCGGTGGCGATGAGGGCTCGCTTCATGCAGTGGGTCTCCGGCAGGGTGGGATTGGCGGGGCAATCGGCAGCGAACGAACCGGTTCGATGGGCGATTGCCAGCGGCGCAGTGTACGCAAGCCGCGCGCGAAGCGTCCGCGGGGACGGCCCTTCTCGGCGCCCGGGTTTGGGCGCTGGCCGGTCCGTTGCGCCGCGCCGGCGGGCGGGTGAAGATTGCGCCATGACCTCCGCCGACCCGTCCCTCGTCCGTGTCTGGGATCTGCCCACGCGCCTGTTCCACTGGCTGCTCGCCGCCCTCGTCGTCGCTGCGGTAACAAGTGCCTGGATCGGCGGCAACGCGATGGTCTGGCACTTGCGTTGCGGCCTCGGCGTGATGGCGCTGCTCCTGTTCCGGACGGTCTGGGGCTTCGTCGGCGGGCGCTGGTCGCGCTTCGCGAGCTTCGTCTTCGCGCCGTCGGCGGTGCTGCGCTACCTGCGCGGCGAGGTGCTGCCGGGCGACCGGTTCGATGTCGGCCACAACCCGCTGGGCAGCGGCTCGGTGTTCGCGCTGCTCGGCCTGCTGGCGGTGCAGGTCGCCACCGGGCTCGTCGCCGACGACGAGATCGCGACCACCGGCCCGCTGAATCGCTTCGTCAGCAACGAGCGCGGCTTGGCGGCGACCCACTGGCACCACGGCGCGGGTCAGTGGTTGCTGCTGTCGCTGGTGGGCCTGCACGTGGCCGCGATCCTCTTCTATCGATGGCGCAGGAAGAATGACCTGGTGCGGCCCATGCTCGTCGGCGACAAGGCCTTGCCCGCCGGCACGCCGGCCAGCCGCGACAGCGCCGCCACGCGGCTGCTGGCGCTGGTGGTGGCGCTGGCCTGCGGCGCCTTCGCGGGCTGGGTCGGCAGCCTGGGGGGCTGACCGCGGCGCGGCGGCCGGCGGCGGCTGATGCGGCATCATCCGGGCCATGAGCACCATCGAACTGCGCGCCGGCGACCTCCGACTGGCCTTGCGTCCCGACCTCGGCGGCGCCATTGCCGGCCTGTGGAAGGGCGAATTGCCGCTGCTGCGCAGCACCGAGCCCGACGCTCTGGCCTCGTCGCGCCAAGCCGGGTGCTACCCGCTCGCGCCGTACTCGAACCGCCTGGGCTACCGGCGGTTCCGCTGGCTCGGCCAGGAACACACCACGGCACCCAACTTCGACGACAGCCCGCATTCCCTGCACGGCGTGGCCTGGCAGCACGCGTGGGACGTGGTTTCGGCCAGCGCCACCGAGGCCGAGCTGCACTACCGACATGCGCCCGACGCCGGCTGGCCGTTCGCCTTCGACCTGCGCCAGCGCGTGGTGCTGGGCGCCGAGTCGCTGCAACTGCACCTGGAGCTGACGAACCTCGCGCCGCAACCGCAGCCGGTGGGGCTGGGCTGGCATCCGTACTTCACCAAGCGGCCGCACAGCCGGTTGCACATCGAGCTCACCGACCGCTGGGAAAGCGACGCCAGCGGCCTGCCGACACGCCGCGTGCCGCAGCCGGGCATCGACGGCGACGTCTCGCATCTCGCCTTCGACCATTGCTTCGAAGGCTGGCGCGGCGCCGCCCGCATTCGCGACGAGAGGTTCTCGCTGCGACTGACCTCGTCGCTGCCCTACCTCGTCGTCTTCACGCCTGAGACCCGGCCCTACTACTGCGTTGAGCCGGTGAGCCACGTGAGCAACGCGATCCACATGTCCGACCCGGCCGCGCACGGCCTGCGCAGCCTGGCGCCGGACGCGACGTTCGACGCCTGGATGAAGCTGGAGATCGCCGCTGCATGAGCCCCGCCCGGCCGACCGAAGGGGCTCGCGCCGCAGTGCGAAGCACGAAGCGGTCCCCGTGCGCGCCCGGCCTTTCGGAAGCGCTCATCCCGCGGCGCGCAGCGGGCAGGGCAGACCAGTGACCGGGCGCCTGATCGAGCCCCTGCCGGTGGCGCCGGCGCTGCTCGGCGAATCGCCATTCTGGCACCCCGACGAGGCGGCGCTGTACTGGTGCGACATCCCCGGCAAGGCACTGCATCGTTTCGTGCCCGGCGCCGGCCTGCACCGCCAATGGGACTTCGACACCGAGCCCGGCTGCTGCGCACCGCTGCCTGGTGGCGCGCTGCTGCTGGCAATGCGTGATGGCCTGTTCCGCTTCGACCCCGCCAGCGGCGAGCGCCGACGCCTCGCCGGCCCGCCCTACGACATGGCGCAGGAGCGGTTCAACGACGGCAAGGCCGACCCGCAGGGCCGCCTGTGGGTGGGCACGATCTACGAGCCGCGCCAGCCGCCCAAGGCTGCGCTGTATCGCTGGGCCGCAGGCCGGCTCGACCGCATCGCCGGCGACGTCACGGTCAGCAACGGCCTGGCCTTCAGCCCCGACGGACGCACGATGTACTGGAGCGACACCGCCGCCCACCGCATCGACGCATTCGACTTCGATGGTGGCGACGGCTCGCTGTCGCGGCGGCGCGTCTTCGCCGAGTTCGCGCTGCGCCAGCCCGGCCAGACCCTGGAAGCCTACGGCGGCCGGCCCGACGGCGCGGCGGTCGATGCCGAAGGGGCCTACTGGGTCGCGATGTACGAGGGTCAGCGCCTGTTGCGCCTGGCACCCGACGGCAGCCTGCTGCGCGAGGTGCCGCTGCCGGTGCGCTGCCCGACCATGCCCTGCTTCGGCGGCACGGACCTGCGCACGATCTACATCACCACGGCGCGCAACCATCGGCCGCCCGAGGAGCTGGCGCGCCAGCCCTGGGCCGGCTGCGTGCTTTCGCTGAGGGTGGATGTGCCGGGGCTGCCGGTGCATTTCGCGCGCGGATGAGCTCGCCGGTCGGCCGCGCCGGCCTGCTCGCTCGGCTGCGCGAGCCGCGCCCGTGGGACCTGGTCGTGATCGGCGGCGGCGCCGTCGGCCTGGGCGTGGCGCTGGACGCCGCGGTGCGCGGCCTGCGCGTGGCGCTGGTCGAGGCGCACGACTTCGCAAAGGGCACCTCGTCGCGCGCGACCAAGCTCGCCCATGGCGGCGTGCGCTACCTGGCGCAGGGCGACATCCATCTCGTGCGCGAGGCGTTGCACGAGCGGGCGGCGATCCTCGCTAACGCGCCGCACGTGGCGCAGCGCCTGCCCTTCGTGATGCCCGGCTACCACTGGTGGGAGCGTGGCTTCTACGGCGTCGGCCTGAAGGTCTATGACGCGCTGGCCGGCCGCCAGGGCCTGGGCGGCACCGAATGGCTGTGCACGCGGCGTACGCTGACCTTGCTGCCCGGTGCCCAGCCGCGCGGCCTGTGGGGCGGCGTGCGCTACTGGGACGGCCAGTTCGATGACGCCCGCCTGGCGCTGCTGCTGGCCCGCACCGCGCTGTCCCGAGGTGCGCTGGTCGTCAACCACTGCGAGGCCACCGGGCTGCTGCGCGAGGCCGGACAGGTGTGCGGCGTCGAGGTTCGGGACACCGAGACCGGCGAGTCCGCCGCGCTGCGCGCCGGCTGCGTCGTCAACGCTACCGGCGTGTGGGTCGATGCGGTGCGGGCGATGGACCGCGACGAGGGCGCGCCCGAGCGCCCGCCACTGGTCGCGCCCAGCCAGGGCGTGCACTTGGTCGTGGACCGCGCCTTCCTGCCCGGCACCCACGCCTTGCTGATACCGAAGACTGCCGACGGCCGCGTTCTTTTCGCCGTGCCCTGGTTCGGCAAGACCGTGCTCGGCACCACCGACACGCCGCGCCACGACCTGGCGCTCGAGCCGCGGCCGTTCGCCGAGGAGGTCGCGTTCATCCTCGGCGAGGCTGGCCGCTATCTCGCGCGCTCGCCGCAGCGCGCCGATGTGCGCTCGGTCTGGGTCGGCCTGCGGCCGCTGGTCCGGCCGCAAGGCGACGGTGGCGGGGACGACGGCGCAGCGGTGCAGACCAAGACGATCTCGCGCGAGCACGAGGTGATCATCGGCCGCTCGGGCCTGGTCACCGTCACCGGCGGAAAGTGGACGACCTACCGTGCGATGGCCGAGGATGTGCTCGACCGCGCGATGGTGCGTGGCCTGCTCCCCCAGCGCCCGGGCGGCGTGACGACGCGGCTGCCGCTGGTCGGCGCCGCGCCTGGGCGGCCGCTGGGCGAGGCGCCGGGCGAGCACCTGTACGGGAGCGAGGCCGCGCTGCTGCGCACGCTGCCCGGCGCCGACCGCTGGCTGTGGCGCGACGCCGAGACCCAGCGCGGCGGCCTGAGCGAGGCGATGGTCCGCTTCGCGGCGCGCTACGAGATGGCGCGCGACGTCGAGGACATGCTCGCGCGCCGCTGCCGGCTGCTGTTCCTGGACGCCGCCGAAGCGGCGCGCCAGGCCGATGCGGTGGCTGCGATCCTGGCCGAGGAAATCGGACGCGAGGTCGAAACCGCGGCCTTCAAGGCCCTCGCGGCGCAGTACCACGAACTGCCGTGACGGCGCGGTGCGGGCTGTCGGTCGGGGTGTTGACATCCTGCCCGGCCTGAAGGCCGGGGATGCCTGCTGCGCAGGCTTGGCCTGCGGTCTCTTGCAAGAT
>JBBINW010000091.1:0-15782 GCA_037443665.1 Betaproteobacteria bacterium
CCAAAATGCGAGTTGTTTCGCCACGATTTGCTGGCCGCGCCAGCCCGCATCGCGCTGCACCTCGTCGCGCAAGGCCGCCGCGGCCGCCAGCACCTCGGACGCGCCCGGCCCCAGGGCCACGCCGCCGAGTCGCATCACGGCCGGCAGCAGGCCGGCGAACGGCTGCAGCAGCGCCGCCAGATGCGGCTCGGCGATCGTGAAGACCAGGCCCTGGATCGACGGCGCGAAGCGGAAACCGTGCGCCGCCAGCGCCGGCACGGTCACCGCCGCCGGCCCCTGCAACGCCGACGTCGCGCCGTCGAGCCAGGCCTGCGCGGCACCACGCTCGATCACCAGCAACTGGAACAGCGCCTCGTGCCGATGGGCGCGGATCTCCCAGTCGTGCAGCCGGCTGCGCTCGGTGATCGATTCGCAGTGCAGTCGGTCTGGCAGCGCAGCCGGCTGCGATTCGCCGTACAACGCGTAGGCGGGCAGGCGAGCGGGCAAGGCGCGGGACATGTTCGAATTGTCCAAGCGATCGACCCATGTGTGCAAGGCCGCCGGGGCCCGCGCGGGCCAAGATCGAACGCTCGCCAGACCGAACCCGACACGGAGATCCCAGCATGCGCACCCAAGTCGCCATCGTCGGCGCCGGCCCCGCCGGCCTGTTGCTCGGTGCCCTCCTGCACCGCGCGGGCATCGCCAACGTCGTGATCGAACAGCGCAGCGCCGAGTACGTGCTCGGCCGCATCCGGGCCGGCGTGCTCGAGCAGGTCGCGGTCGATCTGTTGCACGAGGCGGGCGTCTCGCAGCGGATGCAGGAGCAGGGCCTGCCCCACGACGGCTTCGAGATGTCGTTCGGCGCGCAGCGACTGCGCATCGACCTCCACGCGCTGACCGGCAAGCGGGTGATGGTCTATGGCCAGACCGAGGTCACGCGCGACCTGATGGACCACCGCACCGCCGCCGGCCTGGCCACGACCTACGAGGCCGAGAACGTGCAGCCACACGACTTCGACGGCGCCCGGCCCTTCGTCACCTGGCGCCAACATGGAAGCTTGCAGCGGCTCGACGCCGACTTCATCGCCGGCTGCGACGGCTTCCACGGCGTGTGCCGCGCGACGCTGCCGGCGGGCGCGGTCTCGACGTTCGAAAAGGTCTATCCGTTCGGCTGGCTGGGCGTGCTCTCCGACACCCCGCCGGTGAGCGACGAGCTGATCTACGGTGCCAGCGACCGCGGCTTCACGCTGGCCAGCATGCGCAGCCGCACGCGCAGCCGCTACTACCTGCAGTGCTCGCTCGAGGACAGCGCCGAGCACTGGAGCGACGACGCCTTCTGGGCCGAGCTCAAGCGCCGGCTGCCGCCCGAGGCCGCGGCGCGGCTGGTCACCGGGCCGTCGATCGAGAAGAGCATCGCGCCGCTGCGAAGCTTCGTCGCCGAGCCGATGCGCTTCGGCCGCCTGTTCCTGGCCGGCGACGCCGCGCACATCGTGCCGCCGACCGGCGCCAAGGGCCTGAACCTGGCCGCCGCCGACGTCGGCCTGCTCGCCCGCGCGCTGGCCGAGTTCTACGGCGGCAGCGCGGCCGCGATCGACCACTACTCGCAGCGCGCGCTGGCGCGCGTGTGGAAGGCCGAGCGATTCTCGTGGTGGTTCACCTCGCTGATGCACCGCTTCCCCGAGACCGGCGGCTTCGGCGCGCGCATGCAGCAGGCCGAGTTCGAGTACCTGTGCGCCTCGCAGGCGGCGCAGACGGCGCTGGCCGAGAACTACGTCGGCCTGCCGCTGGAAGGCTGAGCCGCGCAACGCCGGCGCGCGCCGGCGAGGCCGGTCTAGACTTCGGCCCCAACGCTCGCGAAGGAGACGCCCCGTGATCCTCGAAATCGCCGACATCCGCATCGCCCCCGGCCGCCAGGCCGCGTTCGAGGAAGCCATCCAGCGCGGCCTCGCCAGCGTCGTCAGCCAGGCCCGGGGCTTCAAGGGCGCGAAGGTCAACCACGGCATCGAGAACGCCGAGCGCTACGTGCTGCAGATCTTCTGGGAGACGCTGGAAGACCACACGGTCGCCTTCCGCGAAGGTCCTCTGTTCGCGCAGTGGCGCGCCATCGTCGGCCCCTTCTTCGCCGTCCCCCCGGTGGTCGAACACTTCACGCTGCTGGCCAAGGCTTGAGCCGCGAACAGGCCCTGGCCGGCGCGCGGGCGCACTTCGACAGCGGCGCCTTCGCGCGCGACCTGGCGCGCCGGGTGGCGCTGCGCACCGAAAGCCAGGATCGCGCCGCCGGTCCGCAGTTGCAGGCCTACCTGAGCGACGAGATCGGCCCCACTCTGGCGGCGTTGGGCTTCGACTGGCAGGTGCACCCCAACCCCGAGCCCGGCTGCGGCCCGCTGCTGCTGGCCACGCGCCACGAGGGCGACGATCGGCCCACGGTGTTGGCCTACGGCCATGGCGACGTGATTCGCGGCCAGGACGCGGCGTGGACCCGCGGCCAGGGCCCGTGGGTGCTGGCACAGGACGGCGAGCGCCTGTACGGCCGCGGCACCGCCGACAACAAGGGCCAGCACGGCATCAACCTCGCGGCGTTGGCGCAGGTGCTCGCCGCCCGGCCCGGCGGCCGGCTCGGCTTCAACCTCAAGTGGCTGCTCGAGACCGGCGAGGAGACCGGCAGCCCCGGGCTGGCAACATTCTGCGCCGCGCAGCGCGAGAAACTGGCCGCCGACGCGCTGATCGCCAGCGACGGCCCGCGCATCTCGCGCGAGCGGCCCACCGTCTTCCTCGGGTCGCGCGGTGTGGCCAACTTCGAGCTCTCGCTGACACTGCGCGACGGCGCCCATCATTCGGGCAACTGGGGTGGCCTGCTGCGCAACCCGGGCACGGTGCTCGCGAACGCGATCGCCAGCCTCGTCGATGGCCGCGGCATCATCCGCATCGCTGCGCTGCGGCCACCGCCGATCCCGGCCAACGTGCGCGCCGCGCTGCGCGGGCTCGAATTCGGCGGCGACCCGGGCGACCCGGCGATCGACGCCGGCTGGGGCGAGCCGGGCCTGACCCCCGCCGAGCGCGTGATCGGCTGGAACACGCTCGAGGTGCTGGCATTCAAGACCGGCAACCCCGAGCACCCCGTCAACGCGATCCCGCCCACGGCCCGGGCGGCCCTGCACCTGCGCTTCGTCGTCGGCACCGACGTCTCGCGGCTGCGCGAGGCGCTGCGCGAGCACCTCGCCGCGCAGGGCTTCGCCGACATCGAGGTCAGCGCGCCGGTGGTGATGGCGGCCACGCGGCTGGACCCCGACGATCCCTGGGTGCGCTTCACCCTGGCGTCGATCGAGCGCAGCACCGGCAAGCCGCCCGCGCTGTTGCCCAACCTCGGCGGCTCGCTGCCCAACGACGTCTTCGCCGGGATCCTCGGCCTGCCCACCGTCTGGGTGCCGCACAGCTACCCGGGCTGCAGCCAGCATGCCCCGGACGAGCATCTGCTGGCGCCGGTGGCGCGCGAGGCCCTGGCGCTGATGGCCGGGCTGTACTGGGACCTGGGCGAGCCGGAGGCCGCGGCGCTGCCACGCCGAACTCCTCGGCCGTCCGGCAAGCCACCTGTGGTGGCCCGTTGAGACCGTCATGCTGCGCACCCTGCAAGATCTCTTCGATTCGCTGATCGTCCCGCCGGACACGCGTGCCGCCGACGCCCTCCACCGGCTGCGGCTGGCCACGGCCGTGCTGCTGGTGGAGGTGATGCGCGCCGACGGCGACATCGCCGCCGTCGAGCGCGAGACCTTGCTCGCGGCGCTGCGGCGCGAGTTCCTCCTCGGCGAAGACGAGGCCCGGCAGCTGTTCGAACTGGCCGAGCGCAGCGCGCGCGAGGCCACCGATTACCACGGCTTCACGTCGATCCTCAACGAGCGTCTGAGCGAGGCCGAGAAGCTGCGCGTGATCGGTGCGATGTGGCAGGTCGCCTACGCCGATGGCCACCTCGACGCCCACGAGAACCACGTGCTGTGGCGCATCGCCGACCTGCTGCACCTGTCGCATGGCGCCTACATCGCGGCCAAGATCCGGGCCCGTGACGACGCCGGCGTGGCAGCCGACGAGTGAACCTGCCCGCGCCAGCCGACCGCGCCGCGTGCGCGGTCTCCGGCCTCAGCCGGCGGGCAGGTCGAGCGTCACCAGGGTGCCGGCGCCGGGCGCACTGCTGACGTTCACCGTTCCCTGGTGCAGTTCGGCGATGCGCTTGACGATGGCCAGCCCCAGCCCCTTGCCCGCTTCGCTGGTCGCCGGCGCAACGCTGTCGCGGCTCTGGTAGAGGCGGTCGAAGAGGTGCGGCAGGTCGGCTGCCGCGATGCCGGCACCCTCGTCGTGCACGCTCACCGCGACACGGTCGGCATGCCGCTCGGCGGCCAGCGTGACGACCGCGCCGGCGGGCGTGAACTTCAGCGCGTTGTCGAGCAGGTTGGCCACCGCGCGCTCGAACAGCTCGATGTCCACCGTGGCGACCGGTGGCGCCTCGCCGCGCTGCTCGAACCGCAGCACCACGCCCCGCTGGGCCGCGCGTTCGGCAAAGCGTAGCGCGATGTCGTCGAGCACCTCGGCCAGGTCCAGGCGCATCGGGTGGAGCTTGAATTCGGGCTCGTCGAGCAAGGCCAGGTCGCCCAGCGAACGCACCATCCCGGCCGCGTTGCGTGTGTTGCGCAGCGCCACTTCGACCAGCCGGCGGTCCTCGTCGCAGCCGCCCTGGCCCGCCCAGCGCTGCTCCAGCGTCTCCAGGCAGGCCACGGTGGCGGTCAGCGGGCTGCGCAGGTCGTGCGACAGGTTGGACACGCTCTCGCGGCGGAAATGGTCGAGCCGGCGCAGTTCGTCCCATTGCGAGCGGAGCCTGGACATCAGCGCGCGGAAGCCGCCGCGAAGGCGAGCGAACTCGTCGTCACCGTCCGTCGGACGGGCCGTCGGCGGGTCGGCGATGCCGGCAAAGCCCGCCCGCGCGGCGCAGGCCACGTCGTCGCTGAGAACGCGCAGCGGGCGCGTCACCGCAGCGATGATCCAGGCCGCCAGCAAGGTGCCGAGCATGCTCACCGCGAGGATCGATGCCAGCGCGGGCGAGACCAGCGTGCTGGCCAGCAGCTCCAGCCGCGACGCCGGCAGGCCCGGCCGGCGGCACACCAGGTAGAGGTAACCGGCCGCCGACTGGCTGGGGCGAATCACCATCCTGCGCAACGCCCGCGCTGCGACCACCGCGCCGGCTTGCATGTATTCGGGGTCGTCGCCCATCACGTAAGCCGCCTGCCGGGGGTCGCCATGTGCGGCGGCCGCCGCGGCCTGCTGCACCGGCGCCAGCGCCACCTTGAAGCCGGCGGCCAGCTTCGCCCGCCCGGTGCTGGCGAGCACGCTGCCGTCGGGGCCGAGCAGGTACAGCTGGCTGTCGGGCTCGTACAGCAGCAGGTTGCTCAGGAAGAGGCCGAACTCTTCCGGATTGCGCTCGTGCTGGTCGAGCAGGTCATCGTGCAGCGCGACCACGCGGCCGAGGAAGGCGTTCGCCTGCTGCCAGGTGTTCTGGTGGTCGAAGCGCTCGAAGGCGATCGCCACCGTGACGATCACGCCCAGCGCGGTGGCCAGCCCGGTGATCAGGATCGTCAGTGCCAGCCGCAGGCGCACCGTCATCGGCCGCCTCCGGTGCGAGGGCGACGGCGCCGCGCGGCGCTAGCCCGGCGCATCGCGCATCTTGTAGCCGGCGCCGCGCACGGTGAGGATAAAGCGTGGCTGCATCGGGTCCTGCTCGACCTTCGCCCGCAGGCGGTTGATGTGCGTCGTCACCGTGTGCTCGTAGCCGTCGTGCGAGTAGCCCCAGACCGCGTCGAGCAGCTGCGCGCGCGAGAACACGTGGCCGGGGTGGGTCGCGAAGTGCAGCAGCAGGTCGAACTCCAGCGCCGTGAACTCCAGCGCCCGTCCGCCGACGCGCACCTCACGCCGGCCGGGCACGATCTCGAGTTCGCCGTTGCGCACCACGGCCGCCGCCGCCGGTGCCGACTGCGCGGCGCGGAGCAGCTCGGCGCGCCGCAGCAGCGCCTTCACGCGCGCCAGCAGCTCGGCCATCGAGAACGGCTTGGTGAGGTAGTCGTCGGCACCGAGCTCGAGGCCGAGCACGCGGTCGAGCTCGGTGCTCTTCGCGGTGAGCATCAGGATCGGCGTCGCGCGGCCGCGTGCGCGCAACGCCTTGCACACGTCCAGGCCATCGAGGCCCGGCATCATCAGGTCGAGGATCAGCACATCGCTGGCGCACTCGGCCTGGCTGGCCAACGCCGCGGGGCCGTCGGCCACCGCCGTCACCGCGTAGCCGGCCTGCTGCAGGTTGAGCGCGATCAGGTCGCGGATGTCGGCCTGGTCTTCGGCAACGAGGATGTGGCTGGGCATGGGCGGGTGGTCGGCACCTCGGGCCTCGTTCTGACACCGATGTGATCCGGCTGTGATCTTCGGCGAGGCGGGCGCGAGGCGGGCTTTGCACAGTGTAGCCATCGACTGCAATCCGAAAGCCCGCCATGCCAACCGCGCTCGCCCAGGCCGACAGCCCGACCACGCCCCTTGCGGCCCCGCCCGCTGCGCCGCCGGCGGTGAGCTGGGCCGAGATGACGGCACACCGCGGCTACCTGGTGCAGTACGCGCGTCGTCGCTTGCTCGACCCGGCGCTGGCCGAGGACCTGGTGCACGACGTGTTCGAGGCGGTGGCCACCGGCCGGGCGTCGTTTGCCGGCCGCTCGGCGCTGCGCAGCTGGCTGGTCGCGATCCTCAAGCACAAGATCGTCGATCTGGTGCGCGAGCGCTCCGGTCACGACAGTCTCGACCAAGGCAGCGACGACGAGGGCGAGGCGATGCAGCTCGAATGTCCGCAGCCGCGCCCCGACGAATTGGCCGAACAGCGCGAGCGGCTGGCGCAGACACTGGGGCGCATCGCCGCGCTGCCGGCGTCGCTGCGCAAGGTGGTCGAGTTGCGGCTGCTGGGTGATGGCGAGACTGATGACGTCTGCCGCGCGCTGTCGATCAGCGAAGCCAACCTGTTCGTGCGGCTGCACCGCGCGCGGCGCGCGCTGGCGTCCTGAGCCCCGGACGCGTTTGCGGCAGGTCAAACCGCGACCGGCGCCACGCGGCAACGATGCTCGCAGCGCGTCGTCAGGAGAGAGGTCCATGCCCCGCCGAATCCTTCTCATCCAGGGCCACCCCGACGCCGGGCAGCCGCATCTGGGCCACGCGCTGGCCGACGCCTATGCGCTCGGCGCCCGGGACGGCGGGCACGAGTTGCGCTCGGTCGAGGTGGCGCGGCTGGACTTTCCGCTGCTGCGCAGCCAGGCCGAGTGGCAGCACGGCCCGCTGCCGCCAGCACTGCTGCCGGCGCAGCAGGCGATCGCGTGGGCCGAGCATCTGGTGCTGTTCTTCCCGCTCTGGCTGGGCGACATGCCGGCGCTGCTCAAGGGCTTCCTGGAACAGGTCGCCCGACCCGACTTCGCGTTCAGGTCCGAAGGCGGCAATCCGTTCGCGCGCAAGGCGCTGGGGGGGCGCTCGGCGCGGCTCGTCGTCACGATGGGCATGCCGGCGCTGCTGTACCGCTTCTACTTCCGCGCCCACAGCGTGAAGAGCCTGGAGCGCAACATCCTCGGCTTCGTCGGCATGGCGCCGGTGCGCGAGACGTTGATCGGCCAAGTCGACTCTCTGGGCGAGGCCGGCAGCGAAAAGTGGCTGCTCGAGCTGCGCAGGCTGGGGCGCAAGGGGGCGTGACGCCGCCGCGCGGCTGGCCGCGACCTCCTCGTCGCGGCACCGCTTCTCAGCGCGAATCTGCGCCCGGCGAACCCAGCCCCACGGGCGCCGGGGCCGTCATCACGATCCGACGGAACAGCGGCTCGTAGTCGGGTCCGGCCGGGTGACCCGTGAGCGGGTCGAGGTTGGCACCGAAGGCGGCATCGAGCTCGGCCCAGTCGGCGTCCTGCAGGGTGCGCCGGGCAGCGGGCAGAATTTCGCTCTCCTCCACTGCCATGTGGTCGAGGTAGAAGCGCGTGTAGGTGGCGGCCTGCTTCTCGAAAGCCTCCCGGCGTGGTTCGCCCATCACTTCGTACGCCAGCAGCGCATGCTCGAGGTTGCGGATCGCGCGCTCTCCGGCGGCGTGGTCGCGGTCCAGCCGTTCGATCACCGGCGCCAGCTCGGGACAGCGGGCCGCGACCTTGGGGAAAAGCAACTCGCTTTCCTTCGGGTGGTGCAACCGCTCGGGGAACTCGTCGATGTACAGCAGCATCGCGCGCAGGACGCCGAAGTCGGGCGCGTGACCCTCACGCTGCGCCTGCATCAGCAGCAGGCCCAGCGAGCGCAGCATCGCGGCCAAGGCCTGATGTTCGTCGTTGATGACGTCGAGCGTGGTGTGACGCATGCCGACAAGCATGGCAGCGCGACATCGGCCGCGCTTGATGCAGGTCAAGTGCCCGGCGGGCCGCCTCGCAGCAGGCGCTGGTGGGCAGCGTGCTCGGCGCCGAAGCCGGCTTCCAGCGCCGCGAGCAGCGCCTGCGCGCGCCGGCTGTTGTCGGCGTGCAGGTTGCAGACATAGACGTCCAGCGTCACCGCGCCGAGCTCGGGCCAGGTGTGCGCCGCCACGTGCGACTCGGCCAGCAACACCACGCCCGTCACGCCGCCGGCGGCCGCGTCGTCGGCGATGGCATCACCCCGCCGCGCGGGCAGCGGGAAACGGTGGAAGACATCGCCCACCGGCTGCAGCCCGCTGGCCACCACCGCGTGCAGGCAATGTGCGCGCAGCGCGACCGGGTCGGTCATCACCGCCTGGTCCGGTGCGCAGCCACGCAGATCGGCGGTGAGGTGCAGGCCTTGCATGCAGGCCATGATACGCAGGCCGATGCCGACCCGCGGCGGGATGCCGCCGCCTCACCCCGGGCTCCTAGAATCGATATCTCCCCCCGCTCGAACCACCCACCGGCGCACCACGATGCCCCTCGACTCCGACACCCCCCTGATGGCCAACGCCATCCGCGCCCTCGCGATGGACGCCGTGCAACAGGCCAACAGCGGCCACCCCGGCGCGCCGATGGGCATGGCCGAGATCGCCGTGGCGCTGTGGAGCCCGTCGAGCGGCGCGCTCAAGCACAACCCGGCCGACCCGCACTGGGCCGACCGCGACCGCTTCGTGCTGTCCAACGGCCACGCGTCGATGCTGCTCTATGCGCTGCTGCACCTCACCGGCTATGACCTGCCGATGAGCGAGTTGCGCAACTTCCGCCAGCTGCACAGCAAGACCCCGGGCCACCCGGAGGTGGGCGTCACGCCGGGGGTGGAGACCACCACCGGCCCGCTCGGCCAGGGCCTGGCCAACGCGGTGGGCATGGCGCTGGCGGAGAAGCTGCTCGCGGGCGAGTTCAACCGCCCGGGCCACACCGTGGTCGATCACCGCACCTGGGTCTTCATGGGCGACGGCTGCCTGATGGAAGGCGTCAGCCATGAGGCCTGCGCGCTCGCCGGGGCGTGGAAGCTGAACAAGCTGGTCGCGTTCTACGACGACAACGGCATCAGCATCGACGGCCCGGTCAAGCCCTGGTACATCGACGAGGTGGGCCTGCGCTTCGCCGGCTACGGCTGGGACGTGATCGGCCCCATCGACGGTCACGACGTGGCCGCGGTGCAGGCCGCGATCGCGCAGGCACGGCAGTCGGCGACGAGGCCGACGATCGTCATCTGCCAGACGACCATCGGCAAGGGCGCACCCAACCGCGCCGGCACCGCCAAGGCCCACGGCGAGGCGCTGGGCGCCGACGAGATCCGGCTCACGCGCGAGGCGCTGCACTGGCCGTTCGAGCCGTTCGTGATCCCCGAAGCCGCGTACGCCGCCTGGGACGCGCGCGCCGCCGGCGCCCAGGCGCAGGCGCGCTGGTCCGACGCCTACATCGCCTACAAGGCCGAGTACCCGCTGCTCGCGGCCGAGCTCGCACGCCGCATGACCGGCGAACTGCCGGCGGACTTCGCGCGGATCGCGGCCTCGGAAGTGAAGGACGCGCACGACCGCGCCGAGACCGTGGCCTCGCGCAAGGCCAGCCAGCTCGCGCTGGAGGTGTTCACGAAGGCGCTGCCCGAGCTGTTGGGCGGCTCGGCCGACCTCACCGGCTCGAACCTCACCAACACCACTTCGACACCGGCGCTGCGCTTCGATGCCTCAGGCGTCCCCAACGGCGGCCGCCACATCAACTACGGCGTGCGCGAGTTCGGCATGGCCGCCGTGATGAACGGCCTCGCGCTGCATGGCGGCTTCATCCCCTATGGCGGCACCTTCCTGACCTTCAGCGACTACAGCCGCAACGCGATCCGGATGGCCGCGCTGATGAAGCGGCGCGTGATCCACGTGTTCACCCACGACAGCATCGGCCTGGGCGAGGACGGGCCGACCCACCAGAGCGTGGAGCACGCGGCCAGCCTGCGCCTGATCCCGAATCTCGACGTCTGGCGCCCGGCCGACACCGCCGAGACGGCGATGGCCTGGACGATGGCGCTGGGCAACACCACGCGGCCGACCGCGCTGCTGCTGTCGCGCCAGAACCTGCCGTACCTGCCGAAGGCGGCGCTCGACGACATCGGCAAGGGCGCCTACGTGCTCGCCGAGCCGGCCGAGGTGGGGCTGAAGAAGAAGGCGCAGGCGGTGATCGTTGCCACTGGCAGCGAGGTGCAGCTGGCGCTGCACGCGCAGGCCGCGCTGGCGAAACTGGGGATCGCGGTGCGCGTGGTCAGCATGCCCAGCACCACCGTGTTCGACCGCCAGCCCGTGGCCTACAAGGCCCGCGTGCTGCCGGCCGGCGTGCCACGCATCGCGATCGAGGCCGGCGTCACCGACGGCTGGTGGAAGTACGGCTGCGCGGCGGTGGTCGGCATCGACACCTACGGCGAGAGCGCGCCGGCGCCGGCGCTGTTCAAGCATTTCCACTTCACGGTGGACAACCTGGTGGACACCGTGCGCAAGGTGCTGGGCGGCTGAAAGAGGCGCCGATGTTCGGCCGGCGCACGGTCTTCGTCAGCCAGGCGGTCGGCGCCCGGCATCGGTTCGTCCATCCGCCGGGGGGGCTTCGAGCGCAGGGACGCCGGCAGCGCAACGTGCTCGGGCGGACAATCACCACCGTCCGCGCGCTCGGCGCCCCGATCGATCTCCGACCCTCCCGTTCCATCCCTCGTCCCCGTTCAACCATCCTGGAGAAACCCCCATGACCATCAAAGTTGGCATCAACGGCTTCGGCCGCATCGGTCGCATGGTGTTCCGCGCCGCGGTGCAGAACTTCCCGAACATCGAGATCGTCGGCATCAACGATCTGCTCGAGCCCGACTACCTGGCCTACATGCTGCAGTACGACAGCGTGCACGGCCGCTTCAAGGGCGAGATCGCGGTCGACGGCCACACGCTGGTGGTGGGCGGCAAGCGCATCCGCCTGACCGCGGTCAAGGACCCGGCCGAGCTGAAGTGGGGCGACGTCGGCGCCGACATCGTCGTCGAGTCGACCGGCCTGTTCCTGACGAAGGAAACTTGCCAGAAGCACATCGACGCGGGCGCGAAGAAGGTGATCCAGAGCGCACCCAGCAAGGACGACACGCCGATGTTCGTCTACGGCGTCAACGACAAGACCTACGCCGGCCAAGCCATCATCAGCAACGCGAGCTGCACCACCAACTGCCTGGCCCCGGTGGCCAAGGTGCTCAACGACAGCTTCGGCATCAAGCGCGGGCTGATGACCACCGTGCACGCCACCACCGCGACCCAACGCACGGTCGACGGCCCGAGCCACAAGGACTGGCGCGGCGGCCGCGGCATCCTCGAGAACATCATCCCGAGCTCCACCGGCGCGGCCAAGGCGGTGGGCGTCGTGATCCCCGAGCTGAACAAGAAGCTCACCGGCATGTCGTTCCGCGTTCCGACCAGCGACGTCTCGGTGATCGACCTCACCTGCGAGCTGGTCAAGGAAGCCAGCTACGCCGAGATCTGCGCCGCGATGAAGGCGGCGAGCACCGGTGCGATGAAGGGCGTGCTCGGCTACACCGAGGACAAGGTCGTCTCGACCGACTTCCGCGGCGAGCCCATGACCAGCGTCTTCGACGCCGACGCCGGCATCGCGCTGGACAAGACCTTCATCAAGGTCGTGGCCTGGTACGACAACGAGTGGGGCTACTCGAACAAGGTGCTCGAGATGGTGCAGGTGATGGCCCGCTGAGGCCGCGTCGCCGATACAACTGGAGGCAGTTGCGGCTGCTATTCGAAACCCGGCAGCAACGGCAATCGGCTAGGCTCCCAGCCGTGCCGATCCGCCCGCTGCCGCCCCAGCCCTCGCACCCGATCGCGGCGCCGCCGCAGCCCGCACCGGCGTCGGGAAGGCACCTCGCCGTCGCATCGCTGCCGGCGGCGCTGGCGCTGGCGCTGGGCGCCTGCAGCGCGGCCGGCGGCGCCACCATCGAACCCGCCACCCCATGCGCCCTGGTGCTGACGACCGCAGCCGACTGGCCCACGGTGCAGGCACTTTCGGCCGCGATCGCGCAGCGCGCGGGCCTGCCGGTGACCCACCTGCTGCCGATCACGCCGCGAATGTTCGCGCTGGAGCTGGACGCCGCCGGTGCGATCGCCTGCGAGCGGGCGACGGCGCGGCTGGCGGCCGACCCGACATTCGCCCGCAGCGTCGAGCCCGACCGCCGCCGCACCTTGCCGCCACGCCCTTCCGCTTCCTCCGCCCTGTGAGTTGCCCATGCGATCGCGCCTCGCCCATTTGCTGACTCTCGCCATCGTCGCCCTGGTGCCGGCGCTCGGCCTGCTGCCGGGCGCCGCCACCGGCGCGCCGCCACGGCACTCATCGACCTTGCCGCTGGAAGACCCGAGCGGCGCGCGCGTGATCGTCAAGTACAAGGCGCTGGGTACGCTGATGCGCGTGCTGCGCGCGAGCGGCGCGGCGGGGCAGGGTCCGCACCTGGCCGCCACCCTCGCCCGCCGGCACGGCCTGGCGCTGACCGACGGCCGCGCGATCCAGGCCGACCTGCAGGTCGTGCGCGGCGACAAGAGCGTGAGCTCGGCGGTGCTGGCCGCTCGGCTGGCGGCCGACCCCGACGTGGAGTTCGCGGTGCCGGACTACCGGCGCCATGCGCTGGCAGTGCCCAACGACCCGCTCTACCCGGCCCTGAATCCGCCCGTGACCTGCACGACGAGTTCGTGCCCCGTCAACGCCGGGCAGTGGTACCTGCGCCCGCCGGATTCGACCTTCATCTCGGCGATCGACGCCGAGGACGCGTGGGCGGTGACGACCGGGTCGGCCGGCGTCGTCGTCGCCGACCTCGACACCGGCGTGCGGCCCGACCATCCCGACCTGGCGAACAAGCTGTTCATCCCGACGGCCGCCGACAAGGCCGCCGGCTTCACCGGCCCGTTCGTCGGCTGGAACTTCATCAGCGACCCGGCGACCGCCAACGATGGCAACGGCCGAGACAGCGACGCGAGCGACCCCGGCGACTGGACCACCGCCAACGAATGCGGCAGCGGACAGGCGGCGGAGAACAGCAGCTGGCATGGCACGCAAACGGCCGGCCTGATCGGCGCGCAGACCGGCAACGCCGTCGGCATGGCCTCGGTCGGCCACGACGTGATGCTGATGCCGCTGCGCGTGCTGGGCAGGTGCGGCGGCAGCGACTCCGACATCATCGCGGCCATGGAGTGGGCGGCCGGCATCGCTGTGCCCGGCGTCCCGCCGAACCCGCATCCGGCGAAGATCATCAACATGAGCCTGGGCGGGTCGGGCACCTGCTCGGGAACGGCCTACCCGAGCGTGATCAGCCAGATCGTCGCCATGGGCGTGACCGTGGTGGTCGCGGCCGGCAACGACGAGGGCCTGCCGGTAGGCGTGCCGGGCAACTGCGCTGGCGTGATCACGGTGGCCGCGATCCGCAGCGTGGGCACCAAGGTCGGCTTCTCGAGCATGGGCCCGGAGGTCGCGATCTCAGCGCCGGGCGGCAACTGCGTCAACACCACCGGCGCCTGCCTGTATCCGATCGTGACGACGACCAACAGCGGCACGACGACGCCGGCCACCAACACCTACAGCGACAGCGGCAACCCGTCGCTGGGTACAAGCTTCTCGACGCCCCTGGTCGCCGGCACGGCGGCGCTGATGCTGTCGGCCAACCCGTCGCTGACGCCGGCGCAGGTCAAGACGATGCTGCAGAGCACGGTGCGCACCTTCCCGACGACGAGCGCCGGTGCGACGACCACGGTGCCGACGTGCACCGTGCCGACGGCGAGCAGCCCGACGACCGACGAATGCATCTGCACCACCTCGACCTGCGGCGCCGGGATGCTGGACGCTGCAGCCGCAGTGCGCGCGGCCGCCGGGATCGCCGTGCCGACCGTCAGCATCAGCACGCCGCCCGGCTCGGTGACGGTCGGCAGCACTGTCGTCTTCACCGGCAACGCCACCGCGCCCAGCGGGCTGAGCATCGCGTCGTACGCCTGGAGCATCACCAGCGGCAGTTCGATCGCGGCCTTGGGCGGGGCGAAAAACGCGGCGTCGACGATGGTCACGACCAGCGGCACCGGCAGCTTCACGATCACGCTCACGGTCACCGACAGCAGCGGCGCCACGGCCAGCGCGAGCTCGACCGTGAACGTCAACCCGCCCACCGGTCCGAGCGTGTCGATCGTGGCGTCGCACACCACGGTCGCCGCGGGCACCCCGGTGAGCTTCGACGGCAGCGGCTCGACGGCCACCAGCCCGGCCACCGTCTCCAGCTACGCGTGGACGATCACGAGCCAGAGCAGCGCGGGACTGGCCCAGTTCACGTCGTCGACGAACGCCCCCACCGCCACCGTCTCGACGGCCGGCAACCGCAGCGGCAGCTTCACCGTGCAGCTGAAGGTGACCGACAGCTACGGCACGTCCTCCAGCAGCACCCAGACCGTCACCGTGACCCCCCTTTCGCCGACCGCCTCCATCAGCCCCAGCGCCACCGCTGTCAATGTCGGCGACAGCGTCGGCTTCGATGGCGGCAGCTCGACCGCGCCGACCGGCCGCACCATCGCGGGCTATGCGTGGAGCATCACCAGCGGCAGCAACATCGCGAGCTTCAGCAGCAGTACGACCGGCCCCACCGCGACCGTCGTCACCAGCGCCGCCGGCACGTTCACGGTGATGCTGACGGTGACCGACAGCGCCGGCGCGACGGCCGCGCGCAGCCAGGCCGTCACCGTCAACGCGGTCACGCCGACCGGCGCCGGGTCGACGAGCGGTGGTGGTGGCGGCGCGATGAGCCCGCTGTGGGTGCTGGGCGTGGCCGTGGCGTCGGCAGCGCTGATGGGCACGCGCAGAACCGGCGCCCGTCAGCGGGCGCAGGCGGAAGGCACGCACGGTCGGTAGACCGGCCGCGCCCGGCGGGGGTCGATTCAGGGCTGGCGCGGGCAGGGCTTGAAGCCGCCGGCCAGCGCCGTCAGCGGCAGCGCACGCAGCCGTACCTGCTGTTCGGCGTCGGCGCTGGCCACGCGCAGCCAGAACTGGGCTGCCGGCGCGGGCAGGCTCACCACTTTCAGACCACGCAGCGGCGCGCTGGCGGCCAGGGCGGCCAGTGCGGCATCGGCGTCGGCATGGCTCGCATGGCGCGACACCACCAGGCCGGGCGCCAGCTCCGGCGGCGAATCCAGCACCTCGTACGCCAGGTTCAGGCGCGTCAGCTCGGCCTCACGCGCGCGCAGCGCGGCGGGGTCGGTGGCGCGGCCGGCGTAGACCAGCCAGCGCGGCGGCGGGGGCACGTGCTCGCGCGACCACGCGCCG
>JBBINW010000092.1:0-15772 GCA_037443665.1 Betaproteobacteria bacterium
GCCTCGATCGCCTCGACGATCTGCTGGCCGACCTTCATCACCGGGTTGAGGCTGGTCGCCGGCTCCTGGAAGATCATGCCGATGCGCCCGCCGCGCACCGCGCGCATCCGCGACTCGGGCAGACCGAGCACGTCGATCGCGTCGCGGCCCTGGCCGATGTGGATGTCGCCGCCAGCTACGTAACCGCTTTCGGGCAGCAGCCGCATGAGCGCCAGCGCCGTCATGCTCTTGCCGCAGCCCGACTCGCCGACAAGGGCGAAGGTCTCGCCGCGCTCGATCGCCAGTCGCATGCCGTCGATGGCGCACACCAGGCCTCCTTCGGCGTCGAGTTCGACTGTCAGATTGTCGATATTGAGCATGTTGGCAATCCGGGCCAGGGCCCTTTCAGTCGTCGTCAACGCCGGTCGCCTTGGACCGGTTGATCGGCAGCAGGCGCACGCGGCGGGGCGCGCCGTCCAGGGTCAAGAGGGCGCCAGACTCTAGCTTCGACTGGTACTCACGCAGCGCCGCAGCGACGAGCAAGACCACGGTTCGTACGGCCAGCCGCCCTGCCCGCAGTTGAATCGCGCTGGGCCCCGTGGCGCTGCTTGCGCCGAGGACATCTCCGAAGTCGAGGTCCTGGGTCAGCACGACCATTCCTCGTTCCCGGGCCCACGTCATGATCTCAGCGTCGGATGCGTCCGGTGCGCCAGCGTCGACCCAATGCACCGCCTCGTGCCCCGCGGCCCGGAGCGCCAGTACGCAGAGCGGCGAGACGTTCATGTCGACCAGAACCTTCACGGAACCGACAACGGCAGTTCGCGTTCTTCGGTTCGCCGGGCCGCGTAGCGCAGCGCTTGGACAACGTCCTCGCGTTCCAGGTATGGGAACTCGCCGAGCAACTCGTCGATGGACGCCCCTGCCGCAATCTGCCTGACGAGCAGGCCGACCGTGACGCGCATCCCGCGGATGCACGGCCGGCCTCCCATCACCCCCGGGGATTGCGTGATTCGATCAAGCTCGGGCATGGTGACCTTCATGGATTAAACCCGCCATCTCGCTAGGGTGTCACGGCCCGGGTCGCGCGTCGCCTGCGGAACGATCTCGCGCGCGGGTCGAAGGCGTCGCGAACGCCGTCGGCGAAGAGGTTGGCGGCCAGCACCACGGTGACCATGAAGCCGAACGCGGCCGCGAACGACCACCAGACGACCGGGTCGCGGCTCATCTCGTTGCGCGCCAGGTTGATCATGCCGCCGAAGCTGTTCATCGACGGATCGACGCCGACGCCGACGTAGCTCAGCACTGCCTCGTAAAGGATGAGCGACGAGAAGTCGAGCACGGTGACGATGAGCATCAGGTGGGCGACGTTAGGAAAGATGTGGCGCGTCATGATCCGCGCGTCGCTGACACCGAAGGCGTTGGCGGCCTGCACGTACTCGAGCTCGCGAAGCTTCATCGTCTCGCCACGCAGCAGCCGGCACAGGCCCGCCCAGCCGGTCAGGCCGAGCACGGCGCAGAGCAGGAAGAGCTTGACGTCGGCGCGCTCGGCGCCGGTCTCGAACAGGTCGGGGTTCTTGTCCAGGAACACCTGCACCATCAGCACGCAGGCCGCGATCAAAAGGACGTTGGGCACCGACGACAGCACGGTATAGAGGTACTGGATGACCTCGTCGACCCATCCCTTGAAGTAGCCCGCCAGCACGCCCAGGGCCACCGCCAGCGGCAGCGTGGCCACCGTCGCTAGGCTGCCGATGACGAAAGCCGTGCGGATGCTCTTCAACGACTGGTAGAGCACGTCGTTGCCGGTGGTGTCGGTGCCCAGCAGGTGGTAGGGGCCCGAGAGCTCGCTGGCCGGACCGATCAGAAGGCACAGCACGCCCAGGGTGGCCAGCGCCACGTGCCAGGGCACCTGCGACTCGCGCCGACGGATGCGCGTCCAGGCCGCGCCCGGCGGTTCGCCGGCGCCGCGCGCCACCGCGGCCACCAGCGCCGCGCCGAGCAGCACGGCCAGCCCAGCCCCGAGCAGCAGGCCACTGCCGGTGCGCGCGGCGAGATCGGGCAGCCACTCCGTTGCCGGATCCTTCAGGTGCGCGCCGCCGTATTTCAGGCGCGGGGCCACGCGCCGGACTTGGCCGGCCACGACGACCGACTCCTTCGTGAACCCGAGGTACGAGAGGGGCCGCGAGTAGGTCTGCTCGCGCGACTGCACCAGACGCCACAGCGCGGCGTCGAGCAGCGAGCGGGTGCGCGAGTCGTAGGCCGGCGCGGCGTTCACCACCCCAGGCGCCGGCGGCAGCCGAACGCGGTAGTGGACGCTGTCGAGCAGGGTCACGCTCAGGCACAGCACCAGCACCAGCGCGGAACCCAGCGCCGGGCCATCGCGGAAGACCTTGCCCCAGTTGGCCGCCAGCTGCGGCTTTCTCAGCACCATCACTACGTAGCCCGCCAGCGCGGCGATCAGCAGCCAGACCGCGGCGTCGGTCCACAACAGCACGAACTTCGGCATGGCGGTTTCAGCTCAGGCGAACCCGGGGATCGACCCAGGTGTAGGCGATGTCGATGAAGACATAGGTCAGGATGTAGAGCAGCGAGCCGACGAAGACCATCGTGCGCACGATCGCGAAGTCCTGCTTGCTGATCGCCTCGATCACGTAGGCGCCCAGGCCCGGCAGCCCGAAAAAGCTCTCGAAGACCAGGCTGCCCAGGAACACGTAGGGCAGATAGCTGCCGGCGCTGGTGACGATCGGGATCAGCGCATTGCGCAGCACGTGGCGGTAGAGCACCGCGGTCTCGCCCAGGCCCTTTGCGCGGGCGGTGCGCACGTAGTCCTTGCCGATCTCCTCCAGGAACATCGCCCGGTACAGCCGCGCCTCGCCCCCGAGCCGCGCGATCAGCGACAGGCCGATTGGCAGCACCAGGAACTTGACCGCGTCCAGGCCCGGCGCATAG
This sequence comes from Betaproteobacteria bacterium, assembly GCA_037443665.1. GTDB lineage: Bacteria > Pseudomonadota > Gammaproteobacteria > Burkholderiales > Burkholderiaceae_C > Rubrivivax. The sequence continues at coordinate 2,929 of JBBINW010000092.1, forward strand.
CCCGAGATCGGCGCCAGCTTGAGCACGCGCGAGAACAGGAACTGGCCGACGATGATGTAGAAGAGGCTGGAGATCGACAGCATCAGCACGCAGCTGACGACGCCCCAGAAGTCGAGCCGCGAGTTGCGGAACATCACCAGCAGCAGCGCGAAGCCGGTGCTCGCGATGACCTGCAGGATGAACAGCGGCAGCGCCAGCTGCAGGCTCACCCACATCCGGGTGCCGACCTCGTGGCCGATGTCGCCCGAGCTCTCGGAGTCGGCGCGGCCGAAGCGCAGCGCGAACAGCGACACCGAGCGGTCCCAGAAGATCGTGTCGGTCAGACGCGCGAGGCCCTCGTCCTTTTGGTTGTAGTACAGCGGCTTGTCGTAGCCGCGCTCGACCTTCCACTTCTCGATCGCCTCCTGCGTGACGCGCTTGCCGCCCAGGTTCAGGCGCGCCATGTCGTCGGGCGTGTTGACGGTGAAGAAAAGGAAGAAGGTCAGCAGGTTGACGCCCAGCAGCACGAGCACCGCGTAGACTAGCCGCCGCAGCAGGTAGTTGAGCATCGCGTGCTCAGCCCACCAGCACTTCGCCGCGGGCGTTGGTGCGCTCGCGCCGGCGCAGGTTGCGCCTCGCCAGCCACACCAGCAGCGCCGCCACCGCGGCCAGCAGCCCGATCGGCCACCACACCGGACGGTTCCAGGCCTTCAGCGCCGCCACGCGCTGCGGCACGTCCAGCCGCAGGTAGCGGCCGTGGTCGCGGATCAGCACGGCCGGCTTGAAGTTGTGCACCCATTCCTGCGCCGCCGCCGACGAATACGGGAAGAAGCCCATCGACCAGGGCGCGTCACGCTGCGCGATGGCCACCATCTTGTCGATCAGCTGCTGCTTCTCGGGGCCGTCCTCCAGCGCCTTCATCTGCTCGAACAGGCGGTCGTAGTCGGAGTTCGAATAGTTGGACGTGTTCTCGCCGTCGTACTTGGTCTTGCCGGCCTGGGTGGTCAGCAGGAAGAGGAAGTTCTCGGCATCCGGGTAGTCGGCGTTCCAGCCGCTCCAGTAGATCTGGTAGTTGCCCTTGCGCACTTTGTCCTGGAACTGGTTGTTGTCGGTGGCGCGCACCTCGAGCTGGATGTCGATCTTCGCAAACTGGCGCACCACCCAGTCGATCTCGGGTTTCCGTTCGGGGGTGGGAATGGCGTAGAAGTCGTAGTTCAGCACCAGTGGCCGGCCGGTCTTTGCGTCGCGGCCGTCGGGGTAGCCGGCCTCGACCATCAGCGTCTTGGCCTCGGCGATCGATCGCCTCACGACCTGGCCGTCGACGACCTTGTGGGTGACCGGGTCGACGCCCGCCAGCGTGCCTTCGCGCGAGCCGAAGATGCCCGGCGGCAGCGGGCTCATCGCGGTAACGCCGGCCTTCTTCGGGAAGACCTTGGAGTATTCCTCCCAGTCGATCGCGATCGAGATCGCCTGACGCAGCTTGCGGTGGAGTTCCTGCCGCTCGGGCGTGCCGACCTCGCCGATCACCGGGTCGAGCATGTTGAAGCCGATGTAGTAGCTGTTGACGTCGGTGCCGCGGTTGAGCCGGAACCCCTTGTCCAGGTACTGCCGGCGCACTTCGTCCGAGTCCTGCATCTCGACCAGGTAGCTCATCCCGGTGTCGGTGCGCTCGAACACCTCGACATCGTAGAAGCCCTGGCGGAACTTGCCGCGCTGCGGCACGGCCTCGCGCTCGACGGTGGAAACGATGCCGTCGATGAAGGGCATGGTCTTGCCGCAGTCGTCGAGCAGGCCGGCCTCCCTGTCGCCGGGCATGCCCGAGCAAGGATAGGGGTCGCCACGGTAGTTGGGGTTGCGCTTGAGCGTGTAGCTGCGGTCCTTCGTGTACTGGGTCATCATGAACGGGCCGGTGCCCACCGGCCAGTTGTCCAGCGACAGCCCGCGCTCGGCCATGCCGGGCTGGCTGTAGAACGCGTCCGCCTCCCACGGGATCGGCGCGAGGAAGGTCATCTGCATCCAGTACTTCCACTGCGGGTACTTTCCGATGATGCGGATGCGCAGCAGGTGCTTCTCGGGGGCGCTGGCGCCGGCCAGCGGCCACTTGCGGAAGTCGAGGAAGGGCTTGTCCAGGCTCGCCGGGTCGCTGCCCTGCAGCAGCTTGGCGTCCTCCTTCTTGATCAGCTCGCCGTAGTCGCGCAGGCCGACTAAGTACTGCGCGAAGGTGCTGAAGATCGGCGCCGTGATGCGCGTGGTCGCGTGGCGCTTGAGCGCATAGACGAAGTCCTCGGCCACCAGTTCACGCGTTCCCTGGACCTCGAAGTCCAGCGGCGTGCGGCGCTTGCCCAGCTCGCCCGGCGCCAGGTGGTGGTAAAGGTAGTTGCCCTGCGCATCCTTGGCGAAGCAGGGGTGCGGCTGGTACAGGATGCCGTGCTTGATCGGCACGTCGTAGATGCTCTCGGCGACGCGGTCGGCCGGCGCGTCGTCAGGCAGCGGGTGGCCGTCCTTGTCGACGTAGCGGGGCTTGACGACCTCGGCCGCGGTCTTCGGGATCAGCTGGAACGGCCGCTTCAGGTAGTGGTAGCCGTACGGCGGCTCGTAGACTTGGTAGGTAACGGCGGTGTCGTTGCTCCAGTACGAGGCCGTCGGGTCGAGGTGCCTGGGCGTGCTCTCGACCATCGACGTGTAGAGCATGTTCGAGTGCGCCGCGCCGCTCGGCCAGGGGTCGTTGTCGCAGGCCACGAGCAGCAGCGCCACGCCGGCGAGAAGCAGGTGGCGCAGCCACGAACGCCACGAAAGACGACTTGGTCCGCGCATGCGGCCTCCAGGAAATGCACCGGCGCGTCGCAGGGTCGCCCGACGCGGCAGCACCACAAAGACTTGCCTTCGAGTCCACCTCGGCTCGTGGCCGGGTCGACCCGAAGGCGAGGCGGCATTCTAGGGCGGCGCGGCGCTACCATCCGACGAGCGCATTGCGCCCGTCCACGAGCAGCCGCACGCGCACGCCCAGCGGCAAGGTGACCTTGGGCTGGACATGGCCGAACGGCAGCCCGGTGAGGATCGGCGTGGCACTGACGCCGCGCAGCTGGGCGACGACGCTCTTGAGGTTGTAGCCGCGGTCCAGCGGCGAGGGCTTCCAGGCGCTGAAGGCACCCAGGAGCACCGCCTTCTGGCGCTCCAGCACGCCGGCCTGGTGCAGCTGCAGCAGGCAGCGCTCGATGCGGTAGGGATGCTCGTTGACGTCCTCGACGAACAGGATCCCGCCCTTGACCGCCGGCCAATGCGGCGTTCCGAGCAGCGAGCACAGCATGCTCAGGTTGCCGCCCCACAGCGGCCCGCGCACCGCGAGACCGTCGAAGCCGGCGTCGGTGCGGAAACCCACCGCCTCGAGCTCGCCGCGCATCGCCTCGCAGAAGCAGTCGCGCGTGACCTCGTCGACGCCGCCGGCCTCGTCGCTGCGGCCGAAGTCCTCCAGCGCCATCGGCCCCGCCCAGCTCGCGCTCCCGGTGTGCGCGAGCATCCCCATCTGCAGCGTCGTGACGTCGCTGTAGCCGACCCAGCGCGTGCCGGCCTCGACGCTGCGTGCGAGCAGCTTCCAGTCGATGCGGTCGAGCAGCCGCGTCAGGCCGTAGCCGCCGCGCGTGGCCATCGCGATCGACGGCGCCGCGCCGGCCACCCGGTGCAGCGCCGCCAGGCGCCTCGCATCGTCGCCGCCGAAGCGCTGGTGACGCGCCAGCGCGCTGTCGTCGAGGCGGACGTCGAAACCCAGTCCGCGCAGGCGCCGCGCGGCCAGGCGCAAGGCTGCCGCCTGCGGCACCACGCCCGCGGGGCTGAAGAGCTCAAGCACGGTCATCGTTCAGCTCAGGGTGTGTCCGGCGGCGGTGCCGCATCGGGCGGGAGTTCGAGCACGTCACCGGCCGGTATCGGACCGCCCACGCCCTCGCGCTCGTCGCGACGCTGCGCGCGCCGCTCGGCGAAGAACTCGCGCAGCAGCTCGCCGCAGGCCGGCGCGAGCACGCCGCCGACGAGCTCGGTGTGGTGGTTCAGCCGGGCCTCGGAGAACAGATCCACGACCGAGCCGGCGGCGCCGGTCTTGGGGTCGGCGGCGCCGAACACGACGCGCTTGAAGCGAGCGTGCATCAGCGCCATCGCGCACATCGCGCAGGGCTCGAGCGTCACGTACAGCTCGCAGTCGGGCAGTCGGTAGTTCTCCGCCAGGACGGCGGCATGACGCAGGGCCACGATCTCGGCGTGCGCGGTGGGGTCGTGGGTGGTGATCGGGCGGTTGTAACCGGTGGCCAGCACCTTGCCGTCGCGCATGATCACGGCGCCGACCGGCACCTCTCCCACGAGCAGCGCGTTGTGGGCCTGATCCAGCGCCAGGCGCATGGCGAATTCGTCGGCTTCGACCGTCATCGCCCTGCGCCCTTCGCTGCGCCGGCCGCGTACTCCGAGGCGACCCAGGCCTGGCGACGCGCGTCGCGCGCCGCCGCGTGCGCGCGGCGCTGTCCGGCCACCCACTCGACGGTGTCGACCACGGCCAGCGCATCGGCCCACGGCGCCTGCGCCGGTCGCAGCCCGGCGCGCGGGGTGCGACGGTACTCGCGGCCGAACCCGTCGCGCTGCAGCCAGCCGGCATCGACCAGCCAGCGACGCAGTTCGACATGGTCGGTCGCCAGCCAGGCCGAGGGCCCGGCGAGCTGGACCTTCAGCTGCGCGTTGATCGCAGGCTCGCTGATGACCGCGTCGGGCAGTCCCGCCCAGACCAGCGCCAGCGCCGCGAGCTGCTGCGTCGTCGCGAGGCCGCCAAGGCCGACGCGGTCCTTCACCACCAGCGCGGCGAGGGGCTGCAGCAGATCGTCCTTCGGTTCGGCCATGGCCCGTATTGTCGACGGCTTGAGGGCCGATCCGCCAACACCGGGCCGGCGACGGCCCGCCCAGCGCAGCGCCGGTGGCATGGCCAGCCGTTCCCGACAGGCGTTGCACGATTGGCACCGTGTTGCCGCGGGTGCAGCAAAATCGCGGCGATGCCGAAGCCGGCCTTGCCTACCGCGACGAGACCCCGGCCTTCTTCGCGGCCGTTGACAGCGGCGCCGCGCCGAGCGCGCCACCGGCGCGTGCAAAACGCTGCCAGTCGGCTCGCCCCGCCATAGCTCCGAACGTGAACACACCGCCCGACGAATCAACTGCGCGCCAGCGCGGGTCGCTGCATGTCCGACTGCGCCGGGCCGGGATCGCGATCCTGATCGGCGGGCTCGTCGCCGCATTCCTGATCCACCTCTCTTCGGGGCCGCCGACCGGCGCCGATGCGGCCAGCGGCAACTCCCCGCTCGACGACTACAACGTCGAGCGCATCGGCGGCAAGGCGGCGGTCTACGCCGCCCGGTTCAACCAGTGGATCGGCGGTCTGTGGCACGGCCGCCCGCTGGCGTACACCGTCGCGGCCATCGCCGTCGCGGTGGCCCTGCTCTGCTTGTGGATCGCCGATCTGGCATCCGTGCCCGTCGCGGACGAACCGGCCAGCCGGCCCGGTGATTGAGGGCGTGTGATGTGAATCTCGCCCGCGCGGTTCACGTCTTCGCGGCCTCTCCGGCCGGCGTCCTCACGCCGAAGCGCGCCCACAATCGATCACGCTGCTGCGGGTCGATGTTCACCCGTCGCAGGTCGCCGCGCACCTGCGGGAGTGCCAGCAGCCGTTGGTCCATCACGCGGAACCAGGCCCAGGGCACGTAGGCCAGCGGGAACATCCCGAAGTAGCCGCTGGGCAGTTGCGGCAGGTCCGGGAAGTGGCGCAGACACTGGTAGCGCCGCGACGGATAGGCGTGGTGGTCGCTGTGGCGCTGCAGGTGGAACGTGGCGAGGTTCGTCACCAGGTGGTTGGTGTTCCACGAGTGGTGCGGCTTCGGCGACTCATAGCCGGTGCCGGTGGAGGGGTCGCGCTCGCGCAGCAGACCGTAGTGCTCGACGTAGTTGGCCGAGGTCAGCTGCCACCAGGCAACGACGTTGTGGATGGCGAGGAACGGCACCATCCGCCAACCGAACACCGCGATCAGCGACCCCTGCAGCACCGCCGTGATGGCGTAGGACTGCAGCATGGTGTTGTGCAGGCTCCAGGGCGACCAGCCGAGTCCCGACAGCCGCTGGGACTCCAGCGCCCACGCGCGGCGGATGCCGCCGGGCAGCTCGCGCAGTGCGAAGCGGTAGATCGACTCGCCCATTCGCGAGCTGGCGTGGTCCTCGGGCGTCGCCACCCAGCGGTGGTGACCGCGCCCGTGCTCGACCGTGAAGTGTCCATACGCCGGCACTGCCAGCACGAGCCGCGCCAGCCCCTGCTCGATCGCGGTGTTCTTGTGACCGAGCTCGTGCGCGGTGTTCAACCCCAGGCCGGAGTCGGTGCCGGCGATATAGGCCAGTATCAGAAACGCCCACCACGACAGGTCATGCGTCCCAGCCCACCACGCGCAGCCGATCAGGGCGACGAAGTGCAGCGGCACCGTGGCCCAGGTCAGCCAGCGGTAGTAGCGGTCGGCGTCGAGCTGCCGCACCACCGCATCGGGTGGATTGTTCGGGTCCTCGCCGAGGATCGCGTCCAGCAGCGGCATCAGGCCATAGCTGATCAGCAACGGGATCGCGAGGGCGATCTCATGGCCAGTGACTTGGTGCGCCGCCAGCCCGACGAAAGGGATTAGCGGCCAGACGACCGACAGCATCCATGCCCAGCGCTTGCGGTCGCGGTAGCTGACAGCCTGGCCGTCGGGCGCCGTTGTGATGTACGTAACGGACATGATCTGATGCTCCCGGGAAGCGAGGCTGAACCGTCCAGGTCAGCCACCCCAGCCTGAAGTGTCGTCTTGTAGCGGTCTGCCTGGCAATGCGGGGGTTCGCCGGGCCCGGCGAACCGCCACGCCACTCCGCTCACGGCTCGCGCCACGGAAGGCCCTCCGCGATGGCCATGGCACTCCCGACAGCGGCCTCCCAGTCGCAGCATCATCAATCCGGATGGCAGGTTCTGGGCCAGGCCGGGAGCAGACAACGCCAGTCGGCCGTCGTGCCCCGACCTGCTAGCGCGATCTGCGAGCGGCGCGAGCGGCGGGCGGCACCTTCTTGCGCTGGGCGTGGAACGCCAGCGCGGCGGCAAATGCCGCATCGGCGAACGACAGTGCCGCGGCAAAATCCGCGTCCGACAGCGCGCGCGCCGCGTCGTGGCTGCGATAGATGTTCGCGAACTCGCGCTCGCGCCCGGCCTGCACCAGCAAGTGACCCACGCCCAGCGCTTCCAGCGCCTTCCACATCTTGGGGTTGTAGGCGCGCGTCATCTGCAGGATGAACCCCACGGGGTCGTTTCGACCCAGCACCGCGGTCAGTCGCAGGATCAACTCGAACGGCAACCCGACCTTGCCTTCTTCCACGAGGACCATGTACGAGGGATCGTCGACGTCGAGGGCCCGGCCCAGGTCCTCCAGGGTCAGCCCCGCCGCTTGGCGCAAGTCGCGCAGCAGGGCTGCGGCCTTTTCCACCGCGGCCCTTGGGCCGGGCCTGTGGATCCTCGACTGGGCCAGCGTGAAGGCCACATCGGTGGCCGCGCCAACGTTTCCCAGCACGGAGCTCGCAATGGACTGGAGGTGGCGTGCCAGCGACGTGACGAGCGAGGCTCCTTCGCGCCGTGACGGCCGATCAAGGGTCGCCCGCGCAACACGCGGCGCGTGCTTGATTCGCTTGGCAGTCGTCACCGCGGCTTCCTCCTGCATTCGGGTCGGCCCATTGTGAGCCTTAGGCGGTGGAAGGTGGCCGTGACCCGCGGGCCGACGCAACCCGTCCGGACGGCGGCTCATGGGCAAGTTCATCGTGAATCTGGAAGGCCCTCGCGAGTCGACTCCGTCAATTCGACCCCCGGTCGGCGGATGATCGCAGTCTACGGACCGTCGCAAAGGGTGGCGCGATGGTGCCCGGCTGTGTCGGGTCGGATGTCGCCGGCTGCGGCACGAGGCATCGAGTGCGACTCGAACGCAATCGGAACCGGCGTCAGCCGCCCTGGGGAGAACGGAATTGGGAAAGTCGGCAGCGACCGCGCTCTACGTCGTGTTCATGGTTGCCGTCGTGGTCGGCGTGGACCTGCTGTTCTTCAGGAACCGGTTCTGGGAACGGCTGATGGCAAACGTGGGGATCGTGCTGGTGTTCGGCGCGCTCTATCTGCGGTTTCTGAAGCCCGGGTGAGCGGGCCGCTGATCCGCGCGTCGCGACGACGGATGCCGATCACGACGACGGCTGCATGGGTCATCGGGAACTCCTCCCGGAGCCCGAACTCGGCGTCCGGCCGGCGCTCATGCGCCGGCGCCTTCCGCGCCTTCGACTTGGGTCGCGCGCCGACAGTGGCGCCTGGGCAAGGGCGGCCGGCGCCAGCGCGACCTGACTGGGTGCCACCGCCTGCATGCCCGGGAAGACCTCCTCGGGGACCGCCGTGGCGGCGAACAAGGTTTTGGCGTAAAGGTGTGCCGGTGCGGGGGCATTCGGCTCGGGTAGCGCACGGATCTGGCCGCTGACGACCACGCTGGCGGCATTCGGGACCCGAACGTAGCCGACCGACACCGCATAGGCTGGCCAGTAGACCTCGCCCGGTGCGAGCGGGTACCAGCCGACGACCAGGGGCGCCCCCGCCGCCGGGCTCCAGCTGACGGCGCCGGGGGTGCCGTAGAACCCCACCAGCGCCGGCGCATACACGGGTTGCGAGGTGGCGACGGCGGCGGCCGCGCTGCCGGGCACCCAACCCCATCGACGCCCGCGGCCAGCGCGCGCGGCACCCATTCGTCCGCGGCCTGCGGGGCGATTTGCTTCAGGTTCACCCCTTCGGTAGGCAGCGCTGCGCGTGCGGTGGCGTCGCTACGGGCCAGGACCAGGAGCTGCGACGCTAGCCGCGCGGCACGCCCGGCGCCGACATCGATGCGCGACAGGGTGGCCGACAGCGCCGGCGGGTTAGGTTGGAACACGGCCAGTACGGCCTCGGTCTTCAGTGTCGCCAGCGGCGTGCGCAGCTGGTGCGCCGCGTCGGCCAGGAAGGCCTGCTGCGCGGCCAATCTCTGCCGCACGCGCTCGAGCAGGTGGTTCAGCGCCTCGACCACCGGCAAGGCCACGCGCGGCACTTCGGCCGCCGACAGCGGTCGCAGGTCGTTCAGCGAACGCGCGCCCATCTGCCGGCTCAGCCGCTGCAAGGGTCACAGGCCGTGCAACGTCGCCACGAACACGGTCACGGCCGTGGCCGTGGCGAACAGCAGCAGGTTGGCGGCGATGGCCACCAGCATCGCGTTGCTCAGGTCGTCGCGTGCGGTGCGGGTCTCGGCCACGCGGACCCGGCACACGACGTCGCCGCAGCGCACGTCGCGAGCGCTCACGCGCACGTCCTGGTCGCAGACGCGACCATCGTAGAAGCGCCATTCGTCCGCGGCCAGCGCCTGGGCAACCTGGGCCAGCGGCATCACACCGTCCACGGGCAACAGCTTCACCATCGACGCCGCGAGCGGGACCAACGCGGTGACCGTGGACTTCAGCACCACGTCCGGCACCGCCACGCTGGTCTACCACGTCGACCGCAGCGGCGGCATGGTGACCGTCAGCCCGCAGGACATCACGACCGGCGCCGGCATGGCCGCAGTGACCGCCAGGTTGCAGGCCGGCGCCAAGGTGCAGGTCTCGGCCGTGCCGCAGGCCAACGGCAGCCTGAAGGCCGACGTCGTCAACTACTTCACCGGCACGCTGGCCGAGTGAGTCGCGCGGGGGCACAGCAGCCCCTGCCCGCTCTGCGGCCGCGCCGCCTGGCTGGCCAGCACCACACCGTGAACCACGCACGGAACCCCACTTCATGAGCAAGCTGGCCCGGCGCCTGGCGCCCTTCCTTCTGGCCGCCCTCGTGCCGCTTGCCGCGCTCGCCGACGAGCCCGGCAAGCACCCCTACTACCTGCACGCGCTGAGCAACCTGCGCGCGGCCCGCTGGCTGATCGAGCGCCGACCCGGCGACGCTGCGGTCAGCGCCGACGAGGACGTCGCGATCCACGAAATCGACGCCACCATCGGCAATATCCGGCGCGCGGCCATCGACGACGGCAAAGACATCCACGACCACGCCGCGGCCGACGAGAGGCTGGCCCGCGGTCGCCTGCACCCGGCCGAGGAGTTGCTGCACAAAGTGCGGCGGGACCTCACGCGCGAAGAAGACGATCCGCTGACGCGCGGTCTGCGCAACCGCGCCTTGCACCATCTGGACGAGGCGATGCGCGCCACGCGGCAGGCGATCCAGGCCGTCGAGTCCGGACGCTGAGCGTCTGACCGGCCGGGCTGCCGCCGGGCCGGATCAGCGGCGCCAGTGCCAGAACACGAACCAGATCGCCAGCGCCAGCAACAAGGCGCGCAACGGGTTCGTCTCGCGGGTGAACAGCGAGCGCCAGTCGGCGCGATCGTCGTCGGAGCCCGACTCGCCGCGCGCGTCGGCCTCCATGTCCGCGACCCATTCGCGCTGCTGCGGCAGGTTGGCCTCGATCTCGGCCAGCCGACGCCGCACGAGTTCGGCGGGGGGCTTGAGCGCCTGCGCGCGCAGCGCCGGCTCGAGCACCTTCACCTGCGCCGCCGCATCGGCCAGGCGGCTGATCGCCAGCGTCGCGCCGCACTGCGTGCAGACGATCGTCTGCCCCGGTGGCAGCGCCGCACCGCAAGCGGCGCACTGCATCGCCTCCTGCTGCGGCGGTGCGCGCAGCACCGGCGGCAGCGCCAGGCCGCCTTCCGGATCGAGCGCCCGCGCCAGGCGCGCCACGTCGAGGAGGCTGGGCACCGACTGGCAGTAGGGGCAGCGCTCGTCGCGCGCACCGATGGACGCGCCGCAGTTGACGCAGTCGACGCGGCCTTCCCGCTCGAGCAGCCGAGCGCGGTCCAGGTGCGACATCGGCCGCAGCAGGCCCTTCTCCTGCATGAACTGGGCGAAGGACTGGTAGGCCCCGTGTTGCTGCAGACATTCGAGCTGCAGCGACTCGCCCCAGCGAGTCAGGTTGTGGACCGTCTTCAGCCGCCCATGGCAACGCGCGCAGGCCGCGTCCGGTCTGAGCGGGACATGCGCAAGACGCTGCGCCGCAGCCATCCGCTCGATCAGTGCGAGGAGCCCCGGACCGCTGAGTCGTGCGGACTCGGTCAGGTCGAACCAGACCAGGTGGCAGTCTTCGCACAGGTCGAGGTCGACTGGCCGCTGGTAGTGGCCGTCCAGCCGTTGACGCGCCATCGCCTGCCCGCAGTTGCCGCAGGCCAGGGGCGCTTCGACGTGCGCGACCGTCGCGAGGTCCGACGCGGGGCGCATCAGCAGGGTGCACCGGGAGCGGTCCGGGCCGCGGTCATCCGGTTTCGAGCTACACGACGCACCAGCGCCTGCCTTGGATCTGCGGGTGCGCAGGCGCCCGCGGCTTGCATATTGCGGATAGCGGCGACGGTCATCGACAGTTCCAGGCGGCCCCGGTCAGGACCCTACTCCCACTCAATCATCAACGAGCCTTCTAAGCTATTGATTCGTAGGGGGCTCGACGCTGCCCCGCAGATTTTTATCGTCATTTTTACCGTCAACTTATCAGGCACCAGCATTGGCGCGGGTTTCCGGGCGATTCCGCCAAAGCTGACCTTTCGGGATCTATCGAGGTCTATCGACTCCCGCGATCATCGACGAGACCTTCGACGCGCCTACGTGTCGGTCCAGGAATCACCCCAAGGGGACTGGCATCGAATTGCTTGAGCGATTGTCGCGACTCACTATTTCGCCCTAAGCTTTACCGTCAACGCCCGGCAGGAGCCGTGCCGTCGCTCGTCGGGATGGGCTATCGGCGTCCAACCCTCTCCGCCCGATTATCGATCCTGGGCGCGCGCGGTGAGTCCGACAAGCGCCTGGGGCGCGCATGCTCAGCAGCGACTGTCGCGAGCTATGCCGGCGCGCCCTCGCGCGGCGATACCTTGCGAGCAATGTCGTCCCGTGTGGCCAAGGTCTTCAGGTCGTAGTCGGCTTGCAGTGCCAGCCACGATGCGGCATCGCCCCCGAAGTAGCGCGCCAACCGTTCGGCCGTGTCGGCAGTGATGCCGCGGCGCTCCTTCACGATCTCGTGAATACGCGTGGCAGGTACTCCGAGCGCCGAGGCCAGGGCGTTCACGCTCAGACTCAACGGCGCCAGATACTCTTCACGCAACACTTCGCCCGGATGCACGGCGCGCATTCGGTTGACAGCCCGTCCCATCTCCACACTCCTTCAGTGATAGTCAACGATCTCGACCTGGTACGGACCGAAATCGGTCCACACGAAGCACAGCCGCCACTGATCGTTGATGCGCACGCTCCACTGCCCAGCCCGATCACCCCTGAGCGCTTCAAGCCGATTGCCTGGCGGCGAACGCATGAAATCCAGCGTCTTGGAGGCGTCCAGCATCGCAAGCTTGCGGGTCGCGACCATCTCGATGGCCCGGAAGCGCTTGGGATGTCCACCTTCGAACAAGGCCTGCGTATCCTTGCAGCGAAAGCTCCGGATCATGAGCGCATGATATTACGTCAAACGTAATACGACAAGGGGGATAGCCTTCCGACGCGTCACGTCGGCCCGCTGGTGGCCGCTTCACGAAGAAGCTTGCCAACGGGCGTTCGAGGACGCGCCGCAGTCACAGAGAGAGCGTCCCTGGGCACGTTCCGAACGTCGGCAACTTCGAAGTGACTAGTCGCTCGCCGGCGTCGGCTGGCCGGCAGCCCACGACCCCGAGCGGTCCTTCGTTGCCAGAAATTCGGAGCCGAAAAACTGTCGCTCGCTAAGTGGTCCATTTCATAAGTACGCACACGTATTCTGTCAGGCCGCGAGCTTCAGCG